>JBEKUP010000170.1:0-3001 GCA_049514915.1 Occallatibacter sp. | reverse complement strand
TGGATGTGAAGAGGACTTTCACCTCCAAGCTGTCATTCATGCACGGCGTACAACCGGGTCAGCGGAATTCCTCATCGCGCGTGCGATAAGGCGTCAAAGGAGGATGACAAGGTCCGTATTTCAGGGTTGTATCCTCTTTGAATCCGTTGACCTTGGGCCTGTTACTTGCGTAAAGGCCGCTTCACCAATGTCGGAGAGCCGCCCTGGATCTCCGCCTCCGCCTTGTAAACCACGACGGCGTAGAGCAAACCGCTTTTTGTCTGAAAGGCGCGGATTAGAGCCTCGCCCTCGTTGGCGGCTTCAGCACCGAGTTCTGGTTTGTCGGGCGACGAACCCTCCTTGGCCAGGAAGTACCGTGCCTGTTGATCCTCCTCGTGCCCGCGCCTGCGTCTACGGCTCGGCTCGGCGGTCGGTGCCGGCTGTTGCTCGTTTCGAGGTACGCTCACTGTTGCTGTTGCCATTACTGACCTCCTTGACTTGCCGCGGTTTCGCTACTGGTTACCGTGTCGGGCGCGTTCAGGATCTGATTGCGTCGCTCGCCATCGATGGGCCGCTCGCTGTACTCTCCGTTCGAGAGATGGTGAACATCCTTGATCCCGTAGACCAGATAGGTGAGCGGCTCTCCCGATACGGCGTCAAGCTCGCGCAGATGAAAGACCGATTGAATCTGTCCGTCGTCGATCTTGCCGCGTGTATTGTCGTCGGCCATCGCCTTCAACGTGTAGCCGCGCAGGTTGCGAGTCATCATGTTGAGGCTTGCCGCCCAGTGGTCGTCCACATCGGAGGGCGAGTAGTTGAGATAGTTAGTCAGGAAGCGCTTGACGAAGGCTTCATCGAGAAACTGGTCTGTGCCCGCTGCAGCGAGATCCGCCACAGCACCTTTGGCGGGCTTGCCCACAATTGAAGCATCGCCATTCGGGCCGATGCGAATCACGGTTGGCGGTTGCATGCGCGCGAAGACGGCGAAGACAATCGCGGCCAGCGCGATGGGGATCGTCAGAAACGCAAGCAACCATGCGCGATTCGCATTCGCGCGTATGGCCCCGTCCACCTCGTAATACTTGGGCCTCACGATGGCGGCCTCGCCGGAAGCATCCGCTTTCGTCTTCATGAAGAACCTCCTAATCCTTCTCCGATGATCGTTTCGTCACGTTAGCCAACCCCTGCGCCGTAATGCGGGCAGCATGGTAGGCGCCCCATGTTCCTATGTTGTAACGGTGGACGCTCGGACCTCTCCTTGCCGGCGCAGATGTTCTCGAATGGCCGGTGCTCTCCCGGTTGGCTCCGCTGGTGGTCTCTGTCGAAGTGGCAGCCGGGGCAATTTCACTCTCGGCTGTTCCATCACTCGAATCCGATCCCATCACATCGCTAAATGCACCGCGAATCTGATTTGCGTGGCCGTCGATCGTTGGGCTCCCACCGATGGATCCCGATGTAGTTGCTGGCAACGTCTGAGGCGATGCGGGCTGATTTGATCCAGCCGATGAGCCAGTCAACCGTCCCGCAGATGCCGCAGTGCTCACGGCGCTACTGCCAGTCTCTGCTCCGTGAGAAGCACTGGTGCCGGCAGCAGCAATTCCGGCGGCCGCGCCTTCGCCGGCAGCGATGCCGGCGGTCACAGCAGTAGCCGCTACGCCCGCCAAGGCAACTGCAGTTGCCCCAACATCGCCGCTGACGATCCGCTTGGCAATGAACGGAATGACCGCAATGGCCAGCGAATAGATGATGCTGGCAATTCCGATAAGGAATGAGCCTTCGAGATTCCCCAACCCACCCAGGAAATCATTCTGGCTAAGCATCTGACCAACCTGACCCATCTGTACAGCGCTCAACAACGCACCGAATCCTCCGTAAAGGATCGGCCAGGAATTCCAAATAAAGACATTCTCGATATACGACTTGGCGATCCGGTTAGCGCCTCCCAGGGGTAACAGGGCGATCACTATCGGGCCAAAGATGTAGAGAACACTACCGTAGAACATGTAGAAGAAACCAAAAACAACGATGACGATGGGATACAGCAAGTAGGCGACGATAATCAACAGACCATCTATAAGTCCTGCCATTGAACCCGTTATCAGTCCCCACAATTGCTGGACGCCGGCCTGGCTGTATTGCGTCTGAAGGTCGTTCTTCCAATTCTCAAAGAGGTTATATGCCCCCGACGCATTGCTGACCCAGTTCCCAGCGTTGACGAATCCTTGGTTGATCGTCGTGAAGATGGTCCCATAGTTCATCACCACCAGCGCTGTAACGATGTATTTGATCAGATTGGTTCCCAATCCGCGCACGTCTCCGCCGTGCAAAGCCGACTGATAGAGCTGCCAGAGAAAACCCACGAGCAGCACGACGTAGGCGACATTCTGCATCCCACTTGTGATACTGGTCGAGTCGATCCCGGCTACGGCCTGGGTCAGAAAGCGCTCGAAGAGATTCAGTTGCGTCCCTTGAAAGAACGCAAGCATCGAGACGGCGATGTGCGGATTGGGAATTGGAGACGTCATTGCGCATTACCTGTTCGTCAGAGCCCCGTTGATAAGGCCGTTGTTGTTCGTATTGTGCGTGGTTGCCAGTTTCGCTGCCGCGCTTTGATTGGCGAGATCGATTCCGCGCGTACGCATCAACTCGGCGAGCGCCGCCTGGGTATAGGCGTTAGCACGCACCACCCACACATCGGCCTCAGCTTCAAGAATCGGCGCGCTGCCTGGCGCCGCTGCCGAGATCTGTTGCCCCATCTGATCTGCTTCCTTGAGTTCCGCATCCGCAAGAGCATCGATCTCAATGGCCCGCTTCATGGCGTCCTGAGCCTGAGCGTCGGTCATATCGGTCATCGTTCGCACAGCGGGCGATGCTGAATTCTGCGCCATCACGACGCCGTAAACGGATTGATACTGGCCGGAAACGCTGCCCACATTGGTTGCGTTACGGGAAAGCAGCAGAGACTCAAGGTTTCCAGTTTGGGGTAAAGTTGCACTTGCAATCTTCACATGAAAGAGGTTCG
>JBEKUP010000169.1:0-2583 GCA_049514915.1 Occallatibacter sp. | reverse complement strand
AGTTCGCTCTCCAAGACCTACTCCATCACCGGCTGGCGACTTGGTTATGTGATCGCGCCTCCGCTGATCGTGAACGAGGCTCGCAAGGTGCACGACTTCCTGACCGTGGGCGCAGCCGCGCCCTTGCAGGCCGCCGCCGTCACCGCGCTGGAGTTCCCTGACAGCTATTACGCCGGCTTGCTTGCCGAGTACACAGAGATGCGCGACTTGTTTCTTAGCTATCTCGATAATGCCGGACTCACTTACAGCCATCCACAGGGCGCCTACTATGTGATGGTCGATATCTCCGAATTCGGATGGAAAGACGATGTCGAGTTCTGCGAGTGGCTTGCGCGCGAGGTGGGAGTCGCAGCCGTCCCCGGTTCGAGTTTCTTCCGCGAGCCGGTGCGCAACCTGATTCGCTTCCACTTCGCCAAGCGCTCCGCGACGCTGGCTGCTGCCGGTGAGCGCCTGCTCAAGCTGCGCGAGAAAGCGCGAGGCCAACATGCTTGAAGTGCGATGGCATGGCCGCGGAGGGCAAGGTGGTTTCACCGCGGCCCGCCTGCTGGGATTGGCTGCGGCGCTCTATGAAGACAAGTACGCGCTGGCATTCCCATCGTTTGGCCCCGAGCGTCGCGGAGCACCGGTTCTGGGCTTCACGCGCATCGACGATAAGAAGATCACGGACCGTAGCGCCGTCACCGAGTGCGATTATGTGGTGGTGCTCGACGAGACTCTCATGAACGCTGCCGTTGTCGCCGGCCTCAAGCCCACCGGAAAGCTGGTGGTCAACAGCACTCAGCCGGAGCAGTATCGCGGCCTTGCCGGCACGCACGAAATCGTCGCCGTAGATGCGACCGCGCTGGCAATGGAAAGTTTAGGCCGTCCCATAACGAACACCGCCATGCTGGGCGCCCTGGTTGCAGCCTCGGGCATCATCCGGTTGGAGTCTGCTTTGCAAGGCGTCGCGCATGAGATGAGCCCTGCGCTCGCTCGCAAAAACTCAGAGGTGCTGCGGCGAGCCTATGCTCAAGTAGTTGGAGTAACAGCATGAGCCACCCCAAGGTCCGGCCATTTACGCGTCCCAAACACATTGACAACCTGCCGCAAGGCACATCCTTTACCGCGGGTCATCTGGTGGACACCACTGCCAGTTGGCGCACGCAGACGCCGCAAGTAGAGGCGGAGCACTGCAACGCTTGCCTGCAATGCTACCTGGTATGCCCGGAGGGTGTGATCTCAGTAGCGGGCACGGGCATCACAATCGATTACGATTTTTGCAAAGGGTGTGGCATATGCGCCCGGGCGTGCAAAAGACACGCCATCAAGATGAGCGAGGGCGGCGTATGAAGGAGTTTGGCGAAAAGGCTTTCGTCTCCGGCAACGAAGCGGTGGCCCTGGGCGTACGGTTGGCCAAGCCGCATGTAATTGCAGCCTACCCGATCACTCCCCAGACAACGGTGGTCGAGCGCCTGGCGGAGATGGTCGAAGACGGCTCGCTTGCCGCCGAGTACATGCACGTTGAATCTGAGCATTCGGCCCTGTCGGCGGTGACGGGCGCAAGTGCGGTCGGCGCTCGCACCTTTACTGCAACATCCTCGCAGGGACTACTTTACATGGCGGAGTGCCTGCACTACGCAAGTGGCGGACGATTTCCAATCGTCATGATGAACGCCAACCGATCGCTCGCTCTGCCATGGAACATCTACGGCGACCAGCGCGATTCGCTGTCCCTGCTGGATTGCGGCTGGATTCAGTTCTACGTCGAAGATGCGCAGGAAGCACTTGACATGATGCTGCAGGCCTACGCCGTCGCCGAACATCCCGAGGTACTCACCCCTGTGATGGTCAACCTCGACGGCTTCGTGCTTACCCATACCTACGAACTGGTGGACGTACCCCCACAGGCGGAAGTCGACGAGTTCCTGCCGTCCTTCCAGACCACCAATAAGATGGACCTGGCGAAGCCTGTCAACATGGGCTTTACCGCAACGCCTGCCGACTATATGGAGTTCAAGTACCAGCAGCACCAGGGCATCCTGCATGCAGCTCAGGTGATCTCTGAGACGGATCGCGCCTTTGCCCAGCGCTTCGGAAGATCCTACAACGGCATGGTGGACACCTACCGCTGTGAAGATGCCGAGACCGTACTTGTGACTCTGGGAAGCGTTTGCGGAACCGTGCGCGTGGTCGTCGATCAGCTTAGGGAGAGCGGACATCGCGTAGGACTACTTAAGCTGCGTTGCCTGCGCCCCTTTCCTGCCGCCGAACTGCGCACACTCCTTGCCAATGCAAAAGCAGTAGGCGTTCTGGAGAAGAATATTTCATTGGGATACGAAGGAACGGTATTTACGAACGTAGCTTCGGCTCTGGCACGCGACGCGCATGCGCCGCTGCTGCTGAACTTTGTGGCCGGACTCGGCGGCCGCGATATCTCCAAGCAGGACATCTCGCAGATGTTCACGCAACTCGCCGACGCCCGGCAGAACCCTCCGCAACAGAGAACGATATTCGTCAACTTGCAGGTAGAGACCAATGAGCAACATCTTGAACAAGTCCATCACGGTTAAGTCGCTGGACCAGCGCGAATTCTTCTACGGACAC
>JBEKUP010000168.1:0-2587 GCA_049514915.1 Occallatibacter sp. | reverse complement strand
GAAACTGAATAATGGTAGGCATTCCGTGAAATTCTTTCTAAGTGGAGTTTTGGAGAGGATGCGACGTTAAATCCAGCTCGCCGCCGGTGTCCTGCGAGATCCAGTTTCCGTTTGGGCGATTACACATCCGGAGACTCCGACGCCAAGTACTTCGCGGATAAACACGGGTTGCGATCTATGGCGCGGTTGCACACCCGTACTTGGCGATTTCAAGCCCCTGCGGCGTTTACCGTTACGAATCCGACCGATGAACGGACAATTATCCAGATTGCCCCTCTGTCGCAATCTGCGAGACAGTTGACGGAGAGGAGGACCGGGCGGCTAGCATACGCGTGGAGTTCAAGATGAAGGCCAGTTCAGACGTGACGTGAATGAAGGCAGCAAGCAGCGGATTCAGGAGGCCACAAGCCGCCATTCCGACGCCAATACTGTCGACTAGAAGCGTGCCCACAAAGTTCTGCATGATGATTCCATGGCAGCGTCGGGCGACGCGCAGCGTTTGGACAAACTTAGACAGATCACTTCCGATCAAGATTACGTCTGCGCTTTCTCTGGCAATGTCAGTTCCTGAACCCATGGCGATTCCGACATTGGCTTCTACTAGCGCTGGAGCGTCGTTGATTCCGTCCCCGACCATTGCCACCTTTCGGCCTTGCGCGCGAAGCTGGCTGACCCACTTTGCCTTGTGCTCCGGCAGGAGTTCTCCTACTGCGTCATCTACCCCGAGATCCAGCCCCACCGCGGAAGTAGCAGACTGCGCATCTCCACTCAGCAGGACTGTTCTCAACCCCATCTGTCGCATTGCTGCGACTGCGTCCTTGGCTTCCGGACGCAGCACATCCGCAATTCGGATGTTGCCAAGCAGTTGCCCCGCGCGGGCCACGTAGACCTCCGAGGCTCCATCAGAGCTATTGCCATCAACCGGAAGAATCCCATTGATGCCATGCTCCGCCAGGAGTGTCCGGCTACCAACAAGGAGCTCTTCGCCTCGATAAATCACGCTGACTCCTCTCCCCGGCGTGTAGGAGAATTCATCGGGGTCAGCGAGACGGATGGCGAGATCGGCGGCTCTCACAAGGATGGCTTTGGCCAAAGGGTGTTCGGACTTACGTTCGGCAATACTGGCGGTGGCTACAATCTGCCGCTCACTGAAACCGTTGGCTGAAACGACTTCACGAATTTGAGGAGTTCCGAAGGTCAGCGTGCCGGTCTTGTCGAGTAGCACGGTATCGACGGCGGCCAGCGCCTCCAGGTACAAGCCGCCCTTCACGATGGCTCCCTGATGCGCGGCGCGGCCAATTGCTCCAAGTATCGCGAGAGGAGTTCCAGCCGCGATGCCACAGGCTCCGGCGACGATGATGACCGAAATCGTCGATCGCATATTGTGCGTGATAAGGAAGGTTAGTATGGCGGCTCCCAATGCGAAGTAGACCAGATAGCCCGCCAAGCGGTCTGCCGTCTTCTGAATCGGAGCCCGTGATTTCTCAGCGCGTTCAACGGCTTCAATGATCCTGCCGAATGTGGTGTCACGACCCAGCTTTTGCGCCTCAACTTCTAGTGCTCCCGACTGGTTTATGGTTCCTGCATAGACCGCATCGCCTACTGCTTTCTCGACCGGCATTGGCTCGCCTGTGATAGCCGCCTGCTCTACAAACGAACAGCCGCCCAGCACTATGCCATCCACGGGGATGTGTCCTCCGGGCTTCACAATTATGGTGTCGCCAACTAGAACTTGGTCGGCGGCCACTTCCATCACTTGGGCATTCCGCCGGACCGTGGCCGTTCTGGGAAGAAAATCCAGAAGGTCCTGGATCGCGCGCCTGCCCCGCCCAACCGTGAGCCCCTCCAACACTTCGGCTGCAAGCACGAAGCCCGTGATGACTAGAGCAGTAAAGAACTCACCGATGGCGAGCGCCGCCAAAAGGGCGATCGTCATCGCCAGCTCCATCGTCATGCGTCGCTCAATAATGTTCTCGAAGGCCTCGTAGAAGAGGGGCCAACCACCAATCAGCGTCGCCACCACGCCGATGACGCTGATGTGCGGAAAAGGCTCCCAGAGATGAAACCAAACGGCAGCAGCAGCCAAAGCAACGAAGAGAATCCGCGCGATTTCCAGTCTCTTGATCGCGTGCCCGCTATCGGAGTTGGCTGGCTCCGGCCGTGGGGAGCCGACAGGGACCTGCTGAATACCAGCCTGTTGAGATGGACTATGGTTGGCGGTGCTGATCTCGATGCGGAACTTGTGCGACGATGCCATTGCACTTCTCTCATAACAAGAGAGATTGCTCGCTCACTTGAGGTAAGACCGGAGCACATCAATCAGTTCTTCGGCGGCTTGGATGTGCTCGGAGTCGGGCTTTTGTTTGGGATCAAGCACATGCTCGCGGATGTGCCCTTCCAGGACCTCGACGATGAGGCTGTTCATCGCCCCGCGTGCGGCGGTGATCAACTGAAGCACGTCGGAGCAGTCTTTCTCATCGTTGAGGGCGCGTTCCACGGCTTCGACCTGTCCCCGGATGCGCCGGATGCGCCAGATCAGCTTCTCTTTGTCGGTCACTGTATGAGACATGCCGACAGTATACCCCTA
>JBEKUP010000167.1:0-2591 GCA_049514915.1 Occallatibacter sp. | reverse complement strand
CTGGAAGCCGCAATAGCGTCCTGTAGGTCGTCACGATATGGTCATCCATGTCGTGACGACCAAACCGTCATTACTCGTGACGATCAATGACGCTGGCTGGGGTACTCCGTCGGACGCTTACAATGCAGCGATCACGATCACGAATGAATCTCCCGACGCAATACAACATCCGAGTCGTCCATCGTCTGCCCTCGGGCGCATTTCCTAGCGATTCCGACAATCCCAAACCCTAAACTTTGGTAGAATCGCATCGCAGCCTTGTCCTTTGACCCCGTATAGACCCAAAGCGTTTTGCAACCGATTTCCTGCGCAAACGCGACCAAACCCTGAACGGCGCTGGTACCGTAACCCTTCCTCCGAAATCGGCGCCGTATTCCGAACCAACCAATCCAGCCGACCTGCTTGCTCATCCCCGGCTGGCGATAGAGGCCGATTACGCCCAGCGTCTCATCGGCGCGTTTCACAAGGAAAACGTGCCATATGTCGAGAGGCGTTGAGCGCCGGCCGAACCCGCACCAATGAAGCATTGCTAGCAGGAAACGATCGCCCAGCTCCACTTCGCGGAGGACTGGTATAAATTGTTCTATTTGCTTAGTTTCAAGCAGCGCTATTTTGGGACTTTTTTTGGGCATATCGGCTTCGCTATTTCTGAATCAGCTTGGGTCGAGCTGGCGCTGACGCAGCATTTCGACCAATTCAGTCCTTGAACCGAGATTTAAGCGGAAGAGCGGGCATTTGTCCGGCATGGTTGTCTCATCCTGGACCTTGAAAAACTGAAAACGCTCCAATAGCCGCTTCCCATGCTTTGAATAGGCCAACGCAAGTATCTGGCAGGGATACTGGATTCTTGCCTGTCGAAGCCATGATCCGAGGCCGTCTTTGAGTAACATCTTGCTTCCTCGGCTTCCGATCAGTTGCTCTCGCAGGACGATTCCCGTCACGTACCAGCATTGCGCGGGCTTGCCTGCTTGTTGACGCACCATGCCACTATTGAGCTGGGCTTCCTTGAGCCGAGCGGCCTGGAGACGTTCCGCCCATTGGCAGGAAACGGGCCAGATGCCCATCGCGCCCATGATCTCATTCTCGAAAAATAATACCCGCAGACCCAGGGGGAACGCTCTCCACAATGCCAGAAAATGCTCGAAAGTGATGTTTGCGTTGCCGTATGCCGTGTTGTCGATAGCCCACAAATCTTTCAATTCAGCAGGCGACCGAATTTCGCCCATTCTGAGTTTCGTCTCCGTCTGGGCACCCTCTATGTGGCGCAGGGCTTCGTGAATGGCAGAGAGATGGGGATTGTCCAATGGGGTCGCGGCAGGCGCAACGTTGCTATCAGGGAACGACTGGGCGGACGTATTCTCGGCCGCGCCGATTTCCTCGCAAGGATACGGCATATCCAAGAGCGGCCTTGGCGGGGTCCTTGAGGCGAGCTCCTTGTTGATGGCTTCAACAAGTCGTGCGTAGGATTTTGGGGTAATTGGTCGTCCATTTTCGGCGTGCTTGATCGTTCCAAGTGCCACTCCGGCTTTGTCCTCAAGTTCTTCCTGACTCCATCCTAGCTCATTTCGGGACCGACGAAGCGCCATTCCTACGGCTGTGCGTGTGACTTGAGACATCGGACTATGGCGAGAAAGCACATGGCTCGAAAATGGCCAATGGATGGCCGTAGCGTGCCTGTTTCTCCGCGTCGGGATCGGTTATTGTGGTGGTGCAGCAAATCAACACTCCCAACGGGGCCGACGCCCTTGTTGGAAGACACAACCTGAACCACAAAATAAGTCTATAAAATGAGAACCACATCTTTCCTGGAATCTGGTAAAGACTTCATAAGTACACCGATTATCGCTATCGAAGCCGACTTTTCCAAGTTTGATTCAGCCGAGGACATTCTTCGCGATGCCGCCAAATGGGGCCTTCTTGAGGAACTTCGGGATCTTTTGTGCGGGGATGGCCGTACAGAAAATGGCAGCAATATGCGAATTGCCCGCGACATCGCCTATGAATTTGCGGGGGCCAAGGACCGCGATCTCTCGGTGGATTTGTTCGTTCACGTCACGGGCATCGCAGAATTCGGCCCAGCAAGCTTGCGTGACTATGCAGGCAAGCATGCGTGCAGCCATGAGTGGTTTCGCCAGCAGGTGGAAGCCATGCGGAAGCGACTCAATCTGCCTGCCTTGCCTTCGTCGGCATTGAAGTTGGTTGCCTAGAGCCAACTCGGAGCGCCCTCAACCATGTCGTTTGACCACGAGACTTTGCTAAGAGGCCTGCCAAACGGCCAGGTGTGTTCCGCGACCCGTCTTGGGCTCATATTAAATCCGGGCATGGATCGGGAGTCGTGGTCCCGGTTGGTTGCCCAGTTGGTCCAGACGACGGGACAAATTACGAGAGGTACGGATACTCTTGTTGCTTGGTTGGGTGATGTCCTGGCCTACGGCGGCGGCAAATATCGTGGGCAGATAGCTGAATACGCCGAAGCAGCCGGGTTTCACCCTGCGACGCTCCGCATAGCAAAGCTGGTCTGTTCGCGAATTCCCGTGTTGTGCCGGCACAACAGTTTGAGCTGGTCACATCATGTCGAAGTCGGCAGGGCG
>JBEKUP010000166.1:0-2656 GCA_049514915.1 Occallatibacter sp. | reverse complement strand
TGAGCGGGATGGAAAAAGTCGCGCTCTCTGTTTCGTTCTCCGACCGATCCGATGAAACCAGCTCTCACGCCCATGCGATCTGTCCGGATCACCATTTCCTGGAAGCCTGGGGCGACGCCGAACCTGTGGACTCCTATTTCAGTCTCGCGCAGCCGTTGATCGCTCCCTTGTTCTCAACGCGCGCAGCACAAGAGAGCCTTCTCGCCTGGTCAGGCAATACCGAGACGAACTACTACAACTATCTGCGCGCATTCTGGACCAAGAACATATTTCCCAGACAGAAGGAATTGCAGAATGCAACCGCATTCTGGGAGCGTTCGCTTCAAGATGGCGTGGTGATTTTACCCGCGATAGAGAAAGGTGTTGCGCCGGTGCATCGCGGCGATTGGAAGGCGGTCTCCGAGACCATCATGAAGGCACCGAGATCTCACGCGCAAGACAGCTATGAGTTGCACTTCTACGAGAGTATTGGCGCTCGTGACGGGCGACATGCCAACAACCCTTGGCTGCAGGAGCTTCCCGATCCCATCAGCAAAGTGACTTGGGGAAACTACGCGGCTCTAGGTCCTCAACTTGCGGAAAAGCTCGGACTGTCGGAAGGCGATGTCGTAAAACTGACGGCCGGACAGGGCAGCATTGAAGCGCCAGTCTTCATTCAACCCGGGCAAGAATCACGCACTATCTCATTGGCAATGGGCCATGGACGCAAGCAGGTTGGCAAGGTCGGACGGAACGTCGGTGTAAATGTTTTCCCGCTTACGTTCACCGCCAATGGAGCGCGGCAGTATTCGGCGACAAATGTGCGCATCGAGAAAACTGGACGTCACGAAGACGTTGTGAGCACGCAAAGCCATTTTTCAATGGAAGGCCGGCCGATTGTTCTCGAAACCACGCTGGAAGAGCTGAGTCATCCCGAACCGGAAAACAAAGAAGCATTGCCCACACTCTGGGCCGATCGACTCCACGGGGAACATTCCTGGGGACTGGCGATCGACATGAACGCTTGCACTGGCTGTTCCGCCTGCGTGGTCGCGTGCCAGGCGGAGAACAACGTCCCCGTCGTGGGCAAGGATCAAGTCCGGCGCAACCGCATCATGCACTGGATCCGTATTGACAGCTACTACACCGGCACCGAGGGTGATCCGCGCAGCGTGCACCAGCCGATGCTCTGCCAGCACTGTCAGAACGCTCCGTGCGAGACGGTGTGCCCAGTGCTAGCGACAACCACCAGCTCCGACGGATTGAATCAGCAGGTGTACAACCGCTGCATCGGCACCAGGTACTGCGCCAACAATTGTCCCTATAAGGTCCGGCGCTTCAATTGGTACAACTACACGGACAATCCGGATTTTGATTTCAACATGGCCAGTCCGCTGGGACGCATGGTGCTGAACCCGGATGTCGTGGTGCGCTCGCGCGGCGTGATGGAAAAGTGCAGCTTGTGCGTTCAGCGGATTCAACTGGCCAAGAACATGGCGCTGCAGGGAATGCGCAACCTCGCTGAGGGCGATATCCAAACTGCATGCCAGCAGTCCTGTCCTACCCAAGCAATTGTCTTCGGCGATTTGAAGGATCCTAAAAGTCGCGTTTCGCAACTGCGCGAGAACCGGCGACACTACCACGTCCTGGAAGAACTGGGAGTACGGCCTAATGTGGGATATCTCAAGAAGATTCGCAATCCACTCAATACTGCCTAAGGAGCGAAGCGCATGAGCGCATTGACTGATACACCCGTAAGAATTGCCTCGCAACTACTTCCGCCTGCGCGCTGGGTTGACGAAGGCGTTTCTCTTCAGCAGATCACCGATGACATATCCCGGCCGTTGGAAGCACGGCCTGGAACAGGCTGGTGGATCTGTTTTGCATTTGCATTGATAGGGCTGATCGACTTTGCCGCAGTGGTTACCTACCTCTTTGCCAAAGGCGTCGGGATCTGGGGTCTCAATAATAGCGTGGGCTGGGCGTTTGCCATCACCAACTTCGTTTTCTGGATTGGTATCGGGCACGCAGGCACATTGATTTCCGCTATTCTGCTGCTCTTCCGGCAGCAGTGGCGCACTTCAATCAACCGTTCGGCGGAAGCCATGACGATCATGGCGGTGATATGCGCGGGCATGTTTCCGCTCATTCACCTGGGGCGTCCCTGGGATGCATTCTTCATCTTTCCTTATTTTCCTAACCAACGCGGCCCGCTGTGGGTCAACTTCCGTTCCCCTCTGGTATGGGATGTGTTTGCCGTCAGCACATATTTCACCATCTCCCTGGTCTTCTGGTTCCTGGGCCTCGTTCCGGACTTGGCCACGTTGCGTGATCGCGCCACAGGAAAAATCAAAAAGGTCATTTTCGGATTTCTGAGCATGGGATGGAACGGGTCGTTCCGCACTTGGGCCCGCTACGAGATGGTTAGCCTGATTCTCGCCGCACTGGCCACGCCTCTGGTGCTCTCTGTGCACTCGATTGTGAGCATGGACTTCGCAACGTCCCTCATACCGGGCTGGCACACGACCATCTTTCCTCCTTACTTTGTGGCCGGCGCCGTCTACTCGGGTTTTGGCATGGTTCTGACGCTGCTGATCATTACCCGCCAGACCATGCATCTCCAGCGATACATCACCATGCGGCATCTCGACAGGATGGCCAAGGTAACCATGCTCAC
>JBEKUP010000165.1:0-2727 GCA_049514915.1 Occallatibacter sp. | reverse complement strand
GGTATTCCCGGCGCATCGGCGCCGGGCGAAGTTAATGCATTAGCATGGAAATCCCAACCGCCAAATGGCGGCCGATCGCGCCGTTGCAATGCAGCGTTGCGATTCATGGTGGGACCTCGGATCGGGCCTGTTTTGGCGAGTGTCGCCGCGCTAGAGCATCCGACAATTGAGTTGAATCAAACGTGATCGGGGGATGGCTTCCAACGACGCGTTTGGCGTGAGTCCATGTGGTCTCTGATTCGGAGGCGGGACATGGGAACGACTGCGCATTCGGACGATCTTCGGTCACGGGTAGTCGCGGAGATTTTGGCGGGAGCTTCGCGGCGGCAGGCGGCGGAGCGGTTCAAGGTGAGCGCTGCCTCGGCGGTCCGCTGGGCTCAACTCTACAGCCAGACGGGCGGCGTGGGCCCTCGACCGAGGGGAGGCAAGAGCCGCTCACCCTTGGAGCCGCACGCGGCTTGGCTGCTGGACTTGACCACCGCGGAACCGGACCTGACGCTGGAAGCGATCGTACAGCGGCTATTGGCAAGTCTTGGGCTGAAGACTTCGGAGGCCGCGGTTCGTCGCTTCTTTAAACGGCACGCGATCACCTTCAAAAAAAACGCTGCACGCCGCCGAACAGGATCGGCCCGACGTGTCCCTGGCTCGCGAACGCTGGAAGGCTAGTCAGGCAAGCCTTGACCCCACCAAGCTGGTGTTTGTCGACGAGACGGGCGCCAACACCAAGATGGTCCGCGTCTACGGACGATGTCGAAGAGGTCAGCGGCTCGTCTGCAAGACCCCGTGGGGTCATTGGAAGACTACAACCTTCACCTGCGGCCTGCGCTGCGACGGTCTGGTCGCGCCCTGGGTGCTGGAAGGCCCCATGACCGGCGACGCGTTCCTCATCTATGTCGAGAAGGTGCTCGTCCCAACCCTCTCGCGAGGCGACACAGTCATCATCGACAACCTCTCCAGCCACAAGGTCACCGGCGTGCGTGAAGCGATCGAGGCAGTCGGTGCGGGGCTCATATACCTGCCGCCCTATTCCCCAGATCTAAATCCTATCGAGCTAGCCTTCGCCAAGTTTAAGACGGGACTGCGAAAGGCTGCAGAACGAACCGTCGATGACCTCTGGCGAAGAATTGGTGTCCTCATCCACGACTTCTCGCCACAGGAATGCCAAAACTACTTCTGCCACGATGGCTACGCGTCAAGTTAAGTGTCGGATGCTCTAGTCTATTTTATAGCGACCGCCACAAGCCATCCGACGAATGTCCACATCGCAAGGCTTAGGGCGACAGCAAGCATCCAGGGCCATGGCGGCGAATATCGCAGGCCATGAACATGTTTGACGTCTGTGATTGCGTGGTTGGCCCGATAGATATCGTCGACGAGTGGTGCAGGCGCGAAGAATTGCTGTTTGAACTTTGACAACGGCCGTCCCCTTGCGAACAACTCATGTTCGCTAGAAGAGAGATCGAATGGGTTCCAATTGTGAACGATATTCGACCATTGTGAGTCCATCCCCAACTGTGGCTAGTTGACTATCGCCATTGGACTGCATAATTTTTAGTCAATTCCCGTAAATTTGCGTAGGTCCTTGCAAAACCTCTGTCCTGGAGAATCCTAGAAAACGCTCGCAGGCAATGTGCTTTTAAAGCCGTTGTCGGAGAACTAGCGCCAGCATTCTTTCGGAACTTCTGCTGTTGGTTACAATGGAAAGGACCGAATCATCTCTAGGAATGAGGGAATGATCACCACAGGCACAGTTAAGTCGTTTAATCGGTCAAAAGGCTATGGATTCATACGAGCGGATTCTGGAGGCAAAGATGTGTTTGTTCATCTGTCGGCGGTACAAAAGGCCGGTCTTCTCGGTTTGCGGAAAGGTCAGAGAATAAGCTTTGAAATCTTTGACAATCAAGGCACCGCGGCCGCAAAGAACTTGCGGATGAAGAGAACAGAGATAGATGAGCATACATTGGACGGGATCCGAAAATCGGTTACCCGGAACGCGCGGTGCGAAATGAGTCCAAAAAATACAGACCTCAAAAAGAAGCGAACGCTTATTACGCGTGCTTCCCTGGAATTGGCCATAGTTGAAGCTGTTAGAGAGAGCGATCCAGAGTGTCAGACCCTAATGGGGGTTATTATAGAACGCGTTGTTCCAAAATCGCGCGGCGACGCCAATTGGGCTATCAAAGGTGTCAAATTTGGCAAGGCTGAGCGCGATCGTTGCGCGGCGGCGATCTCGAAGTGTGTGGAAGAAGTTCAGCGCGAGTTCGAAATTTCCGACTGACGGGCGCTACGTTTTTCGACCGGTGTTGCACCGGACCCCCGCTCGTTCGGCATCCTCGAATGTTTGTAGGTATCTGGGACTTCGCAACGGCGGGTCAGGGGTTAATCCCACGGCTTTGCGGCAGTCACAATGATGGCGCCTCACTTTGCGCTTGGGTCGATTCCTAGAGCCTGCCTCCAATCCCAGTTGATACCGCTCCAAAATCGGGCTTGACCGCATCAAACCGGAATGGTGCAATGCAGCTATTGCATTGCAGTAATTCCGGAGTTTGGTATGAACGAAATAGCCGACCGGGTTCTGGGTACCTACCAGTTTATTGGCGAATTGGACCCCGCGCGGGTCACGCTCTCAAGAGAGAAAATCGTTCAATACATCGAAAAGCTCGCCTCTGCGGGGCATCATGACACTGATCAGTTGGCGGAGTTTGCCCTCGCCTATCTAAAAGAATT
>JBEKUP010000164.1:0-2762 GCA_049514915.1 Occallatibacter sp. | reverse complement strand
ATATTTCCCATTCATCGGTGGAGCGGGTGATCTTTCCCGATTCGACGATTCTGACGGACTATCTGCTGGCCAAAACCGCCGACCTTATCGACAGGCTGCTGGTGTATCCCGCGCGGATGAAGCGGAACCTTGAGAGCACCGGTGGGCTGATCTTCAGCGGACAACTGCTTCTGGACCTGGCCGAGGCGGGCATGATGCGCGAGGACGCTTACCGGCTGGTGCAGGCACATGCGATGAAGGCGTGGAAAGAGGACCTTATATTTCGAGATGAGGTTGCCAACGATCCGGCGATTAGTGCGTTGCTAAGTGTAGACAAGTTGGAGGCAACCTTCGACTTCACGCGGCAGTTGGGCAACGTGGATGCGATCTTCGCAAGAGTTTTGGGCGAGTAGAAGCCGATGAGTGATTTGACGGAAGGAACCCATCCGCGGGTTTTCGAGACGATCAGCCAGATGGTTGAGCTAGTTGCGGACGATAAGGTATCGCTGGCGACGGAGCGGCTGGTGGCATTGGTTGCGGAGTTTCCGCGCGAAGGGTTGGCCCACGCATACCTTGCGTGGGTGCTGTCGTCGAGCGGCAGGCATCGCGACGCAATTGAGCATGGCAAGGTGGCTGTGCAGCTGTCGCCCAGGTCAGAGCGGGTTTCGCTTTTGTTTTTTCGCGTACTGTGGAGTGCGAACGAGCGTCCGCAGGCATTGGATGAGATGCGGCGATTTGTGGCGCTGGAAGACTCGAAGGAGTACGCGCAGGTCATTCTGGAACTTGAGCGGGTAGGGATGTAGATGCATAACCAGTTGGGCCAGGAAGCGAGAAGTGCGGAAGGTTTGAACCTCACTGTTGCATTGACCGGCGCATCCGGCGCTGTGTTTGGCAGAGAGTTGCTGCGTGCCCTGGAGGTAGATGAGCGGGTGAGCCGCGTGCATTTTGTCGCATCAGAGAATTCGCTCCGTGTGATGGCCGAGGAACTGGACGTAAGCGGACGAAATGACCTGTTGGAAAAACTGCTAGGGTTGCCGCCGGTGAAGACGGTGCAGCATACAGATGCGAATATCGGGGCTTGCATTGCGAGTGGCAGCTATCCGTCGAATGGGATGATCGTGCTGCCTTGCTCCATGGGAACGCTGGCGGCCGTGGCGAATGGGCTGGCTAATTCACTTGTGGCGCGCGCCGCGGACGTTATGCTGAAGGAACGGCGACCGCTCCTGCTGTGTGTGCGGGAAACCCCCTTCAATCGAATTCATCTGCGCAACATGATGCTGGCGGCGGAGGCGGGCGCGGTTATCTTTCCGGTGATTCCGGCGTTCTATAACCGGCCACAGGATTCGATTGAGATGGCGCGGCAGTTTGTTTGCCGGGTGCTGGCGCACATAGGGCTTCCGCAGCCCGATGCGTATGTTTGGAAAGCGGACGAATAGCGGACATTTAGAAAAAAACAAAAATTTGTCGATGTAAATGGAATTGAGTTTGCGTGTAGAACCACGCAACCACAGCCGCAAGTGCGCCTCAAGATGTTGCCCGGGATTTGCGTGAGCAGAACCTTTTGGCCGAATTGGAGGATTTATGGGAGATAAAAGCAAGCAGAAGAATAAGGTTGCGGACGGTAAAATGAAGATTCCACAGGTGCAGACGAACAGCGTGGCGCTGGCTCCGCCAGTTGATGCTAACGTAAAGCGGATTGGGAAAGATTGCGATTACGAGAAGGAACTGAGCCGGTTGCAGGTTGAGTTGGTGAAGCTTCAGGAGTGGGTGAAGCATGAGCAACTGAAGGTCGTGGTGCTGTTTGAGGGGCGCGATGCGGCGGGTAAGGGCGGCGCGATCAAGCGCATCACGGAGTCTCTTAACCCTCGTATTTGCAGGGTCGTAGCGCTGGGTACGCCGACTGAACGGGAAAAATCTCAGTGGTATTTTCAACGCTATGTTCCTCATTTGCCGGCGGCGGGCGAGATGGTTTTGTTTGATCGCAGTTGGTATAACCGGGCGGGCGTGGAACGGGTGATGGGATTCTGTACGGACGCTCAGTATCAGGAGTTCCTGCTGACGTGTCCGGAGTTTGAACGGATGCTGGTGCGGTCAGGTATCTTGTTGATTAAATACTGGTTCTCGGTGAGCGACGCGGAGCAGGAGCGGCGGTTTCAGGAGCGGATGACGAACCCGACGAAGCGGTGGAAGATCAGTCCGATGGATCTTGAGTCGCGGAAGCATTGGGCGGATTACTCGCGGGCGAAGGACGAAATGTTTGAAGCGACGGACCAGAAACAGGCGCCGTGGTTCGTGGTGAATTCGGAAGACAAGAAGGCAGCAAGGCTCAATGTTATCAGGCATTTACTGTCGAAGATTCCGTACAGGGATCTGACGCCGGAGAAGCTGGAGTTGCCGGCGCTGATGAAGTCGGAGTACGTCAGACCGCCTTACCAGGAGCAGCATTTTATCCCCGTCGTTTACAAGTAATCATGCGCCAAATGGCTGCTCAAAGGGTTGTTCTACATAGCTGAAAAGGTGGCTTGTCTGGTTACAAAACATGCGAAATGGCTGCTCAAGTGGTTGTCTTTCGCGTCGACATGAACCGTGCGGGCAGCCTTTTGGATGTGTTTCGATTGCAGAGAATTGAACTAAACGAGCGAAAGGGTTGTTTGGAATTTGACTGAAGTGACCCCCAAAAGTGAGACATTTTAAAATGAGCGCATTTGCAGGGAATGGAGAACTGCAGATGGGGAAGAGAAGATCGGGTTGGCGTCCTGAGTGGTTCCGGTCGATGGCGTTGG
>JBEKUP010000163.1:0-2878 GCA_049514915.1 Occallatibacter sp. | reverse complement strand
TAAAATTTCTCAAGGGCGGTCTTGAGGGCTGGAGAGCGAAAGGCTTCCCGGTCGAGCCGTACACCAAACCCTTCCACCTCGACTCGGGTAAGACCAATCACCCTGCGACCGCGCGTTAGTGGATTCTTCTGGAACCGTGAGTAATAGGCGACCTTGACCTGTCGAGTTCGCGGCGGAAGGTATCTTTCGGTAAACAATCCCGCAGGTGTTGCTCAACTAGTAATTTCCGAGTTGGCGACCGCACATCCGGGGCTCCAGCAGCTAGTAAGGTCAAGTGAGGGATAATCGTGAGATGACCGTCTCGATACCCACTGACAGCAAGCGCGCCTGGGTATCGCGCTCAACGAATGGCTTGCTGGTACTCAAACCATGAACCAGGTCGGGCTTGATACCGCGAGACGGATGACGGAGGTTGCGCGTTTGTGTTCGCGGACCAAATATTTGCTCCTGAAGGGCGAGAAGGCGTAAGCGTCCCGATCTCCCCTCTTGACCTACATAAGGAGTGATCCTGGAAGTGCCCACAACCTTTTTGGCGGGCACCTGATGAGTGTGTCTCAGCGGCTTGGGAGGATTGATTCTGCAGAGACTGGGCGAGGTTCCAGGGCAAGAGTTCTTCGATGCTGGGGGATGGTAGTCTTTTCCAATCCAGGAATGAGCCTGAAGGGTCAGTTTGATGCGGGCAGCTTCGGGTGTCTCCTTTTCGGGATGTTTTCATATATGTCTCGCAGTTGTCGCGGCGGTGGGAATGTGGGAATCGGTTTTATCGATTTCCAAGGTTTGTGGGAAGGTTGGAAAACAGCATCATCGTTTTCCGGGCTTTCCATAAACCGTCATTTCCACGGTCCGCTTCCACTGCTGCCCGAGGTTCATGCCGACCTCGTGATCTGATCGAACATGTTATTTTTGGCCTGTTGCATTCGCCGGGCGGCCTCGGTATCGCTCATGGTTGCGGCCACCCGTTTGAGCGCCGCGATCGAGAGTCCGGGACGCAGGAACTGCTGCGGCTGGTTGAGCGCGAGCAGCTTCTCGAAGGGTGTCTGCCACTTTTTGTAGAGCCGGCGTTTGCGACCCTTGGCGTCGATCAGAACTTCGGCCTGGGCCGAGGGGCGGTGGTAGTTGACGTAGGGGTTGAGGAAGCCTGTATAGAACTGGTTGATAGGCGCGGTGTGGGCCGGCGCTATGTGTCCCCAGCCGATGTGCTTGCGCACGATGGCGGCGTTCTTGGTTTCCACCAGGCCGTTGTCGCCGCTCTTGCGGGGACGGCTTTTGGTCTGTTCGATGAGCAGTTTTCCGAGCAGTTCGGCGACGGTCTTGTTGATGAATTCCGAGCCGTTGTCGGAGTGGAAGTTGAGGATCGCAAAGGGGAACTGCTCCAGGAGGTTTTTCAGCAAAGGTATCAGCCAAGCCTCTGAGATGCGGGGAGTTGCCAGCACCACTTCCCACTGCGTCACCTCGTCGACGGCGTTGATGTGGTAGATTCCCTTGCCCTCCGGCGAGTCACCCTGATGCACGGTATCGATACGCAGAAAGCCGGGTTGAGCGTTGGGTACTGGCTTCTTGCGTTCGCCGATCTGAACCGCCGTGGGGCGCGTCTTTTCGTAATGGCGCAGGCCGTAGCGGGGGCTCTGGCGCAGGTTGTACAGATGGCCGTTGGAGAGCTTGGCCAGCCGCTCGAACTCCGGCTTGCCGTAGACCTCGAACTCGCGCTTGAGGATGTGCCGCGTGGCCGGGCCGCTGAGCTGCTCGTGGGCCCGGTCAACCGAGGCCAGCAGTTCCACGTCGGCCGGGGTGTAACGGCGCTGGAAACGAGGCCGCAGCGAGGGCTTGGGCACGATCCGCCCGGCCTTGACATAGCCCCCTATCAGCCGCGTGGACTGCGCCCGGCTGAACCCGGTCATGCGCTCCACGTAGCCCCGCAAAAGCCCCTTCGCCCGCCGCTTCTGAAGCACGTACTCGTGATGGCAGAGCACCCGCTCCACCCACTTGTAAAGTTCCTCACGGCTTGAACCAACAAACCGCACGCTGTCGGATGCGGCAAGAAATGCCTCGATCTCAACCAAACTCAACTTCTCTGCACCAAGCACGCTGATCATCCACCTTCAGCTTGCCCGCTCTATCTCCTTCAGGCTCATCTTGCGTTGGAATCAAATCCCACGCTCAGGCTCATCTTGCGTTGGACAAGAGTATGGTTTGCCCGTCTGCATGATTGCATATATAATGTGGGCACTTTATAGTCGGATGACTGCTGGACCTTCAAAAGTCGGGTGAAGGAAAGAATGAATAATTGTTCAACGCGACCTGCAGTTCTCTTTGTAATGGCAATCCTCCTTACAGTGTTCGCTATGGGCCAAATCAAAGCCGAGCCGGAGACATCAGAACCGGTTGGCGGCCGGTGGGTAGGCGAATATCACCTCGACGGAAAACCCACGTATATTTCAGTGATCTTCAAAGTTGGTAACGAAGGCGTCAGCGGAGAAATGATCGCGCCGTTGGAGGACAACCCAGAGCACCAAGGGTTTACCGCGATTAGCCTTGACAGCAACCGCATCCGCTTCCAATCGCAGCCGTCAAATGGATCGACGATCTTTGAGGGCAACATCGAAGGCGGTTGGATCAGGGGAAAAGTAACGCGGGAGAACTCGACGAGCGGAAGTTTTGAGCTGATACATCTGGTTCGCATTGATCCGAACCTCTTCAACAACTATGTCGGAGATTACAAGACCGATCAAGGCAGTTTCATCATCGTCGGGCGTACACTGGCATCGCTCTACTATCTCGACGAGCTCTCAGGCCGCACCGGGCCTTTGCTGGCCACCTCCGAAACAGAGTTTTTCAGCGGACCTTCAAACGGCGTGTCGTATCCCGTCGATGCCAGGGT
>JBEKUP010000162.1:0-2884 GCA_049514915.1 Occallatibacter sp. | reverse complement strand
TCCTTCGGGAATCTCGATGTGCAGCTCTCCGACAACTACTTCGACATGCTGCCCGGCGAGACGGTGGAGATCGCGGTCACCAGTGAGTCCTCGCTCGATGCGTTGAAGGCGCAGCTAAGGGTTATCTCGCTCACCGACGCATTCGCGGGCGATAGACAAGGCGCTACAATCGGCGCATCCCGCTGAAAAAACAAAAAGGCCGAAGCGCAATGCTCCGGCCCGCTGCTTGTCGGGTTCAGAACGAGAACGTGGCCTGGAGGAAGATACGCCGCGCCGCCGCGCCCGAGGAGTAGATGCCACCAGCCAGGCTGGTCGACTGGCCAAAGAGACTGCCGGGGTTAGTGGGATCGGAGGGCGGGGGAGCAATGGTTCCCACCGGCGTGCCTCGGTCGATGTCGTTGAAGAGGTTCAGCGCCTGCGCGTTGAAGGTCAGCGTGTATTTGTGACCGGTATAGGTGGGGCCAAACATTCCTCCCGGACCACCGCGACCTCCTCCTCCGCCAAAAGGTCCGCCAAACCCGCCGCCGCCGGGGCCTCCGCGTCCCCCGCCGCCGCCTCCGCCGCCACTAGGAGGCGGAGGCGTGGCAGCGTTGGCCGATTCGAGTTTGGGGCCGAGCCCAAAGGCCCGGCTGATGCGCAGGTTCAGGGCTACCGCGGCGGGTCCATTGCCCAGGTTGGCTGGGATCAGCGGCTCTCCCGGCTGGGGAACAATGTCGAGGGGGCCAAAGCTGGTTTGGACAACATCGGCCGGGTTCGATCCTGGATACGCCGGGCGGTGGTTGAAGAAGCCGTCCTCCATGCCGGGAGTCAGGTCCTGGTTGGTGACGATGTTGTAGGGCTTACCGGACTGCGCAATCAGGAACGGATTGAAACGAATGCCCCACGGTCCCTGGTAGTTAGCCATCATGAAGACCATGTTGCGCGAGGCCCAACTGGCGCGTCCGTAGTCCTGGCTCAAATTCGCGGAATTGGATGCGATTCCGCCGATGCTGTCTGTGTTGGCCGCGGTGAGGTTATAGAAACCCAACAGACTGAAGTTTTGCGTCAAGTGGGCGTTAACGTTCACGATCATCTGGTTCTGTTTAAAGACTGCCTCAGGATCGTACTGATCTATGTTTCCAAGTGAAGAATCATAACCGGGAACATAAGGTGCGTTTGCGTTACGCGTAACCATCTGGTGCACACCGAAGGAGTGCAGATAGGTGAAGGTCAGAGTTGCGGCTTTGGTCAATTGCCGTTCCAGGCTGGTACCCAACTGCTGCGTGACGGGCGAACGGTAGCCTGGCGCGATTTGAACAGTTGTAGGAACCTCAATCGGCGTGGGAGCGGTCGTGGAAACGGGGGCTGTAGTGCATCCTTGATTCAACGCATCGGTCAGGCTCGTTGCGCTAAAGCAGGTGGGATTGTAAATAACTGTCTGCTGTTGCGGGGCGCTCGCACCGCTGAATCGCTCGGCCGCGAGCAAATCGCTTAGAGGTAGGCGGTCGTAGAAGAAGCCGTAGCCACCGCGCAAAACTGTCTTGGCCTGTTTCTTGTCTTTGTGTCCATCGAGGGCATAGGCGAAGGCGACGCGGGGTGCCCAATCGTCATGGTCAGCGATATGATTTTGCGACTCCCAGCGCAGGCCGCCCGACAACGTCAGAAAGGGATTGAACTTCCAGTCGTCCTGCACGAAGAGCGCGGCGTCGAAGGCGTTTGCCAATGCTCCTGAACAGTTTGCCGAGGTGGTCGATGTGCATTGAGTGTAGGTCAACTGAATGGGCAACGCTCCGTTTTGATAATCCTCTTCAGACGCGAAGGTAAACGTTCCGTTGAAGTTTGCGTCCGTGGAGTTGGCATCGCGATTATCCCGCAGCCGAGTTCCGAATTTGATAGCATGGGCGCCCGCAGTCATTGTGGTGATGTTCCATAGTTCAAGATGATCCTGATGGTCGTTGATCTGACCTGCCGAGGCCCCGCCGCCGGTGAAGTAACCCAACACCGATGCCTGGGGCGGACCACTTGCCGCAGTAGTCGAAGACACGTCGCGAAGATATTGGAAGCGGGTCTCATTCACGATGTGATCGTTGATGACAAACGAATCGCTCAGCTGGACGGTGTTTTGAATGGAGTGTGAGCTCTGAGCCTGGCTGCTCGATTGTTGTGCCGCGCTGAGTTCGCCACTCTCGGCGTCGCGGTAAAACTGGTACCGCAGGGTCAGCGTGTTCTTCTCTCCCAATTGCAGATCGATTCGCGGAGCGAGATTGGTTCGCGTATGCGGGTTCAGCAGTCCGCTCGCCGCGGCGCCATCTGGACCGTAGGCAAGGCTTATGTTCTGTATATTGCGCTGCTCCGCGCTAATAAAAAATGAGGCTGTCTTGGAGAGTGAACCATTCAGTGTTCCGTTAAATTGAATCGTGTGATAGGTAGGCAAATGCGTAATGAACGGGTTGCCGGTGTTGAAGGCATCGTCGTTGCCCTGTGCGAAGAACTGGCCGTGCAACTTGTCGGTGCCCGGCTTGGTGAGAATCTCAATGCGCCCGTAGCCCAGTTTGTCGTATTCGGAGGAAAAAGGATTCTGGTTGATGCGAATCTCGCGAATCGCCGACTTGGGCGGGAGTTGCCCGCCGGTAAATCCGTCGATATAAATTTGGCCGCCGTTGGGCCCGGCTGCGGGTCCGGCCAGAGCTGTCAATTCATTTGACAGCTCATCCGGATCGTCCGACAGCGCCTCCAGATCCTTGCCTTTGATGACGATGGCGCTCGAATTGCCGCCTGCTTCCACGTTCACCGTGGGCGACTCATCGGTGACCACTACGCTCTGCTGTTCCACCGCCATGGCCATGGAAATATCCACGCGCTTTACCTGGCCGCCCGTGAGTTGGAGAGCCGGCATTGCGAATGG
>JBEKUP010000161.1:0-2916 GCA_049514915.1 Occallatibacter sp. | reverse complement strand
CTCCCCGCCAAACACTACCTCTTGTTCTGTAGCGTTGGTGCTGGGGACGTGAAACTCGCCTCCCTGATAGCCATTGATCCCGGCTAAACTCTGGAACTGCTTGGTCGCGCAACCAGGACCGCAGTGGGTGATCGGGGTTACGCGCGGAATCGCCAGGGCGCTGGCCAAAGCTCCCATGGAACATACGTAGCGGACCTGCTCGATTGAGTTTGACTTAGCAGCATCGTCGAGGATGGGTAGTAACTCGTTATTGGCATTAAAGCTCGACATGGCTATCCCCCATAGGCGAGTTTGTGCTCCTCGAAAGTGCAAAAGGATCGTCCTGCTCAAGCCACCACTTCTTGTAAGGAAACGACGAGTGAGCCGCCACGTCTTCGCAGAACTTCTTCTTTGGGAGAACCCGGAGAATCGCTTGTCCAATGGTCAATAATCCCTGATATCCAAGGCCGTCATTGGAGTAAAAAACTGGAAGAACCGGGATACCCAGGCGGGCTGACAAAAGAGCTAGGTTGCCCAGGTGGCGAGAAATGACAAAGTCTGGTTTAGATCGTCGCAATGATGCGTAAGCCTGAAAATGTTGATCATTGCTGACGGTATAGTGCGGAATGTCGCCGTAGGTATTCACCACATGCGCCAGCGCGTCCTGCCGCGGGTCTTTGCTGTCATAAATTGGATCGTGATGATAAGAGAAAGATCCATCCAATTCGACGCCGAGTTCCCTCAAATCCGCCATCAGCCCGTGAGCAAAGGCCGCGCCGGCGGCAACGTAACCCTTCTTGCCGCCTAGTGCTTTGCGCAGCTTTTGCAGCTGCGGCTCTATCCGCGCACGCTCCTTGGCTATCACGCCTTCCACTCTGTCTTCCCGATGAGTAACTCGTGCGAGTTCACGCAGCCACTCGTCAGTTGCGCTCAAACCATAGGGGATCGTAGCCTTTATTTCCGGGACCCCGAACTCTTGCTCCAGCCCAGTTGCCAGATAGGCCAAGGCAGAGCACATAGTGACTGTCGCGGCCGCCTCAGAGAGCTGTTCCAGCGCACCCAAGGTACTTCCGCCCATCACAAGATTGACCCGAAGCCCCAGTTGTTCCAGTAATGGGCTAAAAACGTCCGGTCCGCCGAGATGAATGACGTTCACCAGATCGTCCTGCTTCCTTGTCGGATTCTGGCGAACGATCTGGCGCAAAATGCCATGCTCGATGACGTCCCACCCGGTACTCCAGTGCTTGGCCCTAAACCCCTCGCAGTACAGCGGAACCACTGTGACCCCAAGCTCGGCTTGGAGTTTCTTGGCTAGGCTGTCCACATCGTCGCCGATAATTCCAGTAGCGCACGACGTTGAAACGAAGATAACCTTAGGCCGATGGCGATTCCATGCATCGCGAATCGATTGCTCCAGTTTCGCAACGCCGCCAAATACCATGTCATCTTCGGTAAGATTGGTGCAAATCGAACGCGGATCCTCCAACTCCCATCCACGACGAGCGGAAAGGTCGCGATAGTACCGGCAAGTAGAGGCTTGGCTAGCGGCACAACCGATCGGCGAGTGCTGAATCACCACGGATTCCTGTATAACAGTGGACTGCGTGACCGTTATGCACTCACTGCACATCGAAGCCTGCGTGAACGGACTGTCCAGTTCGCAAAGCTTTCGTCCGTTCCGTCCGCAACCGTTCCCGGAAGCGGAGGTGCAAGCGGAGTCGCGCACGAGTTCAGCGGCGCTGCCTTCCCAGCGAATAATAGTTCCCAAGCGCTGTTCACGGTTCTCGACTACCGGGGTCTTGAGATTAATTGACATGACTCTTCAATGCCACCTTCTCTGTAAATTGCGATCTATTCAGTCTCGTTTCAGTTCATGAACCTTGGTAGGTTCTTTAACTCTCGATTCTTTCGACACCAATCTTCAGGCCTATCCACTCGGTCAAGAAAACATTGCGGCGGTAAATTTGTCGTTCACGCTTCTAGCCACTTGAAACGACCATCCCCAGGCGCAACGGGCTCCGCTAAGCGGCCGCTTGCGATCAATCGCCGCAAGGCTGAGTCTATGAAGTCGGGAATCACAAAGGCGTGAATGCCGTGATTCGACAGTTTCTCCACGGCTCCCGGTCCGATTTGCGCGACTACTACAGCACGACAATCCCCCAGTAACTCGACAGCCCTCCGCATCGGATCTTCGGCATGGTCCACCTCACCATCCTCCGATGCTGCGCCGCAAGGCGGTTGATTCTTGCGGATTTCGATCAAGCGACAATCGGCTCCTTCGATCTCATAAATCAGAAACTGTGTGGCCCGTCCAAAATGCTGATGAACAATCTTTTCGTTCTGACTGGCTACGGCAACCTTCATCGCTACACTTCCCTAATTCCCGAGATTTGGCTGTTCGAAATTCATGGCAGGCCGAGCATGACGAGCACTATTCCTCACAAACAAAAACCTCACTCGTTGTGGAGTGAGGTTTGATCTTGAAAGCTTGCATTGATGTACAACCTTCAATGCGGACCATAAACGCCACTCACGCTCATGTCTTCAATGAGACAACAGATGCATTTCGTCGAAATGAGATAGAGAGTGGTCATAGCTGAAACGTAGGCTATAGAAACCTGAGGATAGTGTCAAGGTTGTAATTCGTCCCTCGGTTCTTTTAGAGGTGTAAAGGTGCATCTGCAGAACACCGCGGAATCTTCTTAAGATAAAAAATCACTTGTACGCGGAATGGAGTTCGGCTAAGGTGGACAACATGAGCTACGTGATGACAAAGAACGCCTGTCGCGCCAGCATGTGTTGCTGTTGTGCGCGCGTTTCTTCTGGCATCAGGAGTTAATCGACTGGCTTCAAGTTGTTTAGTCTTGTCGAACCCACTGCCAGGCGGCGGTGGGTTTCGTGCTTTAGGCGCGATACAACATCAGGGCAGGACTCCAG
>JBEKUP010000160.1:0-2931 GCA_049514915.1 Occallatibacter sp. | reverse complement strand
CGGTCACGTTGTATTTGTCGCGGGCATCGATCTGCAGACCATGCGCAAGCAGCAGGCGCGCGGATTTTACGGTCCGGACAAAGTGAAGGGGGGATGCGCCATTCGGGAATGGCCCCTGCAGCGCGGCTGGGTTCGCAACCAATTTAGAGACACGAAGATCGTCGCCGAGCATGAGGGCGGCAATGAGATCGATGTTGGCGCCCCTGCGGAGCAGTTCATCGCGCATGCCGTCCCGTTTCCAGTGAATGGAAATCATGAGCGGCGACCAGCCGTCGTAGTGCCGATTGTCGCCGTCAGCGCTTGCGCCGCTATTGAGCAGCAATTCAAACGCCTCCAGGTTGTCCGACTCGATGGCCACGTGCAGCAACTGGGGCTGTCCGCCCCAGCGCGGATGTGGACCTGTCCGGTTCACTAAGCCAGGCTCCGCGGAGAGCAACCGCCGCAGCGCCATGGTGTCGCGGCTCGTGATCGTTTGCATTGCTTCGTCGAAGGCGGATAGGACGGCATCCTGCGCAACTGCGGGTTTCGATGCAGCCTGCCGTTCCGCTTCTTCAACACGCGCCTTGAGCTTCCGCCAACTCGGAAAGCCATACTTCCGCGCAAGAGCCAAATGCGTGTCGGCGAGCGAATCTGTCTTGCCCTGTTTGCGCAAGGCCGCTACCTGTTGCTTGGCTAGTTTCCTGAGATATTCGAGGCGGGGATGATCGGGAAAAGCATCTACCTTGGTCATGCGGAACCTTCCTTCGAGAATTGTCGGTTGTCCGCTAATTCCGACTGAAAGAAGGTGTCAGCGTCAAAAAAAGCTGCAGGTGGGTTCAACCCTTTGCGCGGACCGGAGGCCGCCTGAACGGCCAACGACATTGTAATTGAACCGCAGAAAAAGGGTCAATTGCGGAATGCCAGTTCGACCTGAAGCGTGGATGAGCCAAACCGTTTGGAAAACGTCACTCCGCCCTCGATTGATGCATTATCGCCAAGTCACTCATCGAGGAAGCGCATTCCACATGGGCGAATTGTTTGAATGTAAGTCTCAGAGGAGCCTCCGAGGTAGTTCTCCGAATCAGCTTCCATGCTGAGTTCAGCTTTTCGCAACACCTCGTGCTCCTCACCTCGTGCTCCTCCTTGACTAGGCCGTATCGACATATAGCTTCAAGATGATCCATGAGCAGGCTAGTGCGACGAGAGCGGTGAAACAGGCCTTGGACTTCTCATAGAGTGTGGCGAAGCGGCGGAAATGCTTGAGTTCACTGAAGCATCGTTCGATGCGGTTGCGCAGTTTGTACAAGGCATGATCATAGTTCCGCAGCTGTTTTCGGTTGGAGCGCCGGGGAATGATCGCCTTCCCGCGCCGGATGTGTGTAGTGGACCTGCTGGATCCACTCGACGTATTTTTCCGTCCACGCCTTTAGTCTCAGTGGAGGACGCTGGCCGTGCGGAGCAGGAACTTGGTTAGCCGATGCCGCGCTCGCAACTGATCTTGCTTGGCTGCCTCTCGTGCCCGCACAAGATCACGCAATGCTTCCTAGCCCTCATCCGGAACCCAGACCGCCGTCAGATCGTCGGAACGATGACTGCGTGCAAGCTTCAACGCGTCCCGCCGGTCCGTCTTGACCCGGTCACCAGTCTTCTTCTGAACCAGCGTCGGAGCTACGACTGCGCGCTCTACTCCCAGTTGTGTCAGTTGCCAGCAGAGTACAAACCCCGTCGGGCCGGCTTCGTAACAGGCCCGCAACTGATCTGCCGGTCCAAGCCTTTTGATCAACTTGTGGATCGACTCTTCGCGGTTGGCTATCGTACCCAGACTGCGTACCTCGCCACCTGGCTCGGCTACCGCAACCGCTATCGTTTCGGCATGGACATCCAAACCCAAAAATCGTAACTTCTCTCTCATGACCGGTTCCCTCCGCTAGTGGCTCTGGACTGTGGTTCCTCAAACAAACCCAGCCTAACCCACGACTAGCGCATCGAGCTGGTCACACCATAATGACTAACTTTCGTCCTGGCTGCTGCGGGTTGCCATTGGGTGGGCACCGAGCGCAGTAAAGCTGGAGACCTTTCTATGCAGTCAGGTTGCATTTATGGACGTTCGGGGTTGTATGTTCTAGGTGCGGAGGCAGAGGCATCACAGCGCAAAGACAGCGCGTGGCGAGTAAAAACATCTCCCGGTTTTCAGAGGGGTAGGGCGGGGTCAAAATCGCATTACCATTGGCAAAACGAGACCGCACAGCAGCAACATTTTCACAGTCGCGAAATGGAAAGTGGGGAGATTACTTCGCCGTCCACGCACTTAAAGCCTCAGTCCAGCACGAATTCATGGCCCTCTCATTCTCTTGTAGCGCGAGAGCCTGAATTGCCTTGCACGTTGCTGCCATCGCAGAATCTGAATCGGGGAACTCGCTTTCGGACACCGGAGTATAGCTTTGGCTACTCGAAGAACCCGCTACGCGATAACCGCCAGTCCAATTACCGCTCCCGGTCTCGGCCACATTTAGTTCATAACCAAATGCATAGAGTGTGTAAGTCATGGCGGGATTATACGCCAAAGGATATTAGTGTGAAGATTTCTGAACTGATTCGACTTCATCTCACGGATCACTGGTTAGCCGTCCTTTTCTGGCCATACAGGTAGTCTGGAGATACCCGTATCTGTCGAACACACCTCGCCGCGCAGAGAATCTGGTTTTGCGACGAAAATCAATGTCGGAGGGGGGGCTCAGCGTTCGGGGAGAATTCGGATAAATCAACTCACTCGAGGGTATGTCTTTTTCAATGTAATCCGGCTTTGGAAGACCTAGTACTACTATGTTACAAGAATCCGCGAAGGCAGCACGGACAACGAGGCAGCGATCGGGCCAGGTGAATTTCGATCTTGCGTCGCATTGTCGCGATGGATTGAGGATTATGCCGTTCTGTTCTTACGGGCAGCTCCGC
>JBEKUP010000159.1:0-2936 GCA_049514915.1 Occallatibacter sp. | reverse complement strand
TTGGGGGTTCGAATCCCTCCGGGCCCACCACTAAGCCTTTCTTGTTCAACGAGTTGAGACTTTCAATTGATATGCGATCCGACCCAGTTTGGCGGATGTGACCATCCTCTCAGCCCACTTTGTATACGCATATGAGCGCATCGCGGTGGCTCGTGGCGCGCGATTCTTGAACTGCGATTGGGAACAATGGATATCGGGCGCCTCGACGCCAACCGGCTTGGAGGGCGACAGGAATGAGACGGCGGAGACCCGGATGTGTCTCCGCCGCTATCCGGTGAGTTCGCTATTCCGGCTTGGCCCACTTCGCTCATTCCATTTGGCCCACCTGGATAGTGATATTGTGCCTCATTGCGCCGGTGTTGGTTTGACGGTCCCGGCGGGAGTGAAGCCTGCTGGCTTCGCCCGGAGGGCGGAGTCAGCAGGCGCAACGGACGCCGGGACCGTCAAACGGCTCGCCCCGGCCGGCCTGCTCAACGCTTTTTGCTCCTTTCCATCGTGCGCCTGAAGCGGAACGATTCTGTTCCGGTCTCCACGATATGGGCTCGATCCGTGATCCTATCCAGCAGGGCTTTGCAGAGCCGGGGATTCGGAAACACTGTTGTCCACTCGGAGAACGGCAAGTTCGTCGTGACGACGATTGCTGCCCGCTCAGCCCGTTCTGAGATCACTTGAAAGAGGAACTCCGCGCCGATGTCGGCCAAGGGAACGTATCCGACCTCGTCCAGTGCAATCAGTTCGTACTTCTGCCAACGCATCATCATTTTGCGAACCTGGTTGTTCTGCTTAGCCTCGACCAGTTCGTTGACCAGCGCCGCCGCAGTGATGAAGCGAACGCGCCGCTTTTGCCGGCAAGCGGCCAGGCACAGGCCGGTGGCCAAGTGCGTCTTCCCCGTGCCGCAGTCGCCGATCAACACGATCGGTTCCTTGCGTTCGATATAGCCGCCTTCGGCCAACTCGCGGATGCGGGCCGCCGAGATGTGCTGAGCCTGCGCAAAGTCGAACTCTTCGAGCGTCTTGATGCGTGGTAGTTGTGCATCGCGAATGCGGTTGTCGATGGCGTGCCTGTCGCGCTCTTCGCACTCGATCGACAACAGTGCTTCAAGATAGCGAGTGTGGCTGTGATCCTCCTTGACCGCCTGTTCGGCCAACGACACGAAGTTGGCGGCTACTGTGGGCAGCCGTGCCGCTTTGCAATACTGCTGAATGCTTGCATGTTCCAAGGCTTGCGTCTGGTTCTTCATTGGATGGCTCCCGTGGTGTTGGCTAGCAGCAGGTCGTAGTTGTCCATCACCGGCATGGGGCGCTCAAACTGGAGCAGCTCTTCTGCCAACGCAACGGCATACTGGCGGCGTTGTTCCGGATCGGGCATGCGCAGCAGATGCAGCACGGCGGCTGCATCGCTGATCCCCAGCCGTAGCGCTTCTTCCACGGCGGCGATCAACTTGTTCCAGCCATCACTCGAACCGGCGCGGACCAGCGAAATCATCTCGCGGGTGCCCTTGCTCTTGCCGTGTCGCTGCTCAAGCTCTCGCCAGATCGTGTCCATGCAAGCGGGCCAGCGGCCGGCCTGACGCCACTGTTGCAAGGGCGTCGAACCAGCCATGGCTCCCGGCTTCTTCTCCAGCACGTCCAGATAGTGTTCCAGATCGAGAATCTGATGACCGCGGCCGTAGCAGCGTGGGTGCCGCGCAGTCACCTTGTTGTCGTGCACGATCGCTACGGTCAGAGGCCCCACGCTCGCCATCACGCGTAGCCCCGGCCAGAGCGGGGTCGAGTACCAGTTGGTCTTCACCTTCACGCGGCCCTTGCTGTCCACGAGAAGTGGATACAGCAACTCATGAATCGGAAATCCCTCTTCGGCCAGCGGCGACAAGTGCTCGCGCTCCTGCTCACTGGCCGCGCCAATCGTCATGCCTCGGCCAATGATGGTGCGGCCCCGGTTCTCCAGGCAGGCATCCAGGATCTGTTGGTTCAACGCGTCCAGATCGCTTGCTTCAGGAACAGGCACCAGCCAGTTGCGCCGGAACCATCCCAACTCGCCTTCGACGCCGCCTTTTTCGTTGCCGCTGGCCGGGTTGCAATACTCGCTCCGATAGCCCCAGTGCGACCGGAACGCTATGATGCGATCCGTTTCCACCCGCTGGTATCCGCGCAGAATCTTCTTCACCACGGAGGTCATGTTGTCGTAGCGCAAAGTCTTGAAGACGCCGCCGAAATAGGCGAACGCATGCTCGTGCGCTTCCAGCAACGCTTGCTGCGTGGCGTGCGGATAGGCTCGATGGAAGGCATCGCCTGAACCCATGCTGCGCATGGCGAAGAACTGCAGCTTGCATGCTTCGCCGCCCAGTATGGCCGTGCCTTCGAACCAGTCCACCTGAGCTTCCTGGCCCAACTCATAGCTCTGCGGCACGAATACTTCCCGCCCGCTGAGCCCCAGCTCGCGCTTCCGCTGCTGCACGTAGCGCCGCACCGTGGCTTCACCGACTGGGTGGCTCGGATGCTCCTTGCGCAGGCGCATCCAGATCCGGTGAGCCGTGTGCCGCTGCTTGCGCGGAGCCTGCAGGTCTGTGGCCAACATCTGTTCAATGTGTGCCATCACCGGACCCAGCCTGGGCGCTTCTCTTACCACCGCTTTTCGCTCGGGAGGAATCGCGTTCCCGATCGCCTGACGCACCATCCGCCGGTGCACGCCATGCTTCTTGGATAGCCCCTGAATCGTCTCTCCGGCCGCGTACCCCCGCCGGATCACTTCAAATAGTTCCACCTTACGCCTCCTGTCCATCCCGGAATCCTTACATCCGGGCTTGTACAGGTGGGCCAGTTTAGATGAGCGAAGTGGGCCAATTCAGACGAGCGAACTCATCCGGTTGGAACCTCAGAACGTGAACTTGGCCGACACCTCTAGAAGGCGGCGGCCAAGCTTTTGAGGAGCTGAG
>JBEKUP010000158.1:0-2977 GCA_049514915.1 Occallatibacter sp. | reverse complement strand
TACTGCGTTTGCAATTCTAAAAAGAAGGAGACAACTTATCGCGATTGTACAAAGCCCCCGCAAAGCTTAGCGGCGGCTTCGGCCCCAATTAACAACGTGAGTCATCTAGGTATTATATGGACATTCAGAGCACCATGATCATAGACGTCTGCTTGCTGGTCACAGGGTTGTGGTGTATCTTGCGAGTGTCCGAATGGAGCATCTTCAATCCAAGCCTCTGGTGGATAGCGCTTCACGCATTCGGCGTCACGGCCCGCCTGATATCTTTGGACCTGGGATCGCGATCACTTGCGGTAATTGGTATTCGGTCCGATACGGAATTGGTGAGGGCTGGGATCGCTTCGGATATCAGTCTAATAGGAGTTGTAGCGGCTTGCGTATACGTCGCGTTTAGTATTCGAAGAGACGGACATGGGATTGCCGCCTCAACGACGAAAGACCATAGCCGGTTGAACCCATTCGTCGGCTATGTAATATCGGGACTTTGTCTAACTATTGGGACCTACGCACTGCTCAAGTTCGGATTGGTCGCGACAGCTGCCCGGGCGAGAGGAGTCGATGTCTCAGCAGTGAATATTGGTGGCTTTGCGGAATCATCGTATCCATTGGCAATAGCAGGATTTGCCGTTCAGGGAGCCTTAGTCCTGTGTGCAATGCGAGGATTCACACGCTTGCGCCTGCTCGTGTTCGTAACACTGCTCGCTCTGACATCGGTTAACCTCGCCAGAACCGCCTTTGTTCTTCCTGCAATCCTCGCTTTTCTTATTCTCCAGTCCAGACGTCACGAGCATTCCATCCCTCTGAAATGGGCGATCATGATTCCGGTATTCGGACTAATTTGGTTTGTCTTTAAGCCCATCTCCAACGTGATAAGAGCAGGCGAGGATCCGCGCACAATCGTCGCCGAAGTAAGCAGATATTTTGCGGAGCAAACAACGTCGGAGGGATCACTGGACACAGAGCTTCTCGATTGCCAGGCAACCTACATGGCTGCTGCTGATGAGCAGGGTAAGCGGTATTACGGTGCTACACTCCTACCCCTGTTGTATTTACCAATTCCACGCTTTGTCTGGCCTGATAAGCCTCTGCCAAATACATGGTCGTGGGAATTATCAAGTTCGGTTCGGCGAATGGAGCCGACTGGAATGACCGCCCAGTTATCAGGCGAATCGTATGTGAATTTTGGTTGGATAGGCTGTGTCGTCATTCCGTGTTTGTATATGCTGGGCATGCAAACAATTTACCGGCGAGTAAGGAATCAAGAAATTGGCTCGGTGACGCACTGGATTTACTTGATATTGTTGATTTCGATGGTGCAGGTCTTCCGGGATGGGCTGAATTCGCTGTTCGTCTTTCCGTGTGTCACGTATCTACCCCTGGTTGCCTGGGGCGGAGTCAGTAAGGTAATGGGAACACGTAGAGTGCAGGGGGATCCCTTTAATTTGCATCATTCGGTGACGGCTCAAAGCAGGAGGTCGAGCTGAGGATGCGGGTAGCATTGCTGCACAATCACCCGATTCACTATATGCACCTACTGTTCACAGCTCTCGCGGATCAGGGGGCAAGTCTAGACGTCATATTTGCGGCACGATCTAGTAATCAGCGAACGGCGTCAATGCTCCCGCTCGGCGAGAACTATCGTTCTCATTTTCTCTCTGAAGGGTGCTTCGAGGCGTTGCCACAGGTGCAATCAGCTTTGCATGCAGGACGGATCATCAAGCAGTGCCGTCCCGATGTGGTGATCATCAGCGGCTATTTTTACCTGCCAGCGTGGTCGGTGCTTGCATGGGCAAAACTGCATCGGAAGCCAATCGTGTTCTGGTTTGAGACAAACCAATTCGATCGGAGACGCGGCAGAGCCAAAGAAGTGATAAAGAGAGTCTTCGTGGGCGCATGTGATGTAGCTCATGTATACGGGTCGAGCAACAGGGAATACCTGGAGTCTCTGGGAATGAAGCGGTCGGCGATTATCGAGAAAAGAGCGACGATCGACAGCGGCCTCTTCCTGAAAAGAAGAGCGGCATTCCATTCGGGATTTCGCCGCTTCATCTATGTGGGGCGGTTCTCTCCGGAGAAAAATCTGCCACGGCTACTCGAGGCTTTTCAGATTGTGCGAAGAAAGAACCAGGCAGAGTTGATCCTCGTTGGATACGGTCCGGATGAGCAGTTGTTGAGACAGCAGACACGCGACTTGGGGCTCAGTGAATCGGTGATTTTCACGGGGGCGATGACGCAAGAGGAAGTAGGCCGCGCGCTTGCCGATTCTGACTGCCTTGTGCTGCCGAGTTTGTCAGAGCCTTGGGGGTTGGTAGCGAATGAGGCGCTCTGTTCAGGCATCCCTATCATCGTGTCGAATCGGTGCGGCTGCGCAAAGGACCTGGTGACCGAGGATAGTGGTTTGGTGATCGAACCCGAGGCTCCGGAGCAGTTGGCTGAAGCGATGGACAAGGTGTGCAGTCTCTCAGTAGAGAGGCTGAAGGAGATGGGACAGGCGGCACTAAAGATTGCGGGTGAATATACGCCAGAAGCCGGCGCAAGTCGCATCCTGGAAAACTTAAAAGAACTCCTTGAACGCGACCCGGCAGAGAAGAGGCGATGAAGCTTACATGCGTCTTCGGGCTCTGGGTATGAAGTCAAAAACAGCCTCTTATCAGGCTGCGCGCGAGATCCTTGTCGTTGGACCGTTTCCTCCGCCAGTTCATGGCTTCGCCCAAGCCACAATGGATGTTGCTGCACTTCTACAAGCCCAAGGATTTCGGGTCAAGCGCATCGATCTTAAGCCAATTCGGGATAAGAACAGTGCTCTATCCTCTTTGGGTATCAGGATTTCGCAATTCGCGAACCTGTTATGCGCAGTGTGGCGAGGTTCTCGCGTCTACGTCGGTCTTTCTGGTGGCATGAGGCAAGTAATCGATTTAGTATTCCTCGCAATCGGGCGGCTTGGCGGCGCCCGCTTATATGTTCACCATCATAGCTT
>JBEKUP010000157.1:0-3110 GCA_049514915.1 Occallatibacter sp. | reverse complement strand
CTCTTGACTTTGCGGCATTTACGGCACAGTCGAAAACCACCCACAGAAGCATGGGATTAGTTGGATAGCGGCTGGGGCGCTGGCAGCGGTTGCACTTGGTAGCCGAGAGCTTGTAATTCTCGAATCATTCGTTTCACCCGCGCGATTGCCGTTTTCGGATCGGGCCGGTTGCCATATTCGATGTAACGAACTCCTTGATGAAGAATCTTCCACACTAATCGGCACAGGCGGTTGGCCACAGCCCAGATAGCTTTATTGTGTCCCAGCCTGGGCTGTCAAGGGCGGAGTAAAACCAGGCCACTATGGCGGAGTAAAAGTAGGCCATTGGATGCCGTGTAGTTGTTGTGGGATTTCGGGGCAGAAGGGGCTCTGGAGCGTAGCGGAAGAGGCCCTTCTGCCCCGAGGCGCGTTCGGAGAGGTGTGGTTCAACGCTCTGCAGGCGGGGTTCGTTTGCGGCGGCTCTGCTTGAGGCGGTAGCTGTCTCCGTTCATCTCCAAGATGTGGACGTGATGGGTGAGCCGATCGAGCAATGCGCCGGTCAGCCGTTCAGAACCGAGGACCTCGGTCCACTCCTGAAACGGCAGGTTCGAGGTGATCGGAGTCGAACCGCGCTCGTAGCGTTGGCTGAGCATTTCGAACAAGAGTTCGGCGCCGGTTTTGGACAGCGGCACGAAGCCCAGCTCATCGACGATCAACAGTTCATAACTGGCAATTTGCTTTTGAAAACGAAGCAGCCTCTTCTCGTCGCGGGCCTCGATCAACTCGCTGACCAAAGCGGCAGTGGTGGAGAAGCGTACGCGATGTCCTCGCTGGCAGGCGGCCAGGCCGAGGGCCAGAGCGATATGTGTTTTTGCCGGTGCCGCTGTTGCCCAACAGCAGCACGTTCTCGCAGCGGGCGAGAAACTCGCATCGCGCCAGATCAAGTACCAGAGTCTTATTCAGCGTAGGTATAGCCAGGAAGTCGAAACTATCCATGGTCTTGATGACCGGAAATTTGGCTTGGCGGATGCGGCGTTCGGTGGCCCGGCGTTCGCGATCCAGTAACTCCAGCTCGGTCATGCGCAGCAGATAACGTTGATAGTCCAGCTGCTCGACCGCACACTGCCGAGCTACCTTGTCGTACTCGCGCAGGATGGTTGGCAGCCGCAGTTCCTTCAGGCGATGTTCCAGCAGTAACTGCGGTGTGTCGGTGGTATGAGTCGCAGTGTTTGCTTCAAAGGCAATGCTGTCGCTCATGCGCATGCCTCCACAAGTAGCGTCATGTAGTCGGCAGCCTGTGTGGTGCTCACCTGGGCCAGCGGCAGGTGGGGATAGTTCTCCATGTCCAGTCGCGGCGGTCTTCGTTCAATGCGGCACAGCAATAGATGACGGACAGCGTCGAAGCTGATCGTGCCTAACTGCAGAGCATCCTCGATAGCATGAGTTACTTCTACGATGTTGAATGTCTCCAATAGGCGAAGTACCTGCACATACTCACGGCTTCCGTGCTTCTTCAACCGCGCTTCCAGTAGACGCCGCAGTTGCGCAAAACACTCCGGCAACTGCCAGCCAGCTAGCGGCGCGGCCTGGTCCAACGCACGCGTCTTCTTTTCGAGTAGCGCCAGGTAGTGCAGCGGGTCGAAGACAACCGCTTCGCGTTCGTAGCTGCGTTCATGACGGGCGATCACTTCGCTACCACAGGCGATCACCACCTCATGCACATAGCCCTTCACCCATACCTGGCGATGTCCATACGGTGTTGGCGCGGAGTAGTCGTTCAACCGATAGCGGACCAGGGACAGTGAACTAACTCGCGCTGCGATCTTCTCGCAGGCTTCGTAAGGCGCGACAGGCAGCGGCAACAGTGCCACACGATCGCGCTCGAAACGTTCTCCGATCGTCTCCTTGTGTCCACGTAGTGTCCGCTCGCGCCGCTTCCGGCACTGTTGTTCCAGGTGCGCGTTTAGTTCTTGCCAACTGTTCACGCGCGGGATCGGAACCATGAAGTTGCGCCGCGCATAGCCGACCAGACCTTCGACTTTACCCTTATCGTTCCCCTTGGCCGGACGGCCGAACTTATCGGCGAACAGATAGTAGCTCTGCAACTCGGAGAAAGCCCTCGTCCGTTGGCGCTCTTCACCACCTCCCAGGATCTTGGCTACTGCGATCCTGGTGTTGTCGTAGAGTATCCGCGTGGGAACTCCGCCGAAGTAAGCGAAGGCTCGTACGTGCCCTTCGAGGAAAGCTTCTGTTGTCTCGGCTGGAAACGCCGCCACGAAACAGTCGTCCGACTGCGGCAGGTCCATCACCAGGTAGTGCGCCTTCTGCTCCACACCGGCGATCTCCACCTGCGCTTCGCCGAAATCTACCTGGGCCTCGCCGGCAGGATGTACCAGCGGGACGAACATTTCCTGGCCATGCAATGTCGATGCACGCACGTAGTCCTTCACGATCGTGTAGCCGCCCGTGAAGCCGTGTTCTTCTCTTAGCCGGTCGAAGATCCGCTTCGCCGTATGCCTCTGCTTGGCTGGTCGCTGTTTGTCGTCGTTCAGAATGGCGTCAATGACACCCAGCCACGGCCCCAGCTTGGGCCGCTTGATCGGCTACTGACGCTGGTCGGGGTCCCCACGGATAGGTCTTCGTCCGTGGGGTGATTGATAACCTGGCGGCACCGCGTACAGCAGCATCTTTCCTACCGTCTCTCGCGATAGTCCGAACTCTTTGGCTACCGCCCGCCGACTCCTGCCCTCCACAAAAACCGCTCGTCGTACTCGACCGTAAGTCTCCACCTCGTACATCCCTCCGGTGTTCCATGAGCACCCCGATCCAGGCAAATGCTCACGAAATCAAAGTTCCGGCGGTTGGCCTACTGGCCTACTTTTACTCCGCCGCAAAACACCGCCCACGCGGCGTTCTGGGGCCTATTTTTGCTCCCGCGCTCATATGCTTTGCCCATGGCCCCATCGATACTCTGCCACTTCCAGCCGATGCCCTGCATGCCGTCCTATTCGGCCAAGCCCGCTTGCCATAGCTTGAGAAAGAACCCAGCCTTCTGCCAGTCCTGAAAATGCCGATGCACCGCGCTGGCCGAGCCGAACTCCTTGGGCAGAGCTTTCCACTGGCAACCCGTG
>JBEKUP010000156.1:0-3163 GCA_049514915.1 Occallatibacter sp. | reverse complement strand
CTGATGACGCTGAACCAGGTGGGCATTACCGGCGCGGTGATGCAGATGTTCTCGCATGGCGTGATTGCCGGATTGCTGTTCGCGATTGTGGGGCGGATTGTGTATGAGCGGACGCATACGCGGCAGCTTGCGGAACTGGAGACGATGCATCTGTCGCGACGGATTCCCTTTGCAGCATGGGCGTTTGTGGTTGCGGGAATGGCATCGATGGGGCTGCCGGGGTTCTCAGGATTTGTGGCGGAGCTGCAGGTGCTGATTGGGGCGTGGATGGCGAGGCCGTGGTGGGTTGTTGCGGCGGGCCTGGGGATTGTGGTGGGCGTGGCGTATACGTGGCGCGCGATGCAGAAGGCGTTCTTCAGCGATGGGAAGGCTAGTGCGCATGAGCTTGAAAAGGAGCACGCACATCCTTTTGCGGCGATCACATGGCCAGAGGTTACGGGCGTGGTGCTGCTGGGCGGAGTGAGTCTGGCGGTGGGGTTGTATCCGAGGATGCTGCTGGACCAGATTGAGCCGGCGGTGAAGGCGTTGCTTGTGGGAGGGGTGCAATGAACTACGCAGATCTCTTCCGCGTTACATTGCCGGAGACGGCGCTGGAAGTTGCGGCGCTGCTGGTGCTGGTGGTGGACCTTGGGTTTTTGCACAAGGCTGCGCTGAAGACGCGCGTGGCTGTTGCGGCGCTGCTGGGGGTGGTTGGGTGCGGGGCGGCGATTTTGGCGCTGCAGTATCAAGAGCTCGCCTGGTTGGGCTATGGCAAGACCGGTGAGTTTAACTTGCTCGCCACCGGCGGAAGTGTTCAGGTGGCGCAGACCGGGATTTTGGTGCTAACAGCTTTGACCCTGGTCCTGCTTGTCGATTCAGTTTTCACGAAACATGTGGGCGAATATGTGGCCGTGGTCCTGATGGCTGCTACAGGCGGATTGCTCATCGCTGGCGCCCAGGATCTTTTGGTGATTTTCATTGGGCTGGAACTGCTAAGTCTGGGGCTTTATATTCTTACAGCTTTCGCGAAGAGTTCGGGGAAAAGCGCGGAAGCGGCGCTGAAGTACTATTTGTTCGGCGGGATGTCGGCCGCGTTTTTGCTGTTCGGTTTCAGTTATCTTTACGGTCTTACGGGTTCGACCAATTTGCAGCAGATTGTGCTCGGATCCCTTACGGCGAACGCCTCGGGCAGTCCGCTTTATTACGTGGCGCTGGTCCTGATTGCCGCAGGGCTTGGCTTTAAAGTTGCAGCGGTACCTTTCCATCTCTGGGCTCCGGACACGTACGAAGGTGCGCCTGCTCCCGCTGCGGCGTTTATCGCTTCGGTTTCGAAGGTCGCCAGCTTCGCTTTGCTGATCTCAATTGGGACGACGATTCTGCATGCCGTTCGCGATGCTTATCCGTCGGGATTTGTAACGGTTTTCAGCTATGTGGGACCGGCGCCGAAGTACCTGGGCCTGAACATGCCATGGATGGTGACCCTTGCGATCATGGCTGCCGCGTCCATGATTGTTGGCAACCTTGCGGCGCTGGCGCAGGTGAGCGTGCGGAGGCTGCTGGCTTATTCGGCAATTGCGCATGCGGGCTATATTTTGCTGGGGCTAGCGTACTTCTCGTATTCGCCGCGAAGCGCGGAGGCCATTCTTTATTACGTGCTCACGTATGGGTTGACTACGATTGGGGCGTTTGGCGTGGTGGATGTGGTGCAAAGGGCTACGGGGAGCGATCGGATGGATTCGTTCCTGGGATTGCATAAACGGAACCCGGTGCTGGCAGCGGTGCTGCTGGTGTTGTTCTTGTCGCTGGCGGGGATTCCGCCGCTGGTGGGATTCTGGGCGAAGTTTAATTTGTTTGCAGCGGTGCTGAGTGTGGGCGCCGGGCCGGTTCCGTTTGCGCTGGTGGCGCTTGCCGTCGCTCTGAGCGCGGTGTCGCTCTATTACTACATCCAGGTATTGAAGCGGGCTTATGTGATGCCGGCAGCGGATGAGACGGCGATCAAGGTGCATCCCGTAACCATGATTGTGCTGGTTGGAATTGCGGCTGCGGTGGTGTTGCTTGGGATGTTTCCGGCGGTGCTGCAGGGGTGGATTGCTGGATTTTATCCGGTACTGTAGAGAAGGCGTGCCTCAGGGGCTGAAGCCCGCGTCATTTTTCTCCTCATTTGGCACGGCTGAAGCCGTGCCCTTTCAAAACATTCAAGTCCGGCTTTATCGTTTCCCACCCATTCCGCAAAGTGCGCGGAATGGATGGGGCACCCGGCCATGTGGCACACCTGCAAATTTCTGTGCTAATTTTGCGCTACGCTTGATCGCGATGACAGAGAGTACGCGTGCCTGCGAGAGAGACTTCCGCATAGTAAGTGATTCAGCCGCATTGCGCAGATTACTCAGCTTCCAGGCGGCACGACCCGTAAATGACTGCTAGGTCTCTCTCCTAAACTGCGGAGAGCGCCTCTCCCCCGCGGGGACATAAACATACAAATCGCCAGTTTCGACGTCGCGAAAACGCCTCATTTCCAGGGTATCGAAGCCGGGTCGCGAAAGGCCATCGATCGGTTCAATCAGACCCTCTTCCGCTAGACGGTGCAGATCGCGCCACAAGAGAACTTCGTCCCAATAGCCAACTAGAGTGCCGCTTCGACTGTTGTTGGTACGCGTTTCCCAAACATCCTCTAGAACACTTGGCATATGCGAACCAGTGTAAATGGGGAGTTCCGGTTGGGTGGTCGCCAACTAAGAGGTTCCGGCTCAGGTGCGAAGCAGCCCTGGGGCGGATTTTGTGCTAATTTGTGCTACGGCTGCGCCTATCTCGCCCTCCTCGCCCATGCTGCCCATTTAAGAATCAGTAACTTACATGTTTTCAATAGCCGATGAAGCCGTGCCCTTTCAAAACTTCATAGATCAGAAATTGTGCTATCCCACCCATTCCGCATAAAGCGCGGAATGGATGGGGCACCCAGTGCATTGCTCAGATTTGACTCAAAAATGCTCTAGCTGCGGAGGAAGTCTTTGGCTTTCTGGATTAGGACGTCGCGGCTTATGTCGGAGATGGCGTTGGTGAGAGGAATGCCTTTGGGGCAGACTTCGACGCAGTTCTGTGCGTAGCCGCATTCCTGAATGCCTCCGTCGCCGGCTAGGGCGCGTAGACGGTCTTCCTTAAAGACTTTGCCCGTGGGGTGGTCATT
>JBEKUP010000155.1:0-3216 GCA_049514915.1 Occallatibacter sp. | reverse complement strand
AGTTCTTTTGAGAACTGGGGCCGCTTGTTGGCGATCAATTGCCGAAATGCGAAGCTTCCGTCTTACTTACTGGATAAGGACCACGTTCATGCTCCAGGGGGTGAGAGTGAGAGACAGCGGCAAGGTCTGTGCGCCGAGAGCGTTGGTCGAGGGACCATTCCATGTGCTCGTACCGACCGGGTCGGGAAAGACCCCCGTCGGCGAACCCGTCAGGTCATAGATGGCCTTGTCGTAGGTGATAACGGTGACGCCGGGGGAGTTGGTTTCCGTAGGGAGCGTGACCGTGACCTGGCTGCTGGCGGCTTCATTCAGATTGAAGAGAACCAGCGCCGTCCCTGTCGCTGAAAGGTGGGTGGCCGTGGCTGCATAAGCTCGCACATCCGCCGTATCGCCGCCCACGGTTGCGGTCAACACCGTTTCGCCGTTCACGGCCACGTTGCTGAAGAGCAGATAGGCTTCTGCCGTGGGAGACAGGGTGCCAAGGGGGCCCGCGCCGGGGCAGTCGGAATCGGCAGATCCGTCGGAGAAGATATTGTAGGCCCCGAAATCCTGCCATCCATAGAATGACGAGCTGACATTTCCGCTGGTGCCGTTGCAATTGCCAAAGCCAATCCACCAGGTGGCGCGCGAGACCCCATCGTTCATCATCTCGCCCAGCAGTTGGCCGGCATACAAGCCCTGGGTGATCGACCAGGTTTGATTGCCCGGATCCGAGGAGACCGAGCCCATCTCGCCCACATAAATGGGCGTGTCCGGATTCCCGGCAGTCGCCAACTCAGCCTTGATCGTATTGATACCCGTAGTCAACCCCTGCGCTGCCGACATCACCAGGTAGGTATCGCTTTCATTGCCCGGATTCTGCGCGTAATAGTGGTATTCAACAAAATCGTACTGCGAGTTCGCGAGCACATATGCATCCCAACCGGCAGTGGAATCGTCGTATGCAGGTGCGTTGGCGTCGACATCGACGCCAACCAGCGTGCTCGGCGACGCCGCCTTGATCTGCTCATAGTAGCCGTTACTGGTACTGGTCCCTACAGCGGCAGCGTAAGTAGTGGGGTCCCACTTGGCAGTGTGCAGATCGTACTCCCAGTGTCCGTACTCCTCGTTCCCTACGGTCATGTGGCTCACCGTGACGCCGAGTGTCAACGCGTTGGCTACCCATGCGGCAGCCTCGGCTGGATCGCCACCCCCGGTGCAGGCTTCATCCGAACCGTAATTTGCCGTGAGCGCAATATCCAGATCGGCCGGAATTGCCAGATCGTTGACAAAGTTCGCAAATGTAGCGTTCGGGCTGGCGTAACCGTTGTCGCACAGGGTGGGGCTGGATGGATTGCTGTTGGTGCCCTCCCAATGATAGACGTCGGATGTCGATCCGCCCGGCCAGCGTACTGCCTTGATGCCGGTAGTCTCGAATGGGGTCACAGCGTCTGCAAGGGTTGTGTCGTTCCAAACTGCCATGTTCAAACCCCTAAGCTGGTCGGTGACAGCCAAGGGGGTGGTTGGCGCGGTCACTGTGACCGTAGCGACCGAGGTAACCGAAACCGCCGAAGAGTTGCCCGAAGTTCCGTTGTAGATCGATGCACTGGCCAAATCGGGTGAATAAGTGGCCTTCAGAACATCGCTCCCTGCTGGTAGCGCACCGGCGGCAATATTGATCGTTGCGCTGCCGTTGGTGAGCGTCGTGGCAGCGGAAAAATAGCCCGCACTGGTCAGGGTTACAGAGCCGGTTGGTGTTGGATCGCCTGTGCCGCCGCTCACGGCAACCGTCACCGTCAGCGGCTGCGCTGTGGTGATGCCCGTAGCCGACGGCGTTACCGTGACTGTCGGCGTGATCATGACAAAAGCGTAGTTGGCTGTAACTGTCTTGTTGGCGCTTATCGCCACCGTGCAGGTAACGGTGCTGGAGCTGGTGCAGCCTGTCCAAGAGGAGAAGGTGTTGATGCCCGAGGTGGCGGGCGCGGTCAACGTGACAGTTGCGCCTGAGTTATAGGTGCGCGTAAAGCTCGTGGATCCGTTGCTCGCGCTGTTGTTGTCTGCCGGAGAGACACCGATCGCCACACCGCTGGCCGGGTCGGTCGAGTCCACGGTCAGCACGAATGTTGGAGTAACGTAGTTGGCCGTCACCGTCATATTGCTGTTCAGCGCAACTGTGCAGGTGACGGTGCTGGCCGTGGTGCATCCAGTCCAGGAAGAGAAGTTATTGCCGGCCGAGGTGGCGGGTGCTGTCAACGTAACGGATGCCCCGGCGTTATACGTGAGCGTATAGGGTGTCTGTCCGAACGAATTGCCGCTGTTGTCGGCGGGGGCTGCGTGAATGGCAACGCCGGAGGTTGGGTCGGATGAATTCACAGTCAAGCCATAGGTCGGCGTGACATAGTTGGCGGTCACCGTCATATTGCTGTTCAGCGCAACTGTGCAGGTGACGGTGCTGGCCGTGGTGCAACCAGTCCAGGAAGAGAAGTTGTTGCCACCTGCTGTTGCGGGCGCGGTCAGCGTGACGGATGCCCCTGCGTTGTAGACAAACGTCGCTTGAGTCGGCAAGTCACTGTTGCTATGGATGTCCGCGGGAGCGGCTTGGATGCTTACGCCGCTGACGGGATTTGTCGAATTCACGGTCAGCGCGAATGTTGGAGTTGCATAGTTGGCGGTGACGGTTGTATTGGCGCTCATCGCCACCGTGCAGCTCACGGTGCTGGCGCTGGTGCATCCTGTCCACGAGGTGAAATTGTTGCCGCCCGCCGTCGCAGGCGCCGTCAGCGTTACCGATGCCCCTGAATCATAGGTGCGCGTGAAGCTTGTGGTTCCGTTGGCTGCGCTGTTCACGTCCGCAGGAGAAACGGAAATCGCCACGCCGCTTGCGGGATTGGTCGAATTCACAGTCAATGTATAGGTTGTTGGAGGAGGTGCCGCATAGTTGGCGGTGACGGTTGTATTGGCGCTCATCGCCACCGTGCAGGTCACGGTGCTGGCGCTGGTGCATCCTGTCCACGAGGTGAAATTGTTGCCGCCCGCCGTCGCAGGCGCCGTGAGCGTTACCGATGCCCCTGAATCATAGGTGCGGGTGAAGCTTGTGGTTCCGTTGGCTGCGCTGTTCACGTCTGCCGGGGAAACTGTAATCGTCGCACCGCTGCCAGGATTCGTCGAGTCCACGGTCAAGGTGTAGGTCGTCGGGGGAGGGGTTTTCGTTGTGCCGCCGCTGCCGCCCCCGCAAGC
>JBEKUP010000154.1:0-3231 GCA_049514915.1 Occallatibacter sp. | reverse complement strand
GTCATCTTCTTTTCCGGGGTAATCTTGAGAATGCGCAGCTTATTGACGTCGGTGACGTAGAGATTGCCGTCGGCATCAATCGCGGTTCCGCCGGTCGGAGGCGTGTCATACCACAGCTCGACATGCCGAGAGATCTCGGCATTGGATGCCGCGGGGTCGTCTAACCAGCGCGTCTCGATCCGGTAGAGCGGTCCTGAGGCGGGTTGAAAGTACAAATACTTTCCATTGGGAGTGACCTCCAATTGGTCGGCATGAACTTTCACCAGTTTGCCGTCGCTGGTCCTCAGCGCACGGCCTTCGGCAAACATTGGCCGCTCATCGGTGGTCGAGCGGTCATGATCGAGCACGCGCCGCTGCGCACCTGTATCGAGGTTCATCAGTATTAGCCCAGGTACGCCTGCGTCGGTGATGTAGGCCATATGTCCGTTGAAGCGGATGTCATCGATGTAACTCTTAGGACCGATGATGGGACGATTGAATGGATAGGTACGAGCGACCTGGTTGGTGCTCAAATTGAACACTACGATTTTCGCCCCACCGTCAACTACCGTACCCCCGAGGCTGGAGGCTCCGGAGTCGACCACCCATAAATTCCCGTCGGGGCCAATACGCAATGCGTTGGGACGGACCCATGCATGGTAAGCGTCCGTGCCTGGGGACCATTGATTCCAAGACGCCTCTGGATAGGGATGAATGGAGCTATCCTTACTGATCTCGGCCACCCGCACCCCCGTAGTGTTGTCCAAGTGTGGGAAGTCGACAAAGACCCGCCCCTCGGCTGCGGTGGTCACACCGTTCCAAATCATGTTCGAGTTATATACGGGAATCAGCCGTGGATCTTGCCGGATATGGACGTCTGTCTGTGCCAAAAGAGTAAGCGGAGCCACAAATAACAAGACTGCGAAGGCTAATTGAAGTCGAAACATCTCCTTGACAGTCATGACTGTATTGGTTACCTGCCTCATAACAAAAGTCCGCCCGCTGCCGTAGACCCCGCGACGACTCGTTAGATTCATCGTTGCGCCGCTAAATGCTTGTGATGTTCGTGGCGTAGGTACGGGGAGAAATGCTTGTGCGGAACACCAACGTGCAAGTGCCGATGCGAGTGGATGAGGTTTGCCGCTTCCAGAAGTTCTGTGTTTGCCAGCACTTCGTCCGGCGTGGCGTCAGCCACCACCGCACCATGCGCCAACACAACTGCGCGCTCGGAAATTTCACTCAGTATCTCCAATTGATGCGTCGCCGTGATGATCGTCCTCTGCCCGTTGTTCCAAGATTCCAGCAGCTCGATTACTTGGCTCTGGCTGCGCGGATCGAGTGCGCCGGTTGGCTCATCCAGCAGCAACACGTCGGGATCGAGCACAATCACCGAAGCGATTGCCACCCTCTTTTTTTCGCCGCCGGAGAGCCGGTACGGCGCGCGATCCTTGAGGTGCTCCACGCCAATCCACTGTAGCGTTGCGTGCACTCGCTCCAGAATTTCCTCACGCGGCCAGCCCAGTTGCAGCGGTCCAAAAGCTACTTCGTCAAACACTGTGGGATTAAAAAGTTGAATGTCAGGGTTCTGGAAAACCAGTCCCACGCGCCTGCGGAACTGGAGAGCGAAGGCATCGTCCTCCATCGCTGCTTCAGTCAGTGCCGCACCCCGGAAGCACAGCGTTCCTTTGCAGGAAAAGTGCAGCGCATCCATCAAACGCAGTAACGTGCTCTTGCCACTGCCGTTGGCTCCCAGCAGTGCAATGCGCTCACCAGCGCGTACTCGCAGCGTGAGTTCCTGCAGGGCAGCCACTCGCTCGTACTCAAAACGCAGGTCTTCGGCTGCAAACTCCAGCACCTCGGACTTCAATTCTTCGGGTGAAAAACCTTCCGGCATTCGTGCTCTTCCTCTCTTATCTTCCCGCCAGCATCGCTGACACGGCTGCGACCGCGAAGCCTGAGATCGCCAGGTAGTCCCATACGCGAAGCCGGAAATCGGTCAGCAATCGCACCTCTCCACGAAAGCCGCGCGCCTGCATTGACAGGAAAACCTCGTTCCCCAACTCCAGTGTTTTACTCATCAGCACGCCGCCGGTGTTCACCATAAGACGCCGCTGCTCGCGACCGCTCAACCGACCCACTATGCGGCTCTGCCGAGATTCGAACATGGCAGTTGCATTCTCCGTCAGCAGCACTACATAACGATGTGTCATTGCCAGCAGTGCAATCACCTCAACCGGAACCAACATCGTGCGCAGCGCCTTTAGCAGATGCATCCAGGGCGTAGTCAACACGAGCAGCGTGCTTAGGGTCACTGCGGCTTCCACGCGCGCAATCAATAACAATGCGCTTCGCACTCCCTGTGCGGTAATCGCCAGCGAGCCCAGCGGTAGTGTGTACACCGGTTGTCCCGGAGTTAGAAACAGCGCGGGTGCTGCAACCATAAATGTGAAACCGAATGCCACCAGCCACACTCGTTTTGCCAGCGACCACAAACTCAAGTGCGAGGCTACGGCCAGAACAACGCCCAAGCCAAATAACGCCGCCATTACCGCAAGCTTTCGAGACAACGCCGCCGCAACCACCAGCGCTAGCAAGCCCACCAGTTTCACTCGTGGGTCTAGCGCCTGCAGTAGGCCGTGCTCGTGAGCGGAATTCTCCGATACCAGCGTTTGCCCCAGCGCACGGGTAAATCCTCGGACTGTCTTGGCAATTACGCCCGCGCTCATTGCTCTCTCCACTGTTGTGCAATCTGTGTCAAGCATTGCGGAAGCCACACCAAAGTCAGCAGCACCCGCAATAGGGGAAAGCTGTGATCAAGCACTTCCTGCACTCACTGCATTTAGCTTCCCGCCTAAAGGGGCAGCCTATAGCACAAAAACTACAGTTACTGCGGATTGAGCCGTGATCGTACGGTCTTAGTAAGTTCGACCAAGCGGCCTTCGTGAATGGTTAACACAACTGAACCATAGCGTATTGACCTAAGCGCTTCCGCGACCACACGCAGCGCCTTGTGTTCGTCACTGGCAAGATCGGCGAAAATGTCTGTGGCGCCATCGCTCGTCGTCTTGTTCATCCCATCTCTGCCAGCTGCCACACCGCTAGTTTTCCCTTGCGACATATTGATCTCTCCGCGTCGTATGTCCAACTCATACGCAAAACAAAAGCCCACTCGCACTTACAGCGAGTGGGCTTTGATACCTTAGGATTGCGAAACTTACTGTCGCAACGAACCTGCAGACCTTCTCGCCAGAC
>JBEKUP010000153.1:0-3278 GCA_049514915.1 Occallatibacter sp. | reverse complement strand
CAGCGGACGGGTGGAATTGCGAGCAGGCTGCAGTGTGGAGGGCGATATTCGAGCCCTGCGCCTGGCCATTGAAGACAATGCGGGATTCCAGGGTAAGGTGGACCTGACCCAGGGCGCAGTGAAGCCGCCTGAAGCACCCAACGCGGGCGGCGCTATTTGAAGACTGTGGTGCGCTCCGGTCCGGTAGAGAATTTCCCGTTTGACCGCAAGAGGATTTCCGCTTCATGAGCCGTTGGTTTGAGAAGAAGCAGGACAGCGGGGTACACGCTCCCACCGCGGGCTTGTCAGGTCCAAGGGTGCCGCGGCACTCAGGGGGATGGTCGGCGATACGCAAACGGCTCGAGGCGGAGCCAGGCTTGCGGATCATCGATACGGGTTATACGTCCCCGTCGAATATCAACTACCTCACCAGCCTGGGCCACAGCGTCTTTCTGGCCGACCTTGATACTGACGCTTGGAACCCAGACTGGCAAATCGGCAAGGATGAAGACGGCCAAACGATTTGGAATGTCGAAGGTTTTCTTGATCAGGCGCTGAAGTTTTCGGGGCGCACTTTTGACGTCGTGCTCCTTTGGACAGCGCTGGACTATTTGCCGGAGTCTCTGGTCGCGCCCGTCGTCGCCCATCTGTTCTCGGCGATGAACCCGGCCGGACAGGTTCTGGCTTTCTTTCATACCCGCACTCATGGCGAGGAAACCATGCGGTACCGGTTTCATCTAACTCCTCGAGATGAGGTCGAGATGCAGTTGGCTCAACAGTTTCCCATCCAGCGTGCGTTTACCAATCGCAGTATCGAGCGCACTTTCGCCGGCTGGTCGGGGCATAGGCAGTTCCTCGCAAAAGATAGCCTCTCCGAGGTAATTATGACGCGGTAAAAGGACCGCGCTCTTGCATGGAGGTTTCGATGGACTCGTTGAAAGGAACCCGCGTCACATGGCTGGGGCACGCTACCGTCTTGGTGGAGACGGCCAGGGGGACCAGGATCCTGATTGATCCTTTTATCGCGCATAATCCAAAATACCCGAAGGATTTTGCGCTGCCTTCAAAGATAGACTACGTCCTGCTGACTCATGGTCATGGCGACCATATCTCCGATGCCGTCCCAGTGGCTTCCGGTCATGACTCAACCGTGGTGGCAATCTATGAGCTCGCGTCTTATGTGGCGGGCAAGGGAGTGGCTCGTACCATCGGAATGAATCTCGGCGGTACCGCGCAACTGGATGACGTGGCTGCCACCATGGTCGAGGCAAAGCACTCCGCGGGAGCAGAGGACGAAGCGGGAACTCACTATGTTGGCGTGGCGGCTGGGTATGTTCTGACCATAGCTGACGGGCCTGTGCTCTACCACGCCGGAGATACAGCGGTCTTCGGTGACATGAAGCTGATTCGAGAGTTATACAAGCCTGAGGTTGTTATGCTCCCCATCGGCGGACATTTTACGATGGGGCCGAAGGAAGCGGCCATCGCTACCCGGTTCCTGGAACCCAAAGTCGTCCTTCCCCTGCACTTCGGCACATTTCCTCCGCTCACCGGAACACCGGAGGAACTGGCCGCTCTGGTCAAGGATAGCGCGCAGGTTGTGTCATGGAAGCCAGGGGAATCTATCTAAGAGATTAGATCCGATAAATAACATCCGTCGCCCGAAAATGCAGAGGTCTTTCGTTCGATAAGAATGGAATGAAGGCCGGAGACGCTGATCCGCCGGCCATACCTCGTTCATTCCGGAAATCTACTTTGAACCTGCTGCTTTCTTCTGCTCCGCCCAGCGGCGTTTGACGGCCTCTGCAATGCGCTTCCGCCCTTCAGGAGTTAGATTTCTCTTCTTCTTCTTCGTTTTTTGGGCCGGGGCTGCGGCGGACTTCTTCACCTTAGTGGCAACCTTACCGCCAAGCAGAGCGCGTGCCTGTTGTAGTTGAGCGATTTCCCTGTCAATCTGTCCAAGTATTTCGGATATTCCCATCATCCCTCCCGTCAGGCACTCATGAGCGGCATACTCCGGCATGTGGATAAGTCCACATATCGGGCCCAATTAAGCCGCTTGTCCTGTGCACCCACGATACGCAACTGTAACCTCTTTTACAAACAAAAAATGAAGCATGTTAGCGAAGATAGAAACTTCGGATAGGAAATGTTGAAGATGGCATGAATGATCCGGCGATGATTAAGCGCCGGAAAACTATCATCCCGCGTGTTTCCCGGGATGAAATGGAATTCGGGTCGGCCTCATTTGAAGTGCACTTGCGATGAGAACCAACGTTCTCCGATGAGGACATAACCTGCAGACCACGCGCGATAATTCTATGTCGCGCGTACCCGGCCTTCATTAGAAGATAGTCAACTCTTAGGTGCTTTGGGGGCAGGATTTGAAGCTGCGGGCACACTGGGCGCAACACCAGCAAGGTTATGCCCTCCAAGCCGCATGGTGCTTGGCGATTCCGCAGCGCGATAGTTGCGCAAATCGCGTAGGATTTCCTGCTTCTCGCGGGCATACTGGCCGGCCAGGCGTGTAAGTGCATACGTGATAATGTCGCTGTGGTGCAGGTCAGGAACGGAAGGATCGCGGCGCATGTTAAGCCATAACCGGTGGACCAGTTGGACGTCGTCGGGGCTTAGTGTTGGAGCATGTGGCCCGATGAAGAAGACTTTAACCTCGCCTGCCGGATCGATAACATAGAAATTGAACTGGCGCTTCGGTTCTGGCAATGCTTCCCAAGCCTGCCCCATGTGGAAGGCCTGGTCTTCCGCCGTCATCTTGGTGGAGAGGCCGGAGACAACAGAGTCCATCTCAAGCGAATTCGCCCCCTGCACCAACGCGGCAAAAACATCGCCCGCGGGAACCACAAGCAGCGAGACCTTTTTGCCGAAGCTCTCTGCCACCGCCACAGCTTTGGTAAATACCATCTGCTCGTGTTCACTGAAGCTTTGATCTTCGGGATTGAGATACTCCGGGCCGCCCACACCCATCATGCGGACACTGATGACAACCACATCCTGATCATCCGTGCTGGTGCGGGAAAGAGTCCACTTCAGCGCGAAGGGATTGGACGCGTCGCGCATTGTAACCATCACTCCGCCGGGGCGGATGGCTGCCGACTCGCGGCTGATCGTGTCCTGGTGCTCAAGTTGGAAGTGATCCCGCATCTGACGCGCGGTAATTGCATGTTTGCGAAGGTTCGAGCGTTCAGAAACAGAAAAGATGACGAAGAACGCAGCCGCGAAGACTATACCGCTCACTGTAGCTATAGACTTTGTGAAAAGGTTAACAACGGCCACCGACA
>JBEKUP010000152.1:0-3335 GCA_049514915.1 Occallatibacter sp. | reverse complement strand
ACAGTTACCGTAGTGAGAAAGACCGGCTTTGCCTGCGAAGAGCCGCTGCGCTCGACCTTGCCTGTGCTGGCGGCGGCCGGACCTACATAAGTATCCGGCAGGAAAAGTGTGAATTTGCTTCCTTGTCCCGGTGCGCTCTTCAACTGGATCTCGCCCCCGAGAAGACTGGCAAGTTCGCGGCTGATCGCTAGGCCCAACCCGGTTCCACCGAACTTGCGGCTTGTGCCTGCGTCAGCTTGCTGAAACGCTTCGAAGATGATGCGCTGCTTCTCTGGAGGAATTCCAATGCCGGTATCGGTGACCTCGAATGCGATCACAGAAGCGGCGCCGCTCAGCACCGGGTGGTCCGCACTCCAGCCTCCTTTGGCATTCGAAACAGCAAGGCGCACGCTCCCTTGCTCGGTGAACTTGAACGCATTCGATAGCAGGTTCTTCAGCACCTGTTGTAAGCGCTTGGAGTCAGTCACAAGGCTTCGTCCCATGTGCGGATCGGCCGTCACTTCGAAGAGCAGCCTGCGATTTTCTGCTTCATGCCGGAATGGACGGGCGACTGCCTCGAGCAGGCCACCGAAGAAGACCTCTTCCGCCTCCACAGATACGGTTCCCGATTCGATCTTGGAAAGATCGAGAATGTCGCTGATCAGGTTCAGCAAATCGGTTCCTGCCCCGTGGATCGTGCGTGCGAACTCCACCTGCTTTGCAGAGAGGCTCCCGTCCGGGTTCTCGGCGAGTTGCTGACCGAGCACGAGAATGCTATTCAGCGGTGTCCGCAATTCGTGAGACATGTTGGCCAGGAATTCCGACTTGTACTTCGAAGTAAGCGCCAGCTCTCTGGCCTTTTCTTCGAGGGCGCGACGCGCCTGTTCAATCTCCTGGTTCTTGCGTTCCACTTCAAAGTTCTGCTCGGCAAGCTCCTGCGCCTTTTGTGCAAGCTGCTCATTGGTTTGCTGCAGTTCTTTCTGCTGGGTTTGAAGCTCGGTTGCGAGATTCTGCGATTGCTTCAACAAACCTTCCGTCTGCATCGTGGCTTCAATCGAGTTGAGCACGATTCCGATACTCGAAGTCAGTTGCTCAAGGAACGCCAGGTGCGATGCGGTGAAGGCACTCAGACTCGCCAGTTCAATGACTGCCTTGACGCGGTCTTCAAACAAAACCGGAAGCACGATCACATTCTTCGGCACGGCCTGGAACAATCCGGAACGAATTGGCGTGGATTTCCTGGGCAGTTCTGTGATGAGCATGCGCTGTTTTTCCGCTGCGCACTGGCCGATCAAGCCTTCACCCACCCGCACCTCTTCGCTGCTGCCTTCGGGCGAGTCCGCAAACGTAGACAACAGGGTCAGCGTTCCGGCGCCCACAGCTGGCTCGCTCGCCATCTGATAAATGACTCCCTGTTGCGCGCTGACCAGTGGAGCCAATTCAGACAGCAGCATTCTGCCTACCGTTCCAAGATCGCGCTGGCCTTGCAGCATCCCTGTGAATCGCGCGAGGTTCGTCTTGAGCCAGTCTTGCTCAGTGTTGCGATCCGTTGTTAGCCGGAGGTTATCGATCATGGTGTTGATGTTGTCTTTCAGCTCGGCCACTTCGCCTCGCGCTTCCACTTGAATGGAGCGCGTCAGATCGCCTTTGGTAACGGCCGTGGCCACTTCGGCGATGGCTCGTACCTGGTTCGTCAGATTGTCAGCCAGCAAGTTCACGTTGCCGGTAAGATCTTTCCACGTGCCGGCGGCTCCGGGCACGTTCGCCTGTCCGCCCAGACGCCCTTCGACGCCCACTTCGCGCGCCACTGTCGTTACTTGGTCTGCGAAGGTAGCCAGCGTGTCCGTCATATTATTGATGGTTTCTGCAAGCGCGGCGACTTCTCCCTTGGCATTGACGGTCAGCTTCTGTGTGAGAGCACCGTTGGCAACTGCCGTGACCACCTTCACAATGCCGCGGACTTGTTCCGTAAGGTTGGCAGCCATCACGTTGACGTTGTCGGTAAGATCCTTCCACGTGCCGGCTACGCCAGGAACAACCGCCTGTCCGCCCAGCTTTCCGTCCGTGCCCACTTCGCGGGCAACGCGCGTCACTTCAGCGGCGAAGGCATTCAGCTGGTCCACCATCGTGTTGATGGTGTCCTTCAGTTCCAGAATTTCGCCCTTCACATCCACCGTGATCTTGCGCGACAGGTCGCCTCTTGCCACGGCTGTCGTAACTTCTGCAATGTTTCTCACCTGCGCCGTAAGGTTGCCGGCCATTGCGTTCACTGAGTCGGTGAGATCTTTCCAGGTTCCCGCGACGCCGGGCACGTTGGCCTGACCGCCGAGCCGGCCCTCGGAGCCCACTTCGCGAGCAACGCGCGTCACCTCCGCAGCGAACGAGCGGAGCTGCTCCACCATGGTGTTAAGCGTCTCTTTGAGCTGCAGAATTTCGCCATGCACGTCCACTGTAATCTTGCGCGAAAGATCGCCATTCGCGATAGCTGTAGCCACTTCTGCAATGTTTCTCACCTGTGCCGTGAGGTTCCCGGCCATAAAGTTGACGGAGTCAGTAAGATCCTTCCACGTTCCGGCCACGCCCGGCACCTGCGCCTGTCCGCCGAGCTTTCCATCTGTACCAACTTCGCGGGCCACGCGCGTCACTTCGCCGGCGAATGCATTCAGCTGATCCACCATTGTATTAATGGTGTTCTTCAATTCCAGAATCTCGCCCTTCACGTCCACCGTGATCTTGCGCGAAAGGTCGCCGCGAGCCACGGCCGTAGTAACCTCGGCAATGTTTCTTACCTGCGCCGTCAGGTTCCCGGCCATGGAGTTGACCGAGTCGGTCAAATCCTTCCAGGTTCCCGCGACGCTTGGCACGTTGGCCTGTCCACCGAGGCGGCCTTCTGTTCCCACTTCGCGGGCAACGCGCGTCACTTCGCCGGCGAAACGGTTGAGCTGATCGACCATCGTATTGATGGTTTCCTTCAGCAGCAGAATCTCGCCGCTGACGTTCACCGTGATCTTCTTCGAGAGGTCGCCCGTCGCGATTGCGGTCGAGACTTCGGCGATATTTCTGACTTGGCCTGTAAGGTTACTGGCCATCGAGTTGACGGAATCCGTGAGATCTTTCCAGGTTCCCGCCACACCCGGTACCAGCGCCTGTCCGCCGAGCTTGCCATCAGTGCCTACTTCGCGGGCAACACGCGTCACTTCGGCGGCAAACGCGTTCAACTGATCCACCATCGTGTTGATGGTGTCTTTCAATTCCAGAATCTCGCCCTTCACATCCACTGTGATCTTGCGCGACAAATCTCCTCGGGCCACAGCCGTCGCAACCTCAGCGATGTTTCTTACTTGGCCGGTGAGGTT
>JBEKUP010000151.1:0-3392 GCA_049514915.1 Occallatibacter sp. | reverse complement strand
TTTCGCCCGCGTCGCCACATCCCCCGCTAGAACCCTGGCAAGCCCTTCAAAAACACATTGGCCCTTCCCGAAGGAAGAGCCAATGTCTCATGCTCGCTGATCGACCTAATTCACGGTCACCGTAAACGTGGTCGTAGGAGCTGGAGTGACCGCCGGATTTCCGTTTCCTGTGACGGTAAATGTGTACGTACCCGCAGGGGTGGGCCCGCTGCTCACGGTAATCGTGTTCGCTCCGCTGCCGGGGTTGTATTTGCTGTCTCCGCTGTAGTTCGCGGTGAGAGTTACAGTCCCAATGGAGGTAAACGAGTTGGCGGGGACGCTGAAGGTGGTGCTTCCGGACGAGAGTGTTTGCGACGGCGAACTGTAACCACCCCCGGTGACATTCACCCCCCCTGTCGGCGTACCGGCGGATCCCGAGACAGCGACCGCGATCGAGAGTGTCTGGCTGGCAGCGATGCTTGTCGGAGTTGGCGTCACAGCGACGACAGGAGTTGCCAAGACAGGAGGCGTCGTTGTGCCCCCTCCTCCTCCACCGCACCCCACTCCTGCGAATGTGACTGCGGCGAGAAACAGGAGCGCGCTCAGCGTCTTTCTCCACTTCCGTGAGCCGACTGGCGCGAACAAGAGGAGCAGAGCCGCGAGAGCGGTTCCGCCGGCCGTCTCAAACCAGCCCGAGCTGTTGCTGCGGGCGGCGAGCCGAGCCGGGCTTCGGGCCGGGACCAATTCAGCAGTCGCCGTCCCGGTTGTGCTCACCGTGTAGGTGGCAGTTCCGCTAGCGACGCCATTGGCGACCGTGACCGTTCCGCTCCCGGTTAGCGAGCAACTGACACCCGCCGCAGAGGACGTCACCCCCGTCGGATAGCCAGTCACAGCGCAGGTCGATGGGAAGGTTACGGTGCCCGTGTAGTTGCTCGTCGAGCTGACCGACACCGTGCTTGTGGCTGACGATCCCGGAGCGATCGCAGCCGGGGACGTCGCAGAAAGCGTGAAGCCTGACTGCGTCCCAGTTCCCGTGACCGTTACGCTTCCGGTTCCACTGGATGGCGCGTAGATTGTGTCTCCCGGATAGCTTGCCGTGAGGGTATCGGTTCCCATGCTCAGGCCGCCAGCGGGAATCGTGAATGTGTATGTACCGCTGGAAAGCTGCACCGGCCCTGAGGTATAACCGCCGCCGTAGAGCGTCACCGATCCGGATGGGGCCGCCGCGCCCGCGGCCGAACTGCCCACAGTCACCAATACGCTCACGCTCTGGCTCGTCGTGACGGTACTTGGCGTCGGAGTTACAGTCACGGTGGTTTTTCCAGCACCGACCGTCGAAACCCAGCCATTCACCACGTTGGCCACGTTCAGCGACCCGAGTCCAGTGGCCTGGTCGTAGCCTGCGCCTGCGTTATAGCCAGTCAGGATGCCAATCAAATCGGCACTGCCGAGCGTGGATTGCGTGGCCTTGCAGTTGGGAGTGATCGTGGAGCTGAATGCGGCGTAGTCACACGGCAGCGCGTTGGTGCCCTGATCGATGTCGTTGAAGTAGCAGGAACTGGATATCGCGACCGTCTCCGCGCTGCATTCCGAATAGTTCTGCTTGGAGGCCAGCGAGTAGAGCTCAGGGTTTGCAAATCCCTGCGCCGCGCCTTCCTTTTGATTGATCAACGCCATCACGCCAGCCATCGCGGGCGTCGCCACCGACGTTCCTCCCACCTCCTGATAGAACGGCTCCGAGTAGGTAGAGTATGCGCATGGAGCATTACCCGTGTTGACCGCGGAGGCGCACATCAGGTACGCGCTGCTCGAGACATAACCGTCGGAGGCAAAGAAGCTGACATCAGGAAGATCGCGAACGCCATCCGAAGTGGGAAGTCCCGGGATGCCGGAGTTGATCTGCCAGCTTGGCTTTTGCCAGCCGTTGTTGTTGAGAGAAATAGACGCCTGAGAGGCTCCTGTATCGGGATTGGTCGTGGTGCCCGTGCTCGTTGACCCTGCCGTGCATCCCGTCATCTCGCCGGTGGTGGGGTTAACTACTGCGTTGCCCACGATGCATCCGCTTGCCCCTCCACCCCCGCCGACGGTCTCTGCAAGACCCTCGCCATACGGATATTCGTTCGCAAGGCTATCAGCCGCATTGGTGAAGGTGTAATCGGCGACAAAGTTGCACGCCTGTTCGGCGCTCGACACATCCGAGGTTGGGTAGCCATAAATCTCGTTGGCCATATCCGCTGCCCACGTCGTTGTCAGAGGGTTCGCGCAGGATTCGTTCCAGGGAGTCTCACGAACGTAACCCCCTTGTGGGCCGGAGGTGCTGACGCTGGCCCCGGTCGAAGTGTTCGTCGAGTTCCAATAAGGCGAAGCCACACACACTGTGTTGAAGAATAGGTCTGGGTTGCACCAGTTGAAATCCGTTCCTCCTACCGCCGTATTCCACGGAGTGGAGGCGAGTCCGCTCACAGTGAGTCCGGATTCCGCAACCGGTTCCCCGTCGTCGCAGGAAGCTGAGCCCGAGTCGCCCGCGGCTACGAACACTGAGATTCCCTCCGCCGCCGCCGTCTGCCACAGATCGTAGTATTCGACGTTGCCCGCGGTGCCGTTGGCCAGCTCGCATTCACCGTAACTGACATTCATGATTGGAGCTGTCAGATTGTCGACGATATAACTCTCAGAATCGTAAAGACCGTCGACCGTCGAATTCGGTGGGGCATACGAGGCGACCAGCACGATCTGCGCATTCTTGGCAATCGAGCCGGACCACTCAACATCGAGCGAGTTCTCCACCAGATCGTCGATCGTGCAGGGGGGTGGGTTGTTTTCGGTGCCGGGGTCGGTGCAAACCGTCAGCGGCTGGCTATTGCCCGGGATGCGCTTCGGCGTGTTGGCTGAGTTCGTCGTCGGAAGGCCGAAGGTGTTGCGGAAGACGAGAATATCGTTGTTAGGCGATCCACTTCCTGAGTCGATGCAAGCCGGAACATTCTGGCCCACGCAGATGTCGCTGGTTCCGGCAATCGCGATCGTCTGTCCTGTGCCGTCGATCGGCGAAGTTGCATTCCACAACGGCAGAATATTGTAGATGGTGGCAAAGTCGAAGGGCGCCACGTCCTCTTCTACGCAAGAGTATGTGTTAGGAGCTGCGCCGCACACACCGATTCCGTACTGGGGCTTCGCGGTTGCTGCCCTCTCCCCGCTGCTGTATGGAGAGCCGATTGCCAATCCGCCCAGAGTCGCCCGCATTGATGGGGTACCAGTCGCAGAGCCCGCAGCCTGAGCGCCCGGAATGCGCATCCATCTTCCCGTCGCCGCATCCTTCCTGACCTGGCTGCCCAGGTGGTGTGCTGGCTTTGGGAAGAAGTTGTGCAACGCCTTCACGCCGACTACCGCGGGCGCCAGTGCGGCGGGAATCTGCG
>JBEKUP010000150.1:0-3467 GCA_049514915.1 Occallatibacter sp. | reverse complement strand
AGAAGAGGAGCGTAGGATTGCTTACTCTTGTGGCCAGAGTGCCCACTATCCCATTTACGCCCCAAGCCCAGGCTGGTAAACGCGGGCCCTGTGCAAGTCTCGTGTCATTACCATTTGTGCCCAAACTGTCATCAACACCGGATGTGTTCCCAAAATGGGGGCAGTTCCACTTTTACTCCGTCAAGAACCCGCGCTACACGCCGGTCCATGCTCCATTTGGTGCCGTAGTGTACAGCTATCATGTCGTCACGCCGGATCGTCTCGTCCGGTCAGCGTAGAGTCGTAGCTTCCGATTGGCGTAGAATGATCCTTCGATTCGGAGCGCGCTGGAGACGCAGCTGATTTCGATATTGACCCATGACGCAATTATCAAATTCGTCGGTTGCAAATGCCAAGCTTCAGAATCTCCTATTTGTCTCTCCTGCTGTTCCTGCTATAAGTGGCCACGGAACTTCGATGCGCATCGCGGCGGTTTTAGAGGCATTTAGTAAAAGATACAGCGTATACATGCTTCTTGTTAATTTATTTCGCAAGCGCCAGTTCAACAATGATATGAGCGTCATCGAGCGGTGCTGTAGATCATATTGTATAGTTGATCCCCATCTCCAACTCGCGGGGAACGACTATCCCTTTAAGTCATTGCAATTCGATGCAATTCACGTTTGTCGTCTATCTGCGATACGGTTCGCTGCCCCATACTTGCGAGATTCGCCTCAAGCTTTGAAAACGCTTGACTGTGATGACTATGAGTCTCAAACGCGTACTCAATTCGCAGCCCATGCGTTGTCGCAGCGCGAGTACACCATGGCAAATCTGAACAAAGATGCGTCCACGACCTTCTGGGATATTGAGTCAGAGGTCATTCCTCGATTCAATCATATTTACCTCAGTAATGACGCTGACCGAAAGGAACTGGCAACTCGCTTTGGTTCGGCTACGGTGTCCATCTTGCCGAATTGTGTTTTCGTCGATCGTATTTCCACCATGCAGTGCGCTTCTCCCTCGGAAGCCACGCTATTATTTGTGGGTACCATGGATTACTACCCGAATGTAGATGGAATACTGTATTTCTGCGAACATATTCTACCTGAAATCAGACAGCGGTTTAACGGAAAACAACTGCGTCTGCGCGTTGTAGGCGCACGCCCCGAACAGGCGGTACTGAATTTAGCAAAAGAGCCTGATATCGAAGTTACTGGAGAAGTTGTTTCTCTTGATCCATACTATAACTCGTCTGATGTTGTTATCGCGCCGCTCAGAATTGGAGGAGGCACCCGCATGAAGATTCTTGAGGCTTTTGCCTATTCAAAGGCGACGATTTCTACAACAGTTGCTTGTAGCGGATTAGATGTAAGAGACGGCGATCAATTGCTTATCGAGAATAGTCCGCAGCATTTCGCTAGGTCGTGCGTAAAACTACTTGAAGATCTCGACCGGCGCAAAGAACTTGGCTTGCGTGCGCGTCGGTGGGTAAAAGATCATCACGATGTTAGCGTCTTGGAGAGCTATCTATTTGACCAGTGATCGACACCCGCGGATCGTTTCAATTAGTGGCCCGCCGGTCGATTGTTCAGGAGGCAGAGTTGAATCGTATCATATCACTCGGTTTGCTGTTTGGCCTCGTCATGCCCGTTCCACACTTGATTTCGGAGCATTGCATTTACTAGACATGCCCCCCGGATCTCCGACACCGATTTCAAGATAGCTGCGATACGCGTCCCTGCTTGAAAGAGTTATGAGTTCTGCTCGAGTCATGGGCGACCCATCCACTCGATTTGTTTTAGTACCATGCCTAACATCTCTCGTACAATAAAAACTCTGCCGGTGAGACCCCAAATTGCTGGACAGCCGAATCCAGATACTTGGGTTCCCTGGCCAACATCAAGTACCCAGCCTCTCTAAGATCGAACTGGAATGGCAACCCAGGCATGCCATTTGATTCTGTACTAACGAGTGTCTCACCTCTGACTCCGCAAGGATTCAAGACGAGCAGCAAATACTTGACAGAGTGCTGCTTGAGGAACCCCATCCACCACCGTATGACGTCTCTTCGGCACTCACCGAGGGAATGCACGCTTATGGCTAGTTGCGGTTTACTCTCATTGAGGGCCGTGTCCAAATCGAAAACAGTAACAGCGTGCGCCCGTTCACCCATGCCGCGGAATCGAAGATAATACTCACATATGAAGGTGGACTCAGGGATCGCGTCTGCGCAAATGTAAGACCGCACTTTTGGTACAGCCTGTAAGATTCTGTGGGCTAGCCGACCGTAACCCGCACCGATATCTAGGACAGAGGTTAGTGTACCGTTTAATAAACCCAGCCACTTATCCAAAAAGCGAATCTCAGAGACTGAATCTAGGAGATCTCTGCTCACAGGGAGGGATTCCCTATACGGAACAGTGTAAATCCCGAAGAGGTTATCCTCACCGAGGCTTCTCATAAGTGGCCCTGCTCCAGCAGCCTCCAAATAATAAGCCGTTAACAAATGGACGATCGGAAGATTCCAATCGCGCCTTTGCCAGATAAATGCACAGTCTCCTCGAAACGCCTGCAGGGGGAGGTCGGATGCAATGACTGCGGTTGTCCATTGACTATGCCGTGCCGCAGGGTGCGATGAGGTTCGATAAAGCTCGCGAAGCTCTAAGAGTCGAGGATTCGAATCCACTAGGTATGCTTGCGCACCGGCTGGGAGGCAGGGGGGGGCAGAATTCCAAAAGTTGGGGTCAAGTCCAACCCGATCAAGGAGGCTGGCGATTCTGCGGGAGCGTGACAGAGATTGCCAGATATCCTCGCAAATCTGACGTTTCATATCTAATAGAGGATCGTGGTGCTGGCTCATAATGACTCCTTTAGTTTTGGGGTTTCCCCGATCAGATGGACAATGTTCGATCACTTCACGGTCAATATCGGACCGGAATCGAGTAGCCCTTGGCGAATATCCACCGACGTCCAACGCGATCCGGCTCCCGGGCATCCTTCCAAGAACCTTTCTCAATATGGTCATGGTCGGTTCTTGGTCACTTTCTTCAACAAGGCCTCACCTCCTTATTGAGGCTCTGCTGATCTGACGGATCAAGCCCAATGGCCATGTACTCATCTTGCAGCAAATCCGCCAAACGAAGCGTCTTTGTGTTGAGTTCTTTCACTGGAGGTCCTTTAAGCAACCTGAAATGGCTCCGTTGGAATCCACTGAGCGTGAGGCTAGAGCCCAGTTCATAAAAGTGCTAGCATAATTCTCACAGCATCCCTCACAGAACCGCAATGGCGGACTCTTTCGACAGAGTCGGCTCTTGGGCCGCGATTATTGCGTCTTCATCAATAGGAGTGTTTCTACCGATGCTCCGTACCGCGACATGCATCCGAGCCGAATAGCACTCCAAGGAATATAGCTGCTCAATGCGACTGCGTCCTCGCGCTCCCATCTCAAACGCCTTATCCGGATTACCAAGTAAGTACTCCATCTT
>JBEKUP010000149.1:0-3496 GCA_049514915.1 Occallatibacter sp. | reverse complement strand
GATCATCGTATCCTTCAGTCAAGATTGCACAGTTACATAAAACCATGATCTTCCCCGCCTTGTGATCGGCGAGTTTCTGGTGACGGAGAGGATCTTCTCCCCAGACAGCCTCTGCTTCGACTACGTGAGCCTTGAATGCTTCAGCCAGGTCAAGAGCGTGTTGCACATCCACGGTGAAGACAATCGTCTTCTTCCCGTAGGCGTGTTTCATCCATTCCTTGACGATGATCCCGTTTCTCTCCGGGGTGTTGACGGCGTTCGCCAGTTCCTCTTCGGCGAAGTCTCCGGCCCTCGTGTGGACGTTGTTCAGGTTGGCTTTTCCTGAGATTCGCATCCCATTCAGGTCTACAAGGTAGCCGGATTCGATTCCGTCCTTGATTCCCATATCGAAGACAATCTCATCGAAGAGAAGTCTCAAACCTTGGCCGTCAGAACGGTTCGGAGTAGCCGTCAATCCGAGTGAGAGAATATCCGTCTCGCAAGCGTTGAGTAGTTCGAAGTGGGCGAGTACGTTCTTCCACTGCGGAGCTATGGCGTGGTGAACTTCGTCGGAGACGATAGCGGAGAAGTCTTGCGGAAGGAATTTGCGTATACGGTCGCTGTTCTTCCTTCCGAGTGTCGGGACGGATGCCACTACAAAATCATCGGGAAAGATGCCATCCACATTGGCGCATTGACCCGCCATCTCGACACCCACGCGAAGATCAGGGTTCCATCGCTTCAACTTGTCTTTGGCCTGAGCCGCCAACTCTTCGCGGTGGACAAGCACCATGATCTTCTTGCGGAATCCGAGTTGCGTCCTGAGCGCGGCGAAGAGACAAGCCTTGCCGAGTCCTGTTGCCAAGACTCCAAGTTGCCTGTTCACCCCGCGCTCTTTCGCCTCACGCACAGCCGAGAAGAAACGCTCTTGATAAGGTCTAAGATGCACGGATTACCTCTATTCCAATGTGATCGCAGGACCGTCGAGTTCGTAACCTTTAACATCTGAACGCTCGTAGCGCATCGCCATGACAGACCCGACCATCTTACCTGCACGCAGAAGCGCCACTGCCTCGATGCTATTCTCCGTCGTATCGGATAGGGATAAACTGTCTGCCTGGGTGATCGTCAATGCGAACTTCAGGATGTACGGGTTGAATACGACCATCCTCCCCTTTTTGTCCCTTACCACGGCCACAACTTTCAAAGAGTCAAGAGTCGCACATCCGATGAAGTCAGCCGATATGCTATCCCGGTTCTCGATTTTGTCCCACGTCTCCTGAATTCTTTTCTGTGAGACAGGTTTGCCGTATGGCTCTTCTGGTTCATCGAACTCCATTCCATCGGGAACGGAGTCAACTAGAAACATCGAGTGGCCGTCGGTGATGTACTTCCCCGGCTCTGCGATGTTCCCACGGAAACCCATCTCAACTACTTCGTCTTTGTGAGAAGGGAGAAACGGTTTCAACTTATTCATCGTCTACCTCTTGTCGATTGCTGATTTTTCTTCCCAAACGCGAATCGCACCCGGAGCGCCACAGATCGTCTCCGCTGCCTTCTTGGACCCTCTCACCGTTGCGCCGATGGCCTTGTCGTTGACCGTGATGAACTCCGGCTTCAACTTCGTCGGGTCCAGAACTTCATACTTCCAGACCGACCGGAAGGATGTTCCCTGAATCTGCGGAACGAATGACGGCAGGACTACGGCAGGAGCTTCGACGGTAAGAGCTTCCTCCAAGACTTCCGCTGCGGCTTGCTTGTCGCCCTGAGCTTCGAGTTGGCGGCTTTCCTCAAGCAACCTCGCCTCTTCGCGTTGGCGGGCCTCTTCCTGCGCTCGTAGGGTGGCTTCACGGCGCTGACGTTCCTGCTCCATGAACCACGCCGAACGCTCACCGTTGAGCCGCTTGCGCTCGTTCTCAGCATCGGCGGTGTATTGCGTCCTGAGTCCTGTAGCGGCCTTGTGCGCCTTATTGAAGGCTTCCACTACCGGGTCGATGACTTCTTTCTGACCATCGACGTTATCCCGAAGCAACTTGCACATCTCGTCGGCATTCCGATAGGCGGTGTCGTCGGGGTCGTTGAACTTGACGGTGATCTCTTTGGCTTGAGCTACCAGAGCGTCACAGATGGCACGCTGGCAGGTCAGGTCAGGAATAGCGGCGAACAGTTGCTCGATACTCGCCTTGATGTCAGATTGGAGGGCGAGTGCTTGATCTTGAACGGTGAGGGCGGTGGTGCTCATTAGATTCCTTTCAAAAGTCCGTCATTGAGACGGGTATAGACGTTCGTGAGTCCAGCGGCAAGGAATAGCTTCTCATCCATCTTGCCGTCATGTTCAACAGCCTTGTAATAGCGGTTGTTCCCGTTCGGCTTGTCGAGGAGTTGAACGACGAAACGCTTCAGCGGGAGATTGAGCGCGGTGGAGTGTTCCCTGAAAGCAATAGCCTGTCCTGCTGTCTGGTACTTGTAGTGCGATTCCAGAGAGACAGAACACTTCTTCTCGACAACAGCCATTGCCAGTTTTTCACCTTCGCCGATGCAACCGTAGGCATCCAATTTCATCGCGTACAGCATTCCGTTGACGCGCACCCCGATGGGAATCTCGCACGATGCCAGTTCAGGAACAAAGTGAAAGTCTTCACGGAACTGCTGCCAACCTAGACACCGATTGTAGTAGTCGGGCCACGGAGCAAGGGATTCCAGATCGAAGTCGTCCTGGTCCATCAGCAACGTAGCCTCGTGAATCTTCGTTCCACGCTTCGCCGCCGCTGGCCGGTTTGCGATCTCGCTTGCCGACTCCGGTTGACGGGCCAAGCCTGAGAGTTCAAGAACCTGCGTCAGAGAGAACGGAACCCGTACATCCTTGAGCGTGTAGTAGTGGCAAGGTTTCCCGGTGACTGGATTAACTTCGACAAACGACATGCCGTCTTCAGGTCGAAAGACTTCCATTACTCGACCTCCATTGCTTTGTTGAGTCGCGCCAACTGAAGGGAGATTTCCGCCAGCCAATAGCACAGGCCGAGTGTCGCTATCTCCTGCCGCTGAATGTCGGTCGGAGTTTCCGCTTCCTGCCGTGCATCCATATCCTTGTCGATTTCCCTCTGTCTCTCGACGATCTGAAACGCTTCCATTTGGTTCCTCCGGTGGGTCTTCAATTCGCGTGTAAGGGTATTTTCCCTTCACTACTTTGGTGTAGTAACTGTAGGCGAAGGGAACACGCTTCAGTGACTCGAAGATGTTCTCCGGCACTCCCCGGTGTTCCCCCTGACCCTTTTTGAAGCGAACGCCAAGAACACCATCGACAGGCTCATAACCAACGGCGAGTAATTGGTGATTCTTGTCGTTCACTCCGAAGAATTTCATGGCGCTACGCCTCCGGTTCGATCTTGGTGTAAGGGTAGAGTTCGGGATGCTTCTTGATGTGCTCGCCGAAGAACTGACCGACACTGACTGCTTCGACGAGCGCGGTAAACATCTCCGGCGATACGTTGGCGTAATGGTATTCAGAGCCGTTCTG
>JBEKUP010000148.1:0-3499 GCA_049514915.1 Occallatibacter sp. | reverse complement strand
GGGCGCGTGGTTCGCAATCCGCTCGCGTTTGGACGAGGCGTTACGGACGATTCCGGAGTCATCCGGCTTTGTGGTGACGGGCGATAATCCAACTCTGGTTGCGCTCACTGGACGCGATCTGACTGAAATCTCCGGAAAGCCGGTCAGTATTTTGGAGGGGGGCAATGCCGCCTGGCGCAAGGCGAATCTACCGGTTACTCCGGGGTTCGAGAACCTAGCAACGAAGACCGACGACATTTTCCTCCAGCCTTTTCTGTGGGGGCAGTTCGAGCCAATGAGCCCAGAGTTCAAGCGGGCCGCAAATGCCTACTTCGAATGGGAACTTCAGCTTCCTGGGAGACTGGAACGCGCTAAGGAGACGAACTTCAAAGTGCCTTCTATCGACGCGACAAAGTAGTTATTCTGGACCGAACGCTTGGTCTTGTGTGTAACTAACAACAAAGCCCCGTCACGTCCTCTCCGGAAGACGTGGCGCACATCACGCGAGAGCAGGCTGGCGCCAGGAACGTATCTGCAAGCATTGGCTGTGAGTGCGGAGGACAGCCAAGGCAGTGGCCGCCGCGACGGCTCCGCCCGGGAAGTGTGTCCTGAGCCGCCGTCGCCGCCGAGCATCTCCGTAGCGCGGAGCGCAGGCCGCGTTCGTCACGTTACGAGGCGGTGACCAGAGAGGCAGCTTCGCAGTCTAAACTCTCGCGCCGCTTTAGAGAGAGATACTTAATAATTTCGCATCAAATTGCTCACGGACTATGCTAGAGTGATTTTCATGCAGAGTCCCCACAACCTGATAAATGGCATCGCTCTTGTGAGCAGGGTTGCCCTGGAGCAGGACTCACTTTTTCGCGGCTCACGCGCCGGAACGCCGTTTTTTGCCTGCATACGAGTTTACTGCCCGTGTCGGCGCGCATCTGTGGGTCGGAAGAGGACAGCGAAGCGTTAGCGTACCAATCGCACAAGTTCTCCAAATGGCCCGAGATTCTCAATCTCGGGCCATCTGCATTTCTGAAAGGGCTTTTTGTCAGGGTCACTATTGTGTGCGTGAAATTCGAGAACGTCTCCAAATCCTATGCTCTTGAGAACACAGGGAGCGCCCGATCCCGACGATCTTTGTAACGATTTGGAGCAGGTGCTCCGAGAATAGTCGGTAATGAAAGACGAAATCTAATCTGGCGAGGTAACAAATGCGGCTCACAGAATCGTACAAAGACAGCGCGGTCGGTCAGCGTGGCGCGATCCTGGACAACATACTCGAGACAATCGGTCAGACGCCGTTGATCCGCCTTCATCGTTCGGTCGAGCACCTCGCGCCAACTATCTGCGCCAAGGTGGAGTACTTCAACCCTGGCGGCAGCACGAAGGATCGCGTCGCGTTGAACATGATTCTCGCCGCCGAACATAGCGGTGCGCTGAAACCGGGCGGCACGATCATTGAAGCAACTGCCGGAAATACGGGGCTTGGCCTGGCGCTTGTCGGAGCGGTCCGCGGATATAGCTGCATCTTTGTGTTGCCCGACAAAATGAGCGAAGACAAGGTGCGCCTGTTGAGAGCCTATGGTGCGGAAGTTGTGATCACGCCTTCCAACGTTCCTCCGGACTCTCCCGAAAGCTACAACGGAGTGGCCAACCGCCTTGCGCGCGAAATCGAAGGCGCTTGGCGCGCCGGACAATTCACAAATCTTGAAAACCCTCAGACCCACTACGCGCAGACCGGACCTGAAATCTGGGAGCAGACGGAGGGGCGTGTCACTGTTTTTGTGGCGGCGGCTGGCACAGGAGGAACCATCAGCGGCGTGGGGCAATTCCTGAAGGAGCGAAATCCACGCATTCGCGTTATCGGTGCCGATATTGAAGGGTCGATCCTGAGCGGAGGAACTCCGGGCTCGTGGAAAGTGGAGGGCATCGGCGAAGACTTCGTTCCCAGCACATTGAACGCGCAGGTGGTGGATGAGTGGATTCGGATCAGTGACGCCGAGTCGTTTGTTACCGCACGTAAGGTTGCGCGACAGGAAGGTATCCTTCTCGGAGGATCGAGCGGAACCTCCCTTGCGGCGGCCCTTCGGTATGCACAGCGGTGCGCGCCCGAGGATTTGATCGTCGTCCATTGCCCAGACACCGGGCGGAATTATCTCAGCAAGATGTACGATGACACGTGGATGGCGCAGAACGGATTTGTAGAAGTTGCGCCCGAACGGACCACTGCCGGAGATCTGTTGCAAGCACTCGGACGCGAGGGGAAATTGGTTTGCCTGCTGCCAGACGATTCGCTCCAACATGCAGCGGAGACCTTCCGTGAGCGAGGGATCTCCCAGATGCCCGTCGTCGAAAATGGCGAGATCGTCGGTGCCGTCCAGGAGATCACAATCGTTCATGCTTTGCATCGCGGTGTGGACTCGCGAACTGTCAAGGTGAAAGAGGTAATGGCGCGTCCGTTGCCGGAAGTGGATGTAAATGCGCCGCTACAGGAAATTTATCGTTTACTGCTGGCCGGAAATCAGGCAGTAGTCGTTTTGAAACTGGGACTTCTCATCGGCCTAATTACCCGGTCTGACCTTATGGAGTACTACGAGAAGACTGCGCATTGATGGTAGGCCCGGGCTATCACGATTACGCCGCGTAGCAAACTCGTTTGCCGCCAACGGGATTAACATCTAACTACTTCTCTTCCTATTGAAAGAAGTGTGCAGCGCTCACGAATAGCCCTTCGCTGAACGGTCTTCCTCGGAGTACCTGATTTATCCGGACACAGAATAGGGCCACGACGAACCCCCGTGCCTGCGCTACAGCATGTCGGCTAGCACGAGGGTCTGTCGCGAATCTTATGTGCCCTAGTAGTGGAACCGATACCGAACCTGCGCATAGATTTCGCGCGGCAGATTCCAGTGAAATCCGCCGTAGGTGAGGCTGTTGTCGTACTCAACGCGGTAGTTGGTTACGTTTAACGCGGTGAGCGATGCCGTGAAGCTTTCCCCGAAGTCCTTGCCTAAAGACAGATCGAAGGTGGTGTGCGAAGGCAGATAGTTACCTGGATATGGCTGGCCGGGGAAAGCGTTGCTGAACCCCGAGCCGTAATAAACGTTGGTCGAGGCATAGGAGTGCCAGGGGAGAGTGACGTCGCCGCCCACGTTGAGCGTGTTGCGCTGGTCGTGATCGAGCGGGCTGAGCCCGGGAGAGGGTGTCACATTGTTGAGACCGCCTGTGATGATGCTGCTGCCCTCGGCGATTTGGTTGGAGTAGGCGAGGTGAAGCTGGACACGGTGGGCGATGCGCGGAGAGCGCAGCGTAAGTTCCCATCCGCGGATCAAGGCCTGGGAAACAGTGATGGGAAAGAAGATGTTAGAAGCTCCGATGTTGTTGTGGTCGAGAAAATTGGCGACATCTGTTTTGAAGGTGTCGGCGTCGAGGACCCATCCGCGGTAAGGGATGGTGACACCGAACTGATGTTCCTCGTCGCGCTCACCGTGGAGGGGTAGAAATCCGCAACTGGGCGGTTGGCACAGGGCTT
>JBEKUP010000147.1:0-3536 GCA_049514915.1 Occallatibacter sp. | reverse complement strand
CTGCTTACCGCGGGCACCTAGTGTTCCGAAGAGGAGGGAGCCGTGGCTGCTCTTGTGTACCTCGTATGCCCAAACAACATCCTTTGATTTTGCATCAATCACCATGATGCTTGCCTCGAGTCCGCGAGTGGAGTTCGCGGAAGAACCAAACGCAGCACTTCCGGTGCCTCGGCTCCAAGTCGCTGCCCCGCCCGCACCGTAAACGAAGCCTTGCCATTCAGTGTCGGTCGAGACGACGAAATACTGCGCGGAGGCCTTGTCGAGTGTGAGGGTGATAGGAACTTTCTTTTCGCGAACTGCCGCTGCGAAATATGTTTCAAATCCGCCCATTGGAGCGATCACGATTCTCGAACGTGCTGGAATTGCCGCTGACCCAGACGCTGTCCCCGCCTCTGCTGGTTCTGTTGATCCTTGGGAGGGAGGCTCCTGTGCGGAGATAGCAGGAGGCGCAACTGCAGTTGGAGAAAGTGCGGGAGCTGCGACCTTCGCCACGATCGCCGCCACCACCTTGTCGCTTACGCCTGCAGTCTTAAGGGCGATCAATCCGTCGGTGGATGTGTCGTAGGTCCCGGCCTGAGAGTTGATAGCAGTTACTATCAGTTCGTCTGACAATCCTGCTTTCGCCAGTTTGACTATGGCGTCGTTGTTGAGGGATTGCTGGGCGGTCAACAAGGCCGCGGACACGAGAAAGACAAATACCAGGAAAATCTTGCGCATGCAGTTTCTCCGAGTGTTCGAAAACGCCTGAGTTAGGCCTTGAATAGTACGAGAATCATCCGCTTAAAAACTAATCTTCGCAAGTTTCGTCCCGGCGCTGCGGCACGGGAACGGTGTTGGGATCTCGACTCCAGGGCATTGGGGTCTTCAATGCGGGTAGGACTTGCTGCGAGAGGGTCGTTTCCTCATTTGTCCTAACCGGCCGCGTGGTTGGCGTGTCTAAGCGTCATCGAGTCTCAGGAGGAATACCAACATGAAGAGGCAAACTACTCTTTCATTTCTTGCAATCATTCTGATTGGGCTGGGAAGTTCAGCGCTGTACTCTCAACAGGCTGCGCAAGACCCAGCCCAGTCTCCAATCATCGCCGCACCTGCGCCAATGGCGGCTTCGGATACCGCGGCTCCAGCGCCGGCACCTGCGAATGTGGTAACGGTTGCACCCGGCAAGTTAGTGCTTGCCGAGGGAACCGATGTGCCGTTGGCTTTTGACCAAGACATCAGTTCCAAGACTGCCGCCGAAGGCGACCCGGTGGCGTTTGTATTGGCAGAAGACCTTAAGGTTGGCGATGTTGTGGTGGCGAAAGCTGGCAGCAAGGCATTCGGCGAAGTTACAAACGCCAAAAAGTCGGGAATGATGGGAAAAGCCGGTGAGTTGAACGTTCGCCTGGACTATTTGAAGGTTGGGGACGTGAAGATTCATCTGCGCGGAGCAAAGGGCAAGGAAGGCGACAGCGGTACCGGCGCAGCTGTTGCGCTCACCGTCCTTTTTGGGCCGATCGGGTTGATCAAGCACGGCTCCAATATCGACATCAAGAAGGGGACGGCTATGAAGGTCTACGTCGCCGACGACATAGGCCTTACCCCGGCAGCGTAAATGCGTTTCGCCACCGGCGGCTCTATTGGTCCTTGTGAGCCGCCGCCTTGGCATGCCGCGACAAAGCAGCGTGGGAAGTTGTGTTCTTTGGCTCTTTCTTCATCGCTTTCATGCGGCTCCTGCCACGCCTTGTGGTTCCTTCCTCGGCGGTGGCTGGATCAGTCTGGCCGCGCTCGTAATCCTTCTCCGCCTTATGGCGGGTTTCTGCGCTGGTTTTCCCAGCGGCGGGCGATTTCAGCGGAATCCCGGCGCGGCGAGCCTCGCTGAGTCCGATGGCAATGGCCTGTTGCGGAGACCGCGCTCCGTGTTTGCTCTCGCGAACGTGTTCAATTTCCTCGCGAACAAACTCACCGGCTGCGGTTGAAGGGGATTTGCCTTCCCGGAGGTCTTCCTGCGCTTTTTCAATCACGGCTTTGTCGGGCATTTTCAGACTCCTGCGCCAAGACGGCTTTCGTGATTCGATGCCCGGGGCAGTTCAGGGGGATGCCGCTCGGCCAATCCCAAGCGAATCCCACGTCGCTATATCAGCGCTGTTCCGCTCGCGGCATAAAGCGCATTGCTCATTAAAGTTATCCAAACGTCAGGCCTTGAAAAACCGCTGTTTGTGAGCGCGACTGCACAGAAAAGAAAGTCGAAATAAAGATTGCAGTATCAATAGCTTATGCCACAACGCCATGCAGAATCAGCGCATTTTCGGAAAATGCGTTCAATTCTAAGCAACCCTTTACTTCATTTAGTTCAATTCTCTGCAACCCAAACACATCCAAAAGGCTGCCCGCAAGGTTCATGTCGATGCGAAGTGCAACCACTTGAGCAGCCTTTTCGCATGTTCTGTAACCACTTGAGCAGCCTTTTCAGCTATGTAGTCCAACCCTTTAAGCAGCCATTTGAAGCCCCAAAATGCGGGTGCTTCGGCCAGGGGCTCTCGTCACAGGACAGGATTTTCCGGTTCGCGCGAGCCGCTGTTTGCTACCCCAGCGGGGGTGTGCTAACCTTGATTTCTGTGCCGTGGTGTGCGGAGCGGGAGTGTGCCCGTGCACTTGAACGGTTCAGGTTTCAGGCTATCGGGAGCGGTTTCCGGTGGAATGAGCTGGCGTAGCTCAGCTGGTAGAGCATCTGATTTGTAATCAGAGGGTCGGGGGTTCAAATCCCTTCGCCAGCTCCACGTAAATGGAGACAAAAACGGGGCTTGAGACAGTAAGAAAGTTTACCGGCGCGCTGTGGATTTGAGGCGCCGGGCCTGTCCTCCGCGGTGATCCCACAGAGGTGACATGCTCCGAAATGCCGGAGGATTCCGGGCGGGGCTTGATGCGCCAGAAGTGGTTTGAAGAAGCGGTTCCAGGTGGAGTTTGGGCAAGGCCTTCGGTGGCGGGTTTTGGCTGCCGGAGTGTTCTGGGCACAGGTGGCCGAGTGGTTAATGGCAGCAGACTGTAAATCTGCCACTCTACGAGTTACGGAGGTTCGAATCCTCCCCTGTGCACCATAAGTACAGTGGTCAGTGAACGGTGGTCAGTTGGCGCTGTTGGCTGGAAAGCGAGTTTGGGGAATCGGAATGCGCGATATTACCCCAAAGCGCGGAAACGAAGGGGTTCACAGTACTGCGGACGAATTGGACCGCAAATTCTGGGTGGCTCTGGGGTTGTATTTGGTTTTGGCTGTACTGGTCTGGTTCACCATGGGGGACGGTAAAGTTCTCGTCCATGGCCAACCGATGGAATTTAGGGTGGCTCCTCTGTTGGTGATTGGCGCGATGGTTTTTCGAACGGTGTTGGCTCGTCGTGCGGACAAAATTCGCCGCCAGAACGAGGATAGGTTTGAGAAGGCCGAGAATGAAGGTTCAGGGCCTGAGAAATCGTAAGAAGGGCTGATGTAGCTCAGTTGGTAGAGCACTCCCTTGGTAAGGGAGAGGTCACCAGTTCAATCCTGGTCATCAGCTCCAGAAATT
>JBEKUP010000146.1:0-3657 GCA_049514915.1 Occallatibacter sp. | reverse complement strand
CACCATTCTCCGTTGCTCAGGGCCAGTCGGCAGCTACGCCGGTCACAGTTACGGCGCTCAATGGCTTCCACGGCACGATCACATTTAGCTGTGTGTCACCGTCCGCCGAAATGGATTGCGGTCAGTCACCGGCCGTTCTCGCGGTGCCGGCTCCCGCATCTCCGGCAACCACTTCAGTTCCCGCCGGCAGCGTTGCGCTGAGCGTGAAGACCTTCTCTACAACCGTGGGTAAAGCGGAATTGCTTGGCGCGTTCCTGCTGAGCTTCTTTCTGTCTGCCAATCGCCGCAAACACCTCGTGCTGCTGGCTGCGGTAATGCTGACCCTGCTGCTGACCGGCTGCGGAACCGGAACTCGTTACGTTCAGCAGGACGGTACGCCAAAAGGAATTTATTCGGTCACCGTTACGGGCACCTCTGGAACGCTGAGCCATACCCAAACAGTTCTGGTAACGGTGCGGTAGGAGTCGTATGAAATCAACACAGACGGTCGTGGTATTTCCAGCTCCGCCAGCTTCCATGCCGGATGAACTCTTCGCTGACTTTGAGATTACGGGGCGAAGGCGGCCCAGCGCCTTCGTTGCCAGCTACGGCATTCTAGTAGTCGTGGTGGCGTTGCTGTTGACCCTCACCCTTACTACCCCGGCGCCGGTCCTTATTTACAAGAAATATTCCGCGATCTCGCTGGTTACTCCCACTCTTTCTGAGCCGGCTCCAGTGCGGCAGCCAGTTGTCCGGATCTCTGTCTCGCAGGTAGCGGTCGCCTCACCCAAGCTTCCTGTTGAAGCTCCGATGCCGATTCCAGCGCCACTCACACCGCGCGTAGAACCGACGGTGAATCTCCCCGCGCCGCCGGTGCCGAAGCCTGTGCTCCAGCCCAATGTGTTGGCTGAGGTTCCTGCTATGCCCGTGGCAAAGCCTGTCCATACCGGCTCTTTTGGAGATCCCAATGGTGTACCCGTGCAACCGCAGACCAGCGCGACCAACCGTGTTCCGGCACTTGCAGCGGTAGGGAGTTTTGGAACCCCGGCTACGGGGACCGGGCGCCCGACGGTAAGAGGCGTGGCGACAGGAGCATTTGGCACGCAGAGCGGTGCTTCTGGACAGACAAGCAAAGCCGTAAAGAGTGTTGACTTCAGTGAAACCGCACTGGCGAAGGCCAAGACGGTTGAAGCAGTAGTCTCCCCTATCTCAGCAGTTGCGATTCAGAGCAAACCCGCACCGGTGTACACCGAAGAGGCCCGGCGGCTCCATGTGCAGGGCGACGTTGCGGTGCAAGTTGTCTTCTCGGCCACCGGAGAGATTCGGATTGTCGGAGTGGTGAAAGGTCTTGGACATGGACTGGACGAGGCGGCAGTCGCCGCCACGCGCCAGATCCGCTTTACTCCCGCGCGGCGTGATGGCCAGTTTGTGGACTATCCCGCCACCATTCATGTCGTCTTTGCACTGTCGTAAAGGAGAACGGATTCATGAAATGCCGTTTTGTTTTTCTTCCTCTGGTGCTGTCGCTGGCTGCATTGGCGTCCGCCGCAGACACTCCCCACCCGGCAAGCGATGCGCTTGACCGAACCATCGACCAGATCACCGCGCGCGAGGCTGAGAACGTAAAAACCTTCGCGAAATACTCCCCCATTGTCGAGACGTATGTACAGGGCTTCAGGAAGGACAAGGAACTGGGACGGGTGCCGGTCGAGGATCAATACTTCCTGGGCCGCGCTTCGTTCAAGAGCCGTCTCCAGGACGATTCGTTCATCGCCCAGGAGCGCCCGGTGGTCAGCCATCAGCTTCTTCGTGAAATCAAAGAGGCCACCTTCGAGCGCCGCAAGGGTTGGGTGCCGCTCGGCTTCACACAGATGGCCGTGATCGACATGCAACACTTCGATCGTGCGCACTACAAGTTTGTCTACCACCAGAGAGAGTTCCTGGGCACTGTGAGATGTCTGGTGTTTGATGTGACTCCCACCGCCAAAGGGCACGGCCAGTTCATGGGACGCATCTGGGTTGAGGACCAGGACTTCAACATCGTCCGCTTCAACGGCACCTACGTTCACCCGTCAGAGGGTTCGGAGTTTATTCACTTCGACTCCTGGCGCATCAACGTCAACAATGGTTCCTGGCTCCCCGCCTACGTCTACAGCGAAGAATCCGACGTGATGCCTGACAAATCACCGGTTGCGCTGCGCGGACAGACCCGCCTCTGGGGCTATGCCACCAGCCAAGCGGACACCGGGCAGGAGTTCAGCAACGCTTTCACCGCAATTCAGGTGGATGCCAAGGATGCCATCTCCGACCAGGTTGACTCGAGCACGCCGCTGGCAAGTCAGAAGGCTTGGGAGCGCCAAGCCGAAAACAACTACATTTTCCGCCTGGAGCAGGCCGGGCTCGTCGCGCCGGTATCCCCGCTGAGCGAAATCCTTGAAACGGTCGTAAACAACCTCATCGTTACCAACAACCTTGTGATCGAACCCGAGGTGCGGTGCCGCGTGCTTCTGACGGCTCCGATGGAAAGCTTCGCAATCGGCCATACCATCGTGGTAAGCCGCGGCTTGATCGACGCGCTTCCCGACGAGGCGGCCCTGGCCGCAGTGCTGGCGCATGAGTTGAGCCACATCGTGCTCGCCCACGATAGCGACAACTCCCAATTCGCATTCGGCGATCGGCTGATCTTCCCCGACACCGACGCTCTGGAGCGGCTGCGTGTGGTGCGGAGCAGCGACGAACTAAAAGAGGCCGATGAAGAGAGCCTGGTCCTGCTTCAAAACTCGCCGTACCAGGGCAAGCTGCAGAACATGGGCCTGTTCCTAAAGCAGATGGAAGCCAGCCGCAAAGTGCTTCCGAATCTACTGCGGAGCCGATTGAGCGACTCGCTGGTTGGCGAGCAACCCCGCCTCACATTTGCCGCAGCTGCCGCGCCAGATCTGACTCCCAAAGACGTTCACCAGGTCGCCGCCTTGCCGCTCGGCTCGCGGGTGATCATGGACCCCTGGACCGGTCGCGTCGAGATGAACAAAGCGCGATCCGCGCCCGTAGTTGCCGTACGGGAGAAGTTGCCATTCACGTTGACTCCGTTCTACCCCTATCTCACGCGGGCCTCAGTCGAGAAAGAAGCTGCCCCGGTTCCAGCCGCGGAGCCAGACTCCATTCCCGCGCCGCCAGCGCAGGGCACCTCGCAAGATCAAGACATCCCGACAAATACTGCTCAGCTTCTCTCTCACTCCGCCTCACTGGATGGTGCAAAGTGAGAAATCGCTCCATCTTCATTCTTCTCGTATCCGTGCTTTTCGGCGGCTGCGCTTGTCTTGCGCAGCAAGCTTTTGACACCGTTGCACCGCTACGCGCCAATCGCTTCAGCGATCAGGTGTATGTCGGTTTCGACCACACGCGCACCGATTACGCGCTGGCGACGCCGGACGGCAATGATTTGGCGACGACCAACGGCCTGGATGTCGAATACGACATGCGCCGTAGAGAACACCTCGCCTACATCGCAACGGTTCGTTACGGTGCGGGCACTCCGTTCAATCAAAGCCTGATCACCGGTGCCTCTGGCGCCAGCTATCTGTTCCACTTCACACGCTACGAGCCGTACATGCACGCCATGGGTGGCTATACCCGGCTGGCCTCTCAGCACGCCGCCGGCGGCATGTACCTGTCCAACGT
>JBEKUP010000145.1:0-4080 GCA_049514915.1 Occallatibacter sp. | reverse complement strand
ATGAAGAACTGGGAGCCATTGGTGTTGGGGCCGCTGTTGGCCATGGCGAGCTTGCCGGGCTTGTCAAACTTGTGCGGAGAGCCGGCGGTCTCATCTTCAAAGCGATAGCCCGGGCCACCCATGCCGTTGCCAGCCGGGTCGCCGCCCTGGATCATGAAGTCGGGAATGACGCGATGGAAGATGGTTCCGTCGTAAAGCTTGCCTGTGGACTTGGCGCGTGTAGTGGGGTGGGTCCACTCCTTGCCGCCTTCGGCGAGGGCGATGAAGTTGGCGACGGTTTTGGGCGCGACTGCCTCAAAGAGCTTGACGGTGATTTTGCCTTCGGTGGTATTGAAGACTGCGTATGTTCCTGGTAAGAGTGCCATTGAAACTCCTGTGTAGATTTGAGAACTAGGGTTTGGGCGCGGCGGGCAACGCGGCTTTGGGCGCGGACTCGGCGGGTGGCGGCGGAAGGGGCTGGCCTTCCGGTACGATGGTCACCTTTTTGAGGACGACTTGCGAGAGCGGCTTGTCGTTGCTGTCGCGTTGGACGCGGGCGATGGTTTTGACTACGAGCACGCTCGATTCGTCGCATTGGCCGAAGAGCGTGTAGTGGCCGTTGAGCGAGTCGTATGCCTGCTCGGTGATGAAGAACTGGCTGCCGTTGGTGTTGGGGCCGCTGTTGGCCATGGCGAGGCGGCCGGGTTGGTCGAAGTTGAGGTTGGGATCGACTTCATCGTCGAAGGCGTAGCCGGGATCGCCCATGCCAGTGCCCGTTGGATCGCCACCTTGGATCATGAACTCGGGAATGACGCGATGGAAGATGGTGTTGTCGTAGTAGGGCTTGTTGTGTTGCTTCTTATGCGTGGCTGGATCGGTCCAGTCGATGGTGCCCTGGGCGAGGCCGATGAAGTTGGCGACAGCTTTGGGCGCCTGCCGCTGAAAGAACTGGCAGGTGATGCGGCCCATTGAAGTGTCCATGACGACGGTGGGTCCATTGGGATGGATCATGGCGGCGGCAGTGGCCTGGGGTGCATCGGGCAGGTCATCAGCCGGTTTGGTGGTGGACTGCTGTGCGAAGGCCGCTGTAGCGAGGGCCACGGCGAGAACGGGAATGTAAAGCGCGCGCGTTGATTTCATGCCATTGATGAGGGTAAATCATAGGACGGGGAGTCGTGAAGCATGGAGCGAGGGACCAGGGACGTAGGGACTAAGGGACTATGCAACGATTGAATCTCGAATTCATCCATTGACGTACTACCCATAGATACTCTATATATAAATTTATGGCCAAGAAACCGGACCTCCTGCCTGGCACTCTCGACATGTTGATCTTGAAAACTCTCACGCGCGCTCCGCTGCACGGATACGGGATTGCGCTTTCCATCAAGCGGCTGTCGGACGATGTGCTGACGGTGGAAGAGGGGTCACTGTATCCAGCGCTGCAACGGTTGCTGCTGCAGGGATGGGTGAAAGCGGAGTGGAAGATGACGGAGACCAATCGGCGGGCGCGGTTTTATACGCTGACGGCTACAGGGCGCAAGCAGTTGGGGCTTGAGCTGACGCAGTTTGAACAGATGATTGCTGCTATCGGGCGCGTGCTCTCGGATGCACAGGAGGCTTAGATGAAAGCGATCACCCGGTTTGTGAAGAAGCTGTCGATGCTGATTGGACGGAGGCGGTTCAGTGGAGAACTGGATGAGGAGATGGCGTTTCATCGCGAGCAGGCGGAGTGGGAGTTTGTTGCAGGGGGGATGACGGCGGAGGCTGCGCGGTTTGCGGCGATACGGCAGTTTGGGAATGCGACGCGGTTGAAGGAGAAGAGCCACGAAGTGGTGGGGTTCAAGATGGAGACGGTGGTGCAGGATCTGCGGTTTGCGTTGCGGCAGTTGCGCAAAAATCCTGGATTTGCGCTGACGGCGATTTTGATTCTGGCGTTGGGGATTGGCGCGAGCGCAGCGATTTTCGCGTTTGTGGATGCGGCATTGATCAAGCCGCTGCCTTATCCGGATCCGACACGGCTGGTTGCGGTGGATGAGAGCTCGGCGGGATTTCCGCGCAACAATTTGTCGTACGCGGATTATCTGGACTGGAAGCGGATGAACACGGTTTTCAGTTCGATGGAGGTGTTCAATCGGACTGGCTGGGCGCTGAAAACGCCGACCGGCACGGAATCGATTCCTGGGATACGAGTGAGCGCGGGGTTCTTGTCAACGCTTGGAATCCGACCAATACTGGGACGGGATTTTCGAGCCGGGGAAGATGTGGTTGGCGCGGCGCCGGTGGTGATGATGAGCTACAGGACGTGGCAGCGGCGATATGGCGGAAGAAACGATGTGATCGGCGAATCGGTGAATCTTAGCGGGATTGAGCACACGATTGTTGGCGTGCTTCCGGAGGATTTTCAGTTTGCCTTGCGCGATAGTGCAGAGTTCTGGGAGCCTCTGGAACCGACGCACGAGTGCGAGAAGCGGCGCAGTTGTCACAATTTGGACGGCGTGGGCAGGTTGAAGGACGGGGTGACTGTGGGCAGTGCGCTGGAGGAGATGAAGCGGATTGCGGCGCAACTGGAGAAGCAGTATCCGGATTCGAATCGCGGCAACAGCGCGAGCGTGATTCTGTTGTCGGAGGCGATTGTTGGAGATATCCGGCCGATTCTTTTGATCTTGCTGGGCGGTGCGGGATTGCTGCTGCTAATTGCGTGCGTGAACGTGTCGAGTCTTCTGCTGGTGCGAGCGGAGAGCCGGAGGCGCGAGATTGCGGTGCGCGGGGCGCTGGGCGCATCGCGCAAGCGGTTGAGTGCGCAGTTCGTGACTGAAGGGTTGACTTTGGTGGCTGCGGGGACCGCTGCGGGACTGGGGCTGGCGTATGGCGGGATGAAGGTGCTGAGTGGGCTGATCTCGACGGAGATGATGAACGGGATGCCGTTTTTGCGCGGGTTGCGCTTGAACGCGCATGTGCTGGAGTTTGCAGGATGCCTGGCGCTGCTGGCGGGGATTTTGTTTTCGGTGACGCCGATTCTGCATTTCAGGTTCTCTAATTTGCGGGATGGATTGACGGAGGGAGGGCGCAGTTCCGCGGGGATGTTGTGGCGACGGATGGGCGCGAACCTGGTGGTGATAGAGCTGGCGACTGCTGTGGTGTTGCTGACCGGCGCGGGGCTGCTGGGAAAAAGCCTATACATGCTGTTGCACGTGGATACCGGGTTTCCGACGGACCATCTGGCGATGATCAACATTGGACTGCCGGATGCAGGGTTTTCAAAGGACGCGCAGGTGGTCGCCTTTGCGCGCGCCGTGATTGCGCGGGTGGAGAGCTTGCCGGGTGTGGAATCGGCTGCGATTACCAGCGTGCCGCCAGTGAGCTGCAACTGCAATACAGACTGGGTGCGCTTTGTGGGCAAGCCGTACAACGGAATTCACAATGAAGTGAACGAACGCGATGTGAGTGCGGGGTTCTTCAATACCATCCACGCGCGGCTACTGAGTGGACGGTACTTCAACGATGCGGAAGATGGGGCAAAGCCGATGGTGATCATCATCAATGAGGCGTTTGCGAAGAAGTATTTTCCTGGTGAGGATCCGATTGGGAGGAAGGTCGGCGACACGGAATTGACGCCGAAATCCATACGAGAGATTGTGGGTGTGGTTGCGGACTTCAAGGATGCAGGGCTTGCAGAGGACGAGTGGCCTGCGGAGTATTTTCATTTCAACCAAAATACCGATACATATTTCACATTGATGATGCGGACGCGGCAGGATGAGAAGGCAGTGTTGCCGATGCTGGCGACTGCGATTCATGAAGTGAGTGTGGAAGCGGCGGTGGAGAATCCCAACACGATGATTCAGCAAATCAACGACTCCTATACGGCGTATCTGCATCGGTCGGCGGCGTACCTGGTGGGGGGATTTGCGACGCTGGCGCTAGTGCTGGGAGTGGTGGGGCTGTACGGCGTGATTGCCTACTCGGTGAGCCAGCGGACACGAGAGATTGGGGTGCGGATGGCGCTGGGGGCGCAGAGGAACTCGGTGTACAAACTGGTGCTCAGCGAGGCTGGACGGCTGATTGGGGTGGGGATTGTGCTGGGGTTGGCGGGGGCGG
>JBEKUP010000144.1:0-4099 GCA_049514915.1 Occallatibacter sp. | reverse complement strand
GAGGCGTTCCGCCTGACGGGAAAAGTCCAATTGGCGAAGGCTCATTCCATCAACGTACTACCCAAAAATCTCCCCCGCGAAGCCAATCAAACTTGAGGTACCTACTTTATAACACAGTAGTACTAGCAGTCAATTCCCAAACGTTCACGGTGCCTATGTGGTCTCTGGGGCTCTCGTTGATCATTATCCGTCGAATGGGAACTCGAACCAGAGTTTTACTGCCGTTTCCTTGGGCAACGGCCGCTACGAGTTGACCAGTCAAAACTGCGGCTTGGCGCTTGGCGTTGTTGGTGGAAGCACAGCGAATGGGGTGCAGTTCGAACAATTTACGTACACCGGCAGAGCTTCGCAGCAGTGGATCCTCACTCCGCTGGCTCGCGCCACCGGCGGAATTAGGGGCTATAGCTGTATTGAAGGGTGCGTCCAATGCGGCGAAAATTGCTATTCCGCTCAGGGAACATCAGACACCACAACACCTCAATTGACGGCCTCGGCTTCCGCAAGAGACCGATACCAAACTTACTTAACTCGCGGTCGGACCGCCCGCGTTCCAAGTGCCTGAAATATCCAGAATGCTGATTCCGCAAATCCGTATCGTGCTTCCCTCCTTGAGCTCGGACAAGACACGGTTTTCGCCCGGTTCTGGCGCTTGGGACATTACTTTAGGGTGGTGTCCTACGGTGAGTTGACTTCCTTACTCAAACGTTTTAGCTTGGGTCCGCAATTGCCCCAGATGCGAAAAATGTCTGGAAACAGCGGCCTAGATTCAACTGTACCTTCACGGCTGTTTTTGGGCCGTGTCGATCACTGCTTTAGTCGCAATTCTATTTGATTCATTGCTCGGCAGAAGATCCAGCAGTGGGGGTCGCATGTCGAGCATAGCGGCATCATTTCCCCGAAGTTATTCGCGTTCATTCACTCACATGTCGAGCAAACATAACGTCCATGTCTTCCAATTGTTTACGTTTTCATTCGCAACTTGCACAAACTCAGAGCACGGGTCAGTGGACTATTCGTCCGTCTTGCGGAATACGGCTCCCAATACCGGCATTATGTGTCGAAAAGGCACTCACCCATTGAATGTGGATGGGCTATGCACAAGGAGAAACTATGTCTCAGCAGTTCAATTCCTTCCACAGGCGGCCACGCGTTCGCAGATTGAGTGGGTACTTTACGGTGCTCACGGCTCTACTTTTAACCCTTGTTGCGCCGGGCGCCTACGCTCAAACTGCGTGCAAGGTTGTCTACACAATCTCGCCTCAAAACAATACGGCCTTTGGGGCGGCCATCACAATTCAGAACACAGGAACAACCGCTTGGTCTAGTTGGTCGTTGAGTTGGGCATTCGCCAATGGGCAAACAGTTTCGGACCTCTGGAATGGCAATGAAATCCAGAGTGGCGCCAATGTTACGGTGACCAACGAGAGTTACAACGGCAGCATCTCCGCCGGAGGCAGTTTGACAGGCATAGGCTTCAACGGCACATGGAACGGCGTCACCAATGCGGTGCCCGCTTCATTTGCAGTCAATGGAACCACCTGCGGTGGCGCCGCAACGGGAAGCTTCTCGCTTACACCTGCGGCGGCCACCGAGACGATCGCCCCAAGCGCCACTCTCACCGACGCAATTACGGTGACAGACCTGAACGGATTTACCGGTGCGGTGAGCCTCGCCGCGGCCAGCTCAAACAGCGGAGTCACCGCTACGGTCAGCGGCAATGTTGTGACACTCACAGCCAGCTCCACAGCCACCGGGACGTCTACCATCACGATCACCGGAACCTCCGGCTCGCTGAAACAGACCGCAACCATTGCAGTCATCGTGAGCTCCGGTACGTGCACACCTACTGCGATCACTCCCTTTCTGCAGGTGAATGGAGCAGCCTGGCAACAAGTTGCTACCGCATCGGTCCTTGCCGCAGCCACGGTGAACCTTGGTCCGCAGCCTGTGACAGGAACCTGGAGCTGGACGGGACCCAACGGATTCACTTCCGCTACGCGGCAGATCAATGCCATTGCGCTGAGTACGGGCGTCAATGTGTATGTGGCGACCTATACCAACACCGCTAATTGCAAGAGCACACAGACGTTTACGATTACTGAAGCCGGACCAACAGGCGGATTTACGCTTACGCCTGCCGCAGCTAACGAGACAATCACCCAAGGCACAAGCGTCACCGACGCCATTACGGTAACAGACGTTGGCGGATTTACGGGCGCCGTAAGTCTCGCTGCGGCTAGCTCAAACAGCGGAGTTACTGCAACGGTCAGCGGCGACACGCTGACACTAACAGCCGGCTCCGCGGCCACTGGGACGGCTACGATCACAGTGACCGGAACCTCCGGCTCGCTCACCCCAGTGACTACCAGCATCGCGGTGGCAGTCAATCCCTCGACCGAATCAGCTAACGCAACCGTCACGGTAAATCCCTCGAGTCCGGGTGTCGCCGTAACCGATCAGCTCCTCGGAATGAACATGGCCGTGTGGGACGACACACCCCTCTCAGACGCCGTGACGCCGTTCGAGACTGCCGGCATCAAGGCGGTGCGTTGGCCGGGTGGGTCGACCGCCGACGACTATCATTGGGAAGGCACTGGCAACACTCCCTCGAGCCCCAGCGAGTGCCCCACCGGCAGTTTCGCTGATCCGACCAACGATTTTGCGAATTTCGTCAACGAACTCGCGGTTCCGGCCGGCCTGGATATTGCGCTTACGGCGGACTACGGCTCTGACCCGGCCTGCAATGGAGGCGGCTTACCCAGCGAGGCTGCGGCATGGGTGGCTAACGCGTTGACCCTCGGTGTCACAGTAAGCCACATGACGGTAGGCAATGAAGTGTACGGTCACTGGGAGACAGACATGCATTCCACCCAGTGGGACCCTACAATCTACGCCGCCGCTGTGGGGAATAACACCAGCAACGGCTACTACGAGCAGATCAAGTCTGCCTCGCCGAACACGCTGGTGGGCGTCGCTGTCGATGCCGCAGAACCTTCTGAAGACGATGTCACAGCCGATTGGGATCCGATCGTGCTCGCGAACTCGCAGTACGACTTTGTCGAATACCACTATTATCCGCAGGGCCCGGGCGGTGAAAGCGACACCTTCCTTGTGCAGCAGGCGGCGCAGCAGTTGACCACGAATATCAACACCATCAAGGCTGAATTGAGCACTGCCGGTCATTCCAGCACGCCCATTTACGTGGGCGAGATGGGCTCGGTGTCCTCCAATCCAGGCAAACAGAGCTGGTCGATTACCCAAGGCCTGTTTGCAGGCCAGGTGTTGGGCGAAATGATGAACGACGGAGTATCGCGCGCCACTTGGTGGATCGGGTTCGGCAATTGCAACGGTACCGCTGGAAACGATAGTGCTTCACTCTACGGATTCCAGGACTGGGGGGCCTACAATGTGTTCTCCGATGGGTCTGCTGATAGCGGCTGTCCGAACGCGGGACCGCTCGGTACGATGAATCCGACAGCGCGCGCGTTCCAACTATTCAGCCAAGTGCTTATTAATGGGGAACACGTATTGACCCCGAGCGTCACCGGCGACACGACCGACGTGGTTGCCTACGCGGCCACCAATGACGGCGGTGAAGCGCTGGTCTTGTTCAACCGCAACGAAAACAACAACGAGACGGTGGAGATAAATGTGTCTGGAAAGGCGACCTCATCGTCTGTCATTGAGACAACTTACGGCGAGGCCATCTACGCCGAGTCGGCAAGTGACGTTTGGGACGCACCAACGACCACTGACCTTGGCGCGCAGGCGCTGCCTCTAACACTAACCCTCGCCCCGTGGAGCATCAACGTGGTCATTATCCACTAAGGACATTGTCGACAACAGTAGGAACCACCGAATCCCTCCCGGCGACAGTTCTTCGTCGCTGGGAGGGAAGAAATGACCGACTAGAGACTGATTGGCTTGATGGACAGGATGTTGAAGTGATTCAACTCCCCTCATCCCACAATGAGTTAGTCGATCCTGAAAAGCCGGCAAGAGGCCTATCAAAGCAGATGATTGTTGCTATGGGGTGGTCTAGAATTTCCCTGAAGGCGTGGAAATCGACGCAGTTTTCTGGGGAAAACGATGCGACCCA
>JBEKUP010000143.1:0-4337 GCA_049514915.1 Occallatibacter sp. | reverse complement strand
TCGGTACAAAGTTTCACAAAATCCGCTATGTGGTCACGCACCGAGAAAATCTGGTTACTCGCCTTCGGTGCCATGGGAAAGGACTTCCCAACTCACCACCGACACACTTGGCTCCAGGCTGAGGCGGTTCACGATCTGCTCAACCAAGTCATCGCGCTTACCGCTACTCAACAACATGGCCCGGATCTCTAGCCTGCCGCTGCCTGCATCGAGGTCTTCGCTAGACAAGGAGCGCAGCATGAGGCTCAACATCGAGACGGTCTGCAGCAGCTGAGCGCGAAGATGATTCTCATCCGCACTCCGGCACTGCACCTTCAGCAGGTAGAGGATCTCCGCGTCTTCGGGAATAGGAATGTTTCTCCGCTCCAAACGCCTGGCAATAGGCCGCAGAACAACGTTAGCGAACAACACGACTCCAGCGGCCGCTGCGCCTTCCCGCGCAAACCCGGCCCCGCAAAGGACACCGATGGCGGCCGAACACCAGAGTGTGGCCGCCGTGTTCAGTCCATTAATCGACAGGCCCTCGCGAAAGATCACGCCGGCGCCAATGAAACCGATGCCTGAAACTACTTGAGCTGCCATCCGGAACTGTTCGCTGGAGCGCCCGCCGAGCGCAGCAACCAGCACAAAGGCAGCGGCCCCAGCAGAAACCAATGCGTTCGTGCGCAGCCCCGCAGTCCGCTGCCGCCACTGTCGTTCTGCACCGATGATGGCTCCGAGCACCAGGGCTTCGAGCAGAAAGAGCGCGAAGTGAACGAATGTGATTGGCTGTTCCATGTTCGCTAGTACTCAAAGTGCAGTCGCGTGGCGAAAACAGAGACCGGTCCGCGATTGCTGTTAAAGGCGGGATCGGCCACAAACTGGTAATCCAGCGCGCCACGGAGATGCTTTGTGAGTTTGCAATCGTAGTACGTTTCCAGGACCTTTTCTTTGGCGTACTGCAACCTACCGTCGCCGTCAAGGATGCCCGTGCCGCCTGCAGCCAGGAACTCCTGGTTGATCTTCGAGATGCCGCTTACCACGCCGGCCACGCCGATCGTATCGTCGGGGCGATGCCAGGACCCACCCTTGATGCTCACGCCCATCGAGCCGGTGTGATTCACGTCAGTAAACATCCATGCTTCGTTGTGTCCGTCATTCCAGCCCAGGCGCGAAAACACGCCGATATTCTTCGTGATCTCCTGCTCGATGTTGAGTCCCACGCCAGAAGTGTGCCGCGTGGCGTGGGTCAGGTCGATATTGGTTCCCGGAGCGGAAAGTGCCGCTTGATAGCTGCCCATGTTCGCCTGATTGACGTAACCCAGAAGGCGAACGGCGCCAGGGTGAGCATGAGTGCTGTAACGGCGCTCATGTTCCACCACCATTCCCCAGTCGTGGAAGAATCGCACATCCCCCGCCGAGCTGTCTCCCGGCCACATGAGGAACTGACCATCGGCGGTGAATCCATTCCTCTGATTGGGCAACTGGAAGAACCCATAACGCAGGGCCCACTTCGGGTGATTCAATTCCACCGCCATGCCCGTCGTATAGCCCAGGCTGTCTGCCGGATAGTCCCAGCCCACGTTTGCCACCAATGCCCAGTTCATGAACTGCGTGCGCGGGTCGTTGGCGTAGGAATTGGTGTCAAAGATGTCCTTGCAGCTGAACCGGCCGAGGGTGAAAGTGAGCCGGGAGACATTCTGGCTGCCGGGCAGGTCTAGCTGATCGTCGGCGATATTTTCTCTCTCTCCACCGAGCCCGATGGTCTGGCGAATGAAGAAGCGGGCAATGTTCTCATGGGGAGGGCGCGTGCCTGCCTTGTAAGCTTCTCCATTGGGGAAGTCGTCAATGCCCAACGTGGTGTCCAGACCAAAACCCTGCCAGGTCATCATATCGACACGAAGTTCCGCACCGCGCCACAATCTAACCCCGGTATAGATGTCGAGCGACAATGTCTCGCGCCCTTCCACACTGGTGGGCAGGCTGTTCGGCCCCGAATACTTGGCCGAAAAAGGGGCGTTCATCTGTTCGATCGCCGTGCTCTGCACGTGCCACGTCCAGCTCCGCGATTGAGTCGCCCCCTCTACCTCGGGGCTCGACTTGAAATCGTTCAGCGCTGCCACCCCGGTTGCTTCGGTCGAAATCGCCGCGGCATCGGTGGAGGCAACGAGTTGCGCGGCGGGCGCTGCCGTCTGCGCGAAAAGAAGTCCGCAGCAAAGGCAGTACGCGAGGCAGATCAGCAGGTTGCGCATCGTCTTCATCTTCTTCATCTTTCTCTCTCCCTTCTTGGGGAAGGTGGGGCCTGGCGGAGGCCGATTATTCATCTATTCGCAGTTGCCTAGTCCAGCATGCGGTGCTTCAGATTCATCACGTCGCGGTAAACAAAGGAGCAGGGACCACACCAACCACGCAGCCATTGCCAGAATGCTGATTTTCTTGTTCATCTGATTATTTCCTTCGCTGCGTTTGTTCGTCCCGCGCTAGGCCCTCGCACACGTCGAGTCAGTGTTTGCGCTGTATGGCATTCAAAAGGTTTGGCGGCCTGGTAAGGAGCGGGACTGAGAAGCGGATGCTTCTGGCGAGGCGGGAAAATCGAGTGTTTCTGTTTTCGCCGCCTCTAACAGTCCCGTGCCGTTGCAGGTCCAGGTTTATCGTTGTCGCTGCTTCGTTCCATGCTCAATTGCTCCTGGTTGCGGACGCGGTCATTCCTTCGCGCTGCTTGTCTGTTGCCCACTGAATCCGAATTACCTTGCGGCCGGTGGAATCCACCTCGCGGACCCACTCCATGCGGAGCGGCTTATGCTCAGCAGCGTACTCGGCGGGTTCACGAACGGCCACTTCAATACGAGCTTGGACGAGACCGACTGTCTCGAACGTGTTGAATGCGATTGCGGTAAAGGTTGCCATGTTCCTCTCCACCTTTCTGCATCGACGGCTCGGAATAGCCAACGACACGTCGAAGCTCCCGCGGCGGAAAGGATCACGCAATCAACTCACGACTACGCCCTCGCCTTCGCGGAAGACGATTGAAACCAAATACTCAGAGGCAGCTGCGATTCTTGTTCGTGGATCTTCATCTCAGTCGTCGTCCTACTCCAGTTAGTGCTTGGCAAAGGTGCCGGCCAAATCCAGGCAGTGATAGCCCACCAGCAGAACCATCAGGATCAGGTATCCGCGCAACGCCATCAGCGAAACCTTTACGCTGGTGGTCATCGGCATCGGCCCCAGGTTTGAGGTATCGATCTTCTCTTCCGGCTGGTCGTCCAGCGGATGCACCACAAGATAGTGGTTGTCCGGAATCTGATTGATATCGATATCCATGGTTGCGGTCATGAAGTTCATTTTCTTATCCTCCACAAAATCTCAGGCTGTCGGAAACAAGTTCGGAGCGACCACCTGGGCCGCCAGGACGAGAGAAAGAATGAACAGGATGATGATGATGGTCCAGTTCACCCAGTTGTTCCACGGTTTGTTGACGTGATCGCCCATCAGTTCCTTATCGTTCAGCAATAGCTGCAGGAAGATGATGGCTGAGGGCAGGACGATTCCCGCCAGTACCTGCACGCCAAGAATGATCAACTGCAGCGGCGCACGGGGAATAAGTACGAGGGCCGCGGCAACTGCAACGCACACCCCGTAGGTCAGATAGAATCCCTTGGCCTGCTTGAAAGGCAACTGCAAGCTATGCGGCCAGCCCTTCACCTCGCCGTAGGCCCAGGCGCTGGACAACGAGATAGCGCCGGTTCCAAGGATGGCCGCGTTGATCATCAGCAGCAGGAGCGCGTAACGGATCCACTGGCTACCGGCAAGCAAATGAAGCGCGTTTGCCATCTGTGCGGGATCTTCGAATTTGATTCCGCTGGTGAACGCCGCATTGCCGGCGAGCATCATGCACCCGGCAACGATGATGGTGAAGATTGCGCCGATCAGCGTATCCAGACGCGCCCACTTCAAGTCGGAGAAGCGCAAACGCTTGTCGGCGATGCAACTCTGCTGAAAGAACAACTGCCACGGCGCGATCGTAGTGCCTACGATTGCAATCACCAGGAACATGAGATTACCGGTGATACCACCAACGGGAATGCTCGGAACCAGCGTGTCATGTGCCATCTGTCCAACGCTCGGGTGCAAGCGGATAGCGATGGCCAGCCATACCAGGTCGAGCAGACAGAAGAAAACCGTGATCCGCTCCCAGCGGCGATAGCTTCCAGTCAGCACCATGAGCACCAGGCCCACGGCTGCCACCGGAACGCCGAGGTAGGGAGAGATTCCCATATGACTTACTGCCAAGGCGATCGCTGCAAATTCCGTGACCAGGGTCAGGAAGTTCACCAGCTCCAGATCGACCAGCGAGAACA
>JBEKUP010000142.1:0-4360 GCA_049514915.1 Occallatibacter sp. | reverse complement strand
GAAGATCTCTCAACGGTGAGTAGGTTCGCGGCGGGATTGATGCCCACCACCGCTCCGTAGGTTCCGGCTTCGATTCCGGCGATTTTGCTGCCGCGCGCGTAGCGAATTACATCGTTCACTTCGAAGTGACTGGCCCAGGTGCGTTCTGCGCCGGTCATGTCCTGCCGCTGAACGAGCACGCAGAAGGTGTGGTCCTCCGGTGCGAGGGCTCCATTGGCTTTCAATTCCTGGCGCACGGCAACGTTTAACTCGCGGCGGGAGGCGTTGTCGGGCGAGACGATCAATGTCTTCTCAGGGGACTCGACGTAGCTCCTGGCAATGGCGCGGATGCGTTCTTCCGTGCCGGGAATCTCCTTCACGCGGCCTTGTTGCTGGAGCGATTCGAGCGCGGCGGAGACTTGGCCTTTGGCCAGCATCTCGACAGCGGACTTCAGCGCCGGGTCTTTCTGCCGGACAATCTCGTCGAGCTTGGCCGTACGCATTCCGGCATCTTGCAACTGTTCGAAGGGACGGCCAGCCTCGACACCCTGGTGCTGGTGTGTGTCGCCTATCAGGAGTACGCGATCGTTGGGGCCGAGACGCACAAGAAACTCGCGCATCTGGTTGGTGCTAGCAAGGCTGGATTCATCGACAAAGTAGAAGTGCCGTTGTTGTGTCGTCGCAGGGTTGGGCGAGCGAGCAAGGAACCCTTGCAGGGTTCCGGACTCGACGCCAGCCTCATTCAACTGTCGGGCAGCGCGAGAGGTCGGGGCGAAGCCCTCGACCGCGTAGCCATTCGATTCGGCGGCGCTGCGGATCACGGAGAGGGTGGTCGTTTTGCCCGTGCCGGCCAAACCCTGGATACCCTGAATGCGGTCCGGGGAACTGAGTACATCCTCAACCACACTCTTCTGAGTGCGGTTGAGAGGAGAATGTTGGTCGGCAACAGCGATGGCCTGCTGGCGTGACATGGCAGGCTCGACCTGGTGCTGTCCCTCGTGCACGCGGCGGACGATCTCGCGCTCTGCCTCGATGGTCCTGGCAGTGGTGAACTGACGGGCCGGTACGCTTTGCGAACGCTCAACTAATTGAAACTCTCCGGAAGACAGGCGGGCGTCAAGGTTGCCGCGCACCTGGGCAAACGTCACCTCGCCCATGCCGCGGCGGAGGCCGTCGCGAATCAATGCCCGCTCATCGACGACAGCCTCGCGCTCGAAGTTCTTGTCGCGTGAAAACGTCAGTGACTCGCGAACGCGGTCAATGGAGTTGACCGGCTTCTCCTGATGCTGAAGACGTTCGCGTGCGGCATGGACGACGGCTTCGGCCTGGTGCCCAAAGTCGGCAGCGAGCTTGCGATGCGCGGCCATGACATCGGCTGGCGAATGAATCTCTTTGCGGTCGCGTGTCGAGTGCGCGGCGATCTCAGCCGCCTCCTTTCCGGTGCGGCCAGTGCGCTCCAGATACTCACGAATCTGCTGGCTGCGCGGGCTGGATGCGTCGAGGTACTCCTGCGTGTAGCCTTTGATTTCCGGCGCGCCGCTGCGGCCAACGGCGATCTCGTAACCGAGTTGGCGAAGCCGGTAAGTCAACTCGGATTGATACACTGCGGTCGCAAATTGCTGCGATGCGAAAAGGCTCTGCGGCTGGATGGCACGGGACTGGCCATTGTCCCGCTCGGTGATATTGAAGACGACGGCGTGTGTATGGAGTTGCGGCGCAACGTAGCCATCTACCGGACGAGCGGTGTCGTGCTCGAATTTGGCCGCAATGAACTTGGCCGTTGTTTCCGGCGGGTGGTTCCCGCCGATCCGAGCCTGGGTGTACATTTCGAGCTGCTCCAAGGCGACACGGACACTTTCGCGATGGGCTGCACGGACATTGTCGTCGCCGCCAACGAGCGCGGTTAGCGAGATGGATTTAGGGGCAGAAAACGTCGCATCCCACCCGGCGCGATGCTCCATGGTTTTGACAGTCTTGCCGTCTGCATCCTGATATTCATAGGAGGCCCGCTGGCGAACAAGCTGCTCGCCTGTCGCCGGATGCTGGCCTTGGCTGAGTTTGGCAAAGTCCTCGGCGGAGACCACTCCGGCAAGGCCGAACTGCCCGGCCAGCCGGCCTTGCCATTCGCCAGCAATGACCCCGCGCTGGGACCAATAGTTCTGCTCCCTGGCGGTGAACTCCTTTGCGTGGTAGCTCTGCGCCTGCCCTGCGGAAAGAGGCTTGGAAATGGTTAGCATTGCACCCTACTCCAGTTGGTGTTCGGCCTGTTGGACTTCATGCTCTGGAAACAGAAGATTGCCCTGCATTTCTTCCGTTTCCGCTGGGAGAGGATTGCTTGGCACGATCAAATCGTCCATTTTTCGTTCATCGAAACCGGGGCTTTTTTCTTCGAGTGCAATGAACGGAAACGAGAATCGCGCAACGTGATTGCCATACTTGAGAAAGCCGCGCAGATCGTCCAGACCCGATACCTCCGAGGGCAAGACAAGCGGCTCGGTCTGGCGATCGAGCGCGAAGTTCTTGCCTGCACGTGAACCGTCGTAATGGGTTTCACGCAGCCGCTCTATCTCGACTTCGCCGATGGCTTCGCTGACCCATTTCGCGGCGCGGGGCTCGGTTGTGCGAAGGAAGATCTTGGTGGCAGGCTGCGAGAGCATGGCCTCTGAATCCTCGCCATACCGGGCTTCCATCTGGCTGCGTCCTTGGAAGCCCAGAATTACCGGGTTCTGCGATTTGCGATTCTCGGTAATGGCCGTGTGGAGTTGTGGCAGCCGTTGCAGGCTGGCTAGCTCGTCGATGACGAACCAGACAGGTTTCTGGTCCGGCATTGGCTCGTTCAACAGGCGCAACACGAGCGTATCGATCCATAAACTGATGAGCGGGCGAAGCGCCTCGCGCATGGTCGGACGCGACGTGATGAAGATCCAGCCGCGCCGCGTCTCTGCCCAGTTGGTTGCCGTCCAAACACTGGTTGTCTCACTCTCTTTTGGGAGCAGACGGAAGCTATCCGCACTCATATTGAGGGAGCCGAGTACGCCGGTGCGCTGCTGCGGAGCCTTTGGGTCGATAAGCATCCAATACTCCGTTCCCTTGACGCGGCGGTCGATCTCGGCTGGGTCGGACATCCACTTGATGAGATCCTCGGGCGTCGGCAGATAGCTGAGCAGATGAGCAAATATCTTCTGCGGCGCTTCAACGAAAAATCGGTTGGTCACGCCCTCGGGCTGATAGAGCGAGACGGCCAGGGCCTTTGCCTCTGCCTTACGGCGCAGCTCCATGGACGGATTCCAGTACGGCATTCGGGCGTCAAGCGGATTGAGGACGATGTCGCCGCGATGCTCGTCATAAAACTGCTTCACGAACTCGCAAGCAGGGTCATAGACGATGGCGCTGTCGCCGCGGGCATCGACCTGGTAGAGCATCTGGCGGATGATGCTCGACTTGCCTGATCCGGTGTCGCCAACGATGAGGAAATGCTTGTTCTCCGCATCGCGCGGGATTCGCAGCGGGAGCTTGAAATCATCGGTCTTGATCCCAATTCCATTGCCCGATACGGCCGCCGTAAATTCCTTCGCATTCACGAGCACAGGGCCTTTGAGGCGGCGTCCGTAGCGCAGTTGCTTGATGCGTCCGATGTCCTTGTGGATCGAAAATGGAAGTTGCAGGACGAATGCCGCGAGCCCAAACAAGAGCTGCATCTTGAAGAGGTTGTAGAGCGGAACATCCCCGTACATCCAGTGCGCAATCCACGCATGAATCACCTTGTTCTGATAGTTGCGCGGTGCCTCGCGCATCAGGAAGTAGGTGCCATGGACTGCGGCCTCCGGGGTTAGTGCCAAGGGCAACGGCTTGCCGCCAAACTGCGGCGTAGAGCCCGGCTGCACATCCGCTTCGAGCGCGGCTCGGCCCGGTGTTTCGCCGTCCGAAACATAAAGCATCTCGTATTTGCTGGCTGAATGCGCAATACCCGCCGTCTCGCTGCGGAGGTAGTAGGGCAGGTAGTATCGTTGGAGCGGTTGTAGGCCAAACTGAAAACGCAGGTAGACGAAGAATCCTGTCGCGACGATGGCAAGAAAAAACGCACCGAGCGTGTAGAGATAGCCGCGTGGCGGCCAGATGATGGACTCTCTGCGGCCCCATTGTTGAACGGTTGGCATGGCTATTTCTCCCTGTTTTGACCGCGCTTGGCGAGGAGTTCCTGGGCCTGGGCGGCCTTGGTTGTTTGCACTTGGCGAAAGAGAATGTTGAGCTGATCCTGAGCCATCTTGTCGCCACGCAGAAGCGGCTCAAGCGTTTTCATCAAGAGCATCTGGATACCCACAAGTTCGGTGAAGATGTGCATCTCCATCGCTGCCGAACCTTGAGTTCCAAGGTTGTGCAA
>JBEKUP010000141.1:0-4427 GCA_049514915.1 Occallatibacter sp. | reverse complement strand
CCTCGCATCAAATCCTGACCATGCTCTCGAACGTATCGGATACCCCTGACTTGATGCGGGAGACCTTACAGGCGATACATCGAGCCGCAATGATGTACGGGAATATTCCCCAGCACTTCGAGAATTCAGGGAAATCGGCTGGGTAGGGTTCCCGACCCTAAAAGAACCCTTCAGACTTATAATCGAGCACGGATGCTGGTTATCGGCAGTCTTCGGACTGATTCCCTTCAAATGCTGGTGAGCGCTATGTAAAGCCCATCTTGTTTTGGTCATTGCCAAGCAGCATTGTTGAGGGATGAAGCAACTCAGGGAAGAACTATGGATGAAGTGGCGAGGGTTGGTATCAGAGCAGAGTCAAAGCGGGCAAACGGTGGCAGCATTCTGTCGTGACCGCGGGATTCGTGATTCGCAGTTCTACGATTGGAAGAAGCGAGTTCGCGAGGGCGAAGCGGCGAAGTTTGTAGAAGTGAAAGTGAAGGCGTCGAGCGAGCAACGAGCGCCGGCGCCAGAACGTTTTACAGCGATCGAGATTCGCCTGAGCAATGGGCGCAGCCTTTTGGTAGAGCCTGGATTCGATGCGAGTCATCTGCGAGCCTTGCTGGCAGTGCTGGAGACGGAAGCATGATCGGTCTGCCGAGCCTGCATGCGTTGGATCATTCGCAGGGGCCGCGCATCTGGCTGGCGGCTGAGGCTACGGACATGCGCTGCGGGTTCGATCGTCTCGCGGAGCGAGTGAAGTCGGTGATCGGCCAGGACCCTTCCGGCAACAGCCTGTTCGTGTTCCGCTCTCGTCGTGGAGACAGGTTGAAGATTTTGACATGGGATCGTGACGGATTTGTGTTGTGGTACAAGCGTCTTGAAGCGGGAGTCTTCAAGCTGCCGCGTATAGCTCCAGGAGCGCGTTCGATTGAGTTGCGTGCGAGTGAACTTGCGATGATCCTTGATGGGATCGATATGTCGAAGCTGAAGCGTGTGCCGCGCTATGAGCGCTCAGCCGGAACCAACAAAATCAACGTGCAGAGAGTTAGTGCGTGAGGTAACTTGCGAGGCTCGACTTACGTCCAATATGTAAGTGAACAGCGATGCCAATCTGGTCTCACTGCCCGATGACAGCCAGGCGCTGAAAGCTATGCTGCGCACGCTGATGCGGGAGCGTGACGACGAAAAGCGACGGGCTGATGAACACGAGCGGCGTGCGGAACAAGAGGCCAGACGAGGCGAGGAACTGTGTGTCGAGATGTTGCGTCTGCAGCTTGAGTTGGAGCGATACAAGAAGTGGTACTACGGCCCTCGCGCCGATCGTCTGCAATCCTCGGGTGATCTGGCCCAGATGCTTCTGAACTTCGCCGAGGAGATGGATCGCAAGCCGGTTAACCCGGACGATCTTCCATCCCGCACCGAAGCGCCGGAAGAACTTCGACGCGTGAAGCGGCGCAAGGGAAAGCGTAATCTTGCCAACTTCGAAAATCTTCCTGTAACTACCCAGGTCCACGAGTTGAACGCGGGAGAACGTGCCTGTCCCTGCTGCGGTATCGAGCGCAAGGAGATCGGCACGGAGGAAAGCTGGCAGGTGGAATATCTTCCCGGCCACTTCGAACGCATCCATCATGTACGCAAGAAGTATGCATGTGCCGGCTGCGAGGGCAACGGCGATAACCCGCGGATGGAAACGGCAGCAAAGCCGGAGATGGCAATCGACAAGGGTATGGCCGGACCGGGGCTGCTGGCTTACATCGTAACGAGCAAGTTTTCAGATTACTTACCACTTTACCGTTTGGAAGACGTCTTTCAGCGGCAAGGGTTCGAGATTTCGCGGGCCACGCAATCGGTGTGGTGCGGAGACATAGCCGATCTTGCCGAACCGTTGTACGAACTGATGGCGGAGCGAGTGCGGGCCTCGCACGTGGTGGCCACCGACGACACGATCATGCCCATGCTGAGCAAGGGTAAGACCACGAATGCACGCATGTGGGTCTATGTCGGCGACGATGGCTATCCATACAACGTCTTCGACTTCACGCTCAACCGTGGCCGTGATGGGCCGAAGTATTTTCTGAAAGATTATCGTCAGGTTCTGCTTGCAGACGCCTATGGCGGCTACAACGGCGTCGTTGCGGGCAACGAGATCACGCGTGCAGGATGCTGGGCGCACATGAAGAGAAAAGTGATCGATGCGGAAAAGGCCGCTCCCGAGATAGCGCGGGAAGCCGTAGAGCGGGTGCGTGCACTATATGCGGTCGAGAGGCACTGCAAAGATACTTCCGTAGAAGAGCGTCTGAAGTTGCGTCAGCAGCAGTCGGCGCCGCTGCTGGCTCAATTACGCGAACGGCTTCTTACCTGGAAGGAGCAGTTGCTACCCAAGCACCCAATGGCCGAGGCAGTGAACTACGCGCTGAGTCAGTGGACGGAACTTAACGTGTTCTGCTCCGATGGAGCGGTGAGCATCGACAACAACGTTTCGGAGCGCGAGATGAAGCGCGTCGTTCTCAATCGCAAGAACAGCCTCTTCGTCGGCAATCCGCGTGGAGGTAGAACGGCGGCGATCCTGGCCAGCCTCACCAGCACTTGCCGCCGGCACGACATAGACCCGCAACTGTATCTCACGCAGTTGCTGACGAATCTATCGCAGGTGCGAAAAAGCGAACTGCCTAACTGGCTCCCCGACCAGTGGAAACGGCTTCAGGCGGCACGCCTGCCCTAAAGCACCTGTACTTCGCACAGCGCTCACCAAATGCTGATTCGAATAGCGAAGTTTAACCGAGGCAAGAAGGCATGTCGAATTCAAACATTGAACCGTTGCAATTGCGTGAATGGATCTACGACCGCCTACGGAAGGGTCCGGCCTTCAATTCACCCCTTGAATTGGCTGAGATCGCCCGACAGATCTATGGCCAAGCAAACCCATCACAAATACCCAGGCCTATGGGCGCTCATGAAATACCAAACTACATTTCCGATGAAGTCCGCGGTGTCATTTGGGAGCTGATCATTCAGGGCATCGTTATCCCAGGTACGGGCATCGGAAGCGGTGCGGGCAGCCCAGAATTGCCATTCTTTCAAGTGACTGAATGGGGGAAGAAGTGTTTGGAGTCAGGTGAGTTCACCCCCTATGACACCGGGAAATACATCGAGCGACTCAAAGCGAAGGTGCCACACATTGGTTCAACGGCTCTGCTGTATCTGACTGAATCCCTCTCGTGCTTTCGTGGAGCATCCTATCTAGGCTCAGCCATCATGCTAGGGGTTGCAGCGGAGACCGTCCTACTCTCACTGCGGGATTCCATCCACGTTGCGCTCGATACTCAAATAAAGAAGGAAAAATTGACTGCCGACACGAGCGGAAGGCCAGCAAAGCGCATCTACGACGAAGTCCGAAAGCGTCTCGACCCATTGATACGGCAGATTTCTGGAGACTTGGGTAAAGAGGATATTACTGCCGAACTGGCGGGTATATTCGACCTGATCCGAAAAACGCGAAATGAAGTCGGACACCCAACAGGACGGAAAATTGAGCGCGAAGAGGCATTCGCTCTCCTGCAACTTTTCCCCTCGTATTGCAACATTAGCTATGCGGTGATCGGATGGCTGAACGGAAAGTCGATCTGAATTTAGCCAGATCGTTGACTCAGATTGTTCTCACATTCTGTTCCCCTTACAGGGCCTGATATTGCTTGCAACCTTTAACTCGGTTTGCGAGCGATAGCCTTCTCGGTCGAATGTTGTCAGGTAGTCAGATGCCTGCCACCTTAAGTCTGACCCAAACACGCTTCGGGAATGGACGACTCCCGCTGACTACGGCCGCGAGGCCGGCCACGCTGACCCGACCGCTGCGCGCCGAAAGCTGCCCAAACCGCGCTGTTTACCAACGTATTCAAAGAGCATCCGCGCGAACGCGCCGCCTCGTGGGCGGCGAGCCACACAGACTCAAATACACCAACCTGTGTTGCGTGGACCCGGCGGGCATCCACATCGAGCAGCTCCACATCAAGCAGATTCACTCCGTCCAGAGCCTCGCGGACGCGAATCGACAAATCGCCGTGCATTCTCCAGCGTCGGCGCAGGCACCGATCAACCTTTGCACAAAAACGAATGTTGCGGTAGACAATCTGCATCGTCGGCTCCTATTCTCCCGTTCTCGAATCTCCATACGGTTCCGTGAAGGCAATGTCACGATTCACGCGCACATTGAACCGATAGCCAGGTCGAATCTTCACTGTGGGCTGGATATTCAGATTCTTGCGCGTCACCTCCATGCCCAACTGGCCAAACTGCTGGCCAAGCGCCTGAGTCGCCTCGGCGCTCGGTGACAAGACACCCGACGCCGAACTCGTCTGTGGCTGGGACATCTCGACTCCGGCCGTGAATGCGCTCAACATCAAGGCCATCGAGACAAGCCGCACAAAGTGATTGTCCACCTGATCGTGAAA
>JBEKUP010000140.1:0-4500 GCA_049514915.1 Occallatibacter sp. | reverse complement strand
CCGGTTTGGTACCCCCAGTGGTAGTCATCAGACCAGGAACCGCCCGGCCAGCGAATCGCCTTGACGCCCGCCGCTTTAAATGCCGAATTGATCGAGTTCGCGTTGGTAGACCAGTCGTACCAGGCGGCCAGGTTCATGCCCAAAAGCTGATCGGTAACCGCAATGCCGGGGCTCGCAGGGTTCACTGACACTGTCGTGACAGCGGGATTGACCGTAACAGTCGCTGTCGCCGTGATCGCGCTGCCGCTGGCTGGCGTAACCGTCAGCGTATAGGTGGTGGTCGCCGCCGGGGTCACCGTGACCGCCGTTCCGCTCGTCGCGGTTAGATTGCCCGGGGTAATCACGCCCGTGCCGTTAGCAAACACTCCTGTCAGCGTAGCGCTCTGGCCTGCCGTGATGGTGGCCGGGCTGGCCACGAAACTGGTGATGGTCGGCGCCGGGTTCACGGTGATGGTGGTGGTCGCAGTCACGGCCGCCCCACTGGATGGAGTCACAGTGAGGGTGTAGGTCGTCGTCGCCGTCGGCGTTACAGTCACAGCAGTTCCGCTTGTAGCCGCAATGTTGCCGGGAGTAATCACGCCTGTTCCGTTGACGAACACTCCTGTCAGGGTCGCGCTTTGTCCGGCCGTGATCGTCGCTGAACTGGCAGTGAAGCTGCTGATCGAAGCCGCTGGAGGCGGAGGCGTCGAGCCCGACGAACCACCGCAGCCAATCAAACCTGCCGGCGCTATGCACAGAGCCGTGGCCCACGTTGCGAAAACACAAGACCGTTTCATAAGTTTTCCTGTGAAAAAGAAATTGGTTATCTTTCCTGCCCGGCAATAATAAGTCTTCTTCGCAATTTGGTAAATCGATTTCGTCACACTACTGAAATCTCTGCCGCAGGCCGATGTTAGAGGCCTCTATTCACAATGCTTTACAGATTCTGGCGACGGGCAGACGTAGGCAATTCGACTCAGCGCATCGCGAGTCGCAGGAACGGGATCGGGAAACCCGGATGGCTTACGACGCCAGCGCGCGGATGGCGGAGACGCCTGCGCCCAGTAGGGCCGTGGCGTCATCGGGCTCCAGCACTTCCAGCGAGAAGCTTTGCAGCGAGCTCATCTTCACCATGGATTCAATATGCGCGCGGAGTAGGGGAATCTCAAGGAAGTGCGCATTGTGGCCGGTGAAATAGAAACGTCCCGGTCCAGCAAGGTGGATGAAGGAAGCGGTTGCCGCAGCCAGGGCGCGGTGCCATAGATCAACAAACTCGCGGCAGCGCGAATCGCCCTGTTTGGCCTGAGCAAACACTTCCTCAGGTTCCAGGTCAAGAAAGCGCATGCGCATGGCGCGGTAGCCCATGATGCCTTCCAGGTGGCCTAAGCCCCCGCATCCGCAATAACGCTCCTTGGGATCAAGGGTCACGGTCACGTGGCCCCCCTCCCAGATGCCATCAAAATACGGCCAGCGGCCATAGCCTATGCCGTTGCCGAGGGTCCATACGCGCGTCAGCTTGTTCAGTTGCCCCCGGGTTGCGGCTACACCGGCGGCAATGGCGTCGGCGTCATTGGCAATGTGAACCGGGGCGCTGATGCCGCGCGCGCTGAGGGCCCTGGTCAGCTCCTCGGCCATGCGCATCCCTTTTATCTGGGTCAGGTTGGGTGAATCTTCCACGATGCCATAGCGAATAATGCCGGGAACGGCGACGCCGACCGCATCCACAGCGCCCTGCCCGTTTCCGGCAAGGACGGCGATTTCGTTAGCCAGGAGCTCGACGAGTTCGCCCCCGGGGATCGCAATCAGCGAGTCCAATTCGTGCGTGTCCGTGGGATAGCGGCGGAGTTCGCTGCTGAGCCGCTGGTCTTCAAGCCTGCCAGCCACAATGTGTTCGGTCATCACAACGCCGATAGCGGTCGTCATTTGCGCCCTCCTTGGGGCCGGCCGGAATCTCAATCCGGTGGGGAACGGTCACCCCGTGAGTCAAATCCCCGAAAAGCATAACTCAGGGCTTAAAGCCCCGTCGATTCGCCCACAGCTCAACCAACCTGGTAGCGGTTCAGACGCCCAACGCCGTTGAAGGCTGCTACCTTGTAACACTCGGCGAGGGTGGGGTAGTTAAAGACGGCGTCAATGAAGTAATCCACATTGCCGCCGAGGACCATGACAGCCTGCCCAATGTGGACCAGCTCGGCCGCGCCCTCGCCGATAATATGCACGCCTAAAACCTTGCGTGTATCGCGGTGGAAGATAAGCTTGAGCCTCCCAGTGGTATCCCCGCGAATCTGTCCCCGCGCGGTCTCGCGGTAGTAAGCCATTCCCACTTCGTAGGGAACATCCTCATCAGTCAACTGCTCTTCGGTCTTGCCAATAAAGCTGATCTCCGGAATGGTGTAAATGCCGTATGGATAGAAGCTGGGGTTGGAACTGGTTGCCGTGTCGTCGAACGCGCGCGCAGCGGCAATTCGTCCTTGCTCCATGGAGACAGAAGCCAGCGAGGGGAAACCAACCACGTCGCCGACGGCGAAGATGTGGGGTACCTTGGTCTGGTAGTGCTCATCAACTGGGATACGCCCGCGGTTATCTGCCTCAAGCCCCGCTGCGGCAAGGTTTAGATCGTCAACCGCGCCCTGTCGGCCAATGGCGTACAGCAGGGCGTCTCCAGATACGCGCTTCTTGCTTTCCAGGTTGGCCACGACAGTGGCGTCGGGCAGCTCCTCCACACTCTCCACCTCTTCCCCAAGGCGGAGAGTCACGCGCGCGTCGCGCAGGTGATAGCTGAGAGCCTCAATAATCTCGCGGTCGGCGAACTCAAGCAGACGGTCGCGCTTCTCAATCAGCGTCACGCGCACGCCCAGCACAGCGAACATGCAGGCGTATTCCACGCCAATCACGCCGCCGCCCACCACGATCAGGGTGCGGGGAAGCGTAGGCAGGTCCAGCACCTGGTCGCTGTTGATAATGGTGCGGCCGTTGATGGGCACCTTGGCGGAGGCGGCTGGCTTTGTGCCCACGGCGATGATGATGCGCTCGGCATCGATGGTGGAGTCGTTCTGCGGGCCTTCTACGCGGATCTGGTGCGGATCGACGAAGCGGGCAATGCCGTGGAAAACATCGATGCCATTACGCGAAAGCTGCGCCTCCGTAACATCGACCTCAGTCTTGATTACTCCCTGGACGCGGAAGGCGAGGTCCGCCATCGTAATCTTTTCCTTGACCCTGTAGTTCATGCCGTACACCGTGCGGTAGTTGTAGCCGGAGAGATGCATAACGGCTTCGCGCATGGTCTTCGAGGGGATGGTTCCAGTGTTCACGCAGACCCCACCGACCACGGAGCGGGCCTCGACCACGGCCACTCGCTTTTTATTCTTGGAGGCGGCAACGGCGGCTCGCTGCCCGGAGGGGCCGGAACCGATAACGGCCAGGTCATATTTGACGGCGCTCATTCTTTGGTGTCTCTCCCTCAACCGGAGGCTACCATACAGCAGGGCGGGCGGTGGGAGGCAAGTTGTATGAATTCTGAATGCAGAGGGTAACGCTATGGGGCAGGGAAGATTGCAAGGAAAGCTGCTGGCGGACCGGAATTCTCAGCGTCTGGCTTGGGCGCGAAGACGCGGACTGTTTGAAGCCCGCCCTGGGGTGCGGACAACGGGACGACCCGGCAGTCGCACCCCAGGACGGGCTTGATGTATGCAGGGCTTCCTTATCTCATGAAGGTGCGGAAGTAGTCGACCGAACCCTTGATTTGTGCATCGGTCAGGTCGCCTTTGTAAGGCTGCATCTTGCCTATGCCAACACGGACCATTTGAATCATTTGCGGCTCGGTGAGTTTCAAAACCTCGGGATCGGTCACCGGTTTTACCTTCATGATCCTGCCAATTCCAGAGCTGGCCAGGCCGTTTGGACCATGACAGCTCAGGCATCTCTGTTTGTAAAGGCCTTCCCCGGATGACTGGGCGAAGACGGTGGCGCATGCAAATGCGGCGGCCACAGCAAAGGTCGTGAACGATCGAATCGTGTGGGTCATTCAAAGACTCCTGTTGGATTTTCAAAACCGGTCCGCAGCATTTTCGAAATGCTATGGACCGAAACTTCACACTCAAGCGGCTTTCTCCTGAACCGCGGCCCCTAGCCGGAAGCGCTCTAATAGTGCGCGGGCCTCATGGAAGGATTAAGCGATGGCTGGTTCTTCCCGGCGAAGGAGCCTCCCGGCTGCCTTTCTTCGGTGAGACGGAACTGACGGATCATCCCGTCGAGGTCGTTGGCCAGCGATCCCAGGTTCTTGAGGGCTTCAACGGCTTCTTCTGCGCCCTGCGCATTTTCCACGGACAACTGGGAAATCTGGCCGGCGGACTCGGCAATCTCGCTCGAGGCGGAGGTCTGTTCCGTGGCCGCCGTCGCGATCATCTGAATCTGGTGCTCCACTTGTTTTGAGGACTCGATAATCGCTTCAAGGCTTTGCCGGGCATTGGCGGTTTCTCCCATGCCGGCTTCAACGGCGGTACGGCTCTCCTGCATCAC
>JBEKUP010000139.1:0-4522 GCA_049514915.1 Occallatibacter sp. | reverse complement strand
CACCAAGAACCATCTTCCTGGAAAGCGTTCTGCGAGTATCTTTGCGTCCAGGTAATACCTGCTATCAACACATTGTCCTGGGTCTTGAAGTTGTCTCAACGACAACTCCTTGACATTCTCTGTCTTGTCCGCTGTGAATGTTCCGAATCTGTGGTTGTATTGATGAATGAATTTGGACTCGTAGAGAGGCAAGTACCTGTCGGTTGATTCAGCAGCTGCTTTATTTCGATCAACGAAGAGGCCTGAATCATTTGACATATTGAAGGGAGTTTTGGGGACACCTGGCCAATCTGTTCGGCTCACGTGAAGAGACCATGGCTTCGCATAGCGATAAATATGCTTTGCCAGTTCGGCTTCCAATTCGCTTCGAAACGCCGGGGTCATCTCAGTAATTGGGTTCAACAACAAGAAATCTTTTGGTGATAGCGCGAAGTGCCTTTGCGCATCTTGGATATCCGAGACATCTGTAAGATTGAAAGCGAAATCTCCAACTTGCTGTCGAACATCCTTTCCGCCTGCACACAGCAACACAAACCTGAAACTCCGATGAACTTCTGGAAAAAGCGCTTTGCTGTTCTCAAAATCCAAAGCGCTAACCAGTTGCCTTTGTTTGACAAGCAGAGCGAATAGGTTCTTATTGTTATCATCCGTCACAATGCCAGAGGCGAGCACCATTCCTATACGGCCATGACAACTTAAGACTGAGATTGCCGTTTCGCTGAAAACTGAATACAAATTGATTCTGCTTATCCCGGTCAGCGGAAAGCGACCGCTGAGGCGGAAAAACGCGCTTGTTCTATCATGAGAAGCTTTCTCAATTTCGTAGGATGCAAATGCACTCGGCTCATCTATTCTGAGTCTTGCTATGAGATGCTTCCTATCAGCCTTGTTCAATGCATTCGCAATCTCTGGATGAGACTGAGCGAAGAACTCTTCGTCCTTGAGATTGATCTTTTCCCACGGCGGATTGCCGAGCACAACATCAAATCCACCGTTCCATCCTGCTTGCTCGTCCTCTGCTTCCTTATCAGGCGCTGGCACATGGAATACGTCCGGAAACGCCAGATGCCAATGAAAGAACTGGTATTGCTGGGATAGGCGTACAATCTCGTCGCGCATCCATGAGTCGCAGGCGTGCGGATTATGCTCGATGCGGCGGAAATCCTCTTCCGTAATGGGGTGGTTGAACTCCCGCGTCTTCTTCCACACGAATGCGGCGCACCAGGTATCTGCCCAGAACTGACCGTCGAGATAATTGCCGGAGCGTACCATGGCTTCATACATCCGCTCCTTGTTGCGAACGGCTTCGATGGAGTCGTCGGGAGCGTTGTCCAGATGAACCATGCTGGCGGCCAGGTCGCCGAGCCGTTCCCAAGGCTCGGTGGTCGCCGCAAAAAGACGCCTGTACCCGATCTTCTCTGTCTTGTTCACCTTTTTGAATCGGCTGCAAATCTCTTTGTCGTCCCCTTCGATGGGCGTGAATGCCTCATCGGGGATTCCTTTGGCCAGCAGCGCAGGCGTAGCTCCGAGGAGGCTGTTGCCCACGCGGATGTGGTGATCGAGGAAGGAGAGTGGTTTGCCCGGTTCAATGGCTTCAAGCCACAGACTCACGCGGCAGAGTTCGGCGGCCATGGGATTCACGTCCACGCCATAGAGGCAGTGGCCGATGACATCTCGCAGGGCATGCTGGTAGTAGAGCGGAGATGGTTCACTTTCACCCTGTGCCTGGGCACGGACATTGGCCAGATGCTTGGCCAGCCGGTGCGCCGCTCCCACCAGAAAATGGCCGGAGCCGACCGCAGGATCGCAAACCTTGAGAGCGAGGATGGCTTTCTCCGCTTCCACGACCGTCTTGCCCTTGATGGCTTGTTCGACAACGGGGTCAAGCGCCGAGTCCAGTAGGCACTGCACGAGCGAGTCGGGCGTGTAGTAGGAGCCGGAGGTCTTGCGCTGATTACCGGCGACAGTGTCGAGGGTGAAGATACTGGCGGGAAGTTCCATGGTGGGGTTGAGTTCTAGCAGGCTCTCGTAGACGCTGCCCAACTCCTCGCTGCCCAGATTGCGGTAGTCCACCAGCCGCCAGCCGCTGCGATCCTTGACGAGGCCGAGGTTGCGGATGGCGAGGAGCAAGTGCTCATTGGCGAGTTCAGCGGATTCGAGATCGGGCATGGCCTGCGAGCCAAAGAGGAAACCACCGAGAGCCGGAAGACCAAGCTCAGGGCAACCGTAATCGTTGCCCAGCTTGGCAAAGACCAGTCGCAGCCCTACCCATAAATCAGCGTGGCGGCTGCCGCGAGTATGTTCCGCCATCCGCCGAAGGCGCTGGCCGCTGTAAAAGCGAGCATACCGTGACCGGGCATCATCGGAGGCGCCGTGGAAGTGGAGCAAGTCCCTGTCTTCGGCCACAAAGAGGAAGATCAGCCGGTAGACAAGCCGGAGCAACTGCCGATAGAAGTCCTGCTTTTGCAGCTCTCCGGTCTGCAGGCGATCGCGCAGAGTCTGGTTCGCCTTGTGGGCGATAAACCCTGTTCCAAGATTCTCAAGCGCTTTTTGAACGCCGACACGCAGTTGATCGAGTGCGCGCCGCCCGTCTGTCTGTGCTTGCTTGGACCAGGTTTCAAGCCAGCAGGTTTCCGGGCGATCTTTGGCAGTGCCTTCAAGCCGAGACTGGTGGCAAACCATCCACAAGAGGCGGAAATCGGCATAGGCCTCGCCTTCGAAGATTCCTTCGAGGTCGAATTCGACGTAGGCTTGGCGCGTGAGGCTGGCATTGTCGCGCAGGATGAGGAGCTTGAGGCCGTTCGAAGCGAAGGCCCAAAAATCGTGCTCGGAGCGGTTGAGGAACTCCTGCACCATTCCGTGCGGACTGGCCTTGCTGGCACCCTGGATGCGCTGCTCGCTGCGCTTGTCAAGATCGGCACGGAAGCTCACAAGATGGATGGGCACCTTGTAGTGCTGACCTTGCCACAGATGCGAGATGGGGTAGGTCTTTTCGTCGATCTCGAAGGGGCTGGCGCCGAGCAGGCGGCCATACCCCAACTCCTGAAAGAGTTGAAGTAGCCACCGCTCGCGGGTCAGCGTGGTGCCGAGGTCTGAGGCTGGTAGAACCACCTTAGCTTTGCGAAAGCCAAGCCACAGGGAGAGGAGGCGAGTCCAGGAGCGGCTGATGGCTTCGTTAAGTTTCTCACCGGCGCCGAGGTGGTAGTCCTCTGGTTTGAGGCCGGGCAGGTTTGTTCCCTCCATGAGCCGGCTGAGAAGGTCGGTGGGGAGCAGAGCGCCCTCGGCTCGGATGTTGAGGAAGGGCTGGCGATGGCTCATATCAGATCCCCCTCACTGGCATCGGAAGCAGAACATAGATTCCCAAGATGTCTGGTGGGTGTTGCGCCTCGACGCGAAGAGTGCCCCTCGCTCTGGCCGCGGTGCGAACGCGGCGGTGAGCGCTGAGCAGTTCCTCCGCCCGCTCGTCGCAGGCCAGATCGAGCCGTGAGGACAGATGATGCATTCCGTCCAGTACTCCTTGCAGGAACATCCGGATTTGTTCAGGCAGCACATTGCCTGTGGGGGCGGCCAGTAACAACTGCTCCGCCTGATCGCGGTCCAGCCACCGAGCTTGGTCTGGGGCGCCTTCAAAGGCAAGAAGGTCTGCATCCTCGGCCAGAAGAGGATAGTCCTGCCCGCCGCGGCTGATGATCAAATGCATTCGGTGGCGCAGGAGAAAGAGTGTGGTCCGCGTGGAGACCGCCTCTGTTCGAATGACTCCGCAGCGGCTGGCAACACTCTTGCCGAGCGGGTCAAGAGCGGTATCCAGCACATAGCCGGCGAGGCTCTCGACGAACGGATGAATGCGACTGAGTAGCAGGCCCTTTTCCGGGGCAGGAGTCTGGAACCGGACAAGCAGGTGTTCATCTTCAATAGGGAGCGCATCTTTCAATCCACGGACGCACTCCGATAGATCGATGCGAATGCCCTTGCGCTCGCGGGTCCAGCCAGCCCCAAGTCCTTCCAAAGCATCGTGGACAAAGGTCTCTACATCTACTCCCATGCCAATGGCCTGCCGGGCGGCCTCCAGTTCCTTGTGAACCTCTTCGGTCTTCAGTCCATGCTGGGCAAAGATCGTGCGGGACTTCTTTTCGCGTTCTCCGGCCGCATCCCACTGTGCATAGAGGTCCTTGGTTTGCGGCTTGAAGTAGTCCTCAAAGCCGGGAAGCAATTGTTCCTGACTCGGGGGAGAATCCAAACCACGCAACACCAGTCCCTCGAAGACTGCTTCAAGAACTTCATCAGAGGTCGCCGGGACGGGAACCGAGATACCCAGCGAGCTGCGAATCCTCTTGTGCTTGCGGAGCAACACGTCGAGCACGATACCGTCGATCTGATTGTCCTTGCCGAAAAGCGTGAGAACCTTCACCGACTTGCTCTGCTGACCGAAGCGGTCAACGCGGCCTTCCCTTTGTTCATGACGGGTTGGATTCCAACTGAGGTCATAGTGCACTACCGCGTCGAACTGATCCTGTAGGTTGAT
>JBEKUP010000138.1:0-4613 GCA_049514915.1 Occallatibacter sp. | reverse complement strand
AACGACGGATTCGCTCCGTTCGAGGATCTGGTATTCGAGCCTGTAGGTGTTCGGCTCTATGCCCAGGCTCTTCACCGGGAGATCCCGAATGTGTCCTACGCTTGCAGCGACATCCCAACCACTGCCGAGAATCGCCTTGATCTTCTTGATCTTGTTCGGACTCTCGACAATCATCAGCTTCATGCGGATGCCTCTTGTCCAGCGATCTTCCGAGAGAGCTATGCGAAGGCTTGCGTCGGAGTCTTCAGCTTGTGAATGGAGGCAAAGTAGGCGACCATCACACGAAATGTCTTTGAGCGATTCACGCCGCCAAGAATCTCTCCCCCAACTCTCTCCAGCTCATCCGCAATCTCGTGGGTCAACGGAAAGACGAAGGCGGTGTCAATCGTTTGAAAAGGAATATTCAGCCATGGGCCGTTGTAGAACCCCACAAGTTGCGTCTGAGCGGCCTTGGTCTTGAAATTCATGATAATGTGCTCAGCGAGAGCGTTTTTGTTACGGATCTTCAGCACGGCAAACAGTTGGGTGAAATGTGTCTTGGTGAATTTGGAATCGACGGTGAGACGGATCTGGGTTCGCTCCTCTGCGGGAGCAACGATCCTGCGCTTAGTCCTGGTTACAGCTTTCTTTGCAGTGGCCATGTCGCAACCTTTCTGTGATGTATTATACAGCATATCTATAGTTTATTGGAAAGATGTTTTTCGCTAGCTAATGGCAATTAAAGGGATTTAGATAATGTGAGCGGGAGCGGCTACAGTGGGTTTATTGCACAGGGAAGCACTTTCGGCGCTTCCCTGTGCTGGCTAATCACAGGGGTCCTTCGGAGACTGGAGCGGTGCCGAGCGAAGTCGTTTTTTGAGAATCCGCACCGGCGGCGTCGATGCTAGTTGTTTCGGATGGTATGCGGAGCATATCTCGGTTAGCCGATTCACGATGCCCTTTGGACCCAACTCGCTTGAGTCAGCCTGCGCGCGGCGTACTGATTGGTGAAATTGTTGCAACCCAACGATATTGCTCAGCTGTAAAGCCGTTCGGATTGCGACGTTGCACTCGCATGAGAATGTCCTGTTGTCCATGCCAATGAGGCATTCAACAGTCTCCGTGAATTCAGGACATTTGAGCCCAGCGGGCGGAGTGCTATTCTTCGGGGTCTCGCGAATGGCAGCAGGAACCGCAATGGCCAATTGTTCAATGGAGGCGCAGCGGATGAGATGTGCTGCGGTGATGAGTGCGGCATTCTGATTTTGATCGAAAACCGTGTCACCGGCCATGCCGAGCAGCGTTTCTGCAAAGGAGGCCAACGACCTGTGCGCTTTCTGTCTTGCTGTTTGAATGAATCGGTGGCAACGAGCGGCTCGTGCTTCATACTTGCGCCGCTGGGAAAGTGAAATCTCGCTGGACGCAAGGTTTCGTGTGAGTGCTTCGAGTTTCTCTTCAGCTTCTGCGACTGTCATCCCTTACCCTTTCCAAATCGATTGATTTCACTGAACAAGACATTGCCGGTTCACTCGGTTAGACCCAAGTTCTGCATCTTAGTTACTAGTGTGCTGGGGCGTCTGCTCAAATTTGCAAAAACTTTAGTTTCTTCGTGGCTCCCGCTCGTGCCTACATTTATGCTGTAGTAGCTGTAAATAGCAGCTAACGCGCATAATGTATCGAGAACGACAACGTTGCAAGCATTGCGGAATGACAGATAACCGCTCTAGGACTCACGATTCCGCACGGTTTTCTGCAAAAACAAAAGAAAATATCGTGCGATTACGCTAATTGAAGCGGCAGAGCAAATCAGCGCGCGAGAAAAAGGGGCATCACATTCATGCCCGTGAGCTAGATAACAGTTGGCGCGTGCTGCATCATAAGACGCCAAGACGCAGATGCTTTATGCGCTGGGACGGTTGTTCGCCCCAAACATCATCTTGCCGCTCATCACGTTGCTTTTTCAGACCGTGTGAACTGTTGATTGGTTCGAAAGGAGCGAAGGGGCGTTAACACTTTTTTGGGGAGGGTGTTCAGATGGGCGCGTCATCGTGGAGTTCCCAACGTTGGTAAATGTCGAGAGCGAAGGTGCGGTTGCCGGCGTTGGGGTCTGAACCCTAAACCTGTGCCATCAGATCGTCGATGTTCCGGGCAGTGACGAATTGGGCGGGGTTCTCGCCCACGGCGAGCGCATTGAAGTGCGCCTTCCCGCATTCGATCTTGGCCCACTCTCTATCGCGCAAATCGTCCTTGAAAAGACCAGGCTTTGTCTCGACGACGAAGTACAATCGCTCCACTCCGTCTTTTTCCACCAATACGGCCCAGTCAGGGTTGTAGGTGCCGAGAGGCGTTGGAACCTTGAACCAGCCTGGGAGCTTGGCATAGACCTTCACCGCCTCATTCAGCTCCAATTGCTCTGCAAATGTGCGCTCGACACCGGAAGAGTCGTAGACCACTTGTTCATAAACAGACTTTTCCGAGTTGAGCATATTCTTGATGTACCCGGTCAGTTCCTCAAGTTCGAAGAGTTCTTGGGCGTAATAATCCTCGTCTCCGATGCGCTGATACCGGATGCCATCCACCAGTGCAAAACGCTTGGCTCGGTTGATTGACTCGTCCGCCAGTTCTATGAATTGTTGTGGGTTCCGTTTGAAATCATCGAGACGGCCACTTGCCACCAATATCTTTGCAAGACTTCGCCGGGTCAGTTGGGTCTTGTCCTGAAGGTCGGTGAGCAAATCAGGCAACTCTATGTCCGTTTCCTCAATGATGATCGGCGCTGCCACCCTGGTCTCTTCGGACAGTACACCGCCGCGCCCGATGGCGAGGTCGGCGATCCGAATCTGTACGCGGGTCTTGGTTATCTGTGGACTCTTCCGAATTGCATCAGCGCAGTCCCTCAGCAGCTTCTCGTTGTCGAACTGCACTCGGTAAGTAGTCTTGTGTTTGATCCGATCCCACAGGGCTTTGAACTCCTCGCTTTGGAGAACTGCCTGCCTTGTCTTCACCGGCCTCCGTTCATCGGCGTTCTTGATGTCGAGCTTTCCAGCAAGCTTCCAGAGCACATCCTTGATCTGCGGGAGCTGTGCCTGGAACTGCTCTGGCAATTGAAACGTTCCGTCCTTGAGCGCCTGCCGGAGGGTGTCCTGCACCTTGCCCCTCACATCGACATGCCCAGCCTCTTTGAGGTGCGCCCAGATTGCTTCAGACTTCTCGACTCCCAACGCCGTTGTCTGGCCTGCGTCGTCCGTTATGGGGATCGAGGCGAACTGGTGCTTCTCCACGATGCCGAAGCGAATGCCGGTATCGGCCTCGATTTCTCTTTGAAGGTTTTCGGCGAATTGCTCGTAGCCTTCATTGGCCACGACCGTGAGTGTGTTCACCTCGAAACCGCGAATCCGTTCACCAGTGTTCGAGTTCACGCAAAGGCGAAGCCCGCGTCCAATCGTCTGCCGGCGGAGTAGCTCAGATCCCATGTCGCGCATTGCGCAAATCTGGAAGACGTTCGGATTGTCCCAGCCCTCGCGCAGTGCGGAGTGGGAGAAGATGAACTTCAGCTTCGTGTCGAAGCTCAGCAGCGTCTCCTTGTCCTTCATGATGAGGTTGTAGGCTCGCTCTGCGTTCTCGCGGCTGCCCTGATTGCTCTCGGATGTGTCTGTCCACCCGCCCTTCTTGTCGATCGAAAAGTACCCCTCGTGAACCTCGGCAGCGTTAGATTCCAGGTCAATTTCCTTGAAGAGGGTGTTGTACTTTGGCAGGGCAGCGGCCTTCCGGTACTCCTCCTCAAACATAAGCGCGTATTTGCCCTTCTCCTGCACGCCGTCAGCGCTGTACTTGCGGTAGTACTCGACCGCATCGATGAAAAATAGGCTCAGCACCTTGATTCCTTGCGGGCGAAGCCTAAGCTCTTTATCCAGGTGTTCCACAATCGTGCGCCGAATCATTTGCCGCTTTATCGCGTCGTTATCTACGTCCCCAATTGACTGGCCAGGCCGAAGTAGATTTTCCTGGTTACTCAGTTGCAGGAATTCATCGCCAACTTTGCACCCGATGTCTTCAACACGACAGTCCGCGTAGACAGCACGTCCAGTAGTCTGTTCTAAATCATCTCCGGGGCGCACGATCACCGGTTCGCGCTTCACATCAAACATCTGCTGCATGTCCAGCTCAACTTTGGCGCTGAACTGGCCCCGCTTGTTGCTGGTCGAGAGCAGCTTGACGTAGGCCTTGTTGTGGCCGCCTTCCACTTCGAGCGAGGCCACTTCGATTTGCTTTACCAGCTTGCGCTCGTAAGCATCTACTGCATCCAGCCGGTAGAGCATGTGGTGCTTGTCGGCATGGGTCGCGGAGTAGCGCAGCGTGCATAGCGGATTCATCTCCCCGAGTGCGCGTTTGCCTTGCCCCTCAAGGCCGCCGTCCACGCTTTGCGGCTCGTCCACAATCAGGATCGGCCGAGTGGCGCGGATCAGGTCAATGGGCTTCTCACCACCGGTTTGTTCGTTGGCGCCTTTGCCGTACAGATTGTTCACATCTTTTTTGTTAATGGCGCCAACCGTGACCACCATGATCTGAATCTGCGGGCTGGTCGCGAAGTTGCGCACTTGGCCGAGCTTGCTGGAGTCGTAGAGAAAATACTC
>JBEKUP010000137.1:0-4926 GCA_049514915.1 Occallatibacter sp. | reverse complement strand
ACCCGAAATAGGACCTCTTATCTCCGCTACTCCCGAGCACCCGGAAATGCTCAGCCCCTTGTCGCGGCCCAGTACTCCGCCTCCAACGCAAACTCCATTTTGGGGAGAGAAGGAACTCCCGCCTTTCAAACCAACTGACGTGCCAGGCGCCATGGTTGTCGAAGACTCCTTTCCCACCGAGGAATACTCCGTGTCGAAAAAGCCCTCAGCCCACGAGAAAGGAACTGCCAACTCACCGTCAGTAGAGGAAGACGAGGAATACACACCAAGCAAGTTCTTTACCAGCCGCTTCGGGGAGATCGTGGAGGTATACACACCGACCGCGAAGTATTCCTTGAAAATGCCCTCAGCCCATGAAAAAGACAATCTCCAGCCTCAACCGGGTGAGAAAATGGAGGACTCTCCACCAACCGAGGAGTACTCTCTCCACGAAAAACCCAAGGCCCACGAAAAAGACCACCCCGACCTACAGCCCGACGGCCAGAAAATGGACGAAGGAACCGATCCCTACTGGCGTGACGAAGATCACGATGCAGAAATGGGCGAAGCAGGCGAGGGCAAGCCAGAGTAACCCTTATCTTCTTGATCCCGCCAGGCCACCACGTCAGTGGCAGAGTACTGACGATCACCTCCCCTCACAGTCCGCGTTCCTCGCTGCAAGACACCCGGTTGATCCTGGCCATTCTTATCCGGAACCGCTCTATATGGGGCTGCTTCCGTGCAACCCGAGGCGTAAGCCTTACCGAGCATCCTCGTCAGGCTGGTCGTGCGGGGGGTGAAAGACGTATCCCGCGCTCTTCATGCGAAGTCCCGCTTCAGCAGTTCAAGTCGCGTTCCATTAAAGGAAAACTCCTGTAGCGTTCCCGGCTCGTGGCCCTCGATCAGGAAACGGTTGATCGGCCCAAACACGGTCCTGAGTTCGTCGTTCGTGCAGGTTGGCAGATAGACGCGCATAACCCGCGGGTCATAATAACGGAACATCAGAAGTTTCCCCACATCGTCTCGCACCAGGAGGAAGGTGCGCAGATGGCTGCGGAGAGAGTCCTTGCCTGCGTCCGTTTCCAAAAACAGCCCCCAGCTGTTTTGCCATGCCAGAGAAATGAACTTGCGGGTTTTCTCATCTTCGTAGCGCAGATGCACAAGATAGGGAGCGGCAGCTTCGATTTCCGGAGATAGATAGCCCGCAAACAGGCACGTGTGGTCGGAGTAAAAACACTCGAGCAGTAACCCGAAAATGCGCCGATCCCGTGCGGCGTCCACGATCATCCAGGTGTTCCGGCTGTATCCCCGAGGCCAGAGCGATGACTCAAGCTGCTGTAACCAATTCGCGGCCATAACTTCTCCCCTGGTCACGCTCCGGCGTGTTGATGCTTGGCTGCGCACACTTCGCAGAAGGGTACACCTTGATCGGACGCGGTCCGCAGCGTGGCCGCCTGCGCGGAAGCATTGGTATCCGGGGGGAAGGTCGGCGGATCCGCAACAGCAAACGCGGTGCGGGTTGTTGTGGCCGGCGCCAGCGGATTTCTCGCGGCAACGGGAAAGGCGGGCGATGCTGGTTGCGGCCCGGCGGTACCGGATCTACCGGAACTGCGAGAGAGCGGTCGGACATGATAGTGAATGCGCCTTGAGACCAGTAGATCCGCAACCCGTTCGATGAGTGCATCGTCGGAAACGCGGTACAGATCATTGCTACCATGCTCCAGAAGTAGCAGCCTGCGGAGCGCGGAAACAGCAAAGTAGTCGCCCCTCAACTGCTGCAGCAGTTGAAGGGCAAAAACACGATCGAGCGGAAAACAAGCACCACATCGCTCTGAACACTCGATGCTTCGGCAGATATCCAGATCGCGTTGTATTCGCACCTTCAGATACCGGGGAAATCACAGCGAATGCTGGAGCCGTGCCAGACCTACGCTGGAAGTACTATAACGCACTCGGTCAATCCTCGGAAACATTAGGTCTCTTTCGGGACCGCCCCGTCAGACGAGACAGGATTAAGTCAGGTTATTCCGAACGAGGTAGTCTCGATAGTTCCGGTTCGCCGTTTTATATTGGCTCGCTTGGTCCCGCACGATCGAACTCGATGTAAACGATGGGCCTTGTCGGGCCCAGAGCAAGTTCCTCGGGCGTTTTGGACTGCATCATTGGAATAACCGGGGGGCCGTTTCAAATTCGTCGACATCTGCTCTCACGCATCTGCTCTCACGCATCTGCTCTCACGCATCTGCTATTGAGCCTCGGTTGCCCAGGATCGGTTGAGCCCAATTACTCCTTCGCAACCGCAGAGTTCAATCGGTTTCAACAAAGATCAATACCTCTGCTCCCAAAACAGATCAGATCGTTTATAGAAACCTATTGAAATCGGATGAGAATAAGTGTTTTTGATTGATATGCTTACCGAGCGCGCGCCGGTCCCTGTTGAACCTTGTGGCTCTTGGATGCTTTGGCAGCTGCAAATCCGACTACATCGGTACAGTCCTTGCTGAGTAGTCCATTCTCTTTACGGTATTGCTAGGGATCATCGCGACAACGCAACCCTGAGAATCTCGAATCGCGATCAGCATAACCCAAGCTGATTTTGCACCTGGATAGCATTTTGGCGAGGCACAGGTCGGCAGAACGGTGTTGCTGAGCGTTGGGTCGGAAGCTGCCGCAGGGATCTCCTCGACCATGTGATCGTCGTAAATGAACGGCATCTGAAACGACTGATGAGTGAGTACATCCGCTACTACCAGGACGACCGAACACATCTTGCGCTGGCCAAGGGAACGCCCGCCGGTCGTGAAGCGGGGAAGAACCCCGATCCGGGATGCAGAGTTGAGTCCAAGCCAAGACTCGGCGGCCTGCATCATCGCTACGACTTGGCTGCCTGAGTCTGCTGTTCGATCAATTCTCAATGGAAGCGAGAAGAAAACAAGGGCGAGGTGTGTCTGCCGATCTGGCACACTGCGCATCTCAGCGTTTTCACTGGGCTCTTCGGTCAACGAGCAGCTTCTCTCCGGCCAGGGAATTTCTTCAAGACGACCATGAACGTCCGAACCGGGGCACATTTTGCCGCCGGATGGAATTTTGGCGAGGCACAGCTGCGTTTTTCAACAGCTACAAGCAAGCGGACACCTGTTGGACACTTTCATCCCGTCACGATGGTAACCTCGAACGCTTACCCCGGTTAGGCAGCTATCTCGCACGCGCCCATGACCCACCACCGGGAAACACAGTCATATGGAGTGGACTCACTCGGCTGACCGACATCGAACTGGGCATCATGATCGGAGTGCAACTTGTGGGCAATTGAAAGGAACTCGGAACGCTCACGCTTCAACCACTACGCTACTGGAATGCGAGGGATTAAGGAAATCGAGCCGAAGCGGAGACGATTGGCAGGATCGGTGAGCGGGCCACCTGCCTTTTCATCCTGCAGCGCGAGTCAGTTCACCGTCAGTGTGACTGAACCCACCGTGGCCGTAACGGAAGCGGATGATCCGCTTGACGTGCCCGTGCCGGTCACAGTGAGCGTATAAGTGCCTGCCGTGGTGCCGGGGTTGGGAGTGCCACCACCACCACCGGAGCTGCTCCCACCACCGCCACTGCCGCATGCGATCAATCCTCCCGAGAGAACCACGAGCAACACGAGCATTCCGGCAATCGTCTGCCATCTACGTCGCCGCGCCGGAATGCCAAACAACAACAGGCCAGCCAGGGTTGCACCACCCGCCGCGTACCAGGGAATTCCCGGGCGTCCAGGATGAACCAGAGCCGCGCTTGTTGCCGCCGTGGTAGCGACCGTCAACGTGGAGGTCTGGGCAGCAGTACCGCTGAGGGAAAGTGAAGCCGGGTTCAGGCTGCATGTCGGCGGGTCATTCCCATTCGCAATTGTGGTGCTGACAGCACAGGTCAGATTTACCGTTCCCGCGAAACCGTTTGTTCCGGCCACGCTGATCGTTCCGGTGTTCCCAGTGGTCGCACCAGGAGTGAGTGTCATCGAAGTCGTTCCACCACTACCAGCGGTAAAACCAGGCTCCGCCGTAATGGTCAATGCAATGCTGGTGGTTTCTGTCAACGAACCGGAGGTGCCGGTAATGGTGACCGTCACAGGAGTGGCGGTAACGGCAGCCGTGTTGCTTGCGGTAAGGGTAAGCACCTGGCTTGCCGGAGTGGAACCGCCCGCGAAGGAGGTGGTGACGCCGCCAGGCAGGCCGCTCGCGGACAGAGAAACTGCGCCGGAGAAGCTTCCAACGTCTGTCAGCGTAATCGTAGTTGTTCCGTTGCCGCCCTGGGCTATCGACACGGTTGTTGGCGAAGAGGAAAGAGTGAAGCTGGACGCTAGGTTTACAGCGAAGCTCTGCTGCACCATCGGCGCGGCCGCGTAGGCGCTGTTGCCAGCCTGGTTCGCGTCAATCGTGCATGTGCCCGAGGCAATAAATGTGGCCGTAGTACCGGAGACGGTGCAGATGGTTTGCGTGGCCGATGTAAAGGTCACCGCTAAACCGGAAGTGGACGTAGCCGAAAGCGTCAGCGGCGTGCCCACAGCCTGAGCCGCAATCGCGCCGAAAGTGATAGTCTGCGCTTCGCCATTGACTGTCATACTTTGTTGAATCTGCGGCGCAGCTGCATAGGTTGCGTTGCCGGCCTGATTGGCGGCTACCACGACCGTACCCTTGCCGGTGATGAAGAGCGCAGCGCCTGACAGAGTTGCTGGTCCAGAGACCAGGCTGAATGTGACCGGATTGCCGGAGGCTCCGCCAGTGGCAGAGAGCTCTTGCGAAATACCGTTGGGGTAAGTGATCGAGGCGGGCAGGCTGTCGGTAAAAGTGATGGTCTGGGGGGTGGTTCCGGTCACGTCGATCGTTGCGTTCCCGGTGGCCGCGCTGTAGTACGAAGAGCTTTTCGAATCCGGCGTGTAGCTGGCCGTCAGCGTGTCGCTGCCAT
>JBEKUP010000136.1:0-5431 GCA_049514915.1 Occallatibacter sp. | reverse complement strand
TGCCGCTGTCAAGGTGGCCCAGCGCCCGGAGAATGCGGGCAAGCTGATCGTCGCCGTCATACCCAGTTTTGGCGAGCGATACCTCAGCACGGTTCTCTTCGAGGAGCTGCGCAAGGAAGCACAGGCACTGCCTACCACGCCGATCGCCGAGCCGGTAGCTTCCAAGGCGTAGACACAGCAAGCAACAGGATTGCCGCAAGTGCAACTGGGGGAGAGATGGGATGAGAAGGGCGCTCCCATCTCTCCTTTAACGCGAGGCACCGTGTCGATCACGAAACTATGTCCGTTCTTAAGTGGAGGGCGGCGAATTGGCGAGCGTCTGATTGACGAAAAGGTAGAAATCCGGATATACATAATTCACCATGATGCATTGTTGCCGGTCGTGTCGAAACACCTACACTCGTATTGGCGCGAGGGAGATCGTGGTATAGCAATCATCTAACCAGGGTCTAGTTACAAAGACCACATGCCAATATTCCAGGCATGTGGTTTTTTGTTTTTGAATCAATCGCGAAAGAGTCGAGGTGTTTACGGGAATGGACGAAGCGGGTCTGAGGAAGAAGATTGTACGCGAAACAAGAAAGGTTGGCGCGGACCTGATCGGTTGCGTTCTGTCTCACCTTGGCGCGAACACCACGAACCTAAGCCCGAGTATTGCCCCGACACGATCTGGGGCAAGGGCCAAACTGTGATCGTACTTGGCATTCCGATGTCTTGCCGATTTGTGGAGAGCACGCCATCGATCAACCATACGGGCAAGATATCGCCGTCACGCGCGGCACAAATCCTCATATCTTTCTGCTGCGATCGCTCCACCGAGCCGAACTTAACCGAGAAGGATGTCGAACTGGTTCCGCTGCAGCACTCGGATGGCCGAAATGATCAGGCGAGTGATTCTGCCCGCTGCTTTGCCGGAGTACATTGTGGGGCTGCGTAGCGGCTTGGGCTTGGCTCAGATGTTTGCAGTCGCTGCCGAAATTATGGGGCAACCCGTGGTCCGGGATTCCTTATGACCGATGGGCAGATGACGGGACGTGCATCGATCATCCTGGCCAGTAGTCTTTGACAGTCTGCGGTCCTGCCAGCACGTTCGTTTATTGACTCTGTGCGCTTGCGACGAGGGCATCTGCGACGGGCTAGGAATAGAACACCTCTGGTTTTCCCGAGAATACTTATTTGGAGGCCTGAAGATGAGGCAAGGTTATAGGACGAAGGCGTCCGTGTACTCATTCGGTATCTTGCTGTTTGTTTTGCTGCCGCTCTCATTGTTATCGCAGACGATTGTGCTGAAGGGGCGGGTCACCGATCTCAAAGGAAATGTTTTGCCAGAGGCATCGGTCAAACTCCTTGACCGTGGCCGCGTCGCCGGAGAAGCAATCACCGGCCCGGATGGGCTGTTCCAATTGTCACCAACTGGCGCTGGACAGTTTGTCATTAAGGGCGAGTTCCCCGGATTCCGCCCTGTCACCCGCTCCGTCACTGTGCGCGCGGGCGTCACTTCCGATATCGAAATCAGCATGAGAGAACTTTCCACGCGGGGCGAGTCCGTGACGGTTACTGCGGACGTGAACGAGGGAAACATCTTGTCACCTGATCCGGCGGAGAAGGTTTTCGTGTCGGACGACTTGCTGGACGCAAACCCAGGCCGCCCCGGCGCACCTGTATCTATACCCGGATACCCGATTGAAACCGCTTCAAGCGGCATCAAGGCTCCGCAGTATTTTGCACCGGGCGTAGCCGGAGATCATGGCGAACCTATCGCTCAATACATGTCGGTGGGCAGCTACCTGGTGCCCAACAATCTGTCGGCCAACGCCCACGGAAACGGCTACTCCGATCCGAACATCTATATCGCGGAGGTGATAGAGAGCGTTCAGGTGGATGGCGGCGGTTTCAACGTCCGTGAAGGCAATCACTCGATGAACCTGGCCGCGACTTACGGGCTTCGTTCGCACCTTGAACCGTTTGTCACCGTGACCGGCGACCACCGTGACATCGCCGCGACGGCAGCGATTAGTGCCTCCCAGAATTTATGGATTGCGGTTGAGGCCGCTTGCGGCAATGGATTTCTTGATCGCCTCGAACACCGGCAGCAGTACAAGATCAATGGGGAGTGAATCTTCCATCTTGGAGATCATCGGCTTACGTTATTTGGAATTGGATACTACGGTTTCTCCTACATACCGGGACTGGTGCCGATCTACGCATTCAATTCCGCGGATGCGGGCTTCCAAAACTACGGAGACACGATCGATCCGAGGCAGAAGGATCAGACACACACTGCGCTCGTGGCTCTGAATGATGTGTGGAAGGTGCACAATAACCAGGAGATTCAGCTTTCCGGGTTCGGACGCACCTACAACCTATCGCTGTACACCAACTTCGGATTGGGACTAATCCGCCAAAGCGAGTTCCGTACCGTCGCCGGCGCTAGTGCGGCCTATGTGAATAAGATCACCGAGCACTTTACGTTGCTTGCAGGGACAGATTACGAGCGCGAAGCCCCTCGGCGCGATGATCTTGACCATTACAATTTCTTTAATCCTAGCGAACCGTACTACTACGGTCCCTTCTCGAAGGTGGACGGGAACAACGTGACGATCGTTTCGGTGGCTCCGTATGTGGCTGGAGATGGATCGCTGAGCCGCCTCGTTCACTACTATCTGGGATGGCGGCGCGATGAGATCGGCATCGACAATGTCGATCTTGTAACTCCGTCAGATTCATCCAATAAATTTGTTGGCCTGAATTCGCCGAAAGCCACGGTTTCTTTTCGCCCTGAGCAATCCTGGTTTGTTCCCCTCGTGTCTCTCAGCTATGGCCAATCGTTTTTCACAGAAGATCCGCGCGTCGGCTCCGCAGTCGGCCAAGTGGGTGTCCCCGGGAGCCCGGTGGCCACGGCACATTCGTATCAACTGGTTGCCAGTAAGACGATCCACAGGACTGACCTGAAGCTCACCCTTGGGCGCGTTACACAGAGTGCGGAACTGGCGAAGATCGACCCGGATACTGGATTGCAGTTTAACCAGGGGCCAAGCCGCCTGCGCTTCGGGGCGGTGGCGGTTCGGCAGAGCTTCCGGTATGGGTCGCTGCTGGCAACACTATCGAAAGCTGATGCGCGCGATCTCGATACGGGACAGCCGACACCGGAAGCTCCGAGAACCATTGGCGATCTTTCCGGATCGATCGAGAAGCTTCCTTTCCGGTTGCAAGCGAAAGGCGAATTTGAGTACGTTGGCGCGAAGCCGCTGGGCACTGGATGTAATCCCTACAACCCGACTGGCGACGCCGAATGCGTAGGTGTGCCGGTGAAGGAGTTTCGAGCTTCGCTGGTGCGGCCTTTCCGTGACGGGCGTCTGAACGTTGGCGTGAATATGCTGATCGCCAGCGGATACACGGGGCAGACCACGGAAAACTTCTGGAACTTTGCCAAGCAGCAAGCAAATCAGGTCCAGGAGGTTGTTGGCGTTCGCATTCCGTCCTACGCTAGTATTAACGTTACATACAGGTTCGGAGAGACTGTTGCACCGTAAGGTGTGATGTCGTTATTCCTTAAAAGGTAGGAAGTGGGGTAACTGCCTGAGTACAGTAGGCACCACAGGCTGAGGCATGTTTTTGACCACGGGAACGTGAAGGTCCATATCGAATGGCTGCGGTGACTGCAGCATGTTGCGGAAGCTGAAGGTAGCGCAAGCCCCGGCGGCGAGATTGACGGCGATTGAAGCGGAAGGCAAATTTGTCGAGGTAGGCGTCCAGATGCGCCGCGGTGACCGATTCCTGATGGTACGAGCACCCAGCGTCTGAGCAGCGAAGCAGCGCCACGCACTCCAGGCATGGAAACGCGTGCGTCGCGGAGATTTCTGCGCTGTTCGAAGCGTCACCACGCTTGGGGCGCAGCAGAGGCTGCAATCGCGAGGGTGAAGAAAGCTCTCGCGGCCGTAGCTCAAACGAACAGCCGATTGAGATGCAATTCAAACACTCCGATCACTAGATTTGCTTTCGTGGCCGGATAAACTGTGCTATATTCTGACCATGCTTCTGTCGGCCCACATGATCGAGATTTCGTACAACAGCGCTTGTTGTTGTATGTGTCTGTGCGGATCTGTGGGTTCTGCGGAAGGCGAGGCAATTTCTTCTTAAGTCATTGACTCAGCGTATTTTCCTAAGCCCACGATCCCAGATCGTGGGCTTTTTGTTTTGTGGGTAACACCTGGCCCGTCCGAAGAAGCCAAATCCAGTTTAGCCAGTCTTTCGAATTTGAAGAGGAGCTGCATTCATGAGTACAAACGACACACCCAAAAGCAAACGGCCGCTTATTTTCGGCCTTCTAGCCATCGCAGTGGTTATCGTCGCAGCGGCAGGAGTGTTCGCTGCGCGGGGCAAGCTCTTCCAGCCCCGGACCATCGCCACCTTACGAGTCGGCTATCTACCGGTCACCGGGCATGCCAAGTTCTTTATCGCTCAAGAAGAAGGCTTCTTCAAGGACGAAGGTCTGAACGTGCAACTGACCGAGTTCGCCAATTCGGCCGACGGTCTGGCCGCTCTGCGCGCCGACAAACTCGATCTCGGCGCTTTTGGCACCACTGCCCCTCTGGTACATATCGCAAAGGGAGCTGACATCGCAATCATCGGCGGCGTGATGGGGGAAGACGCGGCAATCGTCGTCAAGCCGGAGAACGAAAACCTCATCAAGAGCATTCCTGACTTGAAGGGCAAGAAAGTAGCCACGGTGCGGCTGGCGACGGGCGATGCGGTCCTGCGCGGAGCGCTGAACGACGCCGGACTCAATTGGAAAACGGATTTGCAGATCTTCGAGCTCAAAAATCCTCCGGCGGTTCTCGAGGCCGTGAAGTCAGGACAGGTTGATGCCGGAGTCGTCTGGGGGCCGCATGATCTGCGTGCCGAGGAGCAAGGACTGAAGGTTGTGATTCGTAGCGGCTCTCTGGCGCCGGGCCATCCATGCTGCAGGCTCACCATTCACGCGCAAGACGCGCAGACGCGCCGCGTGGTGTGGGAGCACTTTGTTCGCGCCATCCTGCGGGCCGAAAAATTCGCCAACGACAATCACCCGAAGACGGTGGAAGACATTGCCAAGTACCTGAAGCTGGATCGCGGCCTGATCGAACGCGCCTATTACAGCGGGCATCTTGACCAGTCCACGGACCCGAATCTCGCCGGCGTCCAGCGCTTCTGGAAGACGATGATCAAGAGTGAGTTTGTGGAATCCAAACTGGACATTTCTCCCTACGTACAGACTGGCATTTACAAGCAGGCACTGGACGAGCTAGCCAAGGAAAGCCCGAACGATCCGTTCTGGCAGCAGAGGGAACAGGTCTTCAATCAGCGGGATAAGTAAGCTAGGCAGTTTGTAAGAGCGTCAGGGACTCGAACGCGCTTTGCAAGGGGAGACGAAGCGTGCTTCGTGGCCATG
>JBEKUP010000135.1:0-5652 GCA_049514915.1 Occallatibacter sp. | reverse complement strand
AAATCTATGCCGTCATCTTGGGAGTTGGAAGCAAAGGAGAAAGATATCTATGTCACTAGACGAGAAAGTGCGCGAGTTGATTGCCGTAGGAGCTTCGATTGCAGTTACCAATCCGCCGGAGGTTAAGTATCGCATTAGCCGCGCCCGGGAGCTGGGAGTGCAGGATGACGAACTGAAAGAGGCAATCGAGATTGGGAGACTGGTACGCTTCGGCGCCAGTTCCAAGACGGACCTGTTTGCATCAAGCCTGGCAACGACGCCTACCCCGCAAGAGCGGGGCGGATGCCGGAAGGCGGGCGGTAGAGGCCAGGGGGGCGGCTGTGGCGGCGATGGTCCGGCACACCAGGCATGAAAACGGAGTTCTATTGGAGGCCGGCGAATCCAGCAGAACAGTGTACCGACGAGCGAAACACTCGATCTAAGAACGGATCCATTCCTCCGTCCACCCCTTCCGGGGAGACAAACTTGTAGATAACAGCCACCGACCAGTCTTCTGGAGGTTCTGAATCGCAGATCATCTCCAGGAGGTGAAACCATGTCGGATATTGCCACGCCTCTGGTCGCTTGGCCGCCCCAGAATACCTTTCCGTCCCGCCTGGCCGGCCTCCATGAAAGGCTGCTCGACTACTACGGGATCGTGGCGTTTGTGGCGCTCTGGGAAATTCTTCCACGGCTGGGGTGGGTCGACCGTGCGTTCATTCCGCCACCCTCGGCGATTCTCGCCGCTGGTTGGAAGATTGCTGCGACTGGGGAACTGTTCCGGCACATAGCGGTGAGCCTCGAGCGCGTGCTGCTCGGTTTTGCGATGGCCGTGTTAACGGCCGTTCCCCTCGGTTTTGTTTTGGGCGGATACTTTCCGCGGATAACCAAATTCCTTGCACCCCTGCTTAGACTCTTTGGCCAAGTCAATGCGTTCTCACTCTTTCCTGTGTTTATCCTGTTCTTTGGGATCGGTGAGGTCGCAAAATTCGCCATCATATTCTGGACTAGTCTGTGGCCGGTTCTGTCGTTAACCATCGCAGGTATCCGGAACGTAGATCCTTCTCTGATTAAGACGGCGCGCTCCATGGGAGCGGGTAAGGTACCAATCTTCTTCAAGGTTCTGTTGCCTGGAGCTGCTCCTCCCATCTTCACCGGAATTCGCATTGGCTTGACGGTTGCCTTCCTGATGCTCATTGCTGCCGAGATGCTGGGTGCCAGCAGCGGCTTGGGCTGGCTGATTCTCAATTCCCAAGTGAATTACATGATTCCGCGCATGTTCGCCGCGGCAGTGACGATCGCCATTCTTGGGATGGGTGCGAACTGGCTACTGCGGTGCGCGGAAGCAAGGGTAGTTGTACGGCAGGGACAGAGCACTGGGGATGCGGCCCTGCTCAGAAGAGCTTATTGAGAGGGGATTCCACCAGCATGAATGCCCATATTTGCGGCCACGTAGAGGACAGCTACAACAAAGTCGCGCAGGAGTTTGCCACGCAGGTCTTTAATGAGCTGCAGTACAAGCCGCTGGATCGTGAGTTGCTCAACCGTTTTGCCGTTCGCGTCAAAGACATTGGTTTGACCTGCGACATCGGTTGCGGGCCGGGCCAGGTCGCGCGTTACTTATGGGAACAGGGAGTGCGAGTCTGCGGGCTGGATCTTTCCGCGGCCATGGTAGAGCAGGCTCGGCGTCTTAGTCCGGGCATTGAGTTTACGACCGGCAACATGCTGGCGCTGGACGTTGCCTCAGATTCCTGGGCCGGGATTACAGCGTTCAATTCCATCATTCATCTGCCACGAAACGAGGTGGCGCAAGCCTTGCGCGAGTTTTGGCGAGTCCTCCTGCCCGGCGGGTTGCTGTTGTTGGCTTTCCATCTTGGGGATCACACACTGCATGTGGAGGAGTGGTGGGGGATTCCGGTGGACCTGGAGTTCAACCACTTTCGCTCGCCGGAAGTGGCGGACTATCTCCGATTGGCGGGTTTTGAAGTCGAAGCGATCTTCGAACGGCCTCCCTATCCGGATGTGGAACGTCCCACCGAGCGGGCTTACGTTGTGGCTCGAAAACCAAAGAGCAGCGCGTCAAATCAGCTTCAGATGATTCCGCCCCCTCCCGGAAAGGATGACAGGCAATGAAGATTCCACGTTGCTTCCGCCGCTTCTCCGGCGGCTTATCCGTCGCATTGTTCTTAGCGTTGTGGGAGGTTGCTCCCCACTGTGGAGAGCAGGTCGGTCTCTTTATAGCGCCACCTTCTACGTTGCTCCGCACCCTTTGGGAGTTATTCCAGTCGGGCGAACTGGCTCGGCATACGGGGACCAGCTTGTTCCGGGCGCTTCTCGGGCTGCTACTGGCGTCTGCCGTTGGAATCCCGCTCGGGTTCCTGCTCAGCGGATGGTTTCCCACCCTCGAAAGAATCGTAAAACCTGTTCTGCGGCTGCTTGGAGAGGTGAATCCTTTCTCCCTATTTCCCGTTTTCATGCTGTTGTTTGGCATCGGCGAGATATCTAAGGTGGCCATGATCTTCTGGGTCTGCCTGTGGCCCATCCTCTTCAACACCATCACCGGGGTAGTCACCGTGGACCCCGGCCACATCAAGACCGCACGATCCATGGGGGCGGATCAGCGAACCCTCATTTTCAAAGTGATCATCCCCGGAGCCTCCCCCTTGATCTTCAATGGCCTCAAGATCGGGTGCGGCACCGCATTTTTCATGCTGATTGCGGCTGAGATGGTCGGAGCCAGCGCGGGGCTCGGTTGGTTAGTCTGGAACGCGCAGATCACGTATCAGATTCCGAAGCTCTTCGCGGCCACGGTTGCTATATCGGTGCTGGGTGTGGCGTTGAGCGGCATCTTCGGCTTCGTCGAGAAGAAGACCCTGGCGTGGCGAGAGCCAGTTATGGGTGCAGGAGATGGAACGTTATAGCACCGGTGAAGAACGAAACCGTAGGGAGGGTAAGCAATGAAACGTACGAAAATGACTCGCGGTCTTGGAATGGTGGTACTCCTACTCGTCGCAATTGCCTTTCAGGTAGCTTGCACGAGGGAGCACGCAAAGGATCAGAAGCCGGCAAACGGACTATTCCCCCTCAAGACAATCACGATGAAAGATTGCAGTTTGGCTCCCTGGCTGGTGGCGGAGCGCAACGGATATTTCAAAGACGAGAAAATCCAGATTGTTTATACCGGCGAGACTCAGCAAGCTCCGATCATTCCTTCCATCCTGAACGGAGACAACGACGTATCGGGTGCTCATCCGAATACCCTTGCCGTCGCCAAGGCCAGCGGAGCCAAGATCACTGGCGTAGTGCGAGGAGTCATCGATCCTCCTCCAGACGTGGATCCGAGATTCCGCCACATGTTCTGGTACGTTAATCCGAAGAAGTATCCCAACGTTAAGACATTTGCCGACCTCAAAAACCTGCAGGGGCGGCTCAAGTTCTCTACCATCACCGCCAACATCTGCGCTGACTTCCTCGCGAATAGGTTGGCTGACAAGTATGGGATTCCACGCGACAAGTTTGAGTGGGTAACGATGCCCGATATCCAAGCCATTCAGGCTCTCAAGCAGGGGTTGATCGACGTGGCGGGGGTTCATCCCCCGTTCTACAAAGGGATGGACGACAACGGTGCCCTCAAGATTGCCGATTCTTCTGAGAGCGGCCTGGGAGCCGCGGCCGGCGTAGCCTACTACTTCTTTACCGACAAGTTCATCCGGGAGCACCCAGCCGTGGTGGAGGGCTTCGTTCGCGCCATGAATCGCAGTGGGGCATGGCTCAATGCTCATCCCGACCAAGGTGCGCAGTGGGTGTCAGACGTCATTGGGGTGCCAGTGACCGGCAATCACTACTACGCGACAAAAAATGATGTACCCGAGAGTGAGCTCGAACCCTGGATACAGGATCTAGAGGACAGTAAGGTCATTCCCAAAGGAAAGATCAAGCCTTCTGACTTGGTGACGCACCAGTTTGAAACTCATGAGGAGTTTGCTCTTCTGAAGAAGTAATCCCAGCAGAGGAGAGTGGTGTTCTCTGCTCGGGAAGGTTTTGGTGAAATCGATGTCTGTCTATTGCGGGAAAAAGATAAAACGCGTGGTGGTCCGGGGCTCGGGGATCGGGATTTTCCTCCTGTTGTGGGAGATTGCCCCGCGGCTGGGTTGGATCAGCGCACAATTTGCTCCTCCTCTGTCAAAGGTGCTGGTCACGATTGGACAACTGTCGGCCGAGGGCACCCTTCAGGTCCACCTGCTGGTGAGCTTGTGGCGAGTTGGAGTGGGGCTCTTGGTCTCTATCTTGATTGCCGTTTCTCTCGGTCTAGTTCTAGGCGGATGGTTGACAGGACTCGCCAAGGCGTTAGACCCGCTGTTGCGAATTCTGGGCCAGGTGAATCCTTTTTCCCTGATGCCTCTATTCATGCTCTTCTTTGGCATTGGGGAAAGGACGAAGGTGGCTGTATTGGTCTGGGTCTGCGTCTGGCCGATCCTTCACCACACCATCACAGGTGTTCAGGCAATCGATCCCGCGCTAATCAAGTCGGCGCTCTCGATGGGGATATCCCGCCAGGGCTTGCTCACCCGCGTGCTCCTCCCCGGGGCAGCCCGTTCCATATTTGTCGGCATTCGAGTGGCAGCCGGACTGTCCTTCTTCATGCTCATCGCTGCCGAGATGATCGGTGCAAACGCCGGACTTGGCTGGTTGATGCACAATGCCGCGGCGCTCTATTTGGTTCCGCGAATTTATGCCGCTGGCACTGTCATCGTCATCTTGGGGGTTGCAATCAACAAGGGGCTGTTTGTCCTGGAACAGAGGATCTTCTTCTGGGAGGGAGGAAGAGGCACCTCGCATTCGCATGCAGTCACGAAGGTACCGCGCAAGCTTGGCGCGAGGCAACTGGCCGCATTCTCGGCCATCCTCATGGTTGCCCTGCTTCTAGGCGGTCTCCAAGTGGAAAAGCTCAATGCCCGGGCGGCCGACGTGGGGTCTTACTCCATGCACGGGGCGCACTGTCCTATGCACCCAGAGGCGCAAGGTACGCGGGAGGGTGGAAACGTTCAGCAAGAGATGGGCGGCGCCGTGGATGAAGGGGCAAGGTCAAAGTGACCATTCAACTCGTGAACGGATTGGAAGAACAGAAAACCGCCCCGTTGGCCAGCAGTAGTTCCGCGAAGGTGCGGATGAGGAGTCTAGGAATATCTGAGACATCTCGCCATCGCAGTTGCGGTTGGCATGGCGGAAGAAGGGTATTCCGATTTCTTGGGAAATATGTGTCCGTGTGGTTGCTTCTGGCGGTCTGGGAAGTGGCGCCTAGGCTCGGGCTGGTGGACCCTGTCTTTGTTCCACCGTTCTCCTCGGTGATGGCGACGGTCTGGGAACTTAGGACGACGAGTGACCTACTCCATCATGTCGGCATTAGCCTGTTCCGGGCGCTGGCTGGTTTTCTGCTGGCCGTGCTGGTTGCCCTACCCCTTGGATTTCTACTAGGCGGATGGTTCCCCTGCGTGGAAGCCGCCCTGTCGCCATTGGCGGATGTTTTTTCCCAGGCCAATCCCTTTATCCTGTTCCACATCATCCTGCTGTTTCTAGGGATTGGCGAAGCAACCAAGGTGACCATCATTGCCTGGGCCTGCGTGTGGCCCATACTGTTCAGCACGATTGCTGCGATTCGTCACATCGACCCTG
>JBEKUP010000134.1:0-6039 GCA_049514915.1 Occallatibacter sp. | reverse complement strand
CAACCGCGGAGACAGAACTCAAGCAGCAGTTTCAGGCGGCTGCAAGAGTACCTGACAAGCGAACGCGATCCTGATACAGGCGCCGTTCGACAGAGAGGCGACATACTGTTGTCAAGCAATCTTGCGTCTCTGGACACAGTGGCAGCAGAGATGAATGGCGTCGCCGCACTCAATGCGCGCTGCCAGGACGCACTTTATCACTATGAGATCGCATGGCCGCCGGGCGAGATGCCGACCAGAGAACAATGGTGCGACTCTGCGCTCCACACCCTTCAAGCACTCGGCTATCAAGAACATCAATATATCGTCGTGGCCCACGATGACAAAGCGCATTTCCACATCCACATCATGGTCAACAAGGTGCATCCTGAAACCTTGAATGCGCTTACACCTCACCAATCGCACACAAAGCTCCATGCCGCTGCACGGACCCTCGAAGCCAAGTACGGATGGAAGCAAACTCCGGGGCTTGTCCGTTGGGACGAGGATGCACAAAAGACAGCTCCGGTTCCAAAGGCAGAAAGACACGCCCAAGGATACGGGAACGGCAATCCCACTGGCGGCGCCGCAAAGCTAGAGCACTATCACGATGTAGAGTCTTTGCAATCCTATATACGCCGAGAGGTCGCTCCGCGTGTTCGGACCTTGCTCACACGCCGCAATGCCACATGGGACGACCTGCACACCCTGCTTGCAAAGCATCATCTCCGAGTGCAAAAGGGGGAAGCAGGCGGATACACGGTCCTTGCCATCGACCACGACATCCGTGTGAAAGCATCCGATGTGTTCCGTCATCATTTTGCCGGCAAGGAGAATCGCAAGGCCACAGAACAGAAACTCGGAATCTGGAGAGAACCATCAACATCGGTTGAGCATACCCCAGAACATACGGGACGCAATTCGGTTCGCAATATGACTCTACGCGACGAGCGCAAAGAGCAGCGACGCCAGGGCAGGATTGCTCTCATGGCCGAATATAATCAGTACCGCAATCAGCAAAGAGCCATCTGCAAAGACATTACTGCGAAGGGAAGAGAGAGCAGACAACAGGCCCTCGCCCGCCTGAAACAACGCAAGAAGAAAATCCGAGCGTTGGTGCTGCCGTTGCCGGCAAAGAAGATTATGCTCTCGGAGGCTGTAGCCACGTCAGTCATCGAACTGCGAACGCTCAAATCGTCCACTCAGAAGGCACGCCAAGTACAGTTTCCGAAGAACCTGCGCACCTGGGTTGCGGAACACGCCGCCGAGGGGGATGCACGGGCGGCGGCGCAGTTACGCGGATGGCGCTACGCGGATCAGCGAAACCAGCGGCGGCTAGAGGCGACGATTGAAGCCAATGCACTTCATCTTGGCCCCGCAACGCTGGATGAGGAGAAGGCGGACTGGTCCGACTTCATCGAGCAACGACTGGCCGGTCAACAGAGGGCGGAGAACCTCGCAGGACAGATTGCCACAGCTCGGATATGGACGATCAACCGGACTACTGGGGATGTCTCGTACACGGTGAATGGGAAGCTGTCCATCATCGACCACGGGCGGCGCGTGACCGTGCTCAATCAGAACGAGGCCGCAATCGTCTTTGGTTTGGAGATGGCCGTCCAGAAATACGGATCGCGCATCGCCTGCTCTGGAGCCGACGATTGGAAGCGGCAGGTGGTCAAAGCCTCCGTCGAGAATGGCATCTTCGTTGAATTCACCGACCCGGAGATGCGAGACGCCCTCCACCAGCACAAACTCGTGGCGAACCCGCTCCAGTTCAAAGCTGCTCGCCTCCACGCCCTCGAAACCAGATTGCAGAATGAGGGAACGGGCGAGATGCTCTTCACCAATGAAGCCGACATACACCTGCTTCTTTCTTGCCTCCAGCCTGCCGCGCACTCCCGTCAGGTTCTCCAAATCCTGAAGGCGTCTCAAGAATCAGAACCGAAGGCAAACATCGGCGGCAATCTGACGGTCGCGGTCAGCAAGAACCCGGACGGGCGGACGGCCTTCCGGGTGTCGATAGACGAAGGGAAACTCAAACACGTTATTGAACGGGTTGAGCAGGTCCGTCAGTCCGCAAATTGGGCGTTGCACCACCGATTCAAAACGCCAGGGTACGAAAAAGAAGGCAGATAGTCGTTGATCGGAGAGCATATCTTCCGGTTATAAAGTCGCATTCAAGCATTGCCACGAGATTTCCGCCTGGAATTCCCCAAGGTTTTCCTTCAAGTCCCTGATTTGGCATTACATTCCGGCAATCTGCATGGTTCACTAGAAGAGTGGGCGAACGCGTTGTCCAAATCCGGGATGTTGAGCATTTCCACTGGAGGATTTCTGAGTCCGAGTGCCCCGTCTCCTTCGTAAGCAATGGAGGCGGCATATCGCTTGCTGCCGCGATGGAACTCGCTTCGATTGTCGCCAATCAGCGGAGCGAACCTGACGACGGATTTCGTTGCATTCGGGTCGCACGGAACGCAATTTGGGGACTCATCAAGGAATCCCGCTGGCCTCAGCGTGCAGGATACGCCAGTTTGCGCGACGGGGACACCGCCTTGGTCGTTCTTCCGCCCAATCACGACGATCCGGCGTGGACGCAGCAAACAAGAAGCCTGTTGAACGAGCTCAGCACGAACGGATTCTCCTCTCAGCTTTCAAGAGCCCTGACCGGTGCCGTCATCGAGATGGTTGATAACGTCTGGCTCCACAGCGAAACGCAACACGCGGGACTGCTCGCGTATCAGATTCGCAGGCGCAAGTTCGCTTTCAGTGTTCTCGATACCGGGATCGGCATGCTGAACAGCCTCCGCAAGAACCCTAAATTTCAATACCTTACAAGTTCCATGGATGCGGTGGGCAATGCCATCGAACCCGGCGTATCGCGCTTCGACACGAGCGGTGGCATGGGCTATCCATCGCTCTTGCATGCACTTGCGTCGCTCTGGGGCACTGCCCGTATCCGCACCGGCGAGGCCGCGCTCGTGATCGACCATACCGAAGAGACCCGCTCGAAGGAACGCGTGTATCTTCCGCATCTTCCCGGCGTACATATTTCCGTCCGTTGTGCCCTCGATCCACCCTCGCATTCCCGTTCGTAGCTTTTGCCGAAAAAACTGCTTGACATCTCTCACCATCTTCACTGACACTAGTGAACATGGTGAAGTTGTGGTGTTGGTGGGGGAACGCATGACGCGCATAGCAGTACGCGAAGTCACGGCGAGGGATATCCTCGCAGGCAAGTCCGACGGGTTGCGGGACTTCCCGAAGCTTTTTGATGCGGTGGAACAGACGCCGACGGGCGATACCATTGTGCTCGATTGGGAGGGCGTCGAAATCGCGACTGCAAGTTATTTCGGCGCTACGGTAGTCGCGTTTCTCAGAATGGCGATGTCTACGGAGTTGGACCGTTATTTCATTGTCGCGAACCTCAACAAGACCTGTCTTGAAGAGCTGAAATTGGTGCTCGATTTCCAGGGGCTTGTCATCCTAGCGGGCGAATGGAAGGGCGGACATCTCAAGAAATTGCAGGTACTAGGAACGCTTGAGGCCCCCTACATTACAACCCTCGAAGCAGTTGGAAAACTTGAAAGCGCCTCGGCAACGGAGCTGCATACGGCACAACACGGCGGAGCGGCAATCGGCAAGACGGGATGGATCAATCGCCTCTCGCACTTGCACAAACTGCGGCTGATTCGGAAGGAACGGGTGGGAAGAGAGTACAGATTTCATGCATTGAGCTAGGAGACGAACCATGGGCGTTGACTGGATTAGGAAAAGCGAAGATCGGTACAAGCATCAACTGCAGGAGGCGGCACATCGGCATTTGAAGCCGACGCCGCTCTTCGATACGGACGACGAGGCTACGGTGACGTATCCGTGCCATTGGCTTCACGAGGATCGGACCCTCGCGGTCGGCACACAGCTCACGATCTTCCAGCGGGGCGAGAAGGCGCGCATCGCGGTCATGGAAGGAAGTGTTGCCGTGGCCGAGGTTCGCGGAGAAGCCGCGCGCGATCTCCACGAATTCTTCCGCCTCCACCCTGAAACGCACTCCTGCATGGCAGTCTCGATCTCGGATGTTCACCATGCTTCGGAACCTTTTTATGTGCGGCCTGTGTCCCGCAAGAAAAAGGGGAAGAGGGCGGCACGATGATTCTCCGGGCGCTCGGATTTACCTCCTCCTCCGAACTCGGCACAACGATGGGCCTTGGGTGCCAGCGCTGCGAGATACTCGATATCTGCGGGGGAACCACCGATTTCGACTGCTATGCAAGCTGCTGCGGCAAGCATGCCACCTGCACGCGCGCGTGCCCGAATGCGCATGGATTTGTTTCTGTGGTACAGGATGCAGGCGGGTTGGCAATGGAGAGCCGCTACGCCATCGCGCAGCGCGTCGAAACGCTCCCGATATACATTCCCCATATCAGTAATGCTTCGTGCCGGACCGGCCGCCTGTCTTCGCCCTTCGTTGCCCTCACTACGTTCGACGTTTCCGCACCCAATGCGGAGAACTGTTTCGCGAGCCCTCAGGATCTTCGCCGCCATTACGGGTTGCGTGATGACGCGCAGATTATGCTCCTTTCGGTGGCAAAAGATAACCTGCTCGAACACCACTGGCGCTATAGCGAAGTACGGCGTTTGGCTCAGTATCTTGCGACACTCGGTATTACGCACATTACTTCGCCGAACTTCTCGTTCGCGTTGAACGAACCGCGCCCCGAGCATCTCGTGAACCGCAACAGGTCGCTTTGCGAAGCCGAGCGCATGACGGCTGCGGGAATGAGCGTCATTCCTCATTTGAACGCTTTCAATCAGAAGGATTGGAGTTGCTGGCGGGATTTTTTGCGCGATCATCCGCACCTCTCAATGGTGTGTCAGGAATTTCAGACAGGCCTTGCGAACGGCAGGCGGGCACGGTGGCACATCCACCAGCTATGCAATGTCGAACAATCGCTGGGCCGAGGCTTGCACCTCATCGCTGCGGGAGGCAGGCGGCACCTCCCATTGCTTATCGAACTCTCATCGGTCACCATTATCGACGCGAATCCATTCTTCAAAACACACATGCGGCGGCAGCTCGTTGGCGGCAAATGGCATCTCTACCCGACTGCCGAGGGAGCGCCGCTTGATCAATTACTAGAAGAGAATATTGCGGCGTACACGCGATACGTCGAAGGGAAGATGGCATCGCTCAAAGAACTGGGTCCGCTTCCGCCCAAGCGAGAAGCCGTCCCCCAAGGAATTCTGCCCATCAAAGCACCAATAGCAGACATTCAAATGCCGCTGTGGCCATCCCTGCGCGCCACTGCCTAGCGCTGCTGTCATGGAATGCGCGGTACGGCGACGAGCAAATGCCGGTGCATCGCCCCACGCGAAACGAACAATAGTTTACTTTGCGATAAATCTCATGCTTCCACGAATCTCCCTCTGCAGCTCTTCTCTCAGCGCCTTGCTCCTCTTGAGGCGCTTGAAGAACTCTTCGAGCACACTGACCACGACCGCATTCACGCTGACGCCTTCGGCTTCAGCCCACTCTTTGAGCGTCAGCCGGGCCTGGGCGCCGACGTGGAGGAGTTGAGGGTTGGAAAGCTCCATACCGGCCTTGCGGGTCTGCATGATCTCCACCTTTTCGCGGTCAACGTGATCCAAAGCAAAAAGGACGATTTTGGCAAGATCGCCCTTTACCCGCGATTCCTCAGTAATTGCTTCGCGCAGGTCAATGGGGAGACGTAGCGTCATACCCGGACGGTCATCCGTCCACCGCTGTCCCTCGCGGTTTACCTTCCGCACTGCCTTCTTTGCGGCCTTCTTCACTGCCATGTACTCCCCTCCCAGAACTCTACTGGGCACCATGCTCCTGTCCAGAGTCCAGTCTGATTTTCCCTGATAATCTCCCAAGACACATCATTTCACAGGATAATCGACTTCATTATATAATACATATATTACATCATTATAGTATTATGTCTAGAGACGAGAGTCGTGCCTGCGGAATTGAGACAGCCCGTGGGCAGGCGGAACTCATTCAACCTGCTCGACATTCCATCGAGCACACCGACA
>JBEKUP010000133.1:0-6253 GCA_049514915.1 Occallatibacter sp. | reverse complement strand
CGCAACTCTGTTCCGTCATTACGCCTCAAACCAGGGACGTTGGCTGTCACCCGATCCCTCCAATGGCAGCTATAACCTACTCGATCCGCAGAGTCTGAATCGTTATGTTTACCTGACTAACCGCCCGACGGCAAGCGTGGATCGCCTGGGTCTGGATGATGATGACGACGATGATGACGACGACGATGACAATCCTCCCGATGCGCCAGACCCTCAATGCAGTCCGTGCGGTGATTCTGGCGCGCCAGCTTACGATGACGGGGACTACGGGGACGGAACTACTCAAGTAGGCGGGGCGCCGGCTTATATAGAAGCAACGCTTTATGCTTATGGAACTCCTTACGGGATTTCTAATAGTCCATGGGATGTCGTCGATACTAGCCCAGGACTCGATCAGTACGGCCGGACTGAGATTCCGTCAATGAATGGCATTTATGGGACGGACCAGGATGATCGAATTAGCCAGTTAGCCGGCGCTGTCAACGGGTACGCGGGGTGGATAGGAACGCCTAAAGGAGTTGCGGCGTTTTACGGCGCGAGCGCAATTGGAGCGGTCGGCGTGCTGTCGGCTCCAGCAATCGCAAGTGGCATTTCTTCTGCGGCAAGTTCTGCTGTAACATCTGCTGTGGGTTTAGGTGCTCGAATGTATGGAACCTATCTTGCGACAGCTTCCGGTTTTGGCGGTGCTGTTCTTGGCAAGAATCCAATTTACTGGCAAGATGCAAGACAAATGGGAATGAATGCATTCAATATGGCACCGAATGTCTGGAACTTTTTCTCTCGTTACGGTCAAAACTGGACCGCAAACCAAGCATTCTTAGACGAAGTTCGCAACACTTCGCAGGAAATTTATCTTTCGAATGGTACGGCCGATCTCAACGGTTGGTTCGCGCGCGAGATTGAATATCTTGAGGACACTGGAGTCGATCCAAGCAGCTTCAAAATGGTTGGGGGTCGGTATGGCCCGTTTAAATTCTGAGGTGAAGGCAGTGGGAGGATCGCAAATGGAATCGAGGAAGATCCGGACTGGGTTCTTCACAAAGGTTTCGCACGCGCTCGGTTTGGTGGGAGCACCTGTCTATAATTTGGTATTCGGACGGTCAGACAAGCAACTATCCGATGAGAATACTCGGCGGCTTGCGGAGGAAATTGAGATAAGTTTTAGTCGGCTTCTCGCAATGTATCGAGGGAAGGTGCCTCCGGCCGAGCTGAACGCTGAGCCCAATGGATTCGACTACGGGATCGTGATCGTTCAGTTTGACAACCTCAGACTCCAAATTATTAGAGGCCGCGGTGAATTAGACGTCAATCTCGCATCTGCCTTTGTGTCTGACAACAGGCCGTGGTGGAGCTTACGATCTGTTTGGCTCGTGGTTGCCTCGAAGGATTGGGAGCATCATCCATCAATTTACGATTCGCTTGATGTGTATGCGAAGTTCTTAGAGACTTACTGGACACCGTTGGTGTGCGCATTTTCCCTCCAAGAGTATCCTGTAACCAGAGATAAGCTCTTGCGGCTTTGTAATTATCCATTTGGGAGCCAAACTGCACTAACTAAGATGAGCCTGGAGGAACAATTGGCCTGCGTTTCTAAATTTCTTGAGGAAGGGAAGCAGTAATGAACGTGCCCCTCGCGATCGACATATCGCACTGCTCCCAAGGCATCTGACCAAAAGACAGTGATAGCACATGGGAAATTCTCACGATGCGAAGAAGGACAGGACCACTCTGACTGAAAAATCGATTAAGAAGGGCGCATTAAAGCAAATCTTCCTTGATCTGCTCGGCGGCGAGGCACAAGGTAATGAAATGTTGAACTGCATCGCAACGAACCCTGCGGTCGATCAGACTAAATGCAATCCCGCCTTTACAACGCACAGGGTTGGCAAGCAAGGTGGCTTGGGATGTCTCAAGCTGGAGCAGTCTGCAAAAGCGCAAGCCTGATCGGACGCAATCGGCATATCTCGTAGTTCTTTCGGAATCTCTGGTTCGAACCGCCAGCGCGAGGGCGAGCGCAATAGCTTCCGTAAATGCGACGGTATAGACCCGTGGAGCGGCGCCAGATTGCGAGAAACCTCCAACCCAACGTGGATCAGCATGGGTCTTGACCTGCATTCTTAATAGAAATTCAGCTTGTTCGAAGACAAAATCCGCAAACGCTCGCTCTCCTGTCAATTGAGCGATCCGAGACCAGACATTGATATGCCAGACGGTAAAGGCAGATGTCGGCTTCGAGCGAAACTGTGCCACGTAAGGCTGGTAGGCGCGCCGGCACATCTCCAATGCTTCTGAGTTCTTCCGTTCCGCTTCCATTGCCAGGACCAGAAGAGCCTCCCCCGGATAAAAGTTTGATGCGCCCTCGTTCTCCTGATCCTCTCCAAAATGAGTAACAAAGCGGCCATCGGGCTTTTGCGCCGAGACGATGCTGTGGTAGAGCTGACTGTATTCCTGCGCAAATTCCTTACGCAAAGTATTGCCGCTCAAAGCAGCGGCAAGCAGCGCTGTTGCCCCAAGTGACGGAAGCTCTCCTGCTTTCTTTTTCTCCTGAGGTGTCTCCCAATCCATTTCCTCGTCCCCAGGTTGCTCGCCCGCCTTTTCATCTTCGGGAGTCTTTCCTGTTTCCTCTTCCCGGAGCACCCGCAACCCATTTGCCGTAACCGACGTCAGGTTGAGCAATCCCTTTGCCATTTTCACGGTGCAAGCCTTGAAGGCACTGTCATGTGCAATGCGATGGTTGCTTTCGAGTACCAGGGAGAGCGCGAGCAAGCATCCGGCAGACCGGACGATATTCGTTGCTTTCCCGACATAGGCGTCGGCAAAAGGATCGTAAAGGTAGGCCGTACGTCCGTTCGCGTCTTGATTTCGGATAAGGTAAGACGCGGACTCCTCAATACTGCTATCAAGCGGGATCGGAAGCTTGGCGTCGGTGTCAGGCTTCTCGCCGAAGAAATGGGAATTGGAAACGCTAGTAATACAAACCCACTGTGTCTTTCGAAGGCTTACATCCGGTCGGAGCCACGCATCCTTTTCAAAGCCAGCCTTCCTGCAGAGAGCTTCTAGCAGTGCTACTTCAGTTTTGTACTTGCTCGTGATCGGGACCGAAGGAAGGAAGTAGGCCAATTGATCGCGACCTTCAATCTCCAATCCTTCAATACCCAACAACAAAATTCCCTTTTCGAATCGGGCGGAGTGACTGACCTCCACTGAGCCGGTCTGTAACCAGACTTCCAGGGCTACGTCTGGGACTTCCCATTTTGTGAGGTGTCCACCGTTGGAACGATCCATCGAAGCAGCGTAAACGGATTCTATGATCTGGCTGCCGAGATTTGTACCCGGTACTGACTCAGAGCCGCGCATTCGTCCTGCGTGTCTCAGAGTAATGTTGACTCGGTGAGCTGGCGCAAGCCGCAAAAGATCCACACTCGGTTGGATTTCCGAGAGCATTTTGCCTTCAAACAGCTTTGTGAGGGTGTCGTGTGCGAGGTCCAATATCTTGGCCTGCATGGCCGGAGAATAGGGGGCATTTTCTACTTGGTCCGTTTTCCCATCGGAGTTCATAGAAACTGAATGCAAGGCCGAACTACCTAATGTGTCGGAAGAAGGGAACATCTGATTCGGAAGGAGTACCACAGCGCCAGCCGCGACCCCTCCGGAAATAAGATCACGACGTGACACTAGAGCCATCTAATTCCTCATGAGTGTTATCAGAATTGTACTATCGACGCGAGTGCGACTTGAGCGGACCTGTAACGGCCAAATCTTGCGCAAAACTTTGGGGCAACGGATTAAATCAGATTACGAATTGATTGGCATACGGCTCGGTTCCTGCGAGCGCGATCGCATGATTGACTTCGGCGGCCAATGGGGCTAGTAGTCTTCCAATACGAGACGGATTCGCGCAGACCACTGGTTCAACTGGCGCGCGAGTTTCACTTTCTGCCGGAGGCGCTCGTCTTCAATTTCCCAGAGAAGCTATGCCAGTAGCGCAATCGAGACCGTGTGGATCGAGCTTCGGCATCCACGTCATCCGGAATCAGTCGCAACAATTGCGACGGTCCCTGCGGGGGCTGGAGCGCGAAGGCTTTCGCCACGTCCACATTTTCAATGACCCCGCGGACCTTGAGGGGCTCGAAATTGAGCGCCAGCCATTATGGAACAAGCTGAAGCAGAAACACGGGCCGTTTGACATTATTGGCGACGTCCACGGCTGTTTCGATGAAATGAATACGCTGCTTCATCAGTTGGGATACGCGGTTGAGCCGGATGGCGCTGATTTTCGCGTCACTCCGCCCGATGGACGCAAGGCAATTTTTGTCGGCGATCTCGTCGATCGCGGGCCAAAAATCACGGAGGTTTTGCGACTTGTGATGGGGATGGTGAAGGCCGGGACTGCGTTCTGCGCACCCGGAAATCACGACGTGAAACTGATGAGAAAACTGCGCGGAACGGAAGTAAAAGTCACTCACGGACTTGCCGATTCGCTGGCTCAACTGGAGCACGAAGCGCCCGAATTCAAGGCCCAAATTGCCGATTTTATCGACGATTTGGTGAGCCATTACGTGTTCGACGAAGGAAGGTCGCCTGGTGGTCGCCCACGCCGGCATGAAAGAGGAAATGCAAGGCCGCGGATCGGGGGCGGTCCGCTCGTTCGCACTGTTCGGTGAGACCACCGGAGAAACGGACGACTACGGTCTTCCAGTTCGTTATAACTGGGCCGCCGAATACCGCGGAAAGCCTATGGTTGTCTATGGCCACACTCCCGTTGCCGAGCCGGAATGGCTGAATCGGACCATCGATATTGATACCGGTTGTGTTTTCGGTGCGAAGCTTACTGCGCTCCGTTATCCGGAGAAAGAACTCGTGTCCGTACCCGCCATCCGGGAGTATTACGCCCCATCGAAACCGTTCCTGCAGAAAGGCGCCGGGGACGCGTCTGCCAGCCCGTTGACCCAGCAGCAAGAGCACGATGACTTGCTCGATATTGACGACGTAATCGGCAAGCGGATCGTTGAAACTCGCCTGCACGGGAACCTCACAATTCGCGAAGAAAACGCCATCGCGGCGCTCGAAGTGATGAGCCGTTTTGCGGTGAATCCGAAGTGGTTGATCTACCTTCCGCCAACCATGTCTCCCTCCGAGACGAGGAGCGAACCGGGGCTCCTTGAACACCCGGCCGAGGCGTTCGAGTACTTCCGCAAGGCCGGTGTCGCGCAGGTTATCTGCGAGCAAAAGCACATGGGGTCGCGTGCGGTCGTGATCGTCTGCCGAGACCGTGATGCTGCGCTCAAGCGCTTCGGGGTTGCGGAGGATGAGGCTGGAACTTGCTATACCCGGACAGGGCGGCGCTTCTTTACGGACCTCGGTCTCGAACGCGAGTTCCTTGATCGCATCCGCTCTGCGGCGGGCAAGGCCGGTCTCTGGGACGAACTGAGCACCGATTGGCTGTGCCTCGACTGCGAACTAATGCCTTGGTCAGCAAAGGCGCAGGATCTGCTGAAGAACCAATACGCACCCGCCGGAGCTGCTGCAAAAGCAGGTCTGCAGCAGGCGGTCGCCGCCCTGAAACTCACGGCGGACCGCCTTCCGGAAGCTGCTCCTTTGGTCGATTGGTACGAGCAACGGGCCGAAATGGCGGGGGCTTATGTTGAGGCGTATCGCCGCTATTGCTGGCCGGTAAAATCACTCCTTGATTTGAAGCTCGCGCCATTCCATTTGCTCGCCGGCGAGGGGTTCGTCCACACCGACAAGGACCACCAATGGCACATGCAAATCCTCGGCAAATTGGCCGAAGCCGACCTCGAATTGCTGCTCGCCACACCTTACAAAGTGGTCAGCCTGAACGAGTCGGAAGCGGTGTCTGGAGCCGTGGCTTGGTGGCAGGAATTGACGGACGCGGGCGGCGAGGGAATGGTTGTCAAGCCCCTCCAGTTTGTCTCCAGAAACAAGCGCGGACTCGTCCAGCCAGCAGTGAAATGCCGCGGGAAAGAGTACCTCCGAATCATTTACGGACCGGAGTACACGGCACCACAGAACCTGGAACGATTGCGCTCTCGTGGGCTTGGGACGAAGCGCTCTTTAGCTCTGCGGGAATTCGCCCTGGGCATGGAAGCGTTGCAACGGTTCGTGGCGCGCGAGCCTCTCCGCCGCGTTCATGAGTGCGCCTTCGCGGTTCTGGCGCTGGAAAGTGAGCCTGTGGACCCTCGGCTGTAAGCGTGCTGTGGGCCACTGGAGCGGCTCTGTGGCCCGCGTTGAG
>JBEKUP010000132.1:0-6317 GCA_049514915.1 Occallatibacter sp. | reverse complement strand
CCCACCGCCATATCCTGACAACCATAGGTAAATAAACGAGTTAATAAATACGGCCCAGTACCAACCAGTAAACAAAGACCCCCGAAATCAGGCCATTTTCGCTCAATTAATGCCCCAAAAAGGGCCGAAACTGCCACCAAAAGGCCGCCTTTTGATTCAGTTTTGAAGTGCTTTAAGGTCAAAACAGCAGCGCATTTGAAAGGGAGACCGATGCTCACCCAAGCCGAAAAGGCCGCCATCTTCGAAGCCCTTCATCAGCGACCCGAACCTTTCGTCATCGCCAATCCCTGGGACGTAGGCACCGCGCGCATTCTCACCGGTCTTGGATTCTCCGCGCTCTCCACCACCAGCGCCGGACTGGCCTTCACTCTCGGTCGCCGCGATGGCACAGCCTCTGTCAGTCGGGACGAAGCCCTCGCCAACGCCCGCTCCATCGTCGACGCCACCACCCTCCCCGTCGCCGCCGATCTCGAAAACGGCTACGGCCACACTCCCGAAGACGCGGCCGAAACCATTCGCCTCGCCGCGGAAGCCGGCCTGGTCGGCGGATCCATTGAAGACGCCTCCGGCAATCCCGAAAAGCCCATCTACGACTTTGATCACGCCGCTGAACGGATCGCCTCGGCAGCCGTCGCCGCGCGCGCGCTGCCTTTTCCCTTCATGCTTGTCGCCCGCGCCGAGAATTACCTCCACGGCCGCCCTAACCTCGACGACACCATCCGCCGCCTTCAGGCCTATGAAGCCGCCGGCGCCAGCGTCCTCTACGCCCCCGGAATCACGCAGCCTGAAGACATCCGCACCCTGTGCGCCTCAGTCAGCAAGCCCGTCAACGTGCTCATGGGCATCAAAGGCGCGCCGCCCCTCTCCGTCAAGGATCTGGGCGCCCTCGGTGTTCGCCGCATCAGCCTGGGATCGGGATTCAGCCGCGCCGCGCTAACAGCCTTCTATCGCGCCGCCCGCGAAGTCGCCGATCACGGAACATTCACCTTCAGCGAAAACACTTTCTACATGTCAGAACTTGCGGATCTCTTCAAACCGCCCGAACATTGAAGAAACACTGACGAAGGAATGGTCTCAAGAGTCGGATACCATGAATCCCAACAATAGCCTTAACTGTAGTCGTAGTTGCGTAGCTCTTGATAAAGGGGAATCCAGATGGCAAGGCCTCCTCAAATCGTAGCCATGGGCGGCGGCGGGTTTCTCATGGAGCCTGACAATCCGCTTCTTGACCGCTTTGTTCTCTCTACAGCCGCAGTGCCGAAGCCGAAGATCTGTTTTCTCGGCACGGCAACCGGTGACTATCAAGGCTTTATCGATAGCTTCTATGCGTGTTTCAATCCTCAGCCGTGCATTCCAACACACCTCTCACTCTTTAAGCCGCCTACCAGAGATCTGCGCGACTTTGTTTTGGAGCAGGATGCGATCTACGTCGGCGGCGGCAACACGCGGGCAATGCTCGCGCTGTGGAGGGAGTGGGGACTCGACGCAATTCTTCGCGATGCATGGCTCGCGGGAATCGTGATGGCTGGCCTGAGCGCGGGCTCAATCTGCTGGTTCAAGCAGGGCTTGAGCGACTCGGTCGTTGCCGGCGAACTGCATCCCATCAAGTGCCTCGGCTTCCTGCGTGGCAGTCACTGCCCACACTATGACGGAGAGCCCTACCGGCAGCCAACATACAGGCACCTCATCAAGGAAGGCAAGCTTGAATCGGGCTATGCCGCGGACGATGGTGCGGCATTGCACTTTGTCGGAGAAGAACTGGTTGGGGTTGTCAGCTCGCGGGAAGCGGCTAAGGCCTACTCAGTACGCTGCGTGGGCTCGGAAGTGGAAGAGACTGCATTACCGGCCAAATGGCTTGGCGCTTGAACCCGGTCCGCAATCAGCACCGGAATCCCATCCACAATCGGATAGCCGCGCCCGCACGCTGCGCACACCAGCCGCTGTTCATCAACCGCAAGCACGCCCTGGCAAGCCGGGCATGCCAGCAGTTCGAGCAAATCCGCTTCCAGCGGAACATGCCGGCTTGGCTTCTCAGGCATCGCTATTGCACGGTCGCATCTGGATTGGCGCCCGAATCGGCGGCGGGATCTGAACTGGGGGGACGCACATCGCGCACTCGTTTCGCCACTCCGGCGAACTCCTGCTCAATGCGTGCGTTGGTCTCTGCCACGGCAAACTCGTAAGCCACTCGAATGCCGTTGAATATCGCCCGGTCGTTCGAAGAGCCATGGCCAATGATGCACACGCCCCGCACTCCCAGCAGCGGAGCACCGCCGTACTCCCTGTAGTCCAGCCGGTGTCGAAACTCGTTGAACGCCTTCCGTGACAACAGCGCTCCCACCTGTGCCGTCACCGTGCGCGTCAACGACTCCCGCAGCACATCGCGGACAAACCGCCCGACCCCCTCGCTCGTCTTCAGCGCCACGTTCCCCACAAAACCATCGCACACAATCACGTCGGCCAGGCCGCTGAAAATGTCGCGTCCCTCCACGTTGCCAATAAACTTGATCGGCAGTGCCTTCAGCAGCGGGAACGCTTCGTGCGTAAGGTCATTGCCCTTGCTCTCTTCTTCACCGATGGAGAGCAGCCCCACGCGCGGCTCCTTGATCTTGAGCACGGTACGAGCATAAATCTCGCCCATCACCGCGAACTGCTCCAGGTTTTTCGGCTTGCAGTCCACGTTGGCGCCCACGTCCAGCAGCACACACGGGTTTCCGGTAGAACTCGGCATCGGCGTCGCCAGGGCGGGTCGGTCCACCCCAGGCATTGTCCCCAGAACCATCTTCGCCGTAGCCATCGCAGCGCCGGTGTTGCCGGCCGTCACAAACCCTGCCGCCTTCCCTGCGTGCACCAGCTTCAACCCAACGCGCATTGAGCTGTCGTGCTTTTTACGCACCGCCTGCGCCGCCTTCTCTTCCATGCCGATCCGCTCGGTGGCATTGTGGATAACTATAGGCAGATCTTCGTTTTCCAGTTGTTCGTCGAGAAGGTCGCGCAGCTCCGGCTCCGGCCCAATGAGATGGACACGCACAGGCAGAGTCTGACAGGCGAGAATCGCCCCCCGAATCTCAGGCTCAGGAGCTTTGTCGGAACCTACGGCGTCAAGCGCGATATCGATGAGCATGGCCTGACCAGTCTACAACAGCACAGGCTCGTTACTTTGCTGCTTCCTTGACGTCCAGAACCTGCTGCTTCTTATAGACGCCGCACTTGGGGCAGGCGCGATGGGGCAGCTTCTTCTCATGGCAGTTGGGGCACTCAGACAGGCCCACAGCCGTCAGAAAGTCGTGAGAGCGGCGAAGTGCAGTGCGGCGCGTTGAGTGGCGCCTTTTCGGATTAGGCATGGTGCAATTCCTTTCGTGATTCCGCCCGCTTCTACCGTCCAAACGGATGTGGCTATATCAGGCGTAACACCCTCATTCTATTGAGGTTAAGTCTAAGACTTGATCCGGCCACGGAGTCCAGCCAGCGCTTCCCAGCGGGGGTCGCTTGGACCCTCATCGCAGTGGCACGGTTGACTGTTGCGGTTCTGGCCGCAGCGCGGGCAAAGTCCCTTGCAATCCGGCTTGCACAGGGTCCTGACCGGCAGAGACAAAAGCACCTGCTCCCGCAGCACATCTTCAAGCAACAGACTGTCTCCTTGATAATACCCGATTTCTGTTTCCGGCGCAGTAATTGACCGCTCCGGCGCCTCGGCGTCGGCCTCTGCGGGACGAAAGATCAGGTCGAATTCGGCACCGAGCGGAACCTCCACCGGCTCCACGCATCGTGCACAGGGAATCTCAAACTTGCCCTCAAACTTTCCCCGCAGCCGGATATCGGCAACAATATCTTTCGGCCCGCGATGCTCGTGCAGCACCTCGGCCCGTCCCTCCGCGGCCAGTTGTCCCACCTGCTCCGCCTCTTCACCCAGATCCACTGCTCCTGGCCCCAGCTCCAGGTCAAAGTCGATCGGTTCCCGTTCCAGTTCGATAACCTTGAATTCCATATTGTGAGCCTACGGCGCAGCCACCCGCGCGTCAATGTGCGGAACAAGACCAGCTCTGATCTCCATGATCTGCACGGCATGCCGCGCAGGGTGCAGCGCCATCAGCAGCAACATCTCATAACAGTTCAACGGGCGCGTAATCATTGGGTGTATCGCCAACCAGCTCCGGAAATCGCCGCTGAACTCTCCGACAAATTGCAGTGTCTCGCGACGCACTGAATCGAACCCTTCCATCGCCTTTTCGAGACTCTCGTAGTCCCCTCTCGGCAGGGCAATCTCGGGCGCCTCGATCCGGCGAAGACGGTTCAAGGCAAGTCCCTCAAGCTTGGCCTCCCTGGCCCGATCCTCGTGCGATTCATCGCGCGGCGTCGCTTCCCTGAGCCTTGAAAGAAGCAGAGTTTCCGACGCAACCATATGCTCCACGCACTCCACTACAGACCAACTCTCCGGCGCTGGTTTGTGTCTGGCCCCATGCTCATCGAGGCCTCTCAATGCGTCGTTCAGCGCATCGCTCCCTGATTGCAACCGGCTCAGTATCTCCTGCCGATCTGAATCAACCATGACGCCACTTCCTCCATCATTCCCCCATCGTACGCTTTGATTCCAGGTCGTCGAAAGGTGCGCTCGGAGGGTTGTTCTACATAGCTGAAAAGGCTGCTCAAGTGGTTACAAAACATGCGAAAGGTATGCTCAAGTGGTTGCATTTCGCGTCGACATGAACCTTGCGGGCAGCCTTTTTGAGACGTTTCGGTTGCAGGGAATTGAACTAAATGAAGTAAAGGGTTGCTTAGAATTGACCGCCTTTTTCGAAAATGCGCTGAATGTGCACGAGTTATTGCCTTAACTTATTGAGGCTATGTGATTTATTTTGATTTTGTTTGCAGGGCAATTGCGCGCGTGAATGCGCACATGGTCGCGGCCCCCGAAGATTCTTCAAGTTGAGCTCGGTCATTGCCGATGACAACTGGAGAGTGGTTTCAGAAGGGGCTGCCTGCATGTCAATGGTTCGCGATCTCCCAATCTCCCGCAAATTCACCTTTGCCTTCGGCATCGTTTGTTTGCTTTGCGTTCTGCTGGGAACCTATACGTTTATAGCGTTCCAGGACATTGCCAAGAAGGCAGTGGATGTTCGTGAGAAGGAGCTTCCTTCCGTTGTCATTCTGGCGGAATTCCGTTCTGGAATCCAACAAACACGCAGGTGGGATCTCGCGCTGCTCCTTTGCCAAACCGCGGCGTGTACATCTCGAGGCACCGAGCAACGGCGAAAGGCAATAGCGCAATATGAATCGGGGATAAAAACCTATGAAGGCTTGATCAGCGAATCGGAAGAACGAGAGTCTTACCAAGCGATTACTTCCAGTTTTGGCCGGTACCTTGAAATCAGCAACCGGGCACAAGAGCTTTTGGCCGCAGCAAAGATCTCCGATGCTCTGGATTTATTGACGTCGGATTCGACTCTCGCGTTGGTTACTTCATCCGAATCGGCCGCGACAGCCGAGCTTGATCAAAACATCAAAGAGGCCAAGGATGAGTCGGCAGGCGAAGCCAGTGGCAGCCAACGCGCAACATGGGTTAGCGTTGCGGTCACACTGACGATTGTGGGCCTCTGCGCAATCATCGGCGTGTTCCTTACCCGAGAGATTGCTCCCCGGATTGGACGGCTGAAGGACGCCCTGGAAGCTATGGCGGCCAAGGACATGACCGTTAACGTCCGAGTGACGGGCACCGATGAGCTTGGTCGTCTTGGTAATGCATTTAACGAGAGCGTCGCCGCAATGCGCTCTGTCCTGCAGTCGGTCGCCCAAGGTGCGGAAACACTCTCCGCAGCCACCACACAGATCAGTGCGCGTGCCGTCGAGAGCGCCGGCAATGCCCACACTCAGTCCAGCAAGACCAACCAGATTGCCGTCGCCGCCCAGGAGATGACGGCGACCATTGGCGAAATCAGCCATAACGCTGAAAGCGCAGCCGGAGCCAGCCGCCAGTCAGCCGAAACCGCCGATCGCGGTGGAACGGTGATGCAGGCCGCCTCGGCCACCATGCAGAAAATTGCCGCCGCCACCAGTTCGGTCGCCGACAAGATGACGTCACTTTCCCATCGCTCGGAAGAAATCGGCAAGGTGGTCAGCGTGATTCAGGAGATCAGCGAGCAGACCAACCTGCTGGCTCTGAATGCGGCCATTGAAGCCGCTCGCGCCGGCGAGCATGGCCGGGGATTTGCCGTTGTCGCCGGGGAGGTTCGCCGCCTGGCAGAGCGCACCAAGGGCGCCACTGAGGAGATCGCCGGCACGATTCGCAGTATCCAGGAAGAGACCCGTGCCACTCTCCA
>JBEKUP010000131.1:0-12628 GCA_049514915.1 Occallatibacter sp. | reverse complement strand
AAAGTCACAATCCCGTTGGACGCGGCGACCTTTCAGTTTCAACAGGGTACGCTGACATTCCTGAGCCCGGTGAATGGAATGGTGACGGGCGCCATCTTCATTGGGGAAGGACACTTTAATTTGAAGCCTGCGACTTTCCTGGACGGACAGGAACTGAAACGCCGTGCTGGTTCTTCCGAATTCGACGAAGACTTCACCGAGATCGTCCTCCGGTTTACCGGGAAGGAGCATCAAATATTCCTTCGCGGAGTCGGCGATAAGGCAGAGACTCCGGTGCAAGCGGTGACAGCACTCGAAAACTGGAAAGAAAGAATGCGACAACGTCGAGAAGTGCCCTTGGGCTTAACCGAGGACGTGCTGCACGGCGATGATATGGACAATGTCGACGCCGATCTTCTGGCTGCTCTTTACAATCCGTCCCATCCACCCTTCGTGAATGCATACATTCGCGGAAAGAAACGCAAGGATCTGCGCTTTTTCATTAGGACCCGCGTGGGAGCCGTGCCTCAGCTCAATTCTCCGGAAGAGGTTGCGCTCATCAACTACGATCCTGAGTCATTGGAAGATGGTGTCTGGTACCTGGATCATTTGAAGTCTGAATACCAGAACCACACTGCAAGTTCGCAAGAGGACCGTCGCCTGTTTGCAACGCACTCCTACAAGATTGAGACGGTCATCTCGAAAAACGGCCACCTGTTCAGTACGGCGACAATTACTTTTCAGCCGCTGATCGATGGTGAGAGAGTCCTCAAATTTGGCTTGTTGCCAAACCTGCGAGTCACGCGCGTGTCGGATGATCGGGGACAGGACCTTCATTTCATTCAGGAGAGCAAAAAAGAGGACGGCTCGTTTTACGCTATTCTCGCCAATGCTCCGGAAGCGGCAAAAGACACTTCGATTACCGTGCAATATGAAGGCGACAAGGTCCTGGAGCACGCAGGTGAGGGAAGCTTCTATGTGCGCGCCCGGAGTTCGTGGTATCCGAATTTGAATGGTTTTGGCGAACACGCCATGTACGACCTCACTTACAAGGTTCCTCGCCGGTATACGGTTATCAGCGTCGGTAAGCTGCAGGGGGAATCTGTTGAACAGGAATACGCTGTCAGCCATTGGCTCACACCCACTCCAGTGGCCGTTGCTGGATTCAACTACGGCGACTACAAGAAGATTGAGTTAGTGGATAACATCACCGGCTACAAGATCTCCGGATACTATCTGACGGAGTTGCCCGACAACCTGCGAAGATACCAGGCACTGCAATCCATGGCGCCACAGAGCATGACCAAATTCGCCCTGGACCAAACGCGCGCTCAATTGCAACTTTGCACCTACTATTTCGGCAAGAGCCCCTACGATGAGATTTTCATCACGGAACAGCCTGATTTCGCCTTTGGGCAGTCGTGGCCAAATCTGGTGTATCTCCCCATATCCGCATATACAGATTCAACGCAACGATGGATGTTATTCGGGAACATCAATTCGAAGTTCACCGGCTTTGTCCAGGAGGTAACTCCCCACGAAGTTTCTCACCAATGGTGGGGACATGCAGTCGGCTGGGCCTCCTACCATGATCAATGGCTCTCGGAAGGTTTCGCCGAGTTCTCCGCCGGGCTGTTCTTGCAGCAGGCCGTGGCTGGAGACTGGCGAAAGGACTACATAGAGTTCTGGGACCGGCTGCAGAGGCGGATCCTGGAGAAGAACAATTTCAATGTAGCTCCAAACGACGCAGGCCCTTTGTGGATGGGGACTCGCTTGATCTCTCCCCGTTCGGAGAGCGCTTATCAGAATGTAACTTACGCCAAAGGAGCATATGTCCTGGAGATGCTCCGCTCCATCATGTACAGTCCCGAGGATCATGACAAAGCTTTCATCGCCATGATGCATGACTTTGTTGAGAGCCATCGTGAAAAGCCGGCCTCCACCGAGTCATTCAAGGCTATCGCGGAGAAGCACATGTCCAAGGCCATGGACCTTGCGGGAAACGGAAAGCTCGATTGGTTTTTCGATGAATGGGTCTATGGTACGCAAGTGCCCAAGTATCATTTCGAGTACCAGCTGATCCCGGCTGAGGCAGGCAAAGTAAAGCTGCACATAACCCTTACACAAAGTGAAGTTGATGACCATTTCGTGATGCTCGTTCCCGTATTTGTCGATTTTGGTAAAGGCATGGTGCGCATCGGTCAGTTGGGGGTTGCCGGCAACTCGACTAGGAGCACGGATGTTTTGCTCCCATCGAAACCCAAGGCGGTCGCTCTGAACGCCTACAAAGATATTCTGGCGCGTTGAGAGCAATCGCAACACGATCAGTGGTCACCCAAACAAGGCGCCCTTTCATTGGGACGAGTCTCGGCGAAATGGGCTATCGGCCATCAGCGCCTTGATATTGCCGTTCCCCGCCCTTCATCGCACCGGTAAATGCCTTCCACACCTTCAGGTTCCCCGCATAGTCATTCAACATCCGCTCCGGATGAAATTGCAGCCCCACCACGAAAGCAGCCTTCGGATCATAGTAGCCCTCAATCAACCCATCATCCGCATGTGCCATCGGCCGAAAGCGAGCCGCCAGCTCCCGCACTCCCTGGTGGTGATAGCTATTCACCTTCAGCGCTTTGCGGCGATACCAGTGGGCCAAAGGCGTGCCGGGCAGCACGTCCACCGGATGCCGGTATGTGTCATAGTTCTCATAATCAATATGCGCGCGGTGCGTGCCTTTTTCCTTCTGCACATCCCCATACAGCGTTCCGCCGCAAACCACATTCAGCAGTTGCGACCCTCGGCAGATACCCATGATCGGAATCTCTCGCCGCAACGCCTCACGCAGCAGCCGAATCTCAATCTCGTCCTTCAGCGGCAGTGTCTTATCAACGTATTTGAAGTTAGCCTTGCGAGCCGCGTACCGTTTCGGTTCAATATCATCTCCTTCCACCAGCAGAAGGCCATCCATGCGCTCCATGTATTGCGGAAGGCATGGCAGTGTCCCTTTTACCACGGGCACAATCACCGGGAACGCGCCGCATTGCGTCAGCAGATCCAGATGAAACTCGCCCACGTAATCAATAAGCTTGTTTTTCCGGGTATCTCGATTAGCCACGACCAGAACCACGGGGCGAGTCATTACACCAATGTCCTCAGCGCCTGCACCAGCCGCGTATCGTTTTCCCGCCCTTGTGAGGCCACGCGGATGTGGTATGCGTCCATACCGAGTTTGTTCGAGCAGTCGCGCACATACATTCCGTGTTCTTCCAGCAGCCTGGCTTGAAGTTCGCTGGCGTCCATGCCGTTCTGAATCTTGAACAGCACAAAATTAGCGCCCGTGGGATACACCTCCAGGTTCGGCACGGTTCGCAAATTCTCATGGAGCTGCCGCACGTCATCAATCAACCGCTTGCGGCCCTGATGATAAGCAGCATCATTCGCCGGCAGCAGCGAAAGGAAATATTGCGCCAGCGTATTCAAGTTCCACGTAGGCACAAAGCGGCGTAGGCGATTCAGGATGTAAAGATTCGCGCTGTAGCAATAGCCCAGCCGCAACCCCGGCACACCGCAGTGCTTGCTCATGCTTCGCACAATCAGCAGATTCGTAAACTGGTCAGCCAGCGGCAGCAGGCTCGGTACCGGATCTCCTGAAAAATCGATGAACGACTCATCCACGATCACCAGTTGCAGGTCCCGCGCCCGGTGCAGAAACTCCAGCATCTCGTCCAGCGGAATAAACTGCCCCGTAGGATTACCCGGATTGATCACCAGCAAGGACTCAAGCTTGCGCTGATGCACCCATGCCAAATAGTCGTTGAGGCGCAGTTGATAGCGGTCATTGGCATCGAGCGGATAAAGCTCAGCATTCCGCAAATCCTTCATCTTTTCGATGTACTCGCCGAAAGTCGGAATCGGCACCGCGATACGGTCGATCAGCGTCATGTCAATCAGAGAGATCAGTTCCGTCGCCCCATTGCCAATGATGAGCCGTTCCGGATCCACGCCCAGCACCGCCGCCAGGTGGTTCTGGCTCATCAGCGGGTTGCTCGATGGATACGACTTGATCAAATTCGGCAGGCTGCGTTGCAAATCCTCAAGCATCCCGGCGGTGGGATAGTACGGGTTCGCAATGAAACAAAAGTCGACAATGTCCTGTGCTTTTTGGTAACCCACCAGGTCGGTTAAGGCAGGGGAATGCGATGTCTCGTAGAAGAGATGTCTTCTAAGTTCAGCCGCTGAAACAGCGAGTGCAGCACTTTCAGCCATATTGTGCCTCAACCATGTTTTTTCCGCTCCGAATTTCGAGCTCAGCCAGAGCCTACCCCTCCCTGCATAACAGCGTCAACCGCCATTCGATAAGTTCAATTGTTAATTTGCCCTAAAAACCAACTGCATCAATCCAGTCACATTCTGGCCCCAGCCGTCGCCTGATTCAACAGCTCTTTTGCCACCGCCTCTATCTCCGCAGCCACGCTACGCGCCAACTCCGCCGGCTCAATCACCCGCACCCTGGCGCCCATCCCCAGCACCACAAACCGCGCATGCCACTCGCTCTCAAACTCCGCCCGCACCGTCATCCATCCCTCAAGCCCCGCACCGTCCCCAACCCCACCCAGCGCCGCGCATCGTGTACACCACATGGACAGGGCTCTCTCCGATCCCGGCGCCACGCGCAGCATCGCCGCAAATTGTCCTCGCTGCCCTTCAAACTGCGCCGTCGACTCCTTCCAATACGCCGCCAAATCAAACTGCGCCGGCCGCTCGAATTTGCTCGCCAGTGGTGTCACCCCCTCCATTCTTGAAACGCGGTACGTGCGCATCCCATTCGTCCCCCGCGCCACCAGGTACCAGCTCAGCCCTTTCGCCACCAACCCCAGCGGCTCCACAGTCCTCGGCCCTTTCTGCCCGTCCGCACGCGTATAGTCAAACACCAGCTTTCGCTCCTCCGCAACCGCCTGCTGCACAACTCCCAGCATCGACAGGTCCTCGCCCGTCCCGCTCCATCCCGTCGGATCAACGTGCAGCCGCTCGCGCATCGCCGCAGCCTGCAACTTCAACGGACCCGGCAAAGACGCCATCAGCTTGTTCAGCGCGCTCTCCGCAGCCGCCATCAGCCGCGGATGCCCAATCGCCCGTGGCTGCGCCATCAGCAGCGCCCGCAACTCCGCCTCATCCAGTCCCGGAACCTGCGTCCGCCAGCCCTTCTCCAGCTCCCATCCCCCATGCGCCCCACGCACCGCCGAAATCGGAACTCGCGCCGCGCTCAGCGCCTCCATATCTCGATGCACGGTCCGCTGCGAAACCTCCAGCCGTTCCGCCAGCTCGCGCTCCGTCACCCGCCCCTTGGCCTGCAGAAGCATCAACGCCGATAGCAGCCGATCCGCCTTCACAGCCTCACCCAGCCTTCCTGTTCAACATTTTTCAATCTTCAACCTAATTATGACAGCAGATGTCATATATACCCTTCTAATCTCAAAATGTCGAACAACAGCGACCAATCAATCAAAGGAGGTCCACCCCATGCCCACCGAAGCCCTCACACTCGAAAACCAGCACAGTGAAGTTCCCACCTCGCAGCCCTTCTCCCTCCGCCAGTTTTTCCTCGATAAACTCGACCGCGAAGCCGTCCTTGTCCGCAAAGCAATCGAACGCCTGCCCGAAGGACACAACGACTTCAAACCCCACGACCGCTCCATGTCTCTCGGCTATCTCGCCACCCTGGTAGCCGGCATTCTTGGCTGGATCACCCTCATGGTCGAGCGCGATGAGCTCGATATCGACGACCCAGCCAGCGACGGCTTTCGCACCAGAGCCGTGTCCACCAAAGCCGAGTTGCTTTCCATCGTCGACACGGGCCTGGCCAATGCCCGCCGCTCTCTGGCAGCCACCAACGACCAGCACCTGTCCACTCCATGGGCCTTCAAGATGAACGGCCGCATCGTTCAGCAGCAACCGCGTCACGTCATGATCTCCGACGCAGTCTTCAGCCACCTCGCCCACCACCGCGGCCAGCTCACCATCTACCTGCGCCTCACCGAGGCCAAAGTCCCAGCCCTCTACGGCCCCTCCGCCGACGAGCTCTATTAACCATTAACCCCTATCCACAAACGGGCCTGCCCACGCAGGCCCTACCCCAGCCACCTAACCTAACGGCGTGGGAACCATGAAGCAGTTCGCTAGTGCGAGCCTCCCGCGAGCGGCTGCCGCACCGCAGGTGCCGCAGGCGGACCTGTTAAACTTCCTCTCGTCATGCTCTTTGCCATCATTCTGATCGCGGTTGCCGCCTACCTGTTTGGGTCCATCCCCACTGGCTACCTGCGTTGGTAGCGGCAATATCGGCGCAACCAATGTCATTCGCGCCGGCGGCAAGGGCCTGGGCGCAGCCACCTTCCTCATTGACGTGCTCAAAGGTTCCTCCGCCGTCTACCTCGGCGGCCTGGTCGGCACCATGCTCGTCCCCTCAGCTCATCTGCGCGACATGCAAGCCCTCGCCGCACTCTTTGCCGTCCTCGGCAATATGTTCCCCATCTGGCTCCATTTTCGCGGAGGCAAAGGAGTCTCCACCGGCTTTGGCGTCTTCCTCGTCGCCGCGCCCTTAGGCGCGCTCGCCGCTATCACCGTCTTCTTCCTGGTCACCGCTATCACCCGCTATGTCTCGTTTGCCTCCATCCTCGGAGCCGGCAGCTTTCCTTTCTTCGCGTGGCTGCTCGTCCATGGCGATCGGCCTCCCTTCTTCATTGCCGTTCAGTTCGCCGTCGCCTTCCTCATCGTCGCCAGGCATTACCAGAACATCCGCCGCCTTCTCGCCGGCCAGGAATCCCGCTTCGGATCAAGTTCACAAGAAAGAAGACCCGCATGAGCCGTATCGTCGTCCTTGGTTCCGGCGCATGGGGAACAGCCATCGCCCTCTCGCTCTACCGCCGCGGTGGCCATCACGTCACCCTCTGGTCGCACAGCGTTGACGAGGCCCGCCAGATCATCGCCGCCGAAGAAAACATCCTCTTTCTCCCCGGCTTTCCCATCCCGTCTCAAATCGCCGTCACTGCCGACACCACCGCCGTCGCCAATGCTGAAATCGTCGTCTCCGTCATCCCCTCGGAGTTCCTCCGCCCCACCATCGCCCGCATCCGCCCTTACCTCCACGACGGCCAAATTATCGTCAGCGCCACCAAGGGCGTCGAGAACAACACCTTTCTCCGCATGACCCAGGTCATCGCCGCCTGCCTCGCCCAAACCGCGCCGCAGGACGAGGAATCCGCTACAGCGCGTCCCGCCTCCGCCAATCTGGCGGATGCTTCAAACCCCGCAGTTCCCACCCCCGTCGCTCCCAATCACGACACCAACCTCGAAGTCTTCACCGAAGACGATGCGCCCCAGGTCAGCTCTTCCGGCATCGCCCCTGCTCCCGACTCCCTCGACGACCTCTTCCTTCCCATCGGCGCATTCAGCGGACCCAGCTTCGCTCTTGAAGTGGCCCAGGGCCAGCCCACCGCCGTCACCGTTGCCTTCGAAGACCCTGACATAGCCGCCCGCATTCAGCAGGACTTCTCCTCCCAGACCCTCCGCCTCTACACCTCCACTGACATCATTGGTGTCGAACTTGGCGGGGCACTCAAAAACGTTATCGCCATCGCCGCCGGAGTCGCCGTCGGCGTCGGCCTCGGCCACAACTCCTCCGCCGCACTCATCACCCGCGGCATCGCGGAAATCACCCGCCTCGCCGTAGCCTGTGGCGGACGCCGCGAAACTCTCGCCGGACTCTCCGGCGTCGGCGACCTCGTCCTCACCTGCACCGGCTCGCTCTCCCGCAACCGAACTGTTGGCCAGGCTTTAGGTCAGGGCCGCGGCCTCCCTGAGGTCCTCGAAAGCCTCGGCGGCAAAGTCGCCGAAGGCGTCTTCACCACCCGCGCCGCCCTCGGCCTCGCCCGCCGCCACAACATCGAAATGCCCATCACCGAGCAGATGCAGCTCATCCTCAACCAGGGCAAAGACCCCCGGGAAGCCATCAGGGACCTCATGCTCCGCCCGGGCAAAGACGAGTAGCATCCCGCTCCGTCTTCCATCCATCGCAGTAATCAGATAATCCACGAACCCGTGGGTGCGCGATCCTTTTCAGCGGCCTTTCGAGAAAAGCTGGGAAGCAATCATCGTGCGCCCAGTGCCGGTAAGCCCGAATATTGAACGCCTTCGTCAATGCAGGCGGCCTTGCCTGCCCTGTCATTCATAACCAAAGCGGCGAATAACGTTTGAGGCACAAGGCCCTTTGCTCCCTGCCGGCTCCCGCGCACGGCCTTATGCAACTCAGTGGCTCAGTGCCCGCATCCTATCGTTACATTTCTGAAAAACACCCCCCTCCTCCGGGCCGTGCTTTTCAATCGTCAAATGGTTTTTGTCACCCTGCTTCTCTCCGTCGGCAGATCACATTTCTACGCGACAATGCCTTCGGGCTCTGCAGACACACAGATCAAAGGAGAATGCGATGGTCCACTTTGCAAACTACTTGTTCCTCTTCGGCAGCTTAGTCTTCATCTCGGGCTTGGTTCTTGGCATCAGTCGATACTTTGAGAAGCGCCGCAGAAAAACTGCCAAATTCCGCAATAACTTCTCCTATCACTTCCAGCACAAATTCCTTCCCTCGAAATCTTTCCGCGCAGCTCCTGCTGCGGCCGATCACCGCCCTCAATTTGCAGTGCTTCTGCGTCTCCGCACAGTCGGCATGAGCACACCGCGAGTCGAAGTCGGCGGCAAATCCCCCGCAATCTCGAATAGCTCGAGCCCGCGCAAAAACTGAAGTCTGAGAGCTGACAGCAATTCACCCGCAGTTTCCAACTGTCTCCTGTCATCTGTAGTCCTTCGCCTGCATCTCTGTCATCTTTCATCCCGGCGAGCAATACAGGTCAGCGCCCCTCCATCTCAGCGCACATGATCGTTTGCATAGGCCCTTCCCAGGAAGCCTTCACCTTCCGCTCGTAGCCGTTGCGGGCTTTCCCGCACAGGAGAATCGCAATGAATATGCCGAATATCCACCTCACGAATCTCGAGATCAGTCTTGCCGCTGCCGCACTCGCAGTCATCCTGTTCGTCGTTCTCGTCGTCTACAAACGTCATCGCAACATCAAGACCGCGGCCTTCAAAACCCGCTTCGGATCGGAATATGATCGCGCCGTCGTCACCCACGGCTCCTCGCAAAAGGCCGAATCAAAGCTGGCCGATCGCCAAACCCGCGTCGAAGCCCTGAAGATCCGCGAACTCGGCCCCGCTGAGCACGAGCGCTTCCTGGCCCAATGGGCGGGCGTCCAGTCCCGCTTCGTCGACCACCCCAAGGCCGCCGTCACTGAAGCCGACGACCTCATCAACGCCCTTCTGCTCGCTCGTGGCTATCCCCAGAACGGCTTTGACCAGCGCGCCGCCGATGTCTCCGTCACCTATCCTGCGGTCATGGAAAACTACCGCCTCGCCAACAGTGTTGCCGTCCGCCCCGGCCGCATCGATGCCACTACGGAAGAGCTCCGCACCGCAATGATCCAGTACCGCGGAGTATTCGATGAGCTCATCCAACCGCTCACCACAAGCGTTGTCACTCACGCCGCTTAACATCATCCCCGCCGCGCGGACTGCCTCGAACCATTGCGCACTACTGGAGAATCACAAAATGGGAATCCTCACCAACGCAATCCGATCCGTCCGCAACGCCGGAGTCTCCAACATCCTTCTCGGGAGCACGCTCTCTCTCGGAGCAACTCTCGGTCTCGCCCCCAACCCTGAGTCCATCCAGGCCACCTACACCCAGGCCGGCAGCCCGGTCAGCGTCACACTCACCATCGACGCATATTCCGCTCCATCGGACCTCGACACTCTTTCCCGCGCATTTCAGGATGGGCACGACCAGGCCCTGGTCACCGCGCTCTCCAAAACGAAAGCTGTCGGTCGCTGTTCCATCGCCGGAACCCCTGGTTACGACATCGCCTTCATCCAGACGGTGGTCACGCCCACCGGCCGCAGGATCACCTTCGTCACCAACCGCCCCCTGCAACTCGGCGAAGCCCATCCCGATTCCACCTCCCCGTCCTACGACCTCGCCGTCGGCCAATTCGACATCAACGATACCGACGCATCCAAAAGCACCGGATTCTTCTTCCCCGCCAGCAAACTGGTCATCGATAAGCAGGGTGAGTTCCACTACGATCTGGAAGGCACTCCCTTGTCCCTCATCAACGTCCTTGACTCCAAATCCATCGGCGCCGAGACCGTAGCGCAGGTTCATTGACAACAATTCAGCCTGACTTGCGTTTCCTGCCATCCGATTTGATCTCGCCTTTCCATCCCCCAAGTTCGAATGCGACAGCCATGCACGCCCCACGCAACTCATCGGCCAGCGCCCGGTTATCCATCGCTCGCGCAACCACCATACCTCCCACGCATAAGGCAGCCGTAGCCTGCGCAACCATGCGGCGTCCACGGCCATTCCTCGCCCCTCGCGAGCAACCCGCGCCATCGTTCGCCACACTTCGTTCCAGCACGCTCACCATCGCCTGAAACACCGTCTCAAATGCGCGCTTCGGCGCTTTACCGCACCGCGTCACATCGCTTGGCAACGCCACCATCGGGCACGAATTCTCTAAGTCTTCGTAGTGCTGCCGCGACAAGTACGCCCGCACCACCTGCGGCCCCACGTCCTGGGCTGCCAGGTCAACCTCAACGCCCTCCCAGCAGCTCTTCCATTCGGGATCGGTAAAGAAGCAGCCAAGCACCTCCGCATATAGATCGCTCTTGCTTTCGAAATAGCTGTAGAACCCTCCCCGCGTCAGCTCCGCTCCCGCCATAATCTGGTCCACCGATACATTGTCGAATCCGTGCCGGTTAAACAGCTTCCGCGCGCTATCCACAATCTTGCCCCTCACCGCATCACGATGACCCACCGGATAAGCCATTCCTCCTCCTCGTATCCGCACAAAGTACGGTCTCGCTGAAGTATGCGACTGATCTGCTCTTTCTTCCAATCAAAATATGATCTTGAACATATTCCGTCTTCGTGTTCCGATGGCTCGAAGCTCACTTGAAGGAATCCCGGAGGTCCCGATGAACCCCACCCCATATGCGTCCATCCCCACTCGCCGTCGCGTCCTAGCAGGGTTTGCCGCGTCGCTCGCCGCAGTCCCCTTCACTCGCCTGCAGGCCCAGCAAGCGACGATGGAGCAGAAGGCCTCCACCAGCGCAAACGCCGCACGCACCTCCATTCATTACGAAATCGAATTCCACCCCAGCCCGCAGCGCCTATACGAAGCCATCCTCGATCAAAAGCAATTCGCCGCTTTCACCGGCCTCGCCGCCACCATCGACCCCACTCCCGGCGGCTCCCTCTGGATGTTCGGCGGCCTCATCACCGGCCGCAACATCGAGCTCATCCCCGATAGCCGCCCCAATCCGAGAATCGTCCAGGCCTGGCGCCCCACGCATTGGGATCAGGGCATCTACTCCATCGCCCACTTCGAATTCAAACCCCGCGCCGACCAAACCACGCTCATCTTCGACCACACCGGCTTCCCCGCCGGCGAATACGACCACCTCGACTTCGGTTGGCACAGCCACTACTGGGATCCTCTAAAGAAGTTCCTCGTCTAAGTCCCGCGTGTATCGGGTAGGCCGGGGATTCGTCCTCGGCACAAAACCCATCCATCTCCACAATCGGGATAGGGGGAGCAGTCACCTGCTCTCCCCTGCCACACCACCGGACAAGCGGGTCCGCATCCGGCGGTTCGATGAGTTGATCCCCTGCCGTACAGCACAGAGGCCGGAGGTTCAAAGAACGCCCCGCCGATGGTGGTTTCGCCGCTCGTCGAGTTCCATTGCGGGCTTCACCCGCTCCCAACTCGCTCAAGCTCAACCCGAGGGCTGAGTAAGGATCCTCCGGCAGAGCCGGAGGCTTTTGGTTGCTGGCCCCTCAAAGGGGCCTGATCGCAACCAGTGAAAAGCAAAAGCAACTGCATGAGGCTCGTTCGACAATGAGCTTCGACAAAGGCAAAGCAACAGCCGGGGAGATACTCCCGGAATTCTCAAAGTTCTACTGCCTCCCCGGCAGAGCCGGGGGAACTCCCGATTGATTAGCTGGCGCATAGCCCCACTTGAGACGCGCTTTTCCACTGGTCCTTCTCATCGTTCAGGCCTTCGTCCCTTGCGGGACTACTATGCCCTCTGCTGACTTCTGCCATGCGGTCAAGGCACCTTACGATGCCTTCAGTCACGAATCCGAGACACATGACAGATCTCCCGCCATAAGCCCGACCGCCTTCAACGCGCAACCGCCGAATTTTACAACCAGTGCCCTTGATGGATACGGACTTTGCTGTCAGTTGCCAGCTCGTCCGGCACCGTATGCCTCATATCCGGTTCTTGTCCATCGGCTCGCGTCTTTGCTCCGCGCTTCCTTCAGACCCCACCTCACGATGACGCCCTTGCGCTTCGCTATCACTTCTCCTCCATCAGGATGTGAAGGGGACTTACACCCCCAAGCTGTCAAACATGCACGGCGTAATCGGCATAGGGGGGAGAGTCACCTCTCCTCCCCTGCCACACCACCGGACAAGCGGGTCCGCATCCGGCGGTTCGAGGAGTTGAGGTCAACAGAGCCGGGGTATGCCGAGTTGGTCGGCCC
>JBEKUP010000130.1:0-6466 GCA_049514915.1 Occallatibacter sp. | reverse complement strand
AGGCTGAGAACGCCCTAAAAACCTCACTTGGCCAATGCCCCCACCCCCAAAAGCAACCGCCGTACTTCCCGCAATCAGCGCAATACCACCAAAAAACGGGGCTTGTGAGAAATGCGGGCTAGCTCTTTATGCACTTCTCCATCTTCACCGAGTCCCGCTAGCCTCCGCCCCCACTACACTCCGCGCATGCGCCAACTCCGGCAACCCCGCATCCGCCGTCGTCCACTCCTTCAGAAACGCCACATACCCCGCCCGCGCTCCCGCCACATCCCCTTGCAATTCCGCAACCCGCGCCAGCCCATACAACCCAAATCCAGAATTCGGCCGATCCTTCAGCGCCTCTTCATAAGCCGCCTTCGCCCCCGCATAATCCTTCGCCCTGATCAGCGCCGCCGCCGCATTCTCCCCCACCGGCCTGAAATAAAACGGAGGCTCATGATACCCAGCCTTCTTGTCCTCTTCCGTCGCCGTTGCATACAGCTTCTTCGCCGCATCCAGCTTCCCCTGCCCCACCAGCACCCCCGCCCGCAGCTCCAGCGATGCAATACTCAAACACTTCATCAGCGGCTCCGCGCTCGCATCCGGCATCACTGGAGTCAACGGCGCATCATCCTTCCTCGCCTTGTCTTGGTCTTTGTCCTTATCCTTGTCCTTTGCTTCGTCCTTCGCCGCCCGATCCTTCTCACTCCGCCACAACCCCGCATCCATCGCCGCGCTCGCCGTCTGCGCCGCCTCCAGGTCCCCCGCCTCCAGCGCCTTCATCCCCCGCGCATAATCGCTCAGCTCCGCCGCCAGAAACCGCAAATTCTCCGTCTTCGCCCCATCACCCAGATTCGCCTGCCCCAGCATCGTCAGCACCGCGTCCCAATCCCCCACCCGCAACGCCACCGGCAGTCGTAGGCTAATCCGCGCCATCTGGTCCCGCGCCGACCAGATATACAACGTCGCCGACAACTTCCCCCGCGCCGCGCTCAAGTGATCGCTCAACGCACTCGCCTCCGTCAGCTTCCCTTCCTCCATCAAATTCGCAATCCCGTACATCATGTTGTGTACATAATTCCAATCATCGTCCGGCCCAACATGCTGCTCCCGCATATACCGTTCATCCGCCGCCATCGACGCCGCAAACCACTTCTCCGCCTCCGCATAATTCCCCGTCCGGTAAAAAATATGTCCCGGCATATGCACCATGTGTCCCGAGTTCGGCGCCAGACTCGCCAGCAGCGCCGCGCTCTTCAACGCATTCTCAGGATGATTCCCCGGCTCCTGCGCATGTATCCAATAATGGTGCGCCGCGCTATCATTCGGCGCATCGCGTATCACGCTCTCCAGAATCGCAATCTTCTCCTTCGTTCCCGCATTCGGCTCGCCCTTATCGTCAAACCCATCCCCTAACGCCTCAGCCAGAAAAATCCGCGCCTCAATATCTTTGGGATTCTTCTTCACCAGCGTCCGCAAGATCGCAGTATGCTTTGCCCGGTCTCCGCCCTTTTCTTCTGGCCGCGCCACCGCCGCCTCAATATAAAGCTTCCCCTCCGCGCCCGCATGCCCCTTCAACTCCACCGCCCGCGCCAGCGCCTTTTTCCCGTACGGCGCAGACGACTCGTCCCCACGCATCTCCACCGCCTGCGCCAATCCCCAATAGCACATCGCGCAGTTTGGATCCACGCGGATCGCCTGCTCAAACGCCTTCGCCGACTCGTAATCCCAAAAGTCATGCAGCAAGCACAATCCCTGGTCAAACCAAGCCTGCGCCTCCGCATTCGCCTTGATCGCAATATGACTATTCCCAATCCCCGTCATCTTCACCGGCACAGGCAGTTGTTCCGGCGCAGGAACCGGCTGCATATCCGCCATCGACTGCATCCCGCCCATCCCCATCCCCCGCTGCGCCTCAGCCCTCAGCCCAAACACCACCAACACCACCAGCAAGCAACAACAACCAACGTGAGCCAGCCCCGCAACCACCCGCGCCTCACCAATCCTCATCCCAAGCGAAATCATCCCCAACCCTCTTCCCCGCACTATATCCGACCCTCCGCCGAGCAGGCACCAAAGAATCACAGCCTTTTATATGGCGGCCATCTTTGTATCCGGACACGTCCTGTGCCCCATTCATCACAGCCCTATCGTGATGAGTGGGATAGCTCCACCTATCTGTAGCTTCTTATCCACTTATCAGATTTCGACAGACGGTCGCCGAGCGCAGTCGAAGGATCTTCTTCTTACAGCTCCTTATTGCCCTTTACAAATATCGGTCATCCTGAGCAACTTGACTCGCCTCGGCGAGTTGCGACTGAAATGAACCCGCTTCGGACCTGGTACAAAAGCTCCGTGCCCCGTTTTTGCGCCTTTTTTCTGGCGCAAAGGCGGGAAGCCAAAGGCCCGTTCATCAGGAGCGCAGTCGAAGGAACTGCTGTTCTATAGCCTTTTATTTATGGCTGTCATCCTGAGCGAAGTCGAAGGAACTGCTGTTTATAGCCTTTTACAAATCTCCCCCAAAGCCGCCCTCAAACCTGATCGATCGACAGCGCAGCCAACTCCTTCACCAGCCGCACCGTCTCCACAGACACCTTAACCACCTGCCCCACCAGCCGAACAATGTACCTGGGATCATCCTCCCGGTTCGGATCGTTCACAATCCCACTCCCCGCATCCCTTGAAACCCTGTAGTGGCCCACCACCCAGCCAAGTGTTCTACTAGGTTCACCACCCGGCCCCTTCGCCCCTCCGCCCCACGCCGCTGTAAACTACCCATGCCCCATGCCACTCACTGTCGCCGACTTCGTACACCGCTGGAAGATCAACTCGCAGTCTGAGCGAGCCAGCGCCCAGTCCCAATTCAACGAACTCTGCCAGCTCCTCGGCGAAAAGACCCCACCCGAGGCTGACCCAACCGGCGAGCGCTACGCATTCGAGAAGCAAGTCAGCAAAACTCGCGGCGGCATCGGCTTTGCCGACGTCTGGCTCCGCGATCACTTCGCGTGGGAATACAAGTGCAAAGGCAAATACAAAACCCTCCAGAAAGCCTACGAACAGCTCAACGACTACCGCGAAGAGCTCGGCAACCCTCCCCTGCTCGTGGTCAGCGACTTTGAGCGATTTGAAGTCCACACAAACTTCACGGCCACGCGCAAGCGCGTCTATGCCTTCACCCTTGACGACCTCAATCGTAACCAAGTGACGGCCACCTGCCCGCTCCCTCCGCTTGAGGTTCTCCGCGCGCTCTTTGGCAATTACAACGTACTCCGCCCCGAATACACCGATGCACTGGTAACCCAGGAGGCAGCCAAACTCTTCAGCCGCCTCGCCGAAAGCCTCGAACTCGAAAATCGCAACCTCGGCGCATCGCGCGAAGAAGTCGCCCACTTCATCATGCGTCTGCTCTTCTGCCTCTTCGCGGACTCCATTGGCCTGCTCCCCGACCGCGTCTTCCGCAACATGATCCAGAGCGACGACCGCTTTCGCCCCCGCAAGTTCCTTCGCAAGCTCAAGCTCCTCTTTGAAGCCATGAGTGAGAAGGACGGAGTTTTTGGGCCGCTAAGCATCAGGTACTTCAACGGCGGACTGTTCGACAACTCTTCCGTAATTCAACTCGACGAAGGCGATCTCGGCATCCTTTACGAAGTCTCCAAAAACTACGACTGGTCCCACATCGCCCCGGCCATCTTTGGCACCCTCTTCGAGCGATCCCTCAACCCAGCCCGCCGCTCCCTCATCGGCGCGCATTACACCAGCGAAGAAGACATCCTTCTGCTCATCGAGCCGGTGCTCGTCCGCCCCCTCCAGCAGCGTTGGGAGGCCACAAAACAGCGCATTCTTGAGGCCCTTGCGCTCGAAAAGGCTGAAGAGGCCGCACGCGACGGGAAACAGGCTCGCCTCCGCGTCGATCTTCCCTCTGAAAGGCTGCTTGGCGAGTGGATTGAGGAACTGACGGCGGTGCGCGTCCTCGACCCCGCCTGCGGCTCCGGAAACTTCCTCTACGTCGCCCTCCGCCGCATGTTGGACCTCTGGCTTGAGGCACGCGAGTTCGCTGCCGAACAGGGCATCTCCCTGGTCGTATCCAAGATGGTCTCCCCCTCCCAACTCTTCGGCATCGAAACCGAGTTCTACGCCCACGAACTGGCCTCCATCGTCGTCTGGATCGGCTTCCTCCAGTGGAAGCACGAACACGGCGTGCAGGAAGACCGAGAACCCGTCCTCGAAAAACTCGACAACATCGAGCACGGCGACGCCATCATGCGCTACGACGCAGACGGCAAACCATACGAGCCCGAATGGCAGAAGGCAGACTTCATCATCGGCAATCCGCCATTCCTCGGCGACAAGAAGATGCGCAGCGAACTCAACGACAAATATGTGGACGACCTGCGGGGACTTTATGATGGCCGCATCCCCGGAGGGGCCGACTTGGTCACTTACTGGTTCGAGAAAGCCCGCCGCCAGATCGAACGCAAGATCGCTAAGCGGGCCGGACTCCTCGCGACCAACTCAATCAGCATGGTGGGCAATAGGCCCGTCCTCAAACGCATAAAGGAAACCGGCGATATATTCATGGCATGGAGCGACAGGCCGTGGTCGCTCGAAGGAGCTGCCGTTCGAGTCTCGATGATCGGCTTCGACGACGGCTCAGAAACCGTGCGCGTTTTAGACGACTGTGAAGTGGAATCGATCCACGCAGACCTCACGGCTGAAACAAATGTGCTTGAAGCAGGCCCACTAAAAGAGAACGAAGGGCTGTGCTTCCTCGGCGTCATGAAGGGGGGACCCTTCGAGCTAAGCGCGGACGATGCAAAAAGAATGCTCCGAGCACCGCTAAACCCGAACGGACGACCAAACGCGGATGTCGTCAAAAGACGTCTCGGGGGGCAAGACGTGGGTGGACAGGGGCGCGGCGGGTGGATCATCGACTTCGTTGATTTACCGGAGACCGACGCCGCCCTCTACGAAATGCCCTTCGAATACGTGCGCCACCATGTGAAACCTCTTCGGGAGGGGAAGCGCGACCTACAAATGCGCACTTATTGGTGGCTGCACGGAAGGCATCGCCCTGCGTTTCGCGCCAAGCTCACGGGCCTGCGGAGATATGTCGCGACGCCGGAAGTCTCGAAGCACCGACTGTTCGTGTGGGTCGACAGCGAGGTGGTCCCTGACCACAAACTCCATGTTTTCCCAAGACAAGACGACTACTTTTTCGGCGTCATCAGCTCTTCGGCGCACGAGTTCTGGACACTGGCGACATGCTCTTGGATTGGAAAGGGAAATGACCCCTCCTACAATTCAGACTCAACATTTCTGACCTTCCCATTCCCATGGCCGCCCGGAACCGAGCCCAGCGAATCCGATCCGCGCGTCAAAGCCATTGCCGACGCAGCCCGCGAACTCGTCCGCCTCCGCGACGCCTGGCTCAATCCGCCGGGCATCGATCCGCGCGAACTTCCCCGGCGCACCCTCACCAACCTCTACAACCTGCGCCCCGAGTGGCTCTCCAACGCCCACCGCACCCTTGACCAAGCCGTCTTCGCCGCCTACGGCTGGTCCGCCAACCTCACTAAAGAAGAAATCCTCGCCCGCCTCCTCGCCCTCAACCACCAGCGCGCCGCCGCCCAAGAGATTTAGCCTGCATTTCTCACGAGTCTCCGCCGGGTGGCCGGGGCTCCTCGCCCATTGGGGACCTGGTTCCCGCAGGCCCGGCTAGCGCCCTACTTGCCGACCGACGAAAGGTCGCCGTTCTCAGAGCAATTGCACAGTAAACAAAATCAAAATAACTCATGCAGTATCAGCAAGTTAATCCACTATCCCGTGCAAAATCAGAGCCCTTTCCAAAAAAGTGTCAAATTCTCCACAACCCAAACCTTCGATTAGTTCCATTCTCAGCAACCCAAACATCTGCGCGGGCTGCCCCGTAGGTTCATGTCTCGAAGAAACGCAACCCTCCGAGCAGCCATTTGCCCCTGTTTGCAACCCTGCAAGCAACCGTTTGACCTATGTAGCGCAACCCTCCGAGCAGCCATTTGACCTTGAGAATTGACCACGAGCAACCGATCACCGACCCCTGATTTCTGATCTCCGGCGGCCGACAACTGACGCGTGACAACCGACCGCTGTCCTTTGGAATCCACTTCAGACTGTGCTATATTCTTCAAGGGCAGCTAGGGTTTTTGCCTGCCCTGCCGGTGCGCAAAACTCCAGCCGCACGGCATATCTAGATAGCTTGGACGCGTAGCTCAACTGGCAGAGCATTCGGCTCTTAACCGACAGGTTGTAGGTTCGATTCCTACCGCGTCCACCATAACATCAATAAAATAAGCACTTTACAAACCGCCCCAAAAGGCGGTTTTCTTTTTCTCACGCGAATGGCTGTTTTGATGGCTGTTCTGAAAAATATTTATATTTTTGCGGAGAATCGCACTGGACCAGCCTCCAACCGGCACCCGACTCTCGCGAAGCCTTCGTGATCGCCCTT
>JBEKUP010000129.1:0-6523 GCA_049514915.1 Occallatibacter sp. | reverse complement strand
CACTCGCGGACGAATGTGACGTTGAACGCCACCAGCTGGGGATGGCCGGGATTCACCGCTCAAGTACACTGCCGATCCCTCCGCATATATTGACGTAGACGCTGGGGATGGCCGGGATTCACCGCTCAAGTACACTAGGCCGCGCCGAACCTGCTGAAAAGCAGCAGGTTGGCGCGGTTTCTCTTTTCAGAAAAGGAGTATTTGCTCCGGAACATCTTCCGGTTCTCGCGGTTTTCTGCCATAAAAGACCTCCATTTTGCCAAACTGATGATCTGTAACCGTCATTAGCCGCACCTGCCCCAATGGCGGAATCACCGCGCGGATTATGTTTCGATGGGCGTCTGCGGCCTCTTCGCTCGGAAGGTATCGCGCATACACGGAAAATTGAAGCATCATAAATCCGTCTTTGAGCAAAGCTTTGCGAAAGCGCGTGTAATCGCGCCTGTTCGCCGACGTCTCCACCGGCAGGTCGAACATGGCGATGAGCCACAATGACCGGTACGCTGAAAGTAGCAACCCTTTCATGAGCGTTCAACTCAGCATTCCCAAAAGACAACTTCGAATCCCTTTCATCAGCCGACCGTTTCTATTTCTCCTTGGAATCTCACGCTTTGCGGCCCCTTCCGACGTATTTCAGGTTCGCGGCATGGTTCCAGTAGTGAAGGAATCGCGATTTCCCGGGATTCCCCGATAACGCATTTCGCCAAGGAATTCGCTGTGCGTAACAGAATATCGAAAAGCGAGCGTTCCTCGCGCTCAAATACGTAGCGCGAGGTCGTCGCACCGATCAACCATGATTTCGTCGCAGTAGTCAGCGGCTCCGCAGGGTCGTGATCAACAATCCATTGAGATACGCGGCGATCAACGAGAGGCCGGAAAGGCTCCATTAAGTCCGCCGCCAAGCAAAAGGCATCATAGCGATTCTTATGACGCAAGCCGATGGATGGATGCAGCCCTGCCGCACAGAGGGCACGAGCCACGGCAGCCCTCAGAACCGTATATCCATAATCAAGATGCCGATTTTGATTCGGTTCTTCGGAGCCTCGACGAAACTTTGGATTACCGAAGACCTGTGCCCAATATCGTCTTGCTGCCTGCGCTTCCAGGTTGCCTGCGTCGTCCGAGCGAACTCGCGTCGCCATCGCGACTAACCCGTCATCTGATCCCCGAAGCTCTTTCAGTAGCTCCCCTTGTGCTCGGATCTTGACGCGCACGATCTCCTGCCATAGCCGCTTCTGTGTCGGTAAGGATATCCGCATCTGTTTGGCGAATCGTTCTGTCTGGAGAAAGTGTGCCTGCACCGGCAATAGCATTGAGGCAGGCAGAAATTTTCCGTCGATAGTTACGACCGAACCGCCAGCCTCGGCAATCCTAGAGAGAACCGCCTGCGAAAGGATGACCTGGGGGTTGGCTAGTAACAGAACCGCAATCTCGCTAATCGGCGTAGTGAAGGGAAGTGAAAGCTGATCCGTCTGAGTTCGTTCGATGACCAGTTGCGAATCGCGGACACTCAACCGGGCGGGATTGGCGATTTCGATGATGCGATCAATCATTACAATTCTCTCAGGCACCAAGTTCGATGCGGCTTTTGTTTCCAATCGGGTCGATCCTAATCGGCTGTGGGCTGTCTGAATCCTTCGGCCTTTTCTTGAGGAAATCTGAGAGGCCAATGCGATGTAGTGAGTTCGTTTCGTTTAGCATCTTATCTGTGCCAGCAGCGTTCACCGCAGAGATCCAAATTCGGCCATCGCTTTCAAAGCGCCGCACGATGACAATCTCTCCGTTCTCCATCTCAACCAGATCCCCCTTCATCAGGGAGAACCGGTAGGTGACTTCATCGTCGTCCCTGAGGCTCTTCTTGAACTCATCCGACGGCAGCGCGAAGATGTTTGTGCGGGCGCGTTCGCGCTTCGGTACCGACTGGATACTCTGCGCCGCATCGAAGAGTTTCACCACATCCCACTTCCATTTTGTCCCTCGCCGGTTCTGCACGTTGAAGAAGCTCACATAGGCGATCTCGCCCGTCTCCACATTGCGCTCCGGATACCCTTTTCCGCGGTTTTCCATCCCGAGAGAGGTCGTATGCTTCGTAAACCAGGTTGTGAACTTCTTGATAGGTACAGGCTTACCAAGACGTTTGCCCGGCAGGGTTGGGTATCTGTGCTCTGCTTCCTTCCACATCCGATAACCACGAACCTCTTCGCCCTTCTTGTTCTTGCCGCGAATCGTTTCGCCGAACTCGCGAACGATTTGTTTAATGGTTGTGTTCGGCGATCCATCCTTGTTTTTCCCTTCCACTATATGCGCAATCGTACTTTCAATATCCTCCGGCTTCTCCATCTTGCTCAGATCCCGGATCGAGATGCGCTTGTGGCGAATTGGTGTGTCGTTTTTCGGCGTGCGCCCACGCTCCTTGCCGAAATACCCCGCCTTGTGTAACTCGCCGCGCAATCTGTGATTGACGCGATGCGAGGTCACGATGCCCTTGAAGGTGTCGCGCAGTCTTTCCAGACGCTCGCCGTTCAGGCACTCAGGGCGCGCTTCGCGCCGGACTAGCTTCAGCAATTCCCGGTAGCCGAGTGATATGTACCTGTCATTCTGGTGCTGGACGTAATAACTTGCGCTGAGAGTGTTGATCTTTCGGATCAAGCTCTCTGTCGTAAGCCCGATCACAACTGCGTCGAGCGCATGATGCCGATGATCGCTGCGGTCCTTCTTCTTCGACTCCTTGTTCTTCTCCCGCTTCTCGTGGGCGGTTTCAGCGGTTTTGGTCGCGCTATCGCCGATCAGTTCATGCAGGTTCAACATCCAGGCATCGCGCAACAAAGCCGTCACCATACCGGAGGAGACGAAGATGGCGCGCCGGCCTGTGCTGTCCTTGAACTCATCTTGCTCATCAACTTCAACACCAGCGTCCGGCAACACATCCCGCCCGCCGTAAAGCGTCATCAGCAGGCGACCGGCAAGCTTGCTCGTGAACCGGGTATCGTTGAGCCGCCGCGCGCCAAACTTGCGCGCCTGTTCCGGAGTGAGCAACTGAAAAAGGGCCAGCTTACGCTTGTTGCCGAACTTTTCGACGCGCTTCAGGATATTTTCCCAGTCATCTTGGTTGCCGCCAAAATGCTGCCAAGGCGTCCGATCCAGTTTTTCGTGGTTTGTGCCGCGGAAAGTCAGAGTGAGATTGTCAAAGCTGTTGTCCACCATCATGCTCTGCGGAATGATGTGCTCAATCTCGACCTCGCCGCCGAAAAGCTGGCTGTAACCAATCGATTGTCCTGTGTAAGGGCATGTGCAGTGGCACTCCATCAGCAAGAGCATCTTGGTAACATCGTCGCGTTTCGCGCGTACCAGTCCCTCGGCATCGAGACCCTGCGGGTCATAGCTCTTGCACTCTTGCAGAATCCTCCTAGCCGCCTCCAGTCGGCGCTCGTGATTCTTTTCATTGGCCTCTTCCGTATCCTTGCGCTGCTTGCGGTTCTTCCTCAATTCGCGGGCCAACTCAATCCGAATCTCGTAGGGCTTGTCGTGTTTGCGAATGACGGCATTCACGACCTTGCGCACTTCCGTCAGCGCGCGGATCACGGCAGGGTTGGTAAGGCTACGAATGGACCCATTCGGGCCGGTCACCTCGGGCACGTAATCGAGGGGCTTCTTTCCGGCGAGCGGATTTGGGTACACCTTCAGCCGCGCGGTCATGAACGGAACCCCATTCCACATCCCGCCCTTCGCCGGATCAAGCAGATTAAGAATCGCCTTGCGCGAGAGCTTGCAATAGTCGGCCGGAGGGCGATTCTCTGCCCAGATATGCGCATGGAATTTATCAAGACTCCATTGATCCGCGGCAATGCGCTCACGCTCCTTCAGGCCTTCGGTGGTCCGCCAGCTTTCAACGATCGCAACCTTCTCGTCCCAGGTGAATGAGTCCCACCGTTCCGCCCCAAAGACCCGCAACATGACGGCATTGACGCGATTCCCTTCAATCTTTCCCTCGTTGATCTTTTTCTTAGGTTCATCATCCGGCTTCCGCTTCTTCTGGAGGTTGAACTCCGCGTCAGGCATGTCGAGGAGCTTCCGGATCGCGGGAAATGTCTGGTCGCCTTCCTCCTGGAGTTTCATTACCAATTTCGCGCTTTTCTCCTCGGATAGCTGCTTTTCCAGCATGTCGGTACGGTCAAAATAGCGCAGGTTGTTGACCTTCTGTAGCAACCGGAACTGCTGCGCTTCGAGCGATGCCCAGGGAGCACGGCGCTCTTCCGGCTCGAGGTCGCAGAATCCAATCAGGTGGGCCGTGCTGGCGAGTGGCCGCTGGAAGAAGAGCAGTTTGCGAATCTCCTGCCGAAGCTTCTCTCTTTTCTCCAACTCTTCCGGTGTCAGCCCCGGATGGCTGGTGCGATAAAACTCATCTTGCTTTGCCCAGACAAGATCGAACTCATCTTCAAACATTTCTCGCGCGGTCCAGCGGTGACGGATGCGCTCGTCATGGGGATTATGGGCTATGAACGTGCCGAAATAGGGGCCAATCAATGGCGCTTTGATCGTCCCCGTCTGGTATGCTGCCTGCATCTTCGTGTTCAGATCGCTGATGCCTTTTTCGACCTTGCCTGTGCTCTGCTCATCTCCGTCATCTTCGGTTTCACGTTTCTTCTTGCCCTTCTTGGAGGAGGATGCAGTTTCCTCTTCTTCGGCACTTTCCTCCCTATCGTTTTCATCCACAGCGCTTGGACGGTATCCTCTGCGCTGTGAGAGATGGTAGGTAATCTTGCCCAATTCGCACGGTTTCAGCTCTCGTTCCAGGGCTTCTTTCCGCAGCACGTATGGCAATGCCTGGTCTATGTCTAGCATGACCGCGTCTGCTCCACGCCGGCGTCTGGAGCCTGAGAGCGCGTCAGCGAGCTCTTTGTCGAGCCTGTTGAAGGTAAGGTGCTTCTGGGCAAAGAGCGGCTCATCTCGAAATTCTTCATAAGTAGGCAGCCAGTCATTGGCTTGAAGCAATTTGAAGAGCTTGTTCTGACGGGCGCGCTTTCTGCCGCTCTGCCGGCGTGCCTGGCGCGCCAGACGGCGTCCGACAGCCTTGGAGCGATCGATTCCCCTCATGATGGCTTCCTCGGTTGAGATCTTGGCTGTAACTTCAACGCCCGGGTCGAATATCCGAACCCCGGCGTCGAAAACTTCCGTTGGCTCAAGCTGATCATTCAGACGGATTGCTGCCCAGCCTATAGATGCTGAACCAAGATCAAGTCCAAGAATGTACTTTTGTGAAGAGTCCAAGGCTGGAGACATTGAATGCACCTTGACATGAAGATTTTCAATGGTTTACAAGTATAGCAGTGTACTTGAGCGGTGATTCCTGGATCCATTCCTAGTAAGTTTCACCGACGAAGGGTAAATCCCAGGTGAACGCCCCGGAAACGGGGCGTTCTCGTTTTTGGCTGCTCAGAGACTTCTCCCATTACTGTAAATCCCTTCAATTCCGACTTGATAGAAAAATAGAGGGTATCCACCTTCCCAGGGCCTACATCTTTTGGGGGAAGCGTGCTCCATCCGCGCCAGTCGCACCGTAAGCAACCGTACAGCACACGAGCCGCCTTTAGTGGGGCTGAGGTTTCAGTCGGACGCCCGGTTGTCCATCGTTCAAGAATTCCACTCCCGCACTCTCTAATGCCTTCTGTACCTGAGAAAGTGTTGACGTGCGCGCGCCCACTTCGCGGTCGAAAGATTCCATCCTTCGGATGGTTCCTATCGCCACGCGCGAGTGCTTTGCAAGCTCGATCTGTTCCATGCCAAGCAGAGCGCGTGCAGCCCGTAACTGTCGTCCCGTGATAATCAAAACAAGGGAAAGCTAACACGCTTACCGCTATAAGTCCAAGTATATGAGTATTATAGTCAAGTAGTTGATTATTATAATCAATTATGAGACTATTCTGCCCATGCGTGGCTTTCAACATCCTCCACTCATCAGAGGCGATTTCAGCCTTCATCTGCTCACGCAGATTGAAATGTTGCGTGGCGATATTTCCCACGAAGAGTTGAGCAAGAGACTTGGAGACGTGACGGAGCGCTATCTTGCTCGATATGTTGCTGGCAAGGTTCATTTGCTGGAACGCGACTTTTATCAGCTCGCCCAAGCCCTCAGCATTCGTCCGCGAGTTCTTGCGGAGCAATGGGCCGCGGCGTGCGGTCTGCGGGTGCGCGCACGCCTGTCCGATAAGGATGCGGTGGAGTGGATGAGGCAGCGAGCGTACCACCATTGGGCGCGACATTCGCGGCTCGCTGGCAATCGCATTCCACCGAGCCCGTCGCCCATGACCATCATCCGCGAGAAGTACGCGGATCGACTTCCCCGCAAAGCGCCGCGCCTCACGTTCTATTTTGATAAGGGAAAAAGTCCAATATCTGAGGCGAGAAAACGGTTCGCTCGCGCCTACGAAATGCTTGTCCAGTTCGTACATGACCACGAATCGCAGCGAACCATCGGAGCAATGCACGGCATCGGGCCAACACGGGCACGACGACTGATGCGGAA
>JBEKUP010000128.1:0-6710 GCA_049514915.1 Occallatibacter sp. | reverse complement strand
CAGCGCAATGGTTTCCACGTCATTGCTTTGTTCCACTCGTTGCACATGCCAGCCGAAGGCGGCGAACCGAGCCATGCGATCCTCGGTGAACGTCAGCTCTGTGCTTCCCTCAATGGTGATGTGGTTATCTGCGTAAAGAACGATGAGTTTTCCAAGATGCTGGTGGCCCGCGATCGATCCAGACTCCGATGAGATGCCTTCCTCAAGATCGCCATCGCTGACAAGGACATACGTGTAATGGTCCACGATCTGGTGCCCAGGCCGATTGAATCGCGCCGCCAGCGCAACTTCGGCAATGGCCATGCCCACCCCGTTCGCGAGGCCTTGGCCCAATGGCCCTGTGGTCGCTTCGACGCCTGGAGTCTTTCCATACTCCGGATGACCCGGGGTGCGACTGCCCCATTGGCGAAACATTTTCAACTCTTCCAGGGGAAGATCGAACCCCGTCACGTGCAGAAGAGCATAGAGCAAAGCGCACCCATGGCCGGCCGACAAAATGAAACGGTCGCGGTCTGGCCAGTGGGGATCGCGCGGGTTGAACTTGAGCGATCTGTCCCAAAGGGCATACGCCATGGCCGCCGATCCCATCGGCAGTCCAGGGTGGCCTGAGTTTGCCTTCTGCACAATGTCGACTGCCAGAAAACGCAGCGTGTTGATACACAACTCATCCAATGTGGGTGGCGCAACGATTGTTGCAAGAGCTGCAGAAGGTGCCATGGTGCTTTTTTACCTTTCATGGTTGCAATGGGTGAATATCGCCCTTTAACTGTTGACTCACTTCCAAGCGAGGTCCCGCCAAGCTACATCTTGAGTCCTATATCGCTGCATTCTGGATGCTTGCATTGGCACGGTGTCTTTGGATTCTTCTTTTCATTCGCACATTCGGGACTGCAATGCTTCTTGCCGATTGCGGGCTGACAATTGCAGCCAGAATGTTCACATTTTGCTGTGGTGGTCATAATCGCTCCTCTTAACCGAACATGTCCTCGACTGTTTGAGGGCTCTGTTGTTTAGAACATGATGCGCATTCTCATTCCGAGCAACGCGGTGGTATAGGCTTTGCTTGCATATGTAGGGTGGCTCGAGATTTCAAGGTCCGGGCCAAGGTCAACAGTCTTCGTCAAGCGAAGTCGGTAAAAGGTCTCCATGACGCTCTCGTGGTGTTTGGCGCCGAAACTCGGCTTAGAGTGAATGAAAGAAATGCCGAATAGGTCCCCGCGCCTGCCAAAGGGTTTCATTTGGTCCAAGCCGAGCTCTTCCACCTGCTTGATCGAGGTTCCCGTATTCGACGCAAAGCCGAATCTCCCAAATGGCGTCCAACCGCTGCGCAATTCATGCTCGAAGCCGATACCCCCACCAACACCGCTGCCGAGGGCAGCCGTGTCATCCCACCAAAAGTTCATGCGATAGTCCCCGAACTGTTTCCCAGGTGAACCGCCAAGCCAGCCAACTTCGATGGACTCCATATACTTGCGATCAGCCAGCGTCTTGAGGTTCCCTTGTGGTGAGCCTTCGGTATCGACAACCAGGGCATGAATGTAAAGGTGTTGTGTGGCTTGAAATTCAACTGCCGCTCCGCCAGCGTATGTTCCATCCCAGGCAAACGTAAGGTTGCCGTCGCTTCCCCCGTTCAGGAACTGAGCGCGTTCGTCATTGTTGAACATGCTCAGACTGATGTATTCGTTTGGATGGATCTTGCCGATGTAGAGTGAGAGCTTTTCATTGAAAAGATCCTGACGCCAATAGAGAATATTCACCATAATCGGTTCTTGCGGTTCTTCACCTTGGAGGCAATTCAGAGTCAGAGCCGATCCGAGGCTATTGCTGAGATTGAACTGCTGGCTGATGCCGATGTTCGTTCCTGATCTCACCAAAAGGCTGACGGTCCCAGAATTACTCTCATGGTCATAGACGTTCCAGGCTGCTGTGAAATCCGCTCGTCCGCTGGACTGATCGTGCCGCACGCCATCCGGCGTAACGGTTGAGTACTGGCTCACGAAGGTGTAGGTTGCGCCAATTTTTAGTCTTGCGGACTCGTTGATACGAATAGTCAGCCTTTCAAACGGGTTCAGAATTGCCCCAAAGGGATCAGTCTTGATGATCGGATCCGCTGGCACTTTCGACAACGCAAGAGCATCCCGGTCAAGTTCCTGGCGTAGATCGTCCGGGTCCTGCATCAGGCCTGTAGAGGTTGCAACCTCCCCGGCCTCCGTGATCAGTTGGGCGGAGCCAGAACTGATGTTTTTGTTCTGGCCGATAGATGAGAGGCCAAATGCAACAAAAGCCAAAAGCGGCAGCGTCCTCATTGCGATTCCCCACAGGTCCGGTTGCTCCTTAGTTTTTAACCGTATTGCGAATGATTGCCACGGAGCATCCGGCTCGACGAGCAACCGACTCAGCCACGCTGCCCAGTAAAAAGTCATGGATGCTTCTTTGTCCATGCGAACCGACCGCTATCAGATCGGCACCCCATTCGGTCGCTTGGCCGAGAATTGTGCTTGCTGCGTCTCCAATCCGTACGCCAGTTTGTGCCGCGAATCCAGCTCCCCGCAGTTCGCCTGCAATCCGATCAACGAGTGCACGAGCAGGCTGCTTCTCATCTTCCAACTCGGGAGCATAACCCTGAGCCATTTCCGGCGGAGGGACAGTGTCAACCGGTTGCAAAACGTGCAAAACCAGGACTTCTGTATTTTCATGCCGTATCCCGACGACCACAGCGCGGAGCAGATCTTCAGCAAAACCCGAATCGTCGACTGCCAATAGGACTCTCATGACTCCTCTTTCTTCACGCGCGATGAGTTGCACAAGCATGCGCCAGAGCGCGCCATTTGCAGTGTCTTGTGCGGAATCGTCTGCCGAAGGGACTCCTTTTCAGACCACGGCAAATGCTCCAGCGTAGCGTCGTAAGTATCGAACGGCCCACCTCAGGATTGTCGGTCACAATTGCTCACGAGATAGGTCAGTTATCTCCGTGCCGGAATTCAGGATGCAGACACTGAGAAACATTCGATGCTTTACAAGGGAGTTGTAGAAGCGAGCGCAGTCTTCGTTCCGCCTGTGAGAAACACCGCGCGCTCAAATCTAACCGTAGTCCGGCGAAACGCGAGTCATGGAAGAACGTCATGCAGCTGAGTCCAGCCCGACATAGACGAGGTTGCCTATCGGCCTCAGACGTCGGCCCGAGTGGCCTGTGAAGCGGCAGCGCCTCGGATGCGTCCAACCATAGTTGCAGACCCTCCGGACTCAGACAGTCTGCTGGTCATTACCTGGAAGTGATAACCCATCACGGCAAGCGTCATCGCCGCTCCAACGCAATGGCGGTAACGTGTTGCCACTGACATCAGGAACTTCCAATAGCTCCAGCGTTGCTTGCCAAAGACTCCCTGCCGAACAATTGATGTGACGAAAGCGCGGGCGTTGGCTCGGGTCAGCCACTTCTGCCCGATCCTTTGAGCAGTATGATTTCCTTCGCATTGCTCCGGCTGGGTGCGACTCAGATAAAGTTTGACTCGTTCGTAGTAGGCCTCGCAAGAGTAGATCCTCTTCAGCACGGAGCGGTATCCCTCGACCAGTTGCGTCGCGTCCATAGCGGGAAGGAAGTTGAGTTTGTCATCGGTGTTGTCCCCGTGACCCGCATTCAGAATCCTTCCCTCTTTGTGCAGACGTCGAAAAAGTTGAGTCCCCGGCATGGCTTGCAGAAGTCCCACCATGGCTACCGGGATACCGCTCTTTTGAATGAATTCCACCATGCGGTCAAAAATGTCGTCGCGGTCTGTGTCGAATCCCAGGATGAATCCACCCATCACCTGCATCCCATAGCTCTGGATCGTGGCCACGCTGTCGAGCAGGCTGCGCCGGGTGTTCTGCAGCTTATTGGCCGCGATCAACCCGGATTCATCAGGAGTCTCAATACCCAAAAAGACGGAGATAAAGCCGGCATCTCTCATCAGCTGCATCAATTCAGGGTCGTCGGCGAGGTTGAGTGAGGCTTCAGTATTGAAGTCGAAGCTGGTCTTGTATTGGCTGCGCCACTCGGCCAGGGCAACACATAGCTTTTTTGCCCTCGCCCTGTTGCCAATGAAGTTGTCGTCGACAATAAACACGGCTTCCCGCCAACCCGCAGCGCGCAGCTGGTCCAGTTCAGCCAGCACCTGCGCAACCGCCTTGGTGCGCGGGCGCCTGCCGTAAATCTCGATGATGTCGCAGAATTCACAGTTGAATGGGCAGCCACGCGAATATTGCACGGCCATGGTTGAGTAGCGGTGCATCTTGATCAGGCTCAGGTCCGGCAACGGACTGGAATTCATTTCAGGTCGCTCCACAGCCTGATAAACGGGTCTGGCAGTTCCTTGTTCCAGGTCCAGTGCAAGACCAGCAATAATGTTCTCTGCCTCGCCGATGACCACATGATCCGCTTTCAGGTCTTCAGCTGAGAGGCTGCTCGCGATCGGTCCGCCCACGACCGTTCGCAATCCGCGCACACGGCAGCGTTCAACGATAGCTGCCAGCGAATTACGCTGGATGTGCATGCCGCTCACAAGGGCCACATCGGCCCAGTCCAGATCGCGGTCGCGCAAACGCTCAACGTTCGTGTCCACGAGCCGCTTCTTCCAGGTTCCGGGCAACAGCGCGGCAACTGTCATTAAACCGAGAGGAGGCTGTGCGGCTAGCTTCCCTACGAATTTCAATGCATGCTTAAAGCTCCAAAACGTGTCAGGGAATTCCGGGTAGATCAGCAGAGCGTTCATCGGCCATCTCTTTAGGAAGAAGGGCGCATGGCGAGCATCGCAATCCGCACGCGGGTGCGGCGCTGGGTCTCGGCACATAGGAAGATGGCGCGGCTGCCCTCGGAACTGCGCACTACTTCGACAACAGTTTCTTCTTGTCGGCCGATAGAATGCTGTGCAAAAGAAACCACTTCTGCAGGATCACGCCTCCAATCGCCCAACGACGTCGAAGGGCGAGCAAAACTGACCAGAAGCTGATGGGGTCACGGTTCATGCTGATGAGAGGGAGAGCAACCATGCCGGAACGATTTGAGAATCCCGAAGTTATAAAGCTCGAAGACGAGACAGTCGCGAAGGCGGGAGCACAGGAGCGGATAGAACGTGTTGCCGAAAGGGCAGCGGAGAGGCCCTCGCGTACAGAGCATGAATTCGAACAGGATCACCAGATCATTTCCAAATAGATAAGACCAAGGACCGTTGATTTTCAACTGAACCACAGGTCCGAGCAAGAGGCCTCGACCTCAACGTCTAAAACCGTCGACCCGATACAGCATTGGGCACTATGTTCAGGGGGGTGTCCCAGCGCGATGCACTTCTCATCGATCAAAGGCTTCTTCCCTAGAGTTGGAGACCTGAATTGAGGCTACTGTGGCAGTCGGGCTTCAGAATAAAACAGATTCTCCGAATCTCGGATTGGTCGTTTCGGTGCGCGGCGGCGTTGTCGATGTGAGGTTTGATGGCCGCCTACCGCCAATCTTCTCCGTCCTTCACGCTGGAGCAGAGGGTAAGATCATCGTCGAAGTCATGGCCCAGCTCGACGCTACCCGGGTCCGGGGCATCGCGTTGACGCCAACAGAGGGCCTGGCCAGAGGAATGCAGGTTGAAGATTCCGGCAAACCGCTCGAGGTTCCGGTTGGCCAAGGGATCATGTCGCGGATGTTCGACGTTTTCGGCTCCGCAATCGACCGGAAACCGCCGCCGCAGAATGTCGAATGGCGGACAATCCATCGGACTCCTCCGCCGCTCTCGGAGCGTTCGACAAAGTCCGAGATCTTCGAGACGGGTATCAAGGCGATCGACGTGCTCGTGCCACTGGAGCGCGGAGGCAAGGCTGGATTGTTCGGTGGCGCCGGTGTCGGCAAGACGGTGCTTCTCACCGAGATGATCCACAACATGATAGGCCATCAGCACGGTATGAGCATTTTTTGCGGGATCGGCGAGCGTTGCCGTGAAGGCGAAGAACTCTATCGCGGAATGAAAGACGCCGGAGTTTTGAACAACATGGTGATGGTTTATGGCCAGATGAACGAGCCGCCGGGCAGCCGGTATCGTGTCGGCGCCGCAGCCCTGACCATGGCAGAGTATTTCCGAGATGATGAGCATCGCGATGTTCTTCTGCTGGTCGATAACATCTTCCGCTTTATTCAAGCCGGGATGGAAGTCTCAGGCCTCCTGGGTGAAATGCCTTCAAGACTTGGCTACCAGTCAACTATGGGTACCGATCTATCGGGGCTCGAGGAGCGTATTGCGAATACTCATGCCGGTGCTATCACTTCGATCCAGGCTGTCTACGTGCCGGCAGACGATCTGACCGACCCTGCCGCCGTGCATGTCTTCTCTCATCTTTCAGCATCTATTGTCTTGTCGCGCAAACGGGCAAGTGAAGGTCTCTATCCCGCGATTGACCTGCTCCAGTCCAGTTCGAAAATGGCTACACCCGGCATCGTTGGCGATCGCCACTACAATCTCGCGCAGGAGATTCGGCGAACTCTGGCGCAGTACGAATCCCTCAAAGACATTGTGGCCATGCTCGGCATGGAACAGCTCTCCCTGGAAGATCGGAACTCCGTTGCACGGGCACGGCGGTTGGAACGCTTCTTGACTCAACCATTTTTCACTACGGAACAATTCAGCGGAATGAAGGGCAAGCTAGTAAGCCTGAAAGACTCACTGGATGGCTGCGAACGCATTCTCCGCGACGAT
>JBEKUP010000127.1:0-6720 GCA_049514915.1 Occallatibacter sp. | reverse complement strand
CGCGGGAGCTATTGCCGACCCCACCACCGTGACGCGCGCCCATGAGTTTGGTTTCCACCTGAAAGAGTCTTTGCGCACTTTCAATGCCTGCCCCATGTTTACCGCGCTTGGAGACGCTGTGGTCACCGGTCCCACGGGGCACAATCTGCGCGATCTGCGCCTGCTGATCGCCGATCATTCGTAGTGCGAACCCGTCCGCAGTACCCGGGTCTCTAAGGAATGTTGCGAAGAATCCCTGCACTCGCGGGATTTGCCGGATGACTCCCACAAGAGCCCATTCGATGCGGTAACATTGCTTTCACAGTTAATTCATCTGAAAGAGGGTTGGTTCGTGGCGCGAAAAGGAACCCGCAAGGCGGCCGTCAAAACCCCGGATATACGCACGGTAGCCGCCCTGGCCAAGGTGTCCATTGCCACCGTCTCCCGCACCATCAACGGCTCTCCCGCAGTCAGCGACCGGTTGACGAAGCGCGTTTGGCAGGCGATTGAGCAGCTTAATTATTTTCCCAATACGCATGCGCGTAGCCTGGTGTCAGGCCGCAGCCGGATTCTTGGAATCATTGTCGAAAACATTACTAATCCGTTTTTCCCTGAGCTGATCCAGCGTTTTGAAGAGATCGCGGTAGCCCACGGATACGAGATCCTGGTTAGCTCGTCCAACGGCGATCCTGCGGTGTTGACCACGTGCGTCCGTCGCATGCTGGAGCGCAAGGTGGAGGGCGTTGCCGTGCTGACCTTTGGTGAGGAAGAGCCGGTTCTGGACCAGTTGGTGCATCACGATGTGCCCATGGTGCTTGCCGAATTTCGCCCGGACAATCCCAAGGTCGGCACCATTCTGCTGGACTACACGACAGGGATTCGCGCGGCTGTGAACCACCTTCGTCAGCTGGGCCACAGCAAGATCGCGTTTATGGCGGGACCGCGCAAGCTGCACTCGGCCGTTACGCGCGAGAACGACTACCGCGCGGCGATGGAAACGATGGGGCTGCCGATCCAGAAGAAATGGGTGATTGAGTGCGACCACACGCTGAAGGGTGGCGTGGCCGGCTTTGGCCAACTGCAATTGCTTGAGACTCGGCCAACAGCCGTCCTTTGCTCAAATGACATGACGGCGATCGGCGTACTGCGTGCGGCATACATGAATGGATTGCGGGTGCCCGAAGACCTGTCGGTGATTGGACTGGACGACATTGACTTTGCCGAGTACACGCTGCCGCCGCTGACGACCATACGGCTGTCGCGCACCGACCTTGCCCGCGCCGCGTTTGAGGCTCTTCGCCAGCAGGCGGAAGATCCACACAATAATAATTTGCAGCGGGAATTCCTGGTGTCGACGAGCCTGGTGGTGCGGGATTCGACGGGCGCGCCTGCCGCGGGGCGGTAAGCACCGAGGCGCGGGCGTGTTGTCCTGGTTGTTCGAATTCAGCCCTGCTGGCGGAGGCCGAGTACCTTGCGCAGGCGCCACAGGGTCGCGGCCAGGGCGGCCACGGATGCGCTCCATAGGACGTACAGCAGGTTCACGACCCACGCCGGTGTTTCGCCGACACGCTTCAACAGGAATGGAAGAAAATTCCATGTCGTCATGTGGACATAGTCCCACTGATCCTCCGTCATGGCGTGGTTGCTGAGGCCCCAGACATCCATCTTTCCCAAGGCAAAAGCTGCGATGTTCTCAAGACGAAGGCCGACGACAAAGGTCGGATGACCGAGAGTCTCCAGCTGGTACTCCTCGAGCGACAACCAGAAGGCAAGCGAAGCGAATTGAGCGACGGCACTGTAGATGATGATTGCTATGCCGACGATGAAGACACCGCGGGCGAGAGCGCGGTTGGCCAGTTGGTTGCGATGGCGCAGGAGTAGCGGAACGGCGAGGAGCGCGGCGAGTTCGGCTGCAGTTGAAACGTAGCGGTCGCCCCAGGCGAAGTCGCCGGCCCAAACCGTGTAGCGGGCGTAGAAGCTGAGGTACGCAAGCAGCATGAGAGACGCGGCGATGATGTATGCCTTGACGGGGCTGCTGAATCGTTTCCAGAAAAGGACAACAAGCAGGATCGTGAGGACCAGCAATGGGTCGAAGAGGAAGATCGACTTCTCGGGAGCGAAGAGCGCGCCTGAGAATCCGACGTGGAACGGGGTCTCAAACGGATAGTTGGCAGGCAGCGATGGATCGCGCAGCTTCTGTTCGATGGTCACGAGGCCGATATACGTGTTGAGAAACGATCCGAATCGGTAGAACTGGTAGAGGCGGTCAAAGAAACCGAAGAGAAGATAGATAGGAAATGCGACGGCCGCATAGGAGCGGCATCGAGCCCATAGCACGCGTCGACTGCCGCATTCGAAAAGCAGTACGAGCAGGATGAACAAGGATCCTGCGACGAGATCAAGACCGGTGGTGAGACGGGTGAGCAGATTGAGGCCAAGGGCGGCGGAGCCAATGGCGAGAGCACGGCGGTTGCCGGTGCGAACCCACTCGTATTGAAAGCAGACGCCGGTGAGGGTGAGCAGGCAGATGTAGTTGTTTTCCTGCATGTTCTGGGTGTAATGCAGATGGGTGGTTAGCAGTAGAAGAGCCAATGTTCCAGCAACGGCCTCGTTGACTGAAAAGAGCAAGAGCCTGAGAAAGCGGAAGCAGACGAGCGCGGTGAGGACGGTGACGAAAATGTTGACCGTGAAACTTACGAAGATATTGCGGACGGTTGGATCGGTTCCGTAGTAGCTGGCGAAGACAGGAAGTTTTTCAAGCCACGTGCCGATCACATCGGACGGCAGCATGAGCAGCGACTGGCCAATGCCAAACCAGCTTTGCAGCTTCCCTCCACGGCCTCGGACACCGAAGGAGGGGTAGTCGTTGGGGGAGACTATCGGATCCGATGTCCAAAGCGCGTGCGTAGCCTGGAGACGATATTGCGTGTCGGAGGTGCCGAGTTCTCCCGATTGCACGACGAACGCAACGAGGCCTGCCGCGAGGGCGAGCAGGAAAAGCGGATCGCGAAACCAGCGGCGAATGGACGGGAGAAGAGTTTGCATGGAAAGGAGATAGAAGGTGCCCGGGCCGTCTTTTAGCTCAAGCTCATTCTACTATCGCGGGGATTGGTGCATCCTCGTGCTCGATGGGTGCGCCGGCGCTTCGCATGGCCCGAACCTCAGCGAACGTTGCGATAGCGGCAGTGCGGCGATCGGTGTAGATGCGCGGTTCGCCGAAGCGCACCTCGGCAGAAAAGTTAGGGCCACCGAGCGACTTCAACAGATGAGGTAGAAATTCAGCATCGCCGAACCAGCATAGGTCGCGCTCCGGCGAGCCGTCTTCGGGGGCGTACCGCACGGCAGCCGCGGTTACCGGAACACCCGCTTCCACGGCGGGGATGAAGAGCCGGGAATTGAAACGCAATAACGTGCCGTCGGTGCTGGTGCCCTCAGGGAAGAACAGGACCGGGACGTTGCCCTTGAACCGCGCAGCAATCTCCTCCGACACCGAAATGGCGCTTTCCCTGCTGCCGCGGTCGATGAAGAGAGTTCCACCGGCACGCGCCAGCGGGCCGAAGAAGGGCCAGCGGGCGATCTCCGCTTTTGAGACAAGAAAGCACGGAAGCGCCGCGCCGTAGACCAGGACTTCAAGATAGCTGAGATGGTTGGAGACCAGCAGGCCGCGCGCGGGCGGGTTCCCGGTGATCTTCAAGCGAACTCCGAGTGCGGACAGAACGAGTTTCGCTGAGGAGTGGTTCCACTGGGCGCGGCGTTGCGGCGTGTCCGGGCCGGTGAGGCGCGAGAGCAGTGAACGGAAAAGGCAATACACAAGGAGCAGTCCCAACGTCACCGCGCGCCGGGTCGCGCGCATACTCACTGGGTAAGCGGGGCCAGGAAGCGGTTGCGCGCCGAGGACGAAACCAGCTTGAGATCGAGAAAGGTGAGGAAGTCGATGGTGCCGAACTCGCGGTCCCAGGCTGGAGGGCCGCCGATGCGGCAGCCGATGGCGAGGTAGGTCTTGAGGAGTTTAGGAACCTTGATGGGGTCGGCTGCGAGTACGGAGACCGCCTGGCCTTCGCCGTCGATTGCCGGCGCAGTTTCTGTGCAAGGGAGAGCGATCGGCGCGGAGCAGCCGTAAGCCGCCGTGGGCACAGTCCTAAGTTCGGGCGGGACCACATAGTGCTCGAGCTGGCGGTACACCTGCCAACCCTCGGCGGGATTCTTTGAGTTGATGGACGAACAGCCGATCAGATAGCGAAGACCCATATCTGTAGCATACTGCGCAATGCCACGCCATAGAAGCGTGAGAACTTCTGGGGTGCGATGCTCGCGGTCGATGGAGGCACGGCCCAACTCAAGAATGCCGGAGCGGAGCAGCTCAAAGGGAGCAAAGTCGAACTCCTGCTCAGAGTAATAACCCAGGTTGCGTTTCGCATTGTCGCCGGACTGCATTCGGTAAGTGCCGACGATGCGCTTTGCCGGGTTGCTCTCCAGCTTGTCTTCGACGAGGAGGTGATCGCAGACCATGTCGAACCTATCGGTGTCGAGGCCGGTGCGGTAAGAGCTCTCGAGGCCCTCGCCGAGTTCGATGTTGAAGACTTTGAAGCGCAAGCGGCAGGCGGCTTCACGGTCTTCCGAGGTTTCAGCAAGTCGCAGGCGATAGCGCCCGACCTCGGCATGAATGCTGGGGGGAGCTGGAGCCAGAGGCAGGGATGGAGAATAGGTAGGGAGGGAAAGCTCCACAAGCGGCGTGGAACCCATAGCGAGTTTCAGCGGAACCCTCTGCCTTACGAGCGGAATCACGAGAGTAGTATCCGCCCGCCCGTGTAAAAGGACAGTGAAGCTGGTGCGAACATGGTGCAAATACTTTTTTCGTTTTGTAACCGCGCAGCAACTTTGTAACTAGCGAGTAATAAAACAGGCCCTCCGCATTGGGAGAGCCCTTAGTAACATTCGTAAGTGGACCGAAAGAATCTTAGCAGCAGCCGCCTGCGATGGATGGAATGACCAACACTTCGTCGCCTTCCTTGAAGTTATACGCTTCGTTGCCAAGGAAGCGGATATCTTCTTCGTTGACGTAGAAGTTGATGAAGCGGCGAATCTTTCCATCTTCGCCGCGGAGATGCTGACGAAGAGCAGGAAAACGGCATTCGATTTCAGTGACCAGCTCGGACAAATTCACAGCAGTACTGGCGATTTCGCGAACGTTGTTGGTGTGCTTCTGGAATGCATTCGGCAACAGGACTCTAACGGACATAGCTTTCTCCCACCTGGCTCAATACCTGGTTTACAGCGGTGCGTTCATCCACGAAGGCTTCAAAGTCGCTGAGCCGAGGACGGATGGCTTGATTTTGTTCATATGCGCCCTGCAGGCAATCGGTGGTTTTAAGGCCGTTGCCGGTAATGCAGGTCACGGTAAGTTCATCTGGGCGGATGCGGCCGTGCGCGTAGAGGCGCGCCGTGACCGCCGTGGTGACACCGCCGGCCGTCTCGGTAAAGATGCCTTCGGTCTCAGCAAGTTCCTGAATAGCCGACACGATTTCAACGTCGGACACGTCTTCAGCCCAGCCGCCGGAGTTGCGAATGGCGCGGGACGCATAGGTGCCGTCTGCGGGATTGCCAATGGCCAGCGAACGCGCGATGGTGTTGGGACGCTGGGGCTCAATGACATCAGTGCCGTTCTTGACGGCGGTGGAGATGGGCGAGCACCCGGTGGCCTGCGCCCCAAAGAAGCGGACGGGCTTGTCCTCGACGAGACCCAGCGCAACAAGCTCACTGAAGGCCTTCTTGATTTTGGTAATCAGAGAACCGCCGGCCATGGGGCAAACTATGTTGTCAGGAAGGCGCCAGCCCAGTTGCTCGGCGATTTCAAAGCCAACTGTCTTTGACCCTTCCGCATAGTAGGGGCGGAGATTGCAGTTGACGAAGCCCCAGTTGTAGCGGTCGGCGATTTGCGAGCAGAGACGGTTAACGTGGTCGTAGTTACCCTCAACGCGCACCAGCGTCGCGCCGTAAACCTGGGTATTGAGTATCTTGGCAGGCTCGAGATCGGCGGGGACGAGGATGAAGGTTTTCAGGCCGAGACGAGCAGCTTGTGCGGCTACTGCATTGGCCAGGTTGCCGGTGGACGAGCAGCCTACCGTGTCAAACCCGAAGGCCTGGGCATTCGCCAGGGCAACGGCGACCACGCGATCTTTGAAGCTGAGGGTGGGCATGCAGACGGCGTCATTCTTGATGTAGAGATTGGTTGCGCCGATGCGGGCGGCGAGGCGAGGCGCCGCAACCAGCGGCGTCAATCCGGCGGGTGTTTGCGGCTCATACGTGTCAGGAACCGGCAGCAGGGTGCGATAGCGCCACATGTTCAGCGGACCCTGGGAGATGGCTTCGCGGGTAAAGCGGGTGCGGGCGTACTCGAGATCGAACGTCACTTCGAGCGGGGAAAAACACTCATCACAGATGGAAAGTGGTTGAATCCCATAGGACTTGCCACACTCCCGACAACGCAATTCGTAAGCAGTCGTCACTCATCCCTCGCATATATGCGAGTGATCCAGGGTATACGAGCGGTGACTGGCTCAAAAGAGCGAACGTGATAGGACTCGAAGTACCTTGCGAGCCGCCTCTGCGAAGAGTGCTGAAGCGACCCCCGAATCTCATGTTCCCCGTCTCCGGGCAAGAGTTGACACCATACTCCCGTTTTGCGCGGGCAGGTTGTCGTGGCGTCACAGGGCTCGTCCCTCAGCCACTCTGCATGAAACT
>JBEKUP010000126.1:0-6848 GCA_049514915.1 Occallatibacter sp. | reverse complement strand
GAACTCCCGTTTGATGCGCCGCCGCTGCTCGCGGTGGGCGGGTACCTTAAGAATGTGTTTGCGCTGGCGCGCGGAAGGCTTGTCTATCAGAGCCAGCATCTGGGGGATCTGGAGACGGTGACGGGGCTGCAGTTCTTCAAGGAGTCGCTTGGGCACCTGATGCGCACGTTTGAGATTGAGCCGGAGACGGTGGTGCATGATTTGCATCCGGGATATTTGTCGACGGCGTGGGCCAAGGAGTGGGCGGCCGAGCGTGGACTGAAGACGACAGCGGTGCAGCATCATCATGCACATGTGGCAGGGTGCATGGCGGAACATAGGCTGAGTGGGCCTGTGATCGGGCTGGCGCTGGATGGGACCGGGTACGGGACCGACGGGAAGATTTGGGGCGGGGAAGTATTGATTGCGCGGCTGGATGGATTTGAGCGGTTTGCGCATCTGGAATACGTGCGGATGCCGGGAGGGGATGCGGCGGTGAAAGAGCCGTGGCGCATGGCGCTGGGGGCGTTGCACGCGGCAGAGTTTGATGTGGAGTCGGAACAGTTAGTGAGGTTGCTTGGTGCGCAGCCGAGTGAAGTGCGAGTCATGAAACGAATGATTGAGCGGGGAATCAACTCGCCGATGACATCGAGCCTGGGGCGCTTGTTTGATGCGGTTGCGGCGGTGGTGTTGAATCGGCGCGCGGTGGATTATGAGGCGCAGGCGGCGATTGAACTGGAGGGAATTGCTGTGGATGAACGGGACCGGATGGAGCAAGGTGCTTATTGGCCTGAGTTGCACTCGGGGGAAGAAGGCTCAGAGGGCGTGGCGGTGATTCGGACGGGGAAGATGTGGAAGGCGATACTGGAAGACCTGTGGCGCGGAGTGCCGGCGAGGCGGATTTCTGCGCGGTTTCATGCGGGCATTGCAGAGGGGTTTATCAATGCGGCTGGGAACGCGCGGATCGAGACTGACATCAACACGATTGCGCTGAGCGGCGGGTGCATGCATAATCGGCGGCTGGCGCGGTTGTTGCGCGTGGGGCTTGAGGAAGAGGGATTTGAGGTATTTCAGCATCGCCGCGTAAGCCCCGGGGATGGCGGATTGAGTTATGGGCAGGCGGTTGTTGGCGCGGCGATGCTGAGAAATCAATAGCTACCGCGCCATCCAATCTTCCTGAGGGGGCGGGGTCCTATACTTTCGTTTCATGTCTGACCAATGCAACTCCGCCGCAATCGCCCCAGTGATTCCACCACAAATCAAGATGTCGAGAGGTGACATTCCCGAGCCAAATGCGCAGCCTATCTTATTCAGGAGTGGAAGCATACCATTTGCAACAGCGTGTCCGCCGATCCACATTAAGACACCCTGAGTGAGATAGCGCCGATGACCTATAACCTGCATCGTTTCCTAATCACGGGATCGCTTTTCTTCTCGTGCGCTGTTCATGATACATCCCCGATGCGCTGATTCTATACCGGATCTTCCGCCATAGGCGCATTATTCAACCGCTGATTACAGCAGCCAAGCACTAGCCTGATAGGCGGACTAACTGCTGGGCTTCAAGGCGCGGGCCCAGGATGGAGATTCTTGGGATGCGGCCGCGGACCATGGCGACTTCGTCGCAACGATGAAGGCGCGGGCAGTTTTGGCAGTCCTTGAAGATCTTGTCGGGTAACTCGGACTTATCTTCGACTGTGCGGAAGCCATACTTGAAGAAGAAGTCGGGGATGCGGGTGAAGAGGCAGACGGACTGGATACCGTGTTCCTCGGCTTCATCGATGAGCGCGCCGAGGATGCGTCCGCCGGCACCCTGACTCTTGGCCTCGGGCTTGACGACAATGGAGCGGACCTCGGCGAGATGCGGACCATAGAGATGCAGCGCGCCATTGCCAAGGAAGACTCCGCTGTCGGATTCGGCGACGGTGAAGTCGCGGATGTTCTCGCAGATCTCGGCGAAGGGACGCCGGAGCAGCGTGCCGTCGGTAGAGAGAGAGTTGACCAGGTCGTAGACGTTGGAGGCGTCCTGCAGGAGGGCCTTACGCACCAGCATGGATGACCTCCTGGGTAAATGCGGCGATGCGCTCCGACGCAACTGCGAGGGCTTTGCGCACGCGATCGGATGCGGTTCCCCCAATCACGTCGTGACAATCGAGTGTTGCGCGAAGAGTGACGGCGGCAAAAAAGTCTTCGTCGAACTCCGGACCGAAAACGCGCAATTCGTTGATGGTCAGATTGCCGAGTTCCACGCCTTCCTGCAGAGCGAAGCGCACGGCGTTGCCGATCTTCTCGTGCGCGGTGCGGAAGGGAACGCCTTTGTGAACAAGATAGGTGGCTGCGGCCATGGCATTGAGATAGCCGGATTGAGCGGCTTCAGCCATGCGCTCGCGATTGAACTGGAGCGAGGCGGTGAAGCGCGCAACCAAGCTGAGCATTTGAGGCACGAATTCGACCGCAAAGGCTGGCTCTTGGGTTTCCTGCATGTCCTTATTGTAGGCCAAAGGGAGCCCTTTGAGCTGTAATGTGACGGCTTGTGCAGCGCCGTGAATGCGACCGACTTTGGCGCGGATGAGCTCGCTTAGATCGGGGTTCTTCTTCTGCGGCATGGCGCTGGAGCCGGTGGAGAAGGCTTCAGGCAGGGTGATGAAATTAAACTCCGCAGTGGCGAAGAGGGTGATTTCTTCAGCGAAGCGGCTGAGATGAAGGCCCACGAAGGTAAGGGCTTGCAGGTACTCGAGGATGAAGTCGCGGTCGCTGGTGGCGTCGATGGAGTTGGCGGTTGGAGCGGCAAAACCTAACTCGCGAGCGGCGATGGTGCGATCGAGGGCGAGGGTTGCGCCGGCCACTGCACCGGAGCCTAGCGGGCACTGGTTGAGGTGAGCGGCACAGTCACGCAGGCGCTCGGCATCACGCAAAATCATCTCGACGTAGGCAAGGAGCCAGTGAGCGGCGAGCACCGGCTCGGCGCGCTGCATATGCGTGTAGCTGGGCATGACGGACTCTTTGGCGGCGCTGGCCTGCTCAACAAGAGCGTTGGCCCAGACCACGAGAGACTCGATGACATGGCTGATTTGGGCGCGGACGTAGAGACGAAGGTCGGTGGCGATTTGTTCATTGCGGCTGCGGCCGGTGTGCAGTTTGAGGCCGAGGGATCCGATGCGGTCGACGAGGGCCACTTCGACGAAGTGATGAATGTCTTCGGCGGAGGGGTGATTGCGCACGAGAGCCTGACCGGTTTCGGATGCGTGATCGGCGGCAATGGAATCGAGCGCGGCGCGGATCTGCGTGCCTTCCTCTGTCGTGAGGATATTGGCGGCGATGAGGGCGGATGCGTGGGCTTTGCTGGCGGCGACTTCGTGGGGCAGAAGGCGCCAGTCAAAAACGATGGAGCGCTGCCACCTTTCGAATTCGCTATCAAGCGGCTCGCGAAAGCGGCCGGACCACATCTTGACGGATTGTTTTTCGTTGGACATTGAATTGTTTCTGCTTCCTCAGCCTTCAGTTTGATTGGCTTGTTCGTCTGGCTCTTCCGGAGAGCAGTCGCAGCTAATCAGTTGTTCGTGGCAGCGGGGACACTGTTCCCAGTCGCAGCCAGCGTGATGTTAGTGCCCCGGTAACGCGCCACAGTCATGGCACCTATGATCAGGCGGTTCGGGCTCATTTCCGATCTCGCTGCCGTACAGAACCGGATCGAAGTCCCCATCAACAGTCTTGACCGGTAACTTTACGCACCCCTCGGCCTCGTTCATTTCGAGTAGGCAATAGTCGCAAATCGCCATCGCTACTCCTTCTCCCTTGCGCTTTGCAGTTGGGGCATTTCGCTGCCCTTGCTGAGGGTGAGGAGGCCGGTTTTGGCGTAAGTAAGAAGCTTATCGCGGGTGTCTGTGATGTCGAGATTGCGCATGGTTAATTGTCCGATGCGGTCGCGCGGGGAAAAGGTTGATTCAGTTTTCTCCATGCTGAGACGCTCGGGATGAAAGGTTAGGTTGGGCGACTCGGTGTTGAGGATGGAGTAGTCATTGCCGCGGCGAAGTTCGAGTGCGACTTCGCCGGTGAGGGGCTTGGCGACCCAGCGCTGGGCGGACTCGCGAAGCATGATGGCCTGGGAGTCGAACCAGCGGCCCTGGTAGAGGAGACGACCGAGTTTGCGGCCGTTGTCGCGGTACTGCTCGATGGTGTCTTCGTTGTGAATGCCGGTGATGAGGCGTTCGTAGGCAATGAAGAGCAGGGCGAGGCCGGGGGCTTCGTAGATGCCGCGGGACTTGGCTTCGATGATGCGGTTTTCGATCTGATCGGACATGCCGAGACCGTGACGGCCTCCGATGCGATTGGCTTCGAGAAGAAGCTCGACGGGGTCAGTGAATTGCTTGCCGCTCAGCGCGACGGGAAAGCCTTCTTCAAAGCGGACGGAGACTTGCTCGCGCCGGACTTCGACATCGTCGCGCCAGGAGGCTACCCCCATGATGGGAGCGACGATTTTGATCGATGTGGACAGATGCTCGAGGTCTTTGGCTTCGTGGGTTGCGCCGAGGATGTTGGAGTCGGTGGAGTAGGCCTTCTCGGCGGACATTTTGTAGGCGAAGCCGGATTGTTGCATGAAGGCGGACATTTCGGCACGGCCGCCTAGCTCGTCGATGAATGCGGCGTCGAGCCAGGGCTTGTAGATTTTGAGGCCGGGATTGACGAGCAGACCGTAGCGGTAGAAGCGCTCGATGTCGTTGCCTTTGAATGTGGAACCGTCGCCCCAGATATGGACGTCGTCCTGCTGCATGGCGGAGACGAGCATGGTGCCGGTGACCGCGCGGCCGATTGGAGTGGTATTGAAGTAGGTGACGCCGGCGGTGCTGATGTGGAATGCGCCGGCCTGGAGCGCGGCGATGCCTTCGCGAACGAGCTGGGCGCGGCAGTCAATGAGTCGGGCTTTTTCTGCACCGTATTCGAGGGCTGCGCGCGGGATGGCGTCGTAATCGGTTTCGTCGGGCTGGCCGAGGTTCGCGGTGTAGGCGTACGGGATTGCGCCCTTCTGCTTCATCCAGTGGAGGGCAGCGGAGGTGTCAAGCCCGCCGGAGAAAGCAATGCCGACTCTTTGGTCGACGGGCACGGATTCGAGAATTACGGACATTCTTCAAAACCTCTTAGAGCTTCTAGCTTTTGACTTGATTCGAGTGGTTAGGAACGGACAGATCGGCTGGGCAAACGCCCCGCCAGGACACAGTTAAGGAACGACGGTGAGTGTGACGGTATTTGAGTACACCTCTGTTCCGGCCTTAATATCTCCATTTTTGAAATCGAGCCTGTGCGTCCTTAACTTGTATTCACCTGGAACTAGGTAACCTGGTTCCATACGTATCCGCCACGGGCCTCGATTGTGATATCCAGGCTCAAACTTCTTTTCAGGAGGCCTCAAATAAATGTCAGTGTCTTTTCGTGCGTTTCCTAGAACGTGAAGACTAATATTTTCCCCTTTGTTATTGACTAGCTCTATCAGAGGGCCACCTTCGGCCCACCCCGCGTACACGAGATGATTTGCCTTGTTTTCCGTAGTTTCTGTTATCACTGGCACTTCTCCAACGTGGATGGTTGGCGTCTCCAATGAGATCGTTATGGTGAACGTGTCATTAGGTACGCTCTGAGCGTTGCTTCTCCGCTCAGGTGCAAACGAGAGAGCGCAAACAAGTGCTATCAGCGCTATTCTTCTCCGACTAAATTGCACCATAAATTCTAGTCCCTCAGACCCTGCTTCACTGAAAGCTTGCTGTGTTAGCCAGGCCGCCGAGCAAGAGCAGCAACAATGCTTTCTGCACATGCATGCGGTTTTCGGCCTGGTCGAAGACGATGGACTGCGGTCCGTCGAGGACTGAGTCGGTGACTTCCGCATTGCGACGCGCCGGCAGGCAGTGCATGAAGACCGCACTCGGCGCGGCCTTGGACATGAGAGCATCGTTGACCTGGAACGGGCGGAAGATGGGGGCGCGCTTGCTGGACTCGTGCTCCATGCCCATGCTGACGCAAACATCGGTGTAGATGGCATCTGCTCCTTCAGCGGCTGCATTGGGGTCTTGCAGAAGACGGACCTCGCAGCCGTTGACCTCGGCGATTTCGCGAGCCTTGGTGACGATTTCAATATCAGGCGAGTAGCCGCGCGGCGTGGCCACGGTGACGTTGGCGCCGAGTTGCGCGCCGGTGAGCATGAGCGAGTGGCAGACGTTGTTGCCATCGCCGACGTAGGTGAAGTTGAGGCCGCGCGTGGAGCCGAAATGCTCCTCCAGGGTCATGAAGTCAGCGAGCGCCTGGCAGGGGTGTTCGAAGTCGGATAGGGCGTTGATGACGGGCACGCGCGAGTTGGCAGCCATCTCGGTGATGGTGTCGTGCGCATAGGTGCGCAGCACGATTACGTCGACCCAGCGCTCGACGTTGCGGGCGACATCGGCGATGGATTCGCGTTCGCCGAGGGGTGAGCCGGTGTTGTCGACGAAGATGGCGTTGCCGCCCATGGTGTTGATGCCGGTTTCGAAGGACAGGCGGGTGCGCAGCGAGGCCTTCTCAAACATGAGGACCATTTGTTTCGCGTCGAGGGCATGGCGATACTCGCGCGGGTTGCGCTTGACGTCGTGGCCGAGCTTGAGAATGGCGCGCACTTCAGCGCTGGAGAGGTCGGCGATGGAGCACATGTCTTCGCCGGCGAGACGTGCTGCTGCGGCAAGAATGTCAGGGTCTTTCTGTACTGGCACTGCGGTCTCCGGTCTGTCGAGGGTTGCGCGGCTAGCCATTGTTGTTGCCTCCTGAATTGTGAGCTGCGGCTTGAGTTGAGCTGACGGACGCCGCATGTTCCGTGAAGATTTCGTCGAGCGCGGCGATGGCGGTGTCGA
>JBEKUP010000125.1:0-6922 GCA_049514915.1 Occallatibacter sp. | reverse complement strand
ACGCTCCGATTGCAGGAAGGCGTGGACGTGTATTTCCTTGCCGAGCAGATGGGAACTTCCGTCCACATGATTGAAACCCACTATGGACACGTGAACACCATCAAGCACGCCGACCGCGTGTTACAGGGCATGGCGGGATGGGAATTGCCGCAACCGGACTATACCAAGGCCAAGGCGGTGAAGGCGGCAGAGTTTCACGATAGGTCTAAAGGGGGTCAACGCAGCAAGGCGCGCTGACAATAAACCTCCCGAAGCTATTTTTGCCGGAGCCGCTGGCGGAGGCTGGCGCAGGGAGGTGATCGTCCCAATGTCCGGCCCGGACAGTTCTTGCTGTGATCGTTCGGATTTGCCGCTGCCCCGCTGGGGCGTTCTTAGCGGCAAATCTCTCTGCACGTGCCGCCGCTGGCGGCTGTACTTAGTGCAGCGCTGCTTGCTTGATGACAGGCAATCCGCAGGCCGCAAGGCCGTGTGGGTTCCGAATCCCTCGGCCCGCACTACACTGCTATTCAGGGAGCCAGGATGAAACTATCCAGGCTTGTCGCTCAGCCGGACTGGGGCCGCTTCGGCCCGTTCAGTCCGGCGTTTGGGCGCGCTTTTGCATACGAACGTATGCAGCGCCTAAAGGTACGATGGAGCGTACATCTGATAGTGCTGCTGTGTCAGCTCGGGATCGGAATGCACATAAATCATCGTGGTCTCGACGAAGGCATGGCCAAGTTGGTCCTTGATGGCCAAAAGATGCGCCCCGCGATGCAACAGGTTCGTTGCCAGGGAATGACGCAATAAATGAGGATAGACCCGCTTGGCGAGGCCCGCGCGTTTAGCCGTAGTGCGGATCAGCTTGCGCAGGTTTTGCTGGTTATACGGCTTGCCACTCCGGAGGCAGACGAAAAGAAGATCGTTCGCTTGCCCGCCCCGTTCGCGCATGTACTCGGCCAGCACCGTGGCGCAGGGCGCAGCGATATGCGCGTGGCGGTCCTTCTGCGGCTTGGTGCCGCGAACAAAGAGGTAACGCCCGCTCAGGTTTACGTCTGAGATGCGCAACCGGCCAAGCTCTCGATTGCGCAACCCCGCATAGGCGACAACGGCGATCATCGCCCTTTCGCGCAGTGTGCGCGCGGCATGGATTAAGAGCGTGACCTCAGCCTCGCCCAACGTCCCGCGCACGAGGTGCTTGGGCTTCTTGGGGCGACCCAGCTTGATGGGCTTACCTAGAAAAGCGCAATAGGCTTCGATCCCGAGGGAGGTATTGACGATATGAGAGTAGCTTGCGCCGGCCTTATGCATCTGCTCAACGTGCCTCTCGATTGCACCGACGGTGGGAGAGAGGCCGAGCGCGGGAACAAGGCGCCGGACTGTAGAAACGTAGTCCTGGACGGTAACCGCGCTCAGGCCGCGGCGTGCGTAGAGATAGCGTTCAAAGCGGGTTAAGGCAGAGGCGAGCGCCGGTTTCGCCGGCGCAAGGGAAGTAGAATGAGATGCAGCCATAAAGCCTCCTTGTAGGCTTGTTGGTTAGGGGCGTTCGCGGTGGTCCAAACACCACGGCGCCCCGCTGGTCTTGGAGACGAAAGCCAACCAACTCCGATGTCGTCATAGCGAATTGCAATCCGGCGACAAAGGGCTGGCTCTTGCAGGCTTTTAGAAAACAGAGTGACATCGAAGTCAGTTAATGGAAAGTTGCCCTCAAGAGTGCGAGGGCATCTTTCCATAGTTATGTTCGGACGGCTTCGAACTTACGCAACCGTCAAAAACGAGCATCTTGGAAAAGAGTATACGTCTAATCGCGTCCCTAAATCGTCGAGTTATCAAACTTAATTAGAAGACTCAGAATTCATCCGCATCTTGCGCGGACATTACGAATAAATAATTCCCCGTAGAGCCCCTGCCAACGAACATTACTTCCCTGGGCGCTGCCGCGCGCCCCCACTCCCGACATGCCAAAGCAATTCGGAAGTTGACCTAAATTTCTTTCCTTTGTCACGTGCCCCCGCTTCAGGCGGCTTTATGGCAGAGGCGGTCGGAACCTGTCAAGGCTCTGCGCTACGCTTCGACCGCTGACGCGGCGCCTGCGGCCACCTGTGACAGAACCCTCCGCGCCTCTGCCGTGCCGCAAGAGCCATGAAGCGGGGGCACTGAACAAAAGAAATTTGGGTTTGGTGCTCTTTCGCTTCTTGGACGCCAATCGGCCCCAGCGGGGCTACACAGGAGCATCTTCATGAAACGCAGCAACCACGTTACCAGCATCGCAGTTACCACCGCCAACAGCCAAGCTGCGCCGCACAGGAAAAATGCGGCACAGCGCAACCGCAGCGATTCGCCCTATCAAGGACGGACAGCACAGAACGACAATCCAACACAACTCATCATCAAGCAGGCCGTGGATTTTCTCATCCGGCAGGTTGAAGCAGGCAAGAGCGAAACACTCGCTGCCTATCTGACCGCGATGGCGCGTTTCCACAATTACAGCTTTGGAAACATCGTTGCCATTGCACGGCAGCGGCCCACGGCTACGCGCGTGGCGGGATTCGGCACATGGAAAGAGATGGGCCGGTTCGTGAAGCGCGGCGAAAGAGGCATCCAGATTCTTGCGCCGATGATCGGCTATCGGCGGAGGAATGCTGAGGCCGCACAGAAGACCGATGCGGACGGCAACACCAAGCAGCCGCCGGTGCTCATCGGCTTTCGCGCCGTGTATGTGTTCGACGTGGCGCAGACCGAAGGCGAAGACTTGCCGGAGTTCGAGCACAACATCTCCGGCGAAGTAGGCGATCAGCGCGACCGGCTTATTGATTTTCTTGTGCGGCAGAACATCGCTCTTGAATTCAACGAGAGAATCGCCCCGGCCTTGGGTGTGAGCTACGGCGGAAAGATCGCTTTGCTTCCCGGCCAGTCGAAGCCGGAAGAGTTCGTGACCCTGGTTCACGAAACGGCCCATGAACTTTTGCACAAGGCGGAGCGCCGCACCTTCACCACGGCAACCGTGCGCGAGACGGAAGCCGAGGCCGTGGCCTTCATCGTGGGTCAGGCAATCGGCCTGGAGATGGGCGATGCTTCGAGCGATTACATCCAGATGTACAACGGCAACGCAACCTTGCTGGCCGAAAGCCTTGAAGTCATCCAGCGCACATCCGCCGTAATTCTTGCCGCCATCCGCAGTGACGAAATCGCGGAACCGGCGACGGAGCGGGAGCAATTCGCAGCGGCCTAGCGCACACATCCTGAGCGGGCGCGCTTGGGAGTGTGCCCGCTTGCGCCTTCACGAAAGATCCAACCGGAACAGGAGATTCCACATGACTACTATGGTTCAAGTTCAAACCCAGTCCGAGTACCGCGACCTGCCGCTCGATTGGCTGGTCGTATCGCCCACCAACCCCCGCAAAACATTCGACGAAGATGCGATGCAGGAACTCGCCGCCAGCATCCGAGAAAACGGCGTGTTGCAGCCTTTGTTGGTTCGGCCCCGCACGGAGCGGAGCTTTGAGATTGTTTTCGGAGAGCGCCGGTATCGCGGCGCGGCGATAGCCGAGAAAGAAACCGTGCCGGTGTGCATCCGCGAGATGACCGACGCTCAGGTGTTGGAGGCGCAGCTAGTCGAAAACCTTCAGCGGCAGGATGTGCATCCGCTCCATGAGGCGCAGGGCTTTGCCGCGCTCTTGCGTATTGATGAACCGAAGTATTCCATCGAACTCATCGCGGCCAAGTGCGGCAAGCATCCGGGGTATGTGGCCTCCCGACTTCGCTTGACCGAACTTGCCCCCGCAGCGGTCGAAGCCTTTACCAAGGACGAGATCGGCGTGGGCCATGCCTTACTGCTGGCGAAATTGCAGCCGGAGCAACAAGAGGAGGCGTTGACCGCTTGCTGGCAGGAGAGCTACACGGGCGGCAGCAAAGCGAAGCGCATCCTGCTCCCGGTTCGCCATCTGCGGGAATGGATCGAGCATAACATCCTCTTAGAACTTGCCACCGCGCCGTTCTCGAAAGACGACGCAACGCTTGTGCCCGACGCGGGTTCCTGCATTGAATGCCCCAAGCGCACCGGCCACAATACGCTACTCTTCGAGGGCATCGCGGCCAAACGCGATTCCTGCTCCGATCCTGCCTGCTATGCGGCCAAGGTGGACGCGCACGTAAAGCAGACCGTGGCAGCGAAACCGAAGCTGGTACAGATCACGACGGCATACGGTAAACCCGCCGAAGGCCGCACGGTTGTACCCCGTAACCAGTATGTCGAAATCCGGCAGGAAAAACCGAAGAACAAATACCAGCAGGACGCGCCGGAATACAAGACATGCAAATTCGTCACCGAGGCCATCGTTGCCGATGGCAGCAAGAAAGGCGAACTCCGCAAGGTATGCGCCAATCCCGATTGCCCGGTGCATCACCTGAAGAAACAGCCGCTGCGGGTTCAGTCCGACGCTGCGGAGAAGGCCGCGCAAGAGAAGCAGCGGCGCGAGGAGGCTATCGCCAATACCACCGGCATCCGCGTACTCGCCGCAATCGCCGACGCCGTGCCTGTCCGGTTGATGAAGCGCGACCTCGTGTTTGTCGTGGAACGGCTGGCCGGACTGGTAGAGGAGCGGCGTTTGGAAATCGTTGCAAAGCGGCACGGCATCAAGCGGGAGAAGGACAGCGATTCCATTGCCAAGCTGTTTGCCGCCTATTTGCGCCGCGCCGAGGAGAGCGTGTTAGGCAGCGTGTTGGTCGAACTGACCATCCTGCTCACTGTCGCCCGCCAGCAGACGACGCAGGTGTTGAATGAAGCCGCTGCGCTATACAAGGTGGACACAGACGCAATCGCCGCGAAGGTCAAGCAGGAGTTCGCGGCAAAGGACAAGGCGAAAGCAGCGAAGAAAGACACGCCAAAGCCACCAGCCAAACCACAGGCAAAGACAGCGAAAAAGCAAGCGGCGGCTTGAAGCCCAATCCAACCGGAACACTCTGCGGAGCCTACAACCTGGGCTCCGCATTTTTCTGTCTGCCTGCCCGTCTACCCACCCTCTTGCGATGCTCCTGCCTTCGGCAGGAGCGGCATCATGCGCCCGCCCGACGGGCACGCGGCGAAGCCCTCTATAAATTCGGTCATATTAGACGCGGACTTGATCGAGTGAGGCTATGTGCTGATCTCAAGCGGACGCCGGTGAGCTTCGCCGCAAATCGAAATGATTGTATCGCTATTGAATAGTCGTTGGTCCGTCATCGGGCGGAGCGATTGGTCCATTTATGTTCAGCAGCATCTGCGCGAGCAGGTGCTGGGCGAGGTCTGCCCAGCCCTCACCCGGATCTTCGGGAACCTCCTTCAGCGTGCGATCGACTCCCGCTCTGCCTAGCTGATAGCTGATGAGCGCAGCCTTCAAACGGCGGCCCGCCTCCCGGTATGGATGATCGGCCACGAGACTTTCCCTTCCTGATCAGAATTATGATCGGCGCCGAGGCTTGGCCTGTAACAAGCTTTTCCAAAAGCGCAGACTAGCGACCTTTCCTCGCCGCGACTTTGGCTTTGGGAGATTTGCCGAGTATATCCTTGGCAGCAATGCGGGCGAGTCCAAGCAAGATGCCGGAATTGCTGAGGATGGCCTCCGGCCATAGTGCGCTGGCCGCGGCCTGGAGGAGTTTGTAGTCCCCCTCGCTCATCTTTACATTCACCTGAATTGTCCGCTTGCCGCCGTCGATCATCCTTTCTGGTATCAACCATTGGGATGCGAAACGCAAGTATACTATTGATACCATTAGTATTGCGCTTAATCGAAGAAAACGTCGGCCCGCAGTAAGGGAAATTTCATTTGACCTCCGAGGGCACCCTCTGCAGAAAAATTCACAGGAAAGCACTTGACACTCCGCGCCGAATTGCCTACGTTGTAGTCAGCAACTCAAGCTTCATTCAGATCATCATGAGTTTCGCCGGATCACTCCGGACGAAACCGCAATTATCATTGCTTGTTTTCGGGTCCGCTTCACATTGCCGTACGAAACGGTTCTCTTGTCCTCCCAAACTCTGCGCGAATCTCCATCCCAGCATGGCGAAGAAGCTTCTGCGCGCTGCGCGTGACTTCTTCTTGTTGCAATCCGCCAGTAGCGGACAACGAGGGGTTTTGTGCGCTTGAAACATCGATCACAAATCGCGGCAGCCCTCATGATTGCTGCCATGACTCCGGCCACCGCGGGAGCATGGCCCCATAGGCGCGGACAGAAGGCGCACGTGCATTTTCTCGCAAGCAGCACGCTGATTCGCGGCACATGGGGCCAGAATGAGGACACCTATCTTGCGCAGTTACTTTTGCCGAAGCAGAACGAGGCCGTTCTCGTACGCCTGGTCGATGCCTATCCCAACGAGTGGCCTCCGCTGGCGCGCGAAGTCCTCCGGTCGGATGCCGGCGCGGTTCTTGCGGTCAAGCGCGATGCGGAATGCGACCGGCCGTTTGGGCAGATTTTGCTGCGCACCGCGCCCGGCGATCCGATGGTGATCTTGCCCGAGCGGCTTGGCTACCAGCCGCAGTTCGACCGCACGCCCGCTGCGGGAACCATCCTGCCCTGTTACCGGGTGTTGCGGCGATGAGTGGCGGGCAGGCAATCAACCGACGCAAAGCGGCAGCGAAAGACGCAGCTCAACGGTAAGACACAAGAGAAGGGAAGGAACTTCGGATCATGGATAGAAAGTCGATTCTGTTTGGATTTTGCCTTGTGGCCTTTGCTGTGGGCGCGGCGGCGCAGACAGTGACCGGGAGCGGTACAACGAACACGGTGCCGGTTTTTACCGGCAGTTCAGCGGTCGGCAACTCGCCGATCTCGGTATCGGGCAGTAGCGTCGGGATTGGGACGACATATCCTACCAATCTGCTCGACATTGAAATAAATACGGATGTCTCCTCCGGGCCTCAGGGAGTGCTTACGATCGGTAATATTTACCTGGGGACAGGCATTCCAG
>JBEKUP010000124.1:0-7013 GCA_049514915.1 Occallatibacter sp. | reverse complement strand
CTGGGGCAGTTCAAGCGGGGCACGCTGGCGCCGGTGCTGGAAACCCAGACCTTCGCGTTGAAGACAGGCCAGTACACCGACCCGATCCTGACCAAGCAGGGCCTGGTGATATTCAAGGTGACTCAACACAACCCTGGCGGCGTTCCGGAGTTCAAGGACGTAGAGCAGGATGTGGAGCAGAACTTCTACGAGACGCGCATGATGCCGGCGATTCGCGAGTACCTGACGCAGATGCGCGAAGAAGCGGCAATCGATATCAAGCCGGGCTACACGGATACGGGCGCGAGCAGGAAAGAGACCAAGCTGACCTATAGCGCCTATACGCCGCCGGTGGCCAAGAAAAAGAAGAAGGTGGAGCGTACGCGCTTCCGCGAGACAACGCGGAGCTTCCGGCAGAAGTCGACGCAAGCCGCCGCACCTGCCGATGCAACTACGGCGACCAAAAAGAATGCGTCTTTGACCACCCAGAAGCCGGGCAAAAAAGAAAAGATTCGGTTCGGCCAGGCACCGTCAAAGACGCTGCCCAATGCCGCTGGGACCAAGGTAGAGGACGCGGGGGGGGGCGACCAAACCGCGAGTGCGGATACGCCGGCAAATCCGCTGGAGGCCAAGGTAAAGCCGGCGGAGAAGACCCGCTTCAGCGACCGCGCCAAGACCGTGAAGCAACCCAAGGCAGCATCTGGACCTAAAAGGGACGCACTGGCACCCGCCCCCGCCGATTCGGCTGAAGTTGCGGACCGGCAGGCCCAATCCGCTCCGCTGGGCTTGGCTGGCGATACAACGGCCAAGAAAAAGAAGAAAGAGAACGCAACCGCGGGCGACAAGACGCGGCTGACTAACAAAAAGAAGACGCCGGCCCCGGCTCCTGATATCACTCCCGCGCCGGCAGTTCCCGGCGCCCCTGCTCCAGCGCCCCCTGCTCCGGCAGCCCCGACGCCCGCGCCGCAACCGCAACAGTAAAACAGGCTTAAGCCCCGCGCCGCCGGACCTGGGAAATGGAACCCAGGTCCGGTTGATATTTGCGGTGACAGTAGGGTTGCAACAAGAGGGCCAGAGGCGGGTCGGCTAAAGCAGCAAATAATGTCTCGCTATAATAAGGAGAGCGGGAATCGGCGCCGCATGCGGGTAAATCCCAGCCCGTTGAGTTGCTGCTCCAAACCTGACGATTGCGATGCAGTCAGGAAACCAAAACTCCGGGTGATGTCCGGCATATCCGGCCCAGATCCCCACAAGGCGATAAGAGAAACATGACAAGAACCCATCAACACCCTCTTGAGAGGGTACTCGAGAGCCGCATCGCCATTATTGATGGAGCGATGGGCACCACGATCCGCACCTACGGGATGACGGAAGCGGATATCCGCGGGGAACGGTTCAAGGACTCGAAGAAGGATCTGAAGAACAACGGCGACCTTTTCTCCCTGACGCAGCCACAGATGATCTGCGACATTCACCGCCGGTTTCTTGAGGCGGGCGCGGACATTATCGAAACCAACACGTTTGGCGCGACGAGCATTACGCAGAGCGAGTTCTTTGTGGACGATCCGCGCGAGCATGGAGGCCGGAAGGATCCTGAGTTCTATCAGAAGATTATCGATGACAAGTTTCTGAGAGACCTTGCGTGGGAGATCAATGAGCAGTCCGCACGGCAGTGCCGCGAGTGGGCGGATCGCGTAGCGAATGCGACCGGGAGGCAGCGGTTTGTTGCAGGAGCGATTGGGCCGCTGACCGTTTCGCTTTCGAACTCGCCGGATGCCGACGATGCGGGTTTCCGGGTGGTGACGTTTGACCAGGTGAAGACTGCCTACGCGCAGGAAGTGCGGGCGCTGATTGCAGGTGGCGTGGATCTGCTGCTGGTGGAGACGATCTTCGATTCACTCAATGCCAAAGCGGCGCTCGTGGCCATTCGCGAGGTGTTCGATGAAGACGGGCTCGCAGCGAGCGGCAAGGAATTGCCGGTGATGATTTCAGCAGCGGTGGGACGCGGCGGGGAGACCATGATTTCCGCACAGACGGTTGAGGCGTTCTGGAACGCGGTGAAGCATGTGAAGCCGCTTTCGATCGGGCTCAACTGCTCTCTCGGGCCAGACCTGATGTATCCGTTTTTGAGCGAGCTTTCAGAGAAGGCGGACGTGGCGATTTCCTGCTACCCGAATGCGGGGCTGCCGAATCCTTTGTCGGAGACGGGCTTCGACCTTGGACCAGCTGATATGGCGCGTTACCTGGGCGAGTTTGCGAAGGGTGGGCTAATCAACATTGCGGGTGGATGTTGCGGAAATACCCCAGAGCACATCGCGGCCATCGCGAAGGCGCTTGAAGGTAAGGCTCCGCGCAGTTTTGGGCCCAGCGAGGCGGCGGCGTGAGTGCAGATGTAAGCGTGATAGAGGAGATCAAGCCGCTCCGGTTGTCGGGTTCGCAGCCATTTACACAGCAGCCGGGTGTATACATCATGATTGGCGAGCGGACCAATGTGGCCGGTTCGCCGAAGTTCGCAAAACTGGTGAAGGAAGGCAAGTTCGAGGAAGCGGTCAGCGTCGCCAGGCAGCAGGTGGAGAACGGCGCAAACGTCATCGACATCTGCATGGACGAGGGGATGATCGACGGCGTGGCGGCGATGACGCGCTTTCTGCAATTGCTGGCCAGTGAGCCCGAGGTTGCCAAGGTTCCCTTCATGGTGGACTCGTCGAAATGGGAAGTAATTGAGGCGGGGCTGAAGTGTCTGCAGGGCAAAGGGATTGTGAACTCAATCTCGCTGAAGGAGGGCGAGGGGAAGTTCAGGAAAAACGCGGCCACGGTGCTGAAGTATGGTGCGGCCGTTGTGGTGATGGCCTTTGACGAACAGGGGCAGGCGGCGAGCTATGCGGAGAAGATCCGCATCTGCGAAAGGGCTTATCGGATCCTGGTGGATGAGGTTGGGTTCCCTCCGGAAGATATTATTTTCGATCCGAATATTTTGACCGTGGCCACTGGCATGGAGGAGCACAACAACTACGCTGTAGACTTCATCAACGCGACGCGCTGGATCAAGGCCAACTTGCCGCACGCCAAAGTGAGCGGCGGTGTCTCGAATATCTCGTTCAGCTTCCGCGGCAACAATAAGGTGCGCGAAGCCATGCACTCCGCATTTCTGTACCATGCGATCGCGGCCGGCATGGACATGGGCATTGTGAATGCTGGCATGCTGGAGGTTTACGAGGAGATTGAGCCGGAGCTGAAGGTGCTGGTGGAAGATGTGCTGCTGAACCGGCGCTCTGATGCGACGGAGCGCCTGGTGGATTTTGGCGAGGCGCTGAAGAGTGCGGGCGGAGTGGTCGTCAGCGAAAAGAAGGCAGAGGAATGGCGTAACGGCACGGTGGAGGAGCGGCTCTCGCATGCCCTAGTGAAGGGGATTGACACGTTCATCGAGATCGATGCCGAGGAAGCGCGCGTGAAACTGGGGCGCCCTCTGCTGGTGATTGAAGGCCCGCTGATGGACGGAATGAGCGTGGTGGGCGACTTGTTTGGCGCGGGCAAGATGTTTCTGCCGCAGGTGGTGAAGTCGGCCCGCGTGATGAAGAAGGCAGTAGCTCACCTGACACCGTTTATGGAAGCGGAGAAGGTGGCGATGGCCGCGGCCGGACAGGCGGTGAAGGCGCAAGGGAAAATTGTGCTGGCGACCGTGAAGGGCGATGTGCACGACATCGGCAAGAATATTGTGGGCGTGGTGCTGGCCTGCAACAATTACGAGGTCATTGACCTGGGAGTCATGGTGTCGTCGGAGAAGATTCTGGAACGCGCCAAGGCGGAGAATGCCGACCTGATCGGGTTGAGCGGGCTGATTACGCCGTCGCTCGATGAGATGGTGCACGTGGCCCGCGAGATGGAGCGGCAAGGATTCAAGCTGCCGCTACTGATTGGCGGGGCGACCACCAGTCGGGCGCATACGGCTGTGAAAATTGCGCCGCACTATAGCGAGCCGGTGGTGCACGTTCTGGATGCCAGCCGCGCGGTGCCAGTGACGACTAGCCTGCTGAGCGACGATGGCAAGGCGGAGTTTGTTGCAATGCATCGGGCCGATTACGCGGCTCTGCGCAAGGTGCACGCCGCGCCGCGGCAAACGCTGGTTTCGCTGGAAGCAGCGCGGGCAAGACGCACTGCCGTTGAGTGGCGCGCGGAGGACTTGCCGGTTCCGGAGTTTACCGGCGTGCGCGTGCTCGATGATTTTCCGCTGGAGACGCTGCGCACATTCATCGACTGGACTCCGTTCTTCCACACATGGGAGCTGAAGGGTGTTTATCCGCGCATCTTTGAGCATCCGGAGCAGGGCGCGCAGGCGCGGCAGTTGTTCGACGAAGCGAATGCGCTGCTGGATACTATCATTGAGAAGAAGCTGATCAGGGCGCGAGGCGTCTACGGGTTCTTTCCATCGAATGCGGTGGGCGACGATGTGGATCTCTATACTGATGGCGCGCGTGCGGAGGTACTGGAGCGCTTCCACTTTTTGCGCCAGCAGGCAAGCACGGAGAGCACTCAGCCGTGCCGTTCGCTTTCAGACTTTATTGCGCCGAAGGAAACCGGTCTGGGCGATCATATTGGTGCGTTTGCGGTGACGAGCGGAATCGGGCTGAAGGAGTTGTGCGACGGATTCAGAGCGAAGCACGACGACTACAATGCGATCATGGCGGAAGCGATTGCCGATCGGCTGGCGGAAGCGTTTGCTGAGAGCCTGCACAAGAAAGTCCGCGATGAGTGGGGCTATGGCCGCGCCGAAACGCTGAGCGTCGACGAACTGATCCACGAGAAGTATCGGGGCATCCGGCCGGCAGCAGGCTATCCGGCTTGCCCGGATCATACGGAGAAAGGCACGTTGTGGCGGCTGCTGAATGTCGAGGCGAATACGGGCATGTTGATTACCGAATCATTCGCCATGTGGCCGGGATCGAGCGTGAGCGGACTGTATTTTGCGCATCCGGATTCAAAGTACTTCTCGCTGGGAAAGATTGAGCGCGACCAGGTGGCGGATTACGCTGAACGCAAAGGGATGAGCGTAGCGGAAGTGGAGCGGTGGCTCGGGCCCAACTTGAATTACGATCCTGCGTCATAACGAATGACGCAGCGAGCAAATACTGCGGCCATGTAGACGCGGGTCGACTCGACGCAGGGCCGTGGTATTCTTGACCCGCATTGAGAGCAGCAGGCGGCTGGGTGTCCGCGCATACTTCTATGAAAGATATCTATATCGCCGACCTGGCAAATTTCGACGAAGGCAGGCCCTTCGACAGCTTCTTTCTGGTGCTGATGAAACAGCAGCGGACGACCAAGACCAACAAGCCCTATCTGAACCTGATTCTCGGCGATAAGACGGGACAGATTGAAGGCCGTATATGGGATCCTTCTGACCCGCGCATTGCGAAAGTGTTTGAGCGCGGCGACATTGTGAAGGCGCGGGGCTGTGCGTCAAAGTTTGACGACCGGCTGCAAATGAAGGTGGACCAGCTTCGACTGGCGCTGCCCGGCGAAGCGGATAAGACTGACCTGCTGCCCTCGACTACTTATGATGTTGCAGCGCTATGGGCTCAACTGCTTGGGTTTGTGGAGAGCCTGACTAGTCCTGACCTGAAGCGCCTGCTGAACGCGGTGCTCGGTGATCCAGCTTTGGCGCAGGCGTATCGGGAAGCTCCCGCGGCGAAGCAACTGCACCATGCGTGGCTTGGCGGGCTGCTGGAACACGTGGTAAGCCTTTGCACGTTGGCAGATAGGGTTGTTCCGCATTACCCGTTGGTTGATCGCGACCTGGTGCTGACCGGCGTGATTCTCCACGACATTGGCAAAGTGCGGGAGCTGAGTTGGGAAATCGGTTTTGAGTACACAGTGGAAGGGACGCTGCTGGGGCACATCCAGATGGGCGTTGCGCTGGCAGAGAAGACGATGGACAGCCTGCCGAATTTCCCGCCGAAGTTGAAAACGCTGGTGCTGCACATGATCCTGAGTCATCACGGAAAGCTGGAGTTTGGTTCGCCCAAGCTGCCTATGATTCCGGAGGCATTGGTGCTGAACTTCCTGGACGACCTGGACGCGAAGATGCAGGCGGTGCAGGGCGAATTCGAAAAGTGCATCCGCGAGGGCAAGGGGCCGGACGAACTGACGGGGAAGGTTTGGGCGCTGGATCAGCGGCAGTTGCTGAATACGAAACGGTGGCTAGGGGAAGACAAGGAATAGTGACTGAGGACGGCCGGAAAGCCGACTGCCGTGGCAGCTCTATTCCACGAACCAATCCCATTGCTCCTGGGTCAGAGGAACTACCGACAGCCGGCCGATAACGACCAGGGGCGAGCCAGCGAACAGGGGTTCGGCCTTGATTTCCGCCAGTGTCCTGGGGCGTTTGAGGCGCTTGCCAACCTTGACCTTGACGATAGGAACCTTGGGATCGGTCGGGTCCACGCTGATGACGGTTCCGGTGCCCACCGCGGTGCGATCGTCGCCGGTGTGGTAGAAAATCCACTTGGTTCCAGCCTTCATTTCGCGCAGATGCTTGACGGCAGTAGGGTTGGTTACTCCGTCCCAGACGGTTTCTTGGTCGCGCAGGAAATCGTCGAAGGAATAGACATCGGGCTCGGTCTTAAAGAGGAAGTAGGCCATGGGGAAGATGGTAACTGAGTCGCACGCTGGAGGAAAGCTTTTCGGATTCACGCCTGCGCCGAGTCGTGCTAGCCTCACGGCATGCAGCATCTAACCGCAGGGGCAATCTTCGAGCGTGGCCGCGTCGCCCTCGGCGAAAAGCGGCGCAAGTATGCCCGGCAGCTATTCCGCAACGCACTCAAAGCCTGCGGTCCTGATGACGGCCAGCCGTTGCGCGCTGCCATCCATGTGGAGATTGGCAGAGTTGCTCGGGATCTTGGCGACATCGGCATAGGGGGAGAGTCACCTCTCCTCCCCTGCCACACCACCCGGCATGCGGGTCCGCACCGGGCGGTTCGAGAAGTTGAGGTTTACCCCGTGCTCCTTGTGTGAGGGCGCGGGCGTCGGTCTTCATC
>JBEKUP010000123.1:0-7046 GCA_049514915.1 Occallatibacter sp. | reverse complement strand
AGAGCGCCGGCCTACCCGTCGACATCGATTTCCACTTCGGCGATACCTGGAACAGCGTCGGCGTACAGAACCCTCCCGCAGCGTGGGCCGACTTGACTTACAGCGAGATGGAGACCACCCTTGGCAGCTATGTGAACGGCTTCATGACCGCGATGAAATCCGCCGGAGTAACTCCCGGCTGGGTGCAACTCGGCAACGAGATCAACTCCGGCATCTGCCACCCAATCGGAGGGCTTAACTTCCCTTCCCAGATGACCGGCTTGCTGATGGCCGGGTACAACAATGTCAAGGATGTCTTCCCCAACGTCCCGTGCATTATCCACCTGGCTCAACCTCAGGACAGTGGCATCGAACCGTTCTTCAACGCCTATGTCCAGTATGGTGGCAAATGGGATATCACGGGCTTCTCCTCCTATGGCTCAGGGAGCGAAGTTGCCGGCATCGTGACTGATATGGCCAACTACCAGAAAATGTACAACCATCCGGTGATGCAGGTTGAGTTCGGCGGCCCGGAGAACAATCCATCGGGTACTCAGTCTTCTCTCGAGGGCTACATAAGCGGGGTCAATGACTTTGGCGGCATGGGAGTCTTTTATTGGGAGCCGGAAGTCTACGCTCCATTCGATACCTACGGCTCCGGCGCATGGCAAACCAACGGAGAACCGACTGCTGCGCTCAATGGCTTCTCGGATAATACGGGTACAGTGATTACTCCGTTTATCCAGGTGGGCGCAGGAAGCTGGCAACAAACCGCCACCGCAACAGTCAGTTCCACCGGCACTGCGGTAAATCTTGGTCCGCAGCCGGTCAGCGGCGGATCGTGGAGCTGGACCGGTCCCAACGGGTACACGTCCACGTCGCGTCAAATCAACAACGTCCCATTGACAACATCAACAGAGGGCTACTGCCTGTTTGTGGCCACTTACACCAACAGCAACGGAGTGAAAAGTACGCAGCCGTTTACCATCTACGTGTCCTAATGCAGGTTGCCTACTAGTCCCGGAATCCGGAACTGTGCCCCGTTCATCGCGACCTTATCGCGATGAGCGGGTCTTCGGACAAGGCCGCTCCCCGAGCTACAGCCCCAAATCCCCAGCCCGTTTCCGCATCGCCTCAATGCAAAACGCAATGTGCGCATCCAGATCCACGCCCAGCTCCTCGGCCCCCTGTATCACATCCGCCCGATTGACTCCCCGCGCGAAGGCTTTGTCCTTCATCTTCTTCCGAACCCCGGCAACCTCCACATCCGCAATCGCCTTGCTCGGCTTTACCAGCGCGCAGGCAGTCAGGAATCCCGCCAGCTCATCGCACGCAAACAACACCTTGTCCAGATGCGCCACCCGCGGCACGCCCGAATACTGCGCATGCCCAAGGATCGCCGTCCGCAACTCAACCGGCCATCCCAGCCTCTCCAACTCGCGCACGCCGACAAACGGATGCTCCTCCGGTGTCGGGTGGCGCTCGTAATCAAAGTCGTGCAACAGCGCGGTCGTCGAATAGAGCTCCACCATGGCCGCGCGCTCAGAGCCAGCCAGCCCCAGCCGGTCGGCTTCCGCCTCTCCGCAGGCCGCCACGCACGCTTCCACGGCCAGCGCGTGCTTGCGCAGACTCTCGCTCTGCGTCCATTCCGTCAGCAGTTGCCAGGCCTCGGCGCGCCCGTGGCCATTCCGGGCCAATTGATCGTTATCGGTCACGATTGCTTCCTCCCCCATCAATCATTCTGTCCGCTGCACAAATATTCTTTCAATAGTGATCAATTTGGTTCGTCTTTCTTCGGGTTTTTCAGCGTATGATGGGTGAATTGTAGGTTTGACCCTAAGTTTTCACTTGACAATTATGGTTCACTTCCCCGAGAGTAACAAAAGTCGCGGTGTTGAAAAGCACCCCGGAGAGTCCGCTCTGGCACTCCGCACACAGCCTATGGCAACCACCCTCGTGAGCGTGGAAACACGTGAGGTCGTGCGCTGCGATTTCTGCAGCCTGGTGCAGTACCGAACCATCAACTCCCTTTGCAGAAAATGTCACAGGCCCCTCGATATCGAGGAGCCCGCGCCCGCGCTTCCTCAACTGGTAACCAGCAGCCCCATTGCTCCGCCGGCTTCTGCCGAGGCGGGATTGCAGGTTGCGGGCCAGGTGCGTGAGATCCGCAAGGCTCGCCACTTGAGCCAGCGCCAGCTGGCTGGGCGCATGCAGGTGCCACGGACCTACATCTCCAAGATCGAAAACGGCAAGGCGATCCCGACTCTGGGTTCACTGGAGCGGCTGGCGTCAGCTCTCCAGGTGGACGTTTGCCAATTGGTTCGGGATTCCCGCAGCCGCCGCGACGACGAAGTTGCAGCAGTACTCGCAGACCCGTTTGTTGCCGAGATTGCCGCGTTGCTTCCGCGCCTCGACTCCCTGCACCGCACGTTGTTCTATGGTGCCGTGCGCGATGCAGCAACAGGCCGCCGCCGGACCGCATAGGAGAAAGTATTACGTGTGGTAGGCCGGGGATTTATCTCCGGCGTCAAGCCTATATAAATGACGTGGGCTTCAGCCCCGGCGGCATGCGCTTTGCATCAGGGCACGACTTTACAGGATGCGGAAAAACTCATTGCAGGCAGGCTTTGTAACAAGGGCATGGCTTCAGCCGGGCCGCAAGAAGCCAATAGAATGAGTTGGGCTTTAGCCCCTGCTAAAGTTCGCTGGCTCGTTTCGATCCCGCACCTGGGCTCTTTCACCAGCCTGTTCACAGCGCCCCAAAAAACTCATCCAGAGCTTTGACAAGCATCAGGGCACGACTTCAGTCGTGCCGATAAAGCCCATAAAAAAGACGTGGGCTTCAGCCTCTGCGGGATGCACCCCTCTATTTACGATACATTTGTCCAAAGTCCCGGAGCTTCTTTCGCATGCCACCCCCTCCTTCCGCCCGTCTCACATTTCGAACCTGGACTGACAGCGACACCGTGCTCGCCGAAGCCTTGTGGTGCGACCCGGAAGTCACTCACTTCTTCGGCGGCGCCATGACCAAAGAGCAAGTGCGCAACCGGCTCCATCTGGAACGTGAACGTCAGAACACCCTCGGCATGCAATACTGGCCAATGTTTTTGCGTCACACGGGCCAGTTCGCGGGGTGTGCCGGCTTGCGTCCTTGGCAGATGGATCCAAACACAATCGAGGTGGGCGTCAACCTCATGCGATCTGCCTGGGGCCTGCGCCTGGGCGAGGAGTCTTTGCGCGCCGTGCTCGCCTATGGATTCGACACCCTGAGCCTGCCGCTGATTGTCGCCGGACATGGATTAGGGCACCACAACTCGCAAACGCTGCTTGAGCGCGTGGGTTTTGCCTATACGCACAACATCCTGTGGGGACCGAAAGCGATTGAAGTTTGCATGTATGCCATCGATGCGGAAACGTGGCGTTCGAAAGGACCACAGCAGAGCGGCTGAGCGTGACCAGGAAAGATGCGTCATGCGCCAGTTGATCCTGAATTGCGCAAGCATTCTCTCAGAATGTCCGCCAAAGGCTTAAGCCTTTCAGGCTCATTGTCCAAAATCCAATTCGTCAATTCCACTGAGTGTAGCGTCTTCTCGAAGCTGACCCGGCACTCGGTGAACTCGTTAAAGACATCCCTCAATAGCCGAGCGGCATCAATGAAATCGCGGTTTCCTTTGAGCGCGGGCAGTCCCTTGCAAGAATATTTGGCATCCTTAAACAGCTCTTCCAGTCGGGCCTTGACCTCGTCTGCGTCAAGGGGGACTGTACGCCCCTTATCGAAGCGATTAATCACGGATGCGATCGCGACCGAGCTGAGGAGATAGTTTTCGTAGCACCGCCGGCCAATCGTTCGGAGGAGGCCGTCGCTCTTTTTGGTAAGCTCCTTTAGCTTGTCATCCGACCTGCACTCTCCATCAAAAAGGAAACCTATGGTCGGGGGTAGCAAACTGCTTGAGTTGCTTAAGCTCCCGTAAATCTCGAAGACTCTCTCCGCGTCCTTACCTTCTAGGTCGCCCGTCTTTCGCACGGCAAGGACCGCGGTGGCAGCGAGACTGCGGGGGTGAAGCTTACGTAAGATCTTTGGGAAACATTCTTCTTCGGTTGGTCCTTCAACCCAAAGAATGTTGTCCGCACCATAAACGTCTGCGAGTCGGGCGCCAAGCTCGTTAAGGAGCGTAGCGCGGTGTTCCGCATCATCTAACGAAATGCTACTGATCGCTGAGCTCTCCCCCGCTCCAAAACAAAGCGCCTGGTTCACCGCGCCGGTCGAGATCATGGTGGGCGAATGTGTTGCGATTATCAGCTGGTGCTTCTGAAACTCGCTTAAAACCTCCATTAGCTTTCTTGCCGCGCCGGGATGTAGAAAGCTTTGCGGCTCGTCGATCAAGATCGTCCTGGATGTCGTAGAGGTGTAGAGCACGTAGAGGATCGCGAGTACATGCCCTACCCCCGTGCCGCAGTCAACCAATGGAATCGCGAGGTCGTCTCTTCCCGACTCTGGGCCGATAAACCACACCGAGATCTCGTTGTTAGGTGTGCGGGCGCGGACATTCACCCACTTGACTTGAGGCAATACACGCGAAACGATTTCGTTGTACTCGCGGAATTTCTTCGGATTCGACTGGAGGCAGTTCAAGACCTCTGGAAGGTTGCTCGCATCTGTTTTGAGCGTTGTGCTGTCTCCGTAACCAGACGTGCCGGCGCAAAATCTCTCGGGCGAGAACCGATAGATACGCGAGGCTATTGACTGTACGTCCAAGGCACTGATTTCCCGGGAGCTCCATTCCCTATTGACAACCTGCGGCGTCCAGTCCCGTCCGATTTTGACCTTGTAGTAAAGGGTCTCAGCATTCGTGCGGGTCGCTTTCGGGATACTTGCAAGGTCCAGGAATGTGCAGGTTTCAAATGTCTGCCCGTTCCCGCGGACCTCAAGGGAAAACCGGATCCTTAGCGCACCCTGATCCATGAACCAGCGTAGGAACTTCACTTCATCGAGAGGCGCAATCTGATACATATTGGCTGGGGTGGAGATATCTATACTTTGCAAAAACGGCGTCCCCGGCCTAGGTCCGGGTACCGCTAAGACTTTGCCGCTTTGAGCAATCTCGACGAGCTCCTCTGGCAGTACTCTGCAAGTCACTTTGATCGAAGAAGATTCAAATTCTGCTGCTGTCCTGCTTAAACTCCGATGGGGATTGAGTCCGAACCGCAGCGAGAGCGCTTCTAATGCAGCGGTCTTCCCTGAACCGTTGGGGCCAGTCAGAACGACCATGCCGGGGCAGAGCGAGATAGGGCCGCTTTCTTCAAAACACTTGTAGTTCGAAATCTCGAAATTCTCGATGAACATTGTTGCCCCACCCAGCCAGCGCATTCCCGCGATGCCGTTCGCATTCATCCTAAATGGCAGGCGGCCTCGGTCCCGACAAACTGATACTCCAGCGAGGGCGCACCCGGTTCCTTGCCGTTGGGGACCTAGGATAGCCACCGACCTCGAATGCCGGAAACCAATCACGACCCGACCCTTCCAAAAAACGCGCTCGTAGCCGGGAACGCTTCGGGATGGACGCCAAAACGCCCTCCCGAGACTGGGAATGGAATTCCGGCTGGCCAACCCGCAAGCCGGAAATTACCGGTCTATCCCTGCGGACTCAAACCGAGCCACCCTCGGCCCTTCCGGGTCATTGCAGCCGATGGGCGCTTGTGCTACGGTCGATTCTGGTGCATCCGGGCTCCTGTCGCGGGGAGGACTTTGCGGTGTGGCAGCGCGTTCGCTGCATATCGACTGATATCCCCGATCGGAAAAGGACGGCGATGGATGCTCTCCGGGCGCCAGCCGGGAAGCTCCAGGCGAATTGAAGAGGCGGTTCTTTGTATCCATCCGGCACGTTGCGCATCCATGAATTGACCGCTGAGGAGCGCGCTGTCTATGCCACCCTCAAGGCCGACAGTCTGCCGGCGCACGTAGCCATCATCATGGACGGAAATGGACGCTGGGCAGGCCATCGCTCGCTAAAGCGCTTTCTGGGTCACCAGCAGGGGGCCAAAAGCGTTCAACTGGTCACTGAAACGGCGTCGCGCATCGGTCTTCCATGGCTCACCCTCTACGCCTTTTCTCTTGAGAACAATCTCCGCCGTCCCAAGGCTGAAGTCAGTTTCCTCATGCGCCTGCTCAGAACCTACCTTGAGAACAATGTGCAGCGCATGAACGATAACAACGTGAGAATCCGCTACATCGGGCGCACCCACGAACTGCCGCCCGATGTCCAGGACAAGATGCAGTGGGCCGCGGAAGCCACGGCACACAACACAGGCACTACCCTCACGCTGGCCCTGAACTACGGCGCCCGCTCGGAGATGATCGATGCATTCCGGGCGCTGACGGCAGAAATGAAGCTGAAGCACATCGGCCCCGACCGCATCACCGAGGAAGACATTCACCGTCACCTCTACACGGCGCACATGCCTGACCCCGATCTGCTCATCCGCACCTCCGGCGAGATGCGTATTTCCAATTTCCTGTTGTGGCAGATTGCCTACACGGAAATCTTTGTGACCGAACGTCTATGGCCGGACTTCCGCGGAATCAATCTGTTGGAAGCCATCGCCGACTTCCAGCGCCGGGAACGCCGTTACGGAGGCCTTGGTGAAGGCTCCGGCGCGGTGGAAGAAGAGCCAGAGCGTATCAAGATCGCCGCAAGCTAAAAGCCCCCACAGGGAACGCAATCGCGGCGAACTGAAAGCTCCCGGAGGGAGTGTCCGATAATAGCCCAGCATGAAATGCTGGGTGAGCTCGAAGCGCAGAACCGGCGCCCCGGAGGGCCGCAGCGAGCCATTCCCCGCCAAGGAATCCGTGCGCAATTGCACAGGAAACAAAATCAAAATAACTAATTCATTACCAATACCTTACGCCAATAAATCCTGCAAAATCAGCGCATTTTCCAAAAAAGTGTTCTGAAGTGACCCCCAAAAGTGAGACATTTTAAAATGAGCGCATTTGCAGGGAATGGAGAACTGCAGATGGGGAAGAGAAGATCGGGTTGGCGTCCTGAGTGGTTCCGGTCGATGGCGTT
>JBEKUP010000122.1:0-7381 GCA_049514915.1 Occallatibacter sp. | reverse complement strand
TCGTCACAAGCCATTCGATCACCCTCACCGGCCTCGCCGCTTCGACGACCTACCATTACCAAATTCTGTCTACGGATGCGCAAGGGAACGCCGCGACCACGACTGATGGGACGCTCGTGACGAACTCGTCCAGCTCCCGTATTTTTTATATCGACTATTCCAGTGGCAGTGATTCAAACAACGGAACATCGATCTCTACGCCGTGGCAGCATGCGCCTGGTATGCAAGGGTGTACATCTGTGTGCGCTTCGATAACTCCAGAACCAGGAGACAGTTTTATCTTAAAAGGTGGCGTGACTTGGCCGAATGCCGTTTTCCCTTGGAGCTGGCAGTGGTCCGGGGCATCCGGTTCGTCGATTTATATCGGTGTTAATAAAACGTGGTACTCCGGAGGTTCGTGGACTAGGCCGATCTTTAATGCCGGGGGAACCGCCATTGGCGGAACGAACACATTTATCAGTCTATCGGGTGGACTTTCTTACATCACTTTCGACAACATAGAAATGACAGGAATGTATTGGACCGGGAACCCGGCATACGGGGACGTGACCATGATTAACGTCTCTGATGGAACATATATAACCGTCGAGAATGGTTACTTTCACGGTTGGACTCACGATACATTGGCAAATGGTACCCAAGATGATCTGAGTGTTATTTTAGGGAGCACAAATTCACCGTGGAACCAAGGGAGCGTGTTTCAGTATAACGTCTGTGACGGTTCGGGCGCGGGGTCAGATTCCGGCGTTTGCGTCCATTATTTCCCGTCAGCTGAATATAACGTTATTCGTAACATGCCAAACGGGCATATTCTCACCGCCAACGGTTATTCCATTGGAAATTCAATCTACGACACAACTGTTTCATTTTCTGGAGTGCACGAGAATGCAATCGAGACCACTGTCGGCGGTACGAATTACATTGCGAATAACGTAATCCACGATATTACTGGAGAAGTCGGATTCTTCGGTGGCGGTATTCCCACTGAAACGGATTATGTATGGAACAATTTAATATACAATTTAGCGAACGCCAATTCCTTTCATATTGAAGCAAGAAACGCGGCATGGACAGGATTTTATTACAACAATACCGTTGTCCCGAATACTGGAGCGACCTGTTTCCTTCAGGTCGGTTCTAATCCAATAACAATCACTCTTGAAAATAACCATTGCATTACAACTGGTAGCTTCACAAATGGCGCGGGCTATACATTAACTACGAACGTCACGCAAACACCGACTCAAGCAAACGCACAAGGATATAGTTCGTCGTCACTTTATGCTTACTCTCCGGTCGCCGCCAATGATGCAACGGTAGGTGTTGGTACTAATTTAAGCAGCTTGGCGACGGGCGTTTTGGCAAGTCTCGCGGTCGATACGAGTTATGCCTGCACGGTTGATGCAACTAATCATGTAGTGTGTCCAGCGAGGAGTAGCATTACGAGACCCGGCGGTTCCACTGCCTGGGACGCCGGTGCATATGAATTTGAAAGTTCGTCTTCCACTCCCTCCATTTCTTCCTTCAGCGCATCGCCCAGCATCGTGTCCTCGGGAGCCACAAGTACCCTCTCCTGGAACATTAGCAACGCTTCATCCGTCGCCATCACCCCCGGCAGCTTCTCGACCTCGACCCTCATCGGATCGACCACAGTGAACCCGACCTCCACCACCGTCTACACGATTACCGCCACAAACACTAACGGCACCTCGACGGCCACCACATCGGTCAGCGTCGCCACCGCGCCCACCGCACCGCAGAATCTCTCTGCAACCCCCGGCAACACATCGATCTCCCTCTCCTGGTCTGCGCCATCTTCCACCGGTGGATCAGGCCTCACGCAGTATCTCCTCTATGACCGCTTCACAGGATCATCCACCTTCGCCCTCTATGCATCGACCACTGCATCGCAGACGAATGCCACCGCAACATCTCTCACGAATGGCCAATCATATGACTTCGAGGTCCTCGCCCAAAACATCATCGGGACTTCCACCGCATCAAATATTGTTTCTTCCACGCCGTATACCATACCCAATTCGCCTACCGGAATCTCGGCGACCGCTGGAAACGCAGAGGCAACGATTTCTTTCACCCCCGGATCGAATGGGGGATCAAGCGTGCTCTACTACACCGCAGTTTCGAGTCCGAGCAACATTGCCGCTTCCTCTTCAGGGAGCCCCATCGTCGTCCCTAATCTCACGAATGGGCAGGCATATACATTCGTTGTAACGGCGACGAATCTTGCGGGGACCTCCGCTAATTCTTCCTCTTCGAATAGCGTCACGCCAAACAATACGTATCCCACGATCTCTTCATTCAATGCATCTCCCTCCGCCGTCCAGCCCAGCGTCTCAAGCACGCTCTCCTGGACAACGACCAACGCTTCATCTGTTTCCATCAACCAGGGGATTGGAAGTGTTGCGACAAGCACGGGATCGGTGATCGTGCATCCCACCTCTACGACAATCTACACGATGACCGCAACGAACAGTAATGGCTCTACGACCGCCCAAACAACCATTCTCGTGAATGGCACCCCTCCTTCCGTTCCCACGAGCGTCACGGCAAATGCCGTCTCCCAATCAGAGATCGATCTTTCCTGGGCATCCTCTACGGGTAACATCGGTGTCGCAGGCTACGATATCTATCAGGGCAACGCCTTTCTCGCATCCACCACGAATCTCACCTACGCAAACACCGGCCTTGCGGCAAGCACCCAATATACGTATTACCTTTCCGCCTTTGATGCCGCAGGCAATGTCTCCGCGACCAGCACTTCTATATCTGCAACGACCCAAGCAGCATCATCCGGAGGTGGCGGTGGTGGAGGCGGTTCCTCTGGTGGAGGAGGCGGGGGATATTACATGCCACCCGCAACATCAACGACAACTTCCACATCGGCAACATCATCCTTCTCTACCGCAGGCATGAGCATTACTCAGATGGAAAGCCTTCTTGCGACGCTCGAAGCGGAGTTGCAAACGCTTGAAGCGCAAGCGGGGGGAAGTTCTGCATCGTTTACCTTCACACGGAATCTTTCCCTTGGATCGTCCGGGCTTGATGTGAAAGCTCTCCAGTATTATTTGAACACCCATGGATTCCCGGTTACGACAACTCCTGCCTACGCCGGATCATTAGGGTATGAGACGGAACACTTTGGTGCCGCCACCGAAAAAGCATTGGCCCTCTTCCAGAAAGCACATGGCATCGCTCCTGTGTCTGGGTTCTTCGGGCCCATCACGAGAGCGTATGTGAACGGACATGAATAGCTCTCAGGTTCCGGTTAGTTGTTGAAAACCTCGCTGACGAGAGCATCGTGGGAAAATAGCTGATGGAATGCGAAAAATCATGAGCGCTTCCATCTGACCAATTAAATAGTGACTAGCATGAGTGGCAATCGCACTCAACATTCCACCAACATTCGCGCAATTGGTGCTCCGGGGAATCGTGGGGAATCGACGCGGGGCCGACTCGGGTATATTGGTTCGCAGCCGGGAAAGGAAATTGAGAATTCCCGGAACGATGACGCCCGAAAGGAGCATCGCAATCATGGGTGACGAACGATTTGATATTCCTCCAAACTGTCGGGACTTCGATGCAGAGAACCTCGAAAGGAGGCTTGAAGTTGCAAGGGGATTCGTTGCCGCGTTCGTTGCAAACGTTGCGCCACAAAGAAGCCTCGATCACTCGAACAAAGAATGGACCAGATCGATCCGCAGGCGCTTGAAAGCGATGTGCCCAAACGGTTGTTACATGTGCCCGCCTGATCCGAACTCATCGAAGGGCGAGTTTCTTGTCGATTTTGTCTGGGGAGAAAATAGTCTCGGACAGCGGATACTCCTGGCGGGCGAAAGCGAATGGGCGACCGACAGATATGGGAAGCAAACACGCTGGTCCCTCGTAGAGGAGGATTTCGAAAAGCTCTTGTCGGTAAAGGCATCGTTCAAAGTGCTCGTCTTTTCCTCAGACTTCAATCTTGCCGATTTTCTGGGAGCGCTCGATGGAGACTTCTCAATTGGGTTTGCGAAGACAAGGATTAAGGCTTCCCTAGAGGGTTATGGCCACCATCTGGCCGGAGAAGTTTATATTTTCGTCGATTTTCCGGCGACTGGCGATCCAACCGGACCCGGATTATTTCGATCTTTCATCTGGCAGGTGAAGAAATTTGGCGCTGCGGGCGAGGTGGTCTTTGTGGATGGCCCTACCGGTGTTCTTCTGCGGCGCTAAAAGCCAGAATTCATAGGATGAGTGGGGCTTCGCGCACGCGTCGGCACTTTGAATGGTGCTATACTTGCACCCGAACACCGACGGGAGGTTGACTTTTGGGCGATGGAGAAGAGTTGGATACCGTGGACCGCCGGGCAAATTCGGAGTCTCAGAAGCCTTCTCATGTCCCCTCCAAGAGCCTGGATGCCTTGACTGACAATCTGCTGAGTGCGCGCCGGATTATATTCGCCCTGCTGGTGCTGGTGGTACTCGGGCTGGTCGCTGTTGGAGTCGACTGTGGAACACTCTGGGCGCGCGGGTTCATCTTGGCCATTGCATGCTTAGCAGCTGGTTTTTTGGCTGGTTTTCTTTTCGGCATACCAAAGGTCTTACAAGGGGATCGTGCCCAACCCCAAGATCCAACTTCGCCCAGCGTCTCCTCCAACGCCGCATATCGTCAGCGAGTCAACACAAATTTGGAAGATATTTCAGACTGGCTAACTAAGATCATTGTGGGCCTGGGCCTCTATGAGCTTAAACGCGTGCCGATGTGGGTGGGGGAACTGGCGAGGGCCTTCGCATCCAGCTTTCAGCAGCCCGACCAGATACGGAGTGATTTCGGGGCAGCCATCGTCTTCTTTCTCATTTGCGGTTTTCTTTTGGGTTACCTGATCACACGGCTCTACCTGCAGAGTGCGATGGCGCATGCGGACAGAAAGGCAGTTCCGGAAGAAGATGCCCCGCCCAGCCCTCCGAAGAAGGTAGATCCTGAGTCATTGACCCCAGATGCAGACGCCCCAGATTCTAAGAAAGAGGCGGACCACGGATCGATAACTCCCGAGGGGGACAACACATTGGAGAACGGCAAAAATGGCTAAACGAATTTGGTCTGCTTGGTTATCGCTAGGCGAGGAGGCGAATGCATGGTTAAGGTAGTAGCGCATAATCCGCAGAGTTTGCTCGAAGACATTGAAAATGCAATCGCCGACGAGGAAATCACGACATGGGAGAAGACAAGCGGCGGTTCATTGACTCACACCAATGAGAAGTGGAGGAATAAAGCGTGGTTTCGGCCGAAGGTCAATGCAGACAGTATCATATTTAACATCATTCGTCCTAAGGGAGGGAACGTCTCCAAGGATGCATACGCCATCTATCATGGTCGCTTTTCTAGTATGCTTCTCACGCATTTCGACAATAAAGTGAAAACAATCGAGATCACAGCTCTTGCTAGCAATGGCGACATAGTCTAGGCGCTGAGTTGAGCCAGTACCGGGACTGTGAGGCCGTTATCAGCCGCATTCGCAGCTCGACGCCACGCTCTTTCGTCGGTCCCTCGTATTATTTTATTTGGCGGACCAGTTGATCCTAGGCCAACGAGTGAGGGACCGGCGAAAGAGCGCGGCTATGGCAAATCAGGACGAGCGCCCATTTATATCGGACCTCGCCAAATATGCCAGCCCGACCGCCATGGCGTCGAAGATCACCATATTGTGGCTTTCGCTAGTCCACGGCTTTCGTTTGGGCGGCAATTTCCAACGCAACTCTGGAAATGCTTGGACGACAGCCGCCGCGATGTCTTCTTTAGTTTTGCCGGACTCGTGGAAGACGTGTTTGACCTCATGAGAGTTCGCGGATTCCATTGGGACCGACTGAAGAGCGGCTTCCGTGCGGATGATCCGAAGATTTGAATTCACGCCGCTTCGATGACGGAGGTTCTTGTGGCCGGGACGCCTTACTACGATAACGCTGGGATCGAAAGCGGAGATAAGGGGTCGAATACATTGAAGGATTGCCGCAGGGGAAGTAAACGTCCTCACTCCTGAATCAAGTAGTCGCTTGGGATTCGTTTCGAGCACCGCAAATCCCAGCCGCCTATAGCGCACGTCAAGCGCAAGAACGCGGGCGAAAGGTTCGTAGTTCATTCCGTAGGATCAACAGCCACCAGGCTGTTGCGTTCGAAAAGCCATTCGAGTTTACGTGCAATGCGAATAGCCTCACGACCTTTGGTGGTGCTCTGCTGTAGTCGCTTCTCCAATTCTGCCAAACGACTTTCGACATTGTCCCGTACGGTTTCGTAGATTCCTGGAAACAATCTGGAGATAGGTACCCGGAAAAGAATTTCGTAGCTCATCGCGGTCAGCAAGATCGGAACCGTGAGGGACTTCTCATGCTGAGACACCTGCCACTCGGTCAAGAGACCGAGAATATCTGCAAGTTCCCGCTGGCTGAGTCCTGAGCGTTTGCGGTGAGTTCGAAGATAGCTGCCCAACGGTGAAAGCGCCATTGTTAGTTTTTTTCAAGGATCGGTTAATTCGACGTTTGCCTTAAGCCTATCAAGTTCACAGTCGGACTCAAGGCGGGTGTATCTGTGCTCTACCTCAGATTGAAAGGGCAGTAGGATGACCTATCCGAAGTTCAGGAATCGAAATACCAGGAAAAGCGGGCGCTGCATTGCGGCACCTGGGGATACAGACTGGAAAACCTCTGCATCGACGCGTGCCCCGCACAGTGTGCGGGGCGTTTGTGCAACATGCGGAAGCCACTCCGCTCTGCGGCTCAAGATGCAATGATCGAGAGTTATTCACAAAGCCCTCGCTCGACCGAGGTATCCCGCGTCTTGAAGGCGGAGAGCACTCACTTAGAATGAAGGGAGTTCTTTAACGACCAGAATCTCACTCCTCATCATTGATGGAGAAATCAATCTCGGGGCTTTCTGTAAAGAACTTGAGGAGCCGGGTAATGAGTAGGGCAGAAGTTCGACCTATCTCCTTCGATGGGGCACCATCAGTTTTGTTTTCGCGTTTTGCTACCTCGCAGAACGGAGGACGCCAAGTAAATCCAATGTTCTTTCGCTGTATGGTGCAGTTCGACATCACCGTTCTGAGCAATCGGCGCTTTTTCGCGATGGATGCCGCTTGATACAAGGAATTCGCACTTCCTGCGAGTTCGACAAATTTCTGCAACTCATCTGGAACGGAGGCGCGATTCGCCTCGTAATCGGCACGGCGGTCATTCAATGCACGCCGCTCAGCGATAAGAACCGCTTTTCGCTCCTCGAACATTTCCCGATCCAGAGCGCCTTCCAGATAGGCATCGGTCACGCGATTGAGCCGCTCAGTAATCTGCTCGATTTTCATCTTGAGGCCTTGAAGCTCTTGTTCCCGATTCG
>JBEKUP010000121.1:0-7405 GCA_049514915.1 Occallatibacter sp. | reverse complement strand
CCGACGGGGAGAAGCCGGACCGCAACCGCGATGGCGAATTCGTTGATCCACCGGCTACGCGGGCGGCGCTGATGGCGCTTTGGGAGAATGGCTGGGCGTGTGTCTTTGAGGCCATTGAATCGCTTACGGACGACGACCTGACGCGAACCATCACCATTCGCGGGGAGCGCCATTCCGCGATGCAGGCGATCAATCGACAACTGGCGCATTACCCGCATCACGTTGGACAGATTGTGCTGTTAACCAAGCACTTCTGTTGCAGCGAATGGCAATCGCTCAGCGTGCCGAGGAACCGGTCGGCGGAGTTCAACCAGAAGGTTGCGGCAGGTGAGGCAAGCCAGCGTTAAGAGCGGCTAAGCTACAATGGATGATGGGCCAAGGCCAACATACTTTGCGCACTGAGCGCAACAAAAGCAAGGAGCTTTAAACTTTATGGCGATTCCCGCCACTCAAATGCGTCCGGGCATGATTATTAAACACAACGAGCAACTGCACCTGGTTTTCAAGGTGGAACACCGCACACCCGGCAACCTGCGCGCCTTTATCCAAGCCAAACTGCGGAACATTCGCACTGGGGCCATGTTCGAGCACCGCTTCCGCTCCGCTGACGCCATTGAAAAGGTTGTTGTGGACGAAGTGTCGATGGACTTTCTCTATGCCGATGGCGACGATTACTACTTCATGAATCCCGTGGACTACGAGCAGACAGTGTTGAAGGGTTCAACGCTGGGAGATGCGGTGGAATACCTGACACCGAACCTGCAGATCAAGGTGAGCTACCATGACGGGCAGGCTGTGGGCATCGAGTTGCCTGCGTCCGTTGAACTCACCGTCATTGAGACCGAGCCGGGGCTGAAGTCGGCAACTGCGTCAAGCGTTACCAAGCCGGCAAAAACAGAGACCGGTCTGGTTGTGCAGGTGCCATCGTTCATCAATGAAGGGGAAAAGATCCGCGTGGATACGAGCGAAGGGGCTTACCTGAGCCGGGCGTAGAACTTCGGCTGAGATTCATCTTGAAATCTGTGGAAGAACCGAGGGGCGCATCGAGGCGGACGCGCCCTGTTTCATTTTGCTGTTATGCTTTGTGGCGACGGATTCCGAAAGAAGAGCAACTCCGCCGATAGCGGTTTGCCTGGCGGATTTCGATTCACGGAACTAAACGTTTCAAGCTGGAAGGAAAACATTCGCATGCCTGTTCCCGACTCAATTGCCGTATCGGCTGAATGCTTCAAGCAGAACACGCATTTTGTGAAAAAGAACGTTGAAGGGTTGTCAGACGAGGAGTGGGCACGTCGTCCTGGTGGTTCCGGTAACCATGTTTTGTGGATCGTGGGGCACGTGGCGTGGGCTCGCAGTGCTTTGCTCAAGCGGCTGGGAGACGATTGGGGGAAGCCCTGGCTATCGCTTTGCGGGCGTGGCGCAAAGTGCGAAGACTCGGCGGCCTACCCGACGCCAGAGGAGGCGATGGAGGCATGGAATGAATCCTCGGCTCGCCTGAAGGCAGCGATGGAGTCGGCTTCCGCAGAGCTTTTAGCGACTCCCTCAGTGCAAGGGCCGCCGAGCGCGGATGGAAAGCTGAGCGGAGTGGTGAATTTTATGGCGTACCACGAGACCTATCACGTGGGACAACTTGCGTATCTGCGCGGCTTGTTTGGGCACCCGGGAGCAATGGGCTGATTTAGAGCGTGTATCGAAGTGAGAAAACCACCGCTGATTGGCCGTGGTTTTTCATCTGTGCTTAGACGGCATTGTTTCCAGCTGGAGCGCAGAAGCCCGCCTCAGGCCGCAGATTAACGGACAATGGTTGAGTCGTGTTGCCTCATGACTTCAAGGTATCGCATATCGGATTCGTATCGGCTTTCGGCCTTCTTCCACGATTGCGGTGCCTGGTAGCATCCCACCAGAAAAAAGACCATCGATACTGCGGCCATCCCTTCGTAAGACGCCGGGTGCGTGCGAAGAGGATTGGAGAGGATGTTCATGAAAAACCATAGGCCGCCTAACATCACACCTCGAACAATGGAGTACCAAAACTGCCCACGTTGGCGTGTTTTCTCCCAAGCACGACACCGTCTCTCCAGCATTTCTGAATCGGTCAAGTGGATCCCCTTTCAGATCCGCCGGGTGCTCCCGAATTCAGATAGATGCACCCACGATTCGATTCTAAAGCAGGAGAGCATGAGGAGACGCAGTTAGAAGCGCACCTCCGGCAGGCTGACTGGTCTTGCTTCGAGCAGGGCTTCGATCTTTACCAGGTCTTCGAGGACGGCGGCGGAGACTGGGGCATCTACCTGGACCACTGCGAGAGCCTTGACCGGTTTGTGCCCTGACCGTTCGCGGCCGAGGGCGAAGTTTGCGATGTTGACGCCGTGCTCGCCCAGGATGGAGCCGATGCGGCCGATGACGCCGGGCACATCCATATTGCGGCAGACGAGCAGGTTGCCTTCGAGCGGGGTCTCGATGTCGATGCCGTCGAACTCGAGCAAGCGTGGCTGTTCGCCGTGAATGACGGTGGCGCTGGCGTGGCTGGTTCCTGCGGCTGTGTGCAGCTCAACCGTGATAACGCTGGCCGCCCCGCCGCGATGGCTTTCCTGTTTTTCTTCATGCACCCGGATGCCGCGCTCCTGGGCGACCGCTGCGGCGTTGATGCGGTTCACGTTCTCAGAACCCTGCAGTAATCCGGCGATTGCCGCGTTGCGTATCAGTTCAGTTTTGGCCTCGGCGAGCGATCCGCCGTAGGTGAGGTCGATGGCCTCGATGCCGCCCTTGCCGGCTTGCGCTAGGAAGGAGCCAAGACGACCCGCGAGATCAATATAAGGCGCGAGGACGACGTATTCTTCGTGGCTCAGCGAGGGTAGATTGACCGCGTTCTGCACGACGCCAAGCTTGAGATAGTCGCGGACCTGGCGGGCGATCTGGATGCCGACGGCTTCCTGTGCTTCGCCGGTTGATCCGGCAATGTGGGGCGTGAGAATCACGTTGTCCAGGCCGAAATAGGGTGACTCTTTGGGAGGCTCGACGGCGAACACGTCCAACGCTGCGCCGCCGACATGACCGCTCTTGAGCGCGGCTACCAACGCCGCATCGTCAATGAGCTCGCCGCGCGCGCAGTTGATGATGCGCACGCCTTTCTTCATGGCTGCGAGGTTTTTGGCATTGATGACTCCGGCGGTTTGCGTGGTGAGGCCGACGTGGAGGGTGATGTAGTCCGAGCCCGCAATCAACTCTTCGAGTGTGACGAGTTTGATACCGTTCTCGCGCGCTACCGCGGCGGAAACAAAGGGGTCGCTGCCGAGGATTTCGAGGCCGAAGCCTTTGGCGCGCTTTGCAACTTCAAGGCCGATGCGGCCAAGGCCGAGAATGCCGAATGTCTTGCCACGGAGCTCTGAGCCTTGCAGATTCTTCTTCTCCCATTTGCCGGCGTGCATGGTGGCATTGGCGACGGGGAGTTTGCGCGCTAGGGCGAGCATGAGACCGATAGTGAGCTCGGCGACGGCAACGGCGTTTGCGCCGGGCGTATTCATGACGACGATGCCGCGGCGCGTGGCTGCGTCCGCATCGATGTTGTCGACGCCGACACCGGCGCGACCGATGACACGGAGCTTTGGTGCGTGCTCCATGAGGGCGTCGTCGGCCTGAACGGCGGAACGTACGACCAGCGCATCGGCATCGGCCAATGCTGCGGGGAGGCCGTTGGGTAGCTGGTCGTGGGTCAAGACTTCCCAACCCTGTTCGGCTGCAAAAACGGCCAGCGTGGCCGGCGATACCTTCTCTGCCAAAACAATCTTCATTGTGTCTCCCTTGCTCATTTGCGCAGGTTCATATTCATCGAAACGGATGTTGTGCTTTTCGCACAGGAGGTCAAACATGCGCACCACGGCTGCGTGCGGTTTGCCTTCGCCCCGCTCGTACTTGGTGATGGAGTTAGGATGCACTCCCAACCGGTCGGCCATCTCGTATTGATAGAGATCAAGCTGCTTGCGGGCGATCAGCAACTTTTCTCCGAAGGTTAGTTCAGGCATGGAAGCCTTTCAGATTACAGGTGACAGTTAAAGAGCAAAGATTACAGATTGCAGATTACAGATGACAGTTCAGAACAACACCCGATGCGACGGAAAAACTGTCATCTGTCATCTGTAACCTGTCATCTAGCTTTTCACTGCTTCCGCATACACCTTCTGCGCTGCGGCTACTGCCTGTCCGTACTCGACAGGAAGGCCGAGGGTGTCCTTGGCAATGTGTTCCATGGCGCCGAGTAATGCAACTGTATCGAGGTAATCGAAGAAGCCGAGGTGCGCGACGCGGAAGATTTTGCCTTGCATCTCGCCCTGGCCGTTGGCGGTGACGAGGGCAAACCTTGTCTTCAGCGCCTTGACTACGTCGCCGGAATTCATGCCTTCGGGAACCGAGACTGCCGTTGCGGCGGCTGCGGGAGCTGTGGGCGCGAAGAGCGTGAAGCCGAGTGCAACCAGGCCTGCGCGCGTTGCGGCGGCATTGACCTGGGCGTTGTCGACGAGCGCGATGCGGCCCTTTTCGAGATCGCCACCGGCCTGGCCGGCGATGTAGTCGAGAGCTGCGCCGAGACCGGCTACGAGAGCGACGGCGGGAGTGTAGGCGCTTTCGCCCTTGACGGCGTTCTTGCGTTCCTTGCGGAGATCGAAGTAGTAGCGGGGATTTTTGGATTTCTCCATTGCTGCCCAGGCTTTCTCGCTGACGCTGAGATAGCTGAGGCCGGGAGGAATCATGACGGCTTTCTGCGATCCGCCGATGAGGACGTCGATGCCCCAGGCGTCCACGTCGAAGTGAGTGGTGCCGAGACCGGTGATTCCATCGACTATCAGAAGTGCGTCAGTTCCCTTCACCAGCTTTGCGATCGCCTCAACGTCGTGGCGCACCGCAGTGGAGGTTTCCGTGGCCTGAAGAAAAACAACCTTGTGCTCGGGCTTCAGGGCAGCCTTGATTGCCTCGAGGTCGAAAGTTTGGCCGTAGGGGGCGGTGACGACTTCCGGCTCGCAGCCGAAGGCTTTGGCCAGGCCCACCCAGCGCTCGCCGAATTTGCCCGCTGAGAGCACAAGGACGCGGTCGCCGGGAGATGTCAGATTCGAGACGGAGGCTTCCATGGCACCGGTTCCGGAGGACGAGAGGAGCAGTACGTCATTCTGCGTGCCGACGAAAACCTTCAGCTGCGCCAGTACCTTTAAGAAGAGGGCGCGGAATTCTGGCGTGCGGTGGTGGATATCCGCCGCCGCCATGGCGAACTGGGCTGCGGGAAGCAACGGCGTTGGACCGGGTGTGTAGAGGCGTGTCTTGCGAATCATGGGTCTCTCCTTTTGGACCGGGGCGGGGCCAGGTTCGACCCCGGCGATCCCGATCAGCAATAATCACAGAATACACAGTTTTGTGGTTTATGTGAAATGCGCTATTGGCGAGGTATGTGGAGTGACCTGGAACGGGACTTTGCCATTTTTGAGCGGACGGTTATTCGCGGATCGAAATCTTACGGCTTATAGCTTTCATTTATATCGATTTAGAGACGAAGCGAGCGGCTCCTATGAAAGAGATTCGGAATCAAATCTCCCTATTGTCGCGTTCATCCTGAGGAAGCGCGTCGTAAGCTGCGCCTCCTCGGGATTGAACGGGGGCTTTCATCCACATTGCCTTCCACTTATTAGCTCAAGGGTTAACGGCGTCCGCCGCCTCCGCCGGAGCCTCCATGGAAGCCACCACCCCCACCGCCGAATCCGCCATGGAAGCCGCCGCCGAACGACCGACTACCGTAGAAACCACGGCCACCGTAGTAACCGCCTCTCCAGTAGCCACCGTACCAGCCCCACGGGGGATAGAATCCAAAGCCAAACGGACTCCAGTAGGGTCCCATCCCGATGAAGGTATAGTCCCACATCCATGGATCCCAGTACCAGCCTGGAGCGAAGCCTTCCACTCCGGCGTACTCGCCGGCGATCTGGTTGTTGGCTTCAGCCAGGTACTGTGAGCGCAGGCTGCTCCAGTTGTAGAAGCCGTCTTCTGCATCGCGGGTGTCGAAATTGACAGACTTCTCCTCCGCGTTAGGAACCAGCATCATCTCGTGGTGGTCTTTGATCTCTTTCGACCTGCCGTTTTCGCTGACCACGGCTTTCCCTTTGAACACAAGTGCGTTCGGTTGGCTTGCACTGAACTCGTAGAAGCCGGGCTTCACCATCCGAGTAGCAACACCGCCGTCGAGCACCTCGAGGTCGTTCTGCGGAAAGATTTGGTCCACTTCCACCGCCGCGCGGCCCTTTTTCAACTCAACCTGCGTTTTGGTCAGATCGGGCGTGACCATCTTTACGGCGCTGTCGTTGTCGAGGCGCAGAAAAACACCTGGTGTGAGCAGAACCTCGGCCTTACCTGTTCGCGTTGACAGCACTTCGCCCGGTTGCATGTAGGCACGCCCTACATCCTGGCGGCTGAGTGAATTTCCATCGAGAAGGACTGTGCCTTCGACGTAGTTCACTGCGCCTGGATTTGCCGGGGCAGCCTGAGGCTGTGCTGCATCATAACCTGGAGCTTGATTGCCCCCGTACGCTGGGGCCTGGCTTACGCCTAACGCCGACGCGCCGAGGACCCCAATTCCTATCAGCGCAATCGTCATTGACCTGGACTTCATCGCTTTTCACCTCACCCGTATAAATGCGAAAATTTCACAAAGGTTCCGGTGCGAAACGGCGAGGAATGCCAGATGGTTTCTGTCTGATCAAAGAAGCGAAATAATGAATAAAAACGCAATGTTTTCGCATCTAATGCTCAACCGCCTCTACCCGAACTGTGCCCTGTCCCGGCCCCTGGGAAAGCTGCGATCTTTGCTCGCGAGCGCGTGCCGGATAGACTGGGAGGTGGCTGGATTCAGCCGGAAGGCAGGAGAGTAATGACCGACGCAGGCGCACTGGAAGCTCTTATCACTCAACAGACCGTCATCGCCATGAAGGCGCACGACTCGGTACGGACCGGAACGCTGCGGCTAATCAAGAATGCCCTGAAGAACAAGGCGATCGAGAAGCGCGAACCGCTGAATGTGGCCGAGGAACAGCAGGCGCTGGCCACGATGATCAAGCAGCGGCGTGACTCGATTGAGCAGTTCACGAAGGGCAACCGGCCTGAGCTGGCCGCAATTGAGGCGGCGGAGATTCAAGTGATTGAGGAGTTCCTGCCCAAGGCTCTGGATGAAGCTGGGCTGCTGGCGCTGGTCACTGCAGCCATCGCCGAAATTACGGCCTCGACGGGCAAGGCACCCACGCCGAAGGAGATTGGGGTGGTGATCAAGGCTGTGCAGGGGAAGTTGCAGGCTGCCGGACTGCGTGCGGAAGGACGGCTGGTGAGTGAGGCCGTGAAGAAGGCACTGGCGGGCTAGGTAGTGGTTGCTGAGACT
>JBEKUP010000120.1:0-7820 GCA_049514915.1 Occallatibacter sp. | reverse complement strand
AGTTTTGAATGGATCCAGCACATCCATCGCCCTTCCCAGCAATGCAGACATGGTTCCGCTCGGCGAAGCCTTCTGGCGCGACAATCTAGGCTTCACCCCGGCTCACAGTCCCGATAGCTTCGCTATCCTCAACCAGAACGGAGATCTTCACACCATCGCCGGCCCTACGCCATCGTATCCAGTTAACGCTCCTTGCTGGGTTGCCAAAGGCAAAGGCAACATCTGGTACACGGGGAACTCGCCGGGCGATGCCATCTCCATCTTCTTTACCGATAGCCAAGGCGGCGTGTTTTACAAATCTGTACCCCTGCCCGGTTCGCCCACTGACATTACTGTCTCCCCCGACAAAAAATGGCTTGCCGTCATCTACACCGCCGCCGATGGCGCGCATGTCGCCGTGTTCTCGATTGACGCGTTTGGCGATCTTAGCCAGGTCGCAACCTCGAGCGCGATTGGTGTCGCTTCTTTCAGCGGTGTGGCCATCAGCGAATAGCCAATTGATCGTTCCTCGTTTTGCGATCCTGCCTCGTTTTGCTCGGCGGGCGTGGCCTGCCGGGCAGAGCGAAGGTTAGAACAGACCAGAGGTTCGGACAAAACCTGATTCGCCGGCGTAGAAATGTAGCCGTAGCTGGCGAGAATGAGCCAGTGCACTCATTCACCGGGAGTTGGCTGCGACTCAGAGATTCGTCTCGAAAAACGCCGCAGTGTCCGGGAATCGGATAGTGCCTGGATTGTTGCCAGCCGGAAGTTGACCTGCCTGATCGGGTGCAATGTTTAAAGCAACCGCAGGTCTTTCGGCTCAGCTACGCTCCCCTCAAGATGACAGCGTATGAATAAAGAACTATAGAAATGCAGGTCCTTCGACGCCCCAGGCTTTGCCCCGGGCCGAAGCCCGGTCCATTCCATGGGCTTTATCGGCCCGGCTGAACAGGCGGGTGAAAAGCCCTGTGCGGCCGAATATTAGAAGAGCCCGTGGCTAAAGCCTCACTGACTTTAGGGCTTTATTCGGGAGGCTAAAGCCCCGGCTCCCTCCAACGGAATCCGGCTGCCGCGGCGTGGGGCTTTTGGTCTGCGGACGAAATGGTGATATTGTCAGATTCATCCTGCACCAAGCCACGACGGGGATTCCGCGCACTCGGGATTCTAGACAGCAATCAGCTATTTTCATTGCCAAGCTTTAACCGATTGACTCGAACAATTGGAATGCGGTTCCGTCCTTAGTGGAGGTGCATCTTCTTTGAACGCTATAGAAAAGCGAGGGCAAGCGGATGAGTCAGTCCTATGAAGCGGATATCAATCATGTATTGACGATTGAGGAAATCACCAACCTGACGCACGAGGGAGGGAAGCCAGCCGCTACCCTGATGAACGTGGTGGCCCTGATTGCGAGAAGGTTCCGGACCGATGTTTGCTCAGCATATTTGCTGGAGCCGGATCGATCGAACCTGGTGCTGGCCGCGAGCCTGGGGCTGCATCCGCGATGTATTGGGACGCTGCGCATGCCGCTGAACGAAGGGCTGGCCGGGTTGGTGGCCGAACAGGTTTTGCCGGTTGCGGTGGACGACGTAAAGAAGCATCCGCGGTTTAAATATTTCAAGGATTCAGGAGAGGAAGAATACCACTCGTTTCTGGGCGTGCCGCTGATTGACCGCGGACTGCTGCAGGGTGTGCTGGTGGTGCAAACGAAGGAAGCGCGCAGCTTCCGCGAAGACGAGATCCGCATGCTGGTGGAGGCGGCGAGCCAGGTGGCGCCGGTGGTGAGCGAAGCGCGGACGCTTGACCGGTTCATTGGGCCGGCGCAGGAGCGGCTTTGGTCGCTTGCCCGGAATATCTGGTGGAGCTGGGACCACGATTGCGTGAGCCTGTTTCGCGATCTGAATCCGACGCGTTGGCGAGAGCTGAATCAGAACCCGATTTCGCTGCTAGGCGAAATGCCGCTGGGAGAGATTGAGCGCCGCGCAACGGAGCTGGTTCTGCATAGCCGCATCAACTACGTTTATCGGCGTCAGCAGGAATACCTGCATGCCGACCGGACATGGGGCGCGGGAAACGCAGGGGTGCTGCGGCCAAGGCCGGTGGCTTACTTCTCCGCTGAGTTTGGACTGCACGAGTCGATTCCGATTTATTCCGGCGGACTGGGAGTGCTGGCTGGGGACCATATCAAGAGCGCTTCCGATCTCGACATTCCGCTGGTTGGGGTGGGCTTGTTTTATGGACAAGGATATTTTCTGCAGCGGCTGGATCAAGAAGGCTGGCAGCGGGAAGAGTATCTGCAGACTGACGTGAACCATTTGCCGATGCAGCCGGCGATTGGCCAGAATGGCGAACCGGTGTTGGTGGAGATCAATACGCGGGGCGGAAGCATCAAGGCCAAGGTGTGGCGATTGAAAGTGGGACGCTGCGACTTGTTGCTGCTGGACTCGAATGTGGAAGGGAATGCGCCGGAGGACCGGGAGTTGACTTCGCGCTTGTATGGCGGCGATGGACGGACGCGCATTCGCCAGGAGCTGCTGCTGGGCGTGGGAGGATTTCGCGCACTGAAGGCGATGGGGATTTCTCCAGGGGTATTGCACCTGAACGAGGGGCACAGCGGCTTTGCGGTTTTCGAGGCGATCCGGAGCCGGATGCTGGAAGAGGGGTTGGACTTTACGGCGGCGGCCAGCCAGATACCACGAGAAGTGATTTTTACAACGCATACGCCGGTTCCGGCGGGACACGACCGGTTCAATGCGGAGCTGATGGAAGAGCACCTGGGACCGCTGCGCGAACAACTGGGGATTTCACACGAGAACATGATGGGCTTTGGCCGCGAGTATCCGACGGATCATGGGGAGCTGTTCTGCATGACGGTGCTGGGGCTGAAGCTTTCGCGGCGCGCGAATGCGGTTTCCTCGCTGCACGGGGAGGTGTCGCGGGCCATGTGGAAGTGCCTGTATCCGGGCAAGCCTGAAGACGCGGTGCCGATTGGGCACATCACCAATGGTGTTCACGTTCCGTCGTGGCTGGCGCCGCAGATGTGCCGTCTTTACGATCGGCACCTGGGCGTGGGATGGCAGAGCAACAGCGGCGAAGCCAAGACGTGGGAAGAGATTGAGAACGTGGACGACGGCGAGTTGTGGGAGACGCATCTGAGCCTAAAGTCACAGCTGCTTGATTTTGCGCGGAGGCGGGCGCGGGAGCAGGCGGACAGACGCGGCGAGGGGCACGAGACACTGCAGACGCTGAGCAAGGTGCTTTCGCCGGATGCATTAACGATTGGATTTGCAAGGCGGTTTGCCACTTACAAGCGGGCCAACCTTGTGCTGGCGGACATGCAACGGCTGACGTCGATGGTGAACGATCCGAAGCGGCCTGTGCAGTTTCTTTTTGCGGGTAAGGCGCATCCGCATGACGAGCCGGGGAAGAAGGTGCTGCAACAGATTGCGCAGATGATGCGGGACTCCAAGTTCGCCAATAAGTTTCTGTTCATCGAGGACTACGACATCAATGTGGGCCGCTACCTGGTGCAGGGCGTGGATGTGTGGCTGAATAATCCGCGGCGGCCGCTGGAGGCCTCGGGAACGAGCGGACAGAAGGTGGTGCTGAACGGCGGGCTGAACCTTTCCGTGCTGGACGGCTGGTGGGCTGAGGCGTATGACGGCCTGAATGGGTTTGCGATTGGCGGTGGGCGAACGCATTCGAATTTCGATGTGCATGATAGCCGCGACGGCGAAGACCTGTATCGCGTGCTGCGCGACGAGGTGATCCCGCTCTACTACCAGCGCGACCAAGACGGCCTGCCACGGGGATGGATTAAGCGCATGAAGCGCACCATACGCACGCTTGGATGGCGCTTTAACGCGGACCGCATGGTGATGGACTACACGCGGAAATGCTACATTCCCGCGGCGGGCGGAACGTCAAGCGAGATCAGGCCGCCTTGCTAGGGAATTGCTAGGGCCTCATGCCAACCGTGCAGGGGCCGTAGTCCCGGGTCATCTTCTCCACCACGAAGGTGCGGTCGCCGGCGCTGTCTTTGGATTTCTTGTCCTTCGCCCCATGGAGCCTGACGCGGTCTCCCACCTTGGTATTGACCGTGACGCCGACCAATGCGTAGTTCTGGTTGTCGCTCTCATTGCGTACCAGGAGGCCGTTGGGACCCGCGCTTACGCAACCGTTCACGGTGTGATGCGATTTGTTCACTTCAACAAGGATGACCGCACCGAGGACGATGCCGCCCGCAACTGCGGCGGCGGTCGCGTAGATGCCGTCGTTACTGGGCTGAGACTGCTGCTGGCATCCCGTGGGTGAGGTGGCGCCGCAGAGGAAGAACGGCGCAAGAGCTGCGATAGCAATGAATCCGAACTTACGGTTCCCGAGCTTGCAATTCATGGGGAAGCCTTTCATGGATCAGGAGCGGTGTTCAAGGAGTGGGCGCTTTGGGAGCGCACGCGCCGTAGTCCCTGGCGAGCTTTTCAACAAGAAACGGCCTCGGGGGGGCGGCGCTCTGCTTCTGTTTTTTGCCGGAGACGCGCACGCGCTCTCCCGGTTTGATCGCGACGATGCTTCCTATAAGAGACCAGGTCTGCTGGTCGGCCTGGAGTTGCAGCCCGCCTGCCGCCGCGACCGTACAGCCGGTTACCGAATGATTTGCGTGAACGGCGAAATAGATTCCGACCCCAATGACAGCGCCCACGCCGATGACAGCTCCGACGGCCCCTGCTACCTGGCTCTTGGTGACGTACTGGGCGTTGGCCGGATGGGTTGCAGTTAGGGCCGGGGCGCAAGCTGCGACCAGCGCAAGAATGCTGCGGAGTCCTGCTTTCATTTCGAGCCTACTTTCAAAAACCTCGCACGGCTGACATGACCTGAGTTTTTTATGGACAACAAGGGATACCGCAATTGGGAGGAACCATCATTTCCGCGAGAGGAAGAAAGATGCGCGGAGGATCAGGCTGCTGTGGTAACAGGGCGGCCCGACTTTCAAATGAGACTTCATATTAGTCCGATTGAATTGGGTTTGGTGGGGTATTTTTTGCGGAGTATTCTCTGGCGGTGGATTGCGGCTTGTTCTGGATGCGGGAACCCCGGCGACTGTGGTATACGTTTTCGCATGACTCAACGCAGTGTTTTCTTCGCCGTTATTTTTGCCGTTGTTGCTTTCGCCCTTCCCGCAATCGATTCGTTGCATGCGCAGAACCTGGCGCCAACTCCACCCATGGGATGGAATAGCTGGGATGCGTACGGCTTCACGATTGATGAGAGTGACTTCAAGGCCAACGTCACGGTGCTGGCGGGGATGAAGCAATATGGATGGTCATATGCGGTCATCGACGAGGGTTGGTATATGGCCGATCCATTTGGCGCAAATCTCGAAGCGCGGAAATACCTCTGGGATGGGAATGGATACCTGATCCCGGTGGAGAAGCGCTTCCCATCGTCAGCGAATGGAGCGGGGTTCAAGCCGCTGGCCGATTGGGTTCATGCGCAGGGACTGAAGTTCGGCATTCATATTGTCCGTGGCATACCGCGGCAGGTGGTGAAGGACAATCTGCCGATTGCCGGGTCGAGTTTCCATGCTGCGGATGTGGCGGACATGGATTCACCCTGCCCGTGGGACGAGGGGAATTGGGGAGTGAAGGACAACGCGGCCGGGCAGGCGTACTACGACGGGATGTTGAAGCTTTATGCAAGCTGGGGACTGGATTTCATCAAGGTGGATTGCATCAGCGACCGGCCCTATCGCATAACAGAGATCAAGCAGATTGCGGAAGCGATCAAGAAGACCGGACGGCCGATTGTGTTGAGTTTGTCGCCGGGTCCGACGAATTTGCAACACGCGGCTGAAGTGGCAAAGTATGCGCAGATGTGGCGGATTGCGGACGATCACTGGGATCTGTGGGCAGGTAACCACAAGGCGGGTGAAAGTGAGTTTCCGTTCGGCGTGAAGGACGAGTTTGACCGGTTGGCGGCATGGGCTCCTTACGCGAAGCCAGGCGGTTGGCCGGATGCGGACATGCTTCCGGAAGGATCATTGACACCGCATCCGGGATGGGGCGATCCAAGGCAGTCGCGGTATACGCAGGATGAGCAGAGAACGGAGTTCACACTGTGGGCGATTTCGCGTTCGCCGCTGATTTATGGTGGAAACCTGACAAAGCTGGATGATTTTACGCGGGCGTTGATGACGAATAGGGACGTTATGGAGATCGATCAGAAGGCCTCTAGCGTTCCAATCGAGAATCTTTTCGAGCTGAACAATAAATCGGCGACCAAACTTCTGATCAAGGACATGCCAGGGTTTGAACATATTCGCATTTGGCAGGCGACCATTCTCAGATCAAGTCCCGATGAAGACGTGTATTATGCGTTCTTTAACCTCGATGATAAGCCTGCAACGCTCAACGTCGCTTGGAGTCAGCTGCTTGGGACCCCAGACAAGCAGACGGCATGGAATGTTTGGGAGAGAACGAAATTGAAACAATCAAACACACTTGAGATGGACCTTCCCGCGCACGGTTGTGCCCTCTATCGGACGCGGGTGCGCATTAATGTAACCATGTAAGGGCGTGTTTTTCGGGCATAGAGTCACTCTATTTTCCACCCTGTGAGCCCAATTGGAGAGCAAATGCACCGGCGAGGTTTTCTTGTGGGCTTGATCTCGGTCAATGTGGCCTGCAATCGGGCTGCATTTGCGGTTGGAACCAGCGGCCAACGGCTCGCCGATGCCGCCCGTGCGCAACTCGGCGTAACCACGGGATACGACCCTACCTGGACGAAGCTTAGTTATCCCGGCGGAGACGTTCCGCGGACAACGGGTGTTTGCGCGGATGTTGTGATTCGCGCGGCGCGTGACGCGCTGGGGCTGGACCTGCAGAAGCTGGTGCATGAGGACATGGTTCAGCATTTCGACGCTTACCCGGCACGCAGGGCCTGGGGATCGAGGGTGCCGGACACGAACATTGACCACAGGCGCGTGCTCAACCTGGAAGCCTTTTGGACGCGGGCTGGAGCGCGGCTGTGGGCTGCGGAATCTCCAACACCGGGAGACGGATTCCCGAAGCCAATTGAGGTGGGCGACATTGTGACGTGGCTGCTGGATGCGCGCCTTCCTCACGTTGGAATCGTTGTCAGTAACGGAAGGCAAACTCAGGTGGTGCACAACATTGGCCGAGGTGCCGAGCAGAGCCCGCTCGAAGCATTCTCCGCTCACCGAGCCGCCGGACATTACCGCTGGCCAACTACTTGAGAGCGTCTTTCAGCAGCGGCTCAAGGTTGGCTGGGGCGCCATGCCCGTGCCAGAGCACGCGACCTGCGGAATCGATCAGGACGACCCAGGGGTCCTTGTCCGTGGTGACGCCGAAGTAGCTGCGCCATTGCGGTTCGTCCTGCGTGAGGACGACAAACTGGTCTTGCTGCGGGGCGGAGAGCCCCTTGCGCATACCGCTTTCAATAGTTCCTCGAATGAAACCGGGAGCCCTTCCCAGCATGGCTAGTTCGTACACCGCTACGCCGGCCAGCGCGGCATCAGCTCGAGCTTGCTTTGCCCATTCGCCGCAGGATGAACCCGCATCCTTGCTGAAAGACGCTACCAGGAGTGCTTGATGGCCGCCGACAGCCTGGGAAAGAACGATGTGGTGACCACTGAGAGTTTCGCCGGCCGTTGCGGGCATGGTCTGCGCATGGGCTGCAATTGCGATCGCGAGTAAGAGTGGGACTGCCGTTGCTGAGTAAATCCTGTCCATACGAAATGCCGCCTTACAAGAGGAATCATAGATGCCGGGGCGTAGCCTCTGGTGCCGTAGAAACTCCCCACGATCCGCAGTTCGGTTGCTTCTACT
>JBEKUP010000119.1:0-8469 GCA_049514915.1 Occallatibacter sp. | reverse complement strand
ACTCGCTGAGGATTCTGAGCTTCTGCTCTTTGCCGCCGCCATTGTTGGAAGACACGTACGCCCACTTCTTCTCCGCGCGCACCACGAGCGTATCGCCAAGCCCGATCGGCGTCTTGTCGATTGCGCAGGGCTTGGCGGAGCACTCCAGTTGATAGATTGTGTCGCCCGCCCGGACGCGCAGCAGATGCACCCAAGGCGGAGCGCCTCCGCCATGCATGCCTCCGGCTGCTGCACCGCCGGTTGCCATTCCCACAATCGGCGGGCCGCCCGTCACCGGCACTCCGGTTACGAAGCCTCCATTCATGGGCGCGGTGGGGATCACCAACACCGGTGCGCCTCCCGTAGAGGGAATGGCCATTACCGGACCTGTTGGCATTGCAGGACCGCCGACAAAGCCGCCGCCCAGGTTCCTCGCCTTGACGGAAGATGGGTCAGTGGACCACGGCACCTTTTTCTGCCCCATGATGTGCATGCCGGCGCCGATCACCATTCCGCGCTCAGTGCCGGTGCTGTTGCCGGTGGCCGGCGGCATGGGGGGAATCACCTTGAGTTCCATGGTGAGGATTCGCAGTCCGTCCTCAGCGCCTTTGGCCGCGGCAAGGTAGGCGGAGTCGTCGTCCACGCGAAAGTGGATGGTATCGCCGGTCTCGATTGGTTTGTCGCCGGCCTTGCACTCAGGCATGCTGAAGTGGAGTCCTTTCACCTTGTCGCACAGCAACAGGTAGATTCGGGTGTCGGTCTCGACCTGATACGAATGGGCGCCCTTCGCAGAGGTGGAGAGCACTTTGCCGCTCAAGGGATAGTCGGGGGCTTGCTTGTCTTTTGGCCATGCGGGCAGCAGGCAGATGGCGAGAAGAACGCAGAAGAAGGACGAATTCCGAAGGACACACGACTTGCTGGTCATTTGAAGAATCCGGTATTGGATTGAGTTCCGTTGCTGGAATTGTACTGCTACAGCGCCGGGTACAAATCGCGCCACTCTTTCGTATCTTCTTCCAACGCCATGGCCTAATCTAGAAGCATGGACGATCCGACATTGCACGGGGCTGAGGACGAAATCTTCGATTTTCTGGTAGTTGGCGCAGGGCCTACAGGGCTGGCTTGCGCCATAGAGGCGCAAAGAGCAGGGTTTCGCACCGTTCTGGTGGACAAGGGATGCATCTGCAACTCGCTGTTCCATTACCCGGCGCATATGACGTTCTTTACTACTCCGGAGCTGCTGGAGATTGGGGACATTCCGTTTCCCAGTCCGAACCCGAAGCCAAACCGCAATGAGGCGCTGCAGTATTACCGGCTGGTGGCGGCGCACTACAAGCTGGATGTGCGCCAGTATCATCGCGTGGAGCGGGTTACTGGCTCGGTAGGCGCGTTTGAGGTCCATACTGTGGATCGGTTCGGCCGGCCTGGTTTGTTGCAGGCGCGCAGGCTGGCTGTTTCCACCGGCTACTATGACCTGCCGAATTACATGAACATTCCGGGCGAGAATTTGAGCAAGGTGCATCACTACTACAACGATCCCCATCCGTATTTCGGGATGGACGTGGTGGTGATCGGGGGCAAGAATTCAGCGGCGATTGTGGCTTTGGAGTTGTGGCGGAGCGGGGCGCGGGTGACGTTGGTTTATCGTGGGCCTGGTGTACAGCCGCATGTGAAGTACTGGATCAAACCGGACATTGAGAACCGCATCAAGAACGGGGAAATCAAGGCGTACTTCGAATCGAATGTGGTGGAGATTCAGCCGGACGAAGTTTTGCTGGAGACGCCTGATGGGCCGCTTACGCTGAAAAATGATTTTGTCTTTGCGATGACGGGCTACCATCCTGACTTCAGCTTTCTGGAAGAACTAGGGGTGCGCTTTGAAGGCGAAGACCGGCTGCCGGTGTGCGACCCAGTGACGCTAGAAAGCAACGTGGCCGGGATCTACCTTGCGGGAGTGATTGTGGCGGGCTCGCGAACCAATGAGATTTTCATTGAGAACGGCCGTTTTCACGGGCGGCAAATTGCGGCGGCACTGGCATCCAATCCGAAAGCCCAGAGTTAAAAACGAAGGCTGTTGTGCGGACCGCTGAACGGGGAATCCGTTAGACTTAGAGTGTGTGTTGATCGGAGGTTCGAGGCTTGCCTCTACGCTGGTGGCCACGATCGATTCGCTGGCAGATGCTGGCAGGGTTGCTGCTGCTTGAGGCGCTCTCGCTTGCGCTGTTTGCTGCGTTGCTGATTCATCAGCAGACGCATGACGTGTTCGAGCGCGCTCAGCACCGGCTGGCGCACCAGGCTACTTCAGTGGCGCTGCAGGCAAAGGAAGCCCTGCTACAGGAGCGCGCCCAGTGGGTGGGATTATCGGTGAAGATGATGGGCGAGGCTCCCAGTGTGGCCTTTGCCAAGGTGACCGATCCGGCGGGAAACGTGCTTTATGTGAGCGCGGGAGAGCCGGAGCAATACACGCTGGCGCCGTTGGAACGGGCGCAGATCCCCCTGATGACCCGGGATGAGCCGAGAGTCTTTAACCTGGGCGCAGATCGCTGGGAGGGCGTGAAGCCCATCTATACCGGCTCCGACTTGCGCGGATTTGCCTGGGTGGAGACCGATCGCAACTGGGACCACGAAGAACTCACTTCAATTTTGAGATCCACCGTGCTTTTTGGGGCGGTGTGGATCGTGGCTTCGTCCCTGCTGGTTCTGCTAATGGCCCGTTCCATCTCCGGACCGCTGGCCACGCTGCATCGCGGGACGCGTGCGCTGATGGATTCTCCAGAGCACGGTGGAAACTTCCCCTTGCCGGTGGCGGTTCATAACGAGATAGGGGACCTGATTGAGACCTTCAATCGCATGGTGGCTTCGATTGCGGAGCAGCGGGCGGGACTGAACGACACGCTTTCGTTGCTGGATTCAATGCTGGCGAACGCGCCGATTGGCCTGGCATTTTTTGATCGCCGCTGCAGAATCGTGCGCGTGAACCAGGTTTTTGCCGATATGACCGGGGTACTGTTGAGCCGGCACCTGGGACGGACGTTGCCGGAATTGCTGCCGCAACGGGTGGCTCGGGAACTGGAGGACACGGTGTTGCGCGTCTTCAGCCAGGAAGGGCCTGTGCGCGATCTGGAACTGAGCGGTCAGGGGGGTAAGCCGGGGCGGCCATGGACATGGCTGGCCAGCGCGTATCCGGTGCGGACCACTCCGACGCAGGTACGGTGGGTGGGCGTGATTGTGTTGGATGCCAGCGACCGCAAACGCAGCGAAGACGCGTTGCGGAAGACGGAGAAGCTGGCTGCGACAGGGCGGCTGGCGGCTTCAATTGCTCACGAGATCAACAATCCGCTGGAAGCGATTACCAACCTTCTGTTTCTGCTGCACAACTTTTGCGAGCTGAAGGATCCGGCGCTGAACTACGTGGTGATGGCGCAGCACGAGGCGCGCCGCATTTCAGAGATTACACAACAGACGCTGCGTTTCTACCGGCAATCCACGTTGCCGGCGCGCGCCAATATGAGTGAGTTGCTGGATTCCGTTCTCAGCCTCTACCAGGGGCGGATGAACACACTCAATATCAAGGTGGAACGGGATTACGATCCGGCGATGGATCTATTCTGTTTTGCCGGGGAGATTCGGCAGGTGTTTGCCAACCTGGTGGGCAATGCGATTGACGCGACGGCAGCCGGCGGCCGGTTGGCGATTCGCGTGCGCAGGTCAAGCAATTGGAAGGACCCCAAGCAGAAAGGGGTTCGGTTCGCGGTGGCCGACACGGGTTCAGGGATGACGCCTGATGTTGTGGAGCGCGTGTTCGAAGCTTTTTTTACCACGAAGGAAGTGACGGGAACCGGGCTGGGCTTGTGGGTCAGCCACGAAATCATTATGAAACACAAGGGCCTGGTGCGGGTGCGCACGCGTACGGTCTCCAACCTTCCGGAGGGGCTGGCAAGGCCGTCTGGGACGGTATTCATGCTCTTCTTCCCGGACGATCCCAAATTGACGGTTGAGCCGGTCCAGCCGATCGCATTGGCGGTCTGAGGCAACACAGAAAGAAAATTTCCGAAAAAAGTGCTTGCCTGCTCACGTTATTTATGTGCTACAGTCAGTAACACTATGGAACGTAACATTCATTTGGCGCATGATCCATCGGAGTTGGGTGAACTGGAGCGAGGCATTCTGTCTATTGTGTGGGGCCAGGGACAGATTACGGCGGAACAGGTGCGTGAGCAGTTGGGGCGTCCGCTGAAGGACTCAACCATTCGGACCGTTTTGAGGCGGCTTGAAGAGAAGGGCTACCTGGCGCACTCGGTGGAGAACCGGACGTTTGTGTATCGGCCTGCGGAGACGCGGCAGCGGGTGGCGGGGCGCGCGGTGCGGCGGATTGTGGACTGGTTCTGCGAAGGGTCAGTGGAGGCGCTGCTGGTGGGGATGGTGGACTCGAAGGTTCTGGATGCGGCGGGATTGCAGCGCCTCGCGGAGCGGATCGCAGCAGTGCAGAAGAGCGCCGATTCTCAAGGGAACAATGCAGGTCGCGGCAAGGAGACGAAACGATGATGTCATTGCTGGTAGAGGCTGCAATCCGGTCGATCGGAGTTGCGTTCATCGTGGGGATGGGATTGCGCGTTTTCAGAGTGCGCAATGTGCTGGCGCAGAAAGCCGCGTGGAGCCTGGTTCTGGCTGCGGCGCTGGTGATGCCGATTGCCCAGACCTTGCCGAAGAGCTGGCGTGGCCCAGTTTCCATGACGGTGCATTTGCCGGCTGCGGTTTGGCGGCAGGGGGTTCCGGCGGCTTCGCAGACGGCGACCCTGCAATCACGGGCGGCCGCTCAGCAGTTCCAGGTGGAACCTGCGGTCGCTGGGGGAAATCACTTTCCTGCGCCGGTTGTCTCTGACACGGAGCTGAATCCGGGGGCGCAGGCTGCAGAGCCCCGCGTGGCGGCTGAGGCTGCGCCTGACGCTTTGCGGCTTGCCGGTTTGTGGGGTGCGTTGCGGCAAGTGAGGCCGCTGGCGTTTGCATGGGCCTTGTATTGCGCGGTCTCCCTGGCGCTGCTGCTGCGGTTGTGCTGGGGGCTGATTCTGGTGACCAGGATCTGGCTGGGCGCGAAGCAAGTTGAGCTCGATTCAGGGCTGGGATTCGATTTTGGGTTTGCGGTGCGTTCCAGTACCGCTGTTTCTTCACCAGTCACCGTGGGCTCGGGTGTGCTTTTGCCTTCAGACTTTGAGCAGTGGGACGTAGAGAAACTGCGCATTGTTCTGGCGCATGAGGAATCGCATATCCGGCATGCGGATTTCTATCTGCAGGTGGTTGCGGGGGTGTATGGCGCGCTGTTCTGGTTTAGCCCACTTGGGTGGTGGTTGAAGCGCAAGCTCTCCGAACTGGGCGAGGCGATCAGCGATCTTGCCGGACTGGAAGAGGCTGCCAGCCGCATTTCCTATGCGCAACTTCTTGTTGAATTCGCGGCCTTGCCGCGCCCAACCCTGATAGGAGTAGCCATGGCCCGTACCAGTAATCTCTCCCTTCGTATCGATCGTCTTCTGGACGACTCAGTTTTCCGCCAGGCATTTGCAGGCAAGCGCCGCCTGCTTCTCGCCGTGCTCCTGGTTCCGGTGGCCCTGTTTGCGGCCACGACGATTCTACGCGTGGAAGCCGCGGAATCTGCGCAACAGACTCTGGCGATTGGAGGGTCGCAATCTCAGGCTCCTTCAGCCGGCGTATCGAATCCCGATCGGGCTCCCGATGCGGCCGCGCCTCAAGCGCCGGCATCTGCTCCTGATGCGACGCAGACTCCCCTGCCTCCCCCTGCGCCCAACGTACCGGGCTCCACAGTGATTCCCGCGGGCGCGCCAGACACACCTCCCCCGCCTGCTGCGCCAGATAGCGACGATACGGTCATTGTGGGCAATGGTCAAACTATGACCATTACTCGTGACAACGCCGTGACCAACACGAACAATGTCTCCACGGGCCAAGGCACCTCGGTTGGGCATGGCTACGCCTATTCCTACACATCCGGTGGCGATTCGTGGGCGCTGGTGACCGATCCGAGCGATCATGTCACCTTTTCCGGAGAGTGGCACGACAGCACGCGGGAGGAAATCAACAAGATAAGGAAACTGGCCAAAGGAAAGTTTCTCTACTTTGCGCACGATGGCAAGTCGTACTTCATTGACGATCCGAATGTGGTTGCCGGGATCGAGACAATGTACATTCCGATGAAGACGCTTGGGGCCCTGCAGGAAGCGCTCGGGTTGCAGCAGGAAGCACTGGGCAAGCAGCAGGAGGAACTGGGCCGCAAGCACGAACAAATGACCGTAACGGTTCCAGACCTATCCAAAGAGATTGCCGCGCTGAATGCCGCCGCTGCCAGACTGCAGGCAAAGGTGGGAAGCACGGTGGACCAGGAGGAGTTGGCTGGTGTTGAGGCCAAAGCGGCCGAAATGCAGGCCAAGTTAGGCGCATTGCAGGGTGAGCTGGGTGCGCGTGAAGGGAAGCTCGGTGAATTGCAGGGCAAGCTGGGTGAACAGCAAGGCAAACTTGGCGAGGAGCAGGGGCGACTGGGAGAGAAACAGGGCAGGCTGGCTGCGGAGGCGGAGCGCAAGGTGAGAGAGATCATTCGCGAAAGCCTGCGGGATGGGAAGGCGCGGCCGGTCGAGTAGGCTCGAATTAAGCGAAATGCCGGGTGAGTGGGATGGGCTAAAGCGCCATCCCACTCCTTTAATAGAGGGTGTCTATGGCACGACTAAACAGCTTGCGGAAAAACTCCTGGCGCTGAATCAGAATCGATTGGCGAGCAACTGGCAGGGGCTAAAGCCCGACTCATTTTATGGACTTTTTCTTATGGACTTTTTCGGCCCGGCTGAAGCCGTGCCCTTGTTACAAAGCGTGTCTGAAATGAGTTTTTGCAGCTTGTAAGGCCGTGCCCCTGCACACATCTACGTCGATCCCAGATTTTCGGAAGCATTTGTGACGAGACTAAAGTGGTGCTCCTTCGAACGTCTACGTCTGTCAAGATTGGCGCAGTTTCATTACGTGATTGGCACAGTTTCATTCCTTGTGGGTTGGCAAAGCTGGTAAGGAATTAAAGATCGTGGAGATTAGTTTGATGGTGAGGATCAGTTGGAATTCAAATCGAGCGGCTTGAGGAGATTGGCCGGATCGAACCCATCACTTTTTAACCCCGCCGGAGGATTCTTCCGAGGATGCGGCATGCAACGGCTGCGCGACTGCAGCCCGGCTGCGTAGGAACGTGTGACATGCATCCTGTCCATCACGACGTAGTGTGTACGCAGGCCATCGATCGTCTGCGGCAGGTTGGCAGGCACGTTTTTGCGGTCAACATAGATGACGAGAGCAGCTTCTCTCGGGTTGTCGAGGCTTTGCCCGACGCCGACGCCGAAGAAGGCCGGGTTCTGTTTCATCAGCCGCTGCGATAGCTGCTGCTTGAGGATCATGGCCAGGTTGAGCGCCGCGTTGGACAGTGGAAGGACAGTGGCATCGAGCGGAGTGAGCGGCGCCGAGCCGGCGGCAACCGCATGGGCGTTGGTGGGAATGACCAGGGTGCGGACGCCGTTGACGGTCTGGGGTGCAGCCACAGGCATGTTTTCGTCCACGTAAAGAATCACGGCGGCTTCGCCGGCATGGTCACTGCTTTTGCCCGTGGCCACGCCGAGAATTCCGGTGGAGGAGTTGATGAGCGTGCGGGCCTGCGCCATGGCCTGCTGGGCTCGCGTGTTTTCCGCTCCAGTGAGGGTGAAGTTTTGAGCCACGCTGACGGTGCTGTCGCCGTAGTTAAGGCAGCTGACAGCGTGGTCAGGACCGCCGACAAAGGAATACGTTGCGCCAGCGCCCAACTGCGCGCTCAGTTCGTTCAAGACGTCTGGAGCGGGGCTGGCTACGGCCTGGCTTACACCGGATGCATCCAATCCGCCGGCAAAGAAGAGGCCCACGGGCTCGGCATCACTAGCATCCACAACCAGCGAACCAGAGTCGCCCGCATCGCTGAACTGGTTGCCGCTGATGGCGACCTGGTTGGTGTAGCTTTTGGTCAGGTAAGGCTTGGTTTCAGCGCAGTCCGTGTAGTAGTCCACACTGAGGTCAAGAGCGAGCGCGGAAATGCTGGCGCAGGTCAGGCCGGTTGTCCGTCCGCTCTTGGCGACGGTAAGGTTCAGCGTGGCTGCCTCACCCTTGCCACCGGTCGAGGAGACCCCGGGAGGCGCTGCGGACAGAGTGCCGTCCGCCTGGCGCGTACCCAGTTCGAGAATGTTTCCCGTGAGGCTGACCGCGCCGGAGTTCACCTGGGCGATGGCCGCATCCGCATTAGTTGTGCTTGCGCTGAGTGGAAGCCAGCCGGCGAGCGAGCCCACCAGCGAGGTGCCTGCGCCTTCGCCGTTGGGCGTGCAATTGTTATCGATGAGGCCGGGCTGGATGATGGCATCGCCCACGGTCGCCTGATCGCTGCGGGCCAATATGTAGTTGTTGCTGAGTAGATATTGGTGGTTG
>JBEKUP010000118.1:0-8522 GCA_049514915.1 Occallatibacter sp. | reverse complement strand
CTCGCTGTAACGCAGCGGAGGGAAGCTTCATGCGAGATGGACCGCGCCACCCTGCTAAGAAATCCGCGATTGCGGGGCACCGCGGGCGTGTGACGACAGATGTTTCTTTTGACGAAATATTTTTCTTAAATTCTGTGGCATTCCACAAGAAACCGTGCATACTGTTTTCCTGAAAGGGAGGACGACATGAAGTCTATTGCCAAGATTATCTTTGCTGTTCTTGTGCCTTGCGTTGCGGTCTTACCCGCACTCGCCGCGAACCTTCACACACCCGCCCACAGTTCATGGAAGCTAAATCTGAAGGAAAGCGACTTCGGGGGCGGCCCTGTCTTGAAGTCGGAAGTAGAGACATACTCGGTCGATACGGATAAATGGCTCACCTGGAGCGACGTTACCGTAGACGACAAAGGCCAGATGATCAAGAGCAGTTGGAGCGGTCCGGCCGATGGCTCCATGCATCCCGTGAAAGGCATACCGGGTGCGACCGCTGGATGGAATTCTGCCACCGATACGGACCATGCGGTCATGCCGGACGGCACTGTTTACGACCAGACCATGACCATGCCCGATCCCAAGAAGATCGTTTTCACGGCAACGGTGACGGACAAGGCCGAGCATACGTTCCACCAGACGTTGGTATACGACCGCACGAAGTAGCCGCTTAGACCTCTAGCCACAGATCTATAAGCTTTCAAAGGTGCACGCGCGCAAGCGGCGCGTGCGCATTCGCGTCGTTGTCTGAGTAGGTACACCCGTCGCGGTTCTTTCGCTTCGTGCCAATTTTGGGCTGACATCGTAACCGTGAGCACCTGCTCCTGCTCCTCATCCTCGACCGAAAGTGACATCATCGCCAACGGAATCCGCCGAGCGAGGAACCGCTGGCACAACACTGAGAACTACCGCCGGCACCGGCCGCGATTTCCCTTGCCTTACCGCAGAAACGCCGCGCCCGAATACCGCGCGACCCATGGAATGGTTCAGGATGGCTTTTCTTGAGAAAACCACTCGACGGAATTGGTCCGGAATTGAGCTGGAACAATTTAAGGTACAGCAACTTCAGATCTCTGGACAAACCTCTTACCATTTGGAGGCTTTCTATGCAGGGCTGTCTCGTCAGATACAGCTACAGCGCAATTCTTCTTGCCTGTCTTTTTGTTCTCGTCAACTCTTCCTCGCTCTTCGCCCAAACGAATATGTCCGCATTTTCCGGAACGGTCACCGATGCAACCGGTGCGCTGGTCCCGTGGGCAACCGTAACGGTCACAAACGCAGCTTCGGGCAATACTCAGAGCACACCGGCCAACTCCAAGGGCGAGTTTTCGTTTGCGCAGATTCCCCCCGGCACCTATCAGGTGAAGGTCGTCGCGGCAGGCTTCGCCGAGGAGGGCGAGAAGGTAGAGTTGCTGGTCTCCACCCCGCGGAGGCTGACCTTCAAACTGATACCGGGCGTCAAACAGATGGTCGACGTACAAACCAACCTCGCCGACTTGAATACCACCGACGCCACGCTCGGAAATGCCTTTAACAGCGCGCAGGTTGGGAGTCTGCCCTACCTCGCGAACAACGTTACCTACCTACTCTCGTTGCAGCCGGGCGTACTTGCGTTGGACAGCGGCGCACAGACAGGTGGCTTGAATCAGGATACCCGGACCGGCATCGTCAACGGGGCGCGCCAAGACCAGACCAACATCACGCTCGACGGCGTCGACAATAACGATCAGATCTACGGTTATGCCTTCAATGGCGCCCTCCGTTCGACGCGCGACTCCGTCGAGGAGTTCCGGGTCACGACGACCAACGCCAATGCCGACGCTGGCAGGTCTTCCGGCGCGCAGGTCTCCCTCGTCACCAAGAGTGGCAGCAACACCCTCCACGGCACCGCCTATGAGTACTATCGCGATCCCGGCACTACCTCGAACAACTGGTTCAACAAGCAAGCGGAGTTGAACTCCGGCTTGCCCAACATCGCCGCAAAGGTGCTGGAGCACACCTACGGCACCTCGCTTGGACTTCCTCTCATCAAAGACAAGCTCTTCTTCTTCGGCGCCTACGAAGGCTTCAAACAGGCAAGCGATATTCTGGTCAGCGAGACGGTGCCCTCGGTCTTCAACGGCGCCGGTTTTCCCGCGTCCGGTTTGATAACCGGCAACGTGGTCTACCAGGCGTGCCCCACCTCGACCCCCTGTCAAGTCGGCGCGACCTACAAGACCCTCACCCAGGCCGATATTGCCTCGATGGACAGCCGCGCCAGCGACCCCAACTGCGTCCCGATCTCCGCATGCACCCCACCCAGCACCAATGCGGCGGCCGTTGCCTACTTCAACGCCGCCTTCCCGCTGGCCAACTCGAACGTCACCGGCGATGGCGTCAACACCGAACCTACAACTCTTCGGTTAACAGCAACCAGCCCGGCTCGTGCCGGGGCAATGCGATAAGAAACTGCGCGACAACGAGCAGTTCCTTAGAAGCAACCAGCCCGGCTCGTGCCGGGGCAATGCCGTAAGGAACTTGGCTCGAGCGGCGTGTTCGGCGACATGCTTTATAAGATAAAGAAGATCGTCAGGGCGGCAAGCTATAAGCCGTCCTATGAATGGTGTTCGGTTGAACCCGTTTAACAGCATGGCTCCAGGTTCCGTGCGCAAGCCACTGGTGACGCTGTTCCAGCGATCCCGTTTAGAAGAGTGCCTCTCGTCGCACAACCGGGCCGCTCCTGCCGGTCGATTCCCTCTTCGGAGTCGCGCTTATGTCCAAACAACGCAAGTCAACGATGCCATCTGTTCATGCCAAGCCTACCCAGCGCAAGCACGCCGCTGGAATCGACATCGGTGCAACCAGCATTTATGTCGCGGTTCCAGTTGATCGCGACCCACAACCTGTGCGCTCCTTCCAGACTTTCACCGAGGACCTGCATCGGCTTGCTGACTGGCTACAACGCTGCCGGATCAAAACCGTGGCGATGGAGTCTACGGGAGTGTTTTGGGTACCGCTTTTCCAAATCCTGGAACAGCGCGGCTTCGAGGTGTGTCTGGTCAACGCACATCATGTAAAGAACGTGCCTGGTCGAAAGACCGACGTAGCCGACTGCCAGTGGCTGCAATACCTGCATTCGGTGGGCTTGTTGCAAGCCTCATTTCGACCAGCGCAGCAAGTCTGTGCTCTTCGTTCCCTGCTGCGGCATCGTGACAGCCTGGTGCAGACAGCAAGCACGTATGCGCAACGCATTCAGAAGGCCCTGGATCAGATGAACCTGCAACTGCACCATGTCATCAGCGATATCACGGGAGTAAGCGGCGTCACCATCCTCGATGCTATTGTCGACGGAGAGCGAGACCCGCTCAAGCTCGCCAGCCTTCGCGATTATCGCATCAAGGCCACCACGGAAACAGTCGCAAAGTCGCTGGTAGGAGATTACCGTCCCGAGCATCTCTTCACTCTGCGTCAAAGCCTTGACGCATGGCGATACCACCGCAAGCTCATCGCAGAGTGCGACGATGAAATACAGCGGCACCTTGTCCAATTTGCTTCCAAAGCCGACCCGAAACAAAACCCTTTGCCGCGACCCAGAAAAGTCTCATCCTCGAAGGTATATTCCAGCGCCCTCGGCTATGACCTTCGCACCGAGCACTATCGCATACTCGGTGTGGACCTCACCGAGGTTCCCGGCATCAACACTCTGCTCGTTCATACCCTGCTGGCCGAAGTCGGTCCCGATTTATCCAAGTTTCGCAGCGCCGCAGCGTTTGCTTCATGGCTGGGCCTGTGCCCCGATAACCGCATCAGCGGCGGCAAGATACTTTCCGTGCGCACCCGCCACGTGCAGAACCGTGCCGCGCTTGCGCTCCGCATCGCCGCTCACACGCTGCATCACAACCAGTCTGTTCTTGGCCATTACTACCGGCGCATGCGTGCCAAACTCGGGGCTCCAAAAGCTATTACTGCAACTGCCCATAAGCTGGCACGCATCCTCTACCATCTGCTCACCACTGGCCAGCCCTATCAGGAGAGCATCTTCGAGGAGCGGGAAACCCAGCATCAACAAAGAACCCTCTTCAGTCTCCACGCTCGGCCCCGTACCCTCGGCTATCAACTCATCCCTTTGGCGCAAGCAACTTGATCAGTTCCTTAGAAGCAACCAGCCCGGCTCGTGCCGGGGCAATGCGGTAAGTTCCTTAGAAGAAGCCGAATGCTTAGGCGTGGAGTACACACGCTTTCAACGGAGTACAGAGGAGCCAAGAGGAATGATTGGAGCCTCTGTGGCGCACAATTCGGCGAAAAATTCGGCGAAGTCGGGGTGAGAAACAATTCAGCCAACGGCCGGTAACTGCTGGCCCAACCGCCTCTGGAAACCTGGTCGTGGACAGAACGGATGCCTGCTTTGCTCAGTCTATTCGCACACGCAATTCTGGGGTGTTGATTCTCACATTGCCGACAGCCGCGCTCACCATCCAGGCGCTCATTTCCTCGGCCGGATAGGGACGGAGGAGATCAACCGGCAGTTGCGCCAGATCTCCTGGGTGGAGCCAGCGGGAGTAGTCCTGCGGCGAGAGAATCACCGGCATACGATTATGGATCTGTTCCATTAGCTCGTTCCGATCAGTGGTGATAATCGTGTAGGATTCAAGCGTCTGCTCGGTCGCCTTGTCCTTCCATCGGTCCCAGAGGCCTGCGAAGGCAAAAAGATTCCCGACTGCAAGTTCGATTGCCCAGGGCTGCTTGGACTTCTTGTCGAGCGCCTGCCCTTCGTGGAATCCTGTCGTTGGAACGAGGCACCGCCGACGCTTCATCGGCTCCCGGAAGACCGGGCTGGTGGCGACAGTCTCGGCGCGGGCGTTGATCGTCGAGTAGGCAACTTTGGCGTCCTTCGCAAAGAACGGATACTGTTGGCGAATTCAAGAAACCGTGTGATTTTCGTTAGAGTAAAAGGCAAAATAGCCCAGCGTGCACGCTTGTTAGAATCAGCTCTGGAATCTATGACTGACAAAAGAGAGTGGATTGGAGAGGTCAGGCCGCAACCGGCGACGGATACGACACCGATCCGCCTCGGTGGGAAAACGGCATTGATCACAGTGGTAACGTTTGCGGTCTGCTGCCTGCGGTTGTTTGTGCTTCCTCATACGCCGTTGCTGCTCTGGGGGGATGCGCCGGGATACGCAACAAAGGGAGTGAGGATACTCGGAGGCGAACTGCCGTATCGGGATTTCTTCGAGTTTTTGACACCCGGTACGGATTTGGTCTACGCGCTGCTGTTTCACTGGTTTGGGGTGTCGCTCTCGGCGATGCATCTGGTCATGGCCACGCTGGCGGCTTTGGCGGCGCTGTGGATGACATCGTGCGCAGCCCGCCTGGTGCGCGGCTGGTATGTGTTGCTGCCGACGGCGCTTCTGATTGGATTCGTGCTGGGCTATTCGCTCGACCCCACGCATCATTGGTTCAGCACCGTCGCGTTGATGGGCGCGGTGTGGATACTGTTCAACGGGCGCTCACTGGCGCGAGTGGCTGGGGCCGGGGCGTTCTGCGGGCTTGCGGCGAGTTTTACGCAGACCAAGGGAGCCGCAGCCGTCATTGCGCTGGTCGCGTATTTTATTTGGATAGCAATGCGGGAAGAGGACCGGACCGGACAGTGGTGGCGGAGAGCCCTTGTCTTGTGCTGCTCGGCGCTGGCTGTCTTTGCGGTGATCAATGGACCGTTCATCCTTGCCTGCGGGGTGGGGCGCTGGGCCTGGGATGTGATGGTATTTCCAGTACGCTACTTCGGCTCTGTTTCGGCCAACAACTGGACTGGAGCGCCAGCGCAGTTTGTGCAGTCTGCGGGACGGCTGAGATGGATAGTTTTCTCATTCCAGTACCTCGTGGTGCCGCTGAGCTATGTGTGGTTTTTCGTGCGGTTGCGGCGAGCCAAGGCTGAGCCGGAAGAACCCTGGAATCAATTAATGCTAGTGGCAGTGGTGGGGATTGCGATGCTGGCAGCGGTTGTGCCGGCCCTGTCGATTCGCAGAATCTCGACGGTCAGTCCCCCGGCCATGTTGCTTCTGACATGGTTGTTGAGCAGGAACGGAAAGGTGCGGCTAGCAGTCGCGCTCGGTGTGGGTTCCACAGTGCTCGCACTGGTGTCGGTCGCTGGAATCCAGCTCAGGCCGGAGCGGATTCTCGATCTCCCAGTAGGCCGCGTAGCGATCCCGCCCGGAGTGGACTACTACGACGTCTACCGTTGGATGGAGGAGAATACGAAGCCTGGACAGTGGTATTTCGGGCTACCCCCGCTGACGCTTGCTCTCGAACTGCGAAACCCTACTCCGATGGCCGAAATAAGTCCGGGAGAATATACCCGGCCGGAACAGGTTGCCGCCATCGTACAGGGGATAGAAAAGACAAAGGTTCCGGTCATCGTTTTGAGGCCGACCATGTACTCTCCTGACTGGCAGGGTCATTTGCCGGATCATCTGGGGCCATTTCGAGATGATCTGTACCTGCATTACCGCAAGACACAGAGCTTTGCCAGCGGAGATGAGATATGGGAGAGAGTGGATAGATAACTTTTGGGAAAACGCAGACGTCGCTGGATGACGAGATCATCCAAAATCTCCATGAACAGTTTCCAAAATCCTGCGTTGAGAAGAGTAAAACACGCAGTTTGATCTCCGAATGACCTATGTAGATACTTTGTCTAAATGGCTCATCTTAAATTAGTTAATAAGTGGGCTCCATCTGCTCCCAAAGCAGATTGGATCGCTTATGGAAACCTGTTGAAATTGAGAGGAAATAAGTGCTTTTGATTGATATGCTTACCGAGCGCACGCCCATTCCTGTTGAACCTTGTGGCTCTTGGGTGCTTTGACAGCTACAAATTCGACTACAGCGAAGTATCTTGCCCAGGTTTTTTGTCTGGCGAAGCTGAAGCAAACATCCGAATTGATCTCTCGGTGCGTTGGCGTCAGCGATAAGCCATCTGATGCTGAGGCCAGTAACAATACTCGTTTGGGATCCGGATGAAATTCTGGCGAGGGGCAACCTACCGAAACAACTGCGTCTAGAGCATTGATGCCGGTTCCGTCTCCCGACCTCTGGGAATTGTTCCATGCGGAAAACGAGCTGAGAAGAACGATGATTGGCGTCTGTGCTCCCAAGGGAAAGACCGCGCAGCCTTCAGCGCCGAATTTCGTTGACTTCCCCATCCGGGGGTCTGCATCATCGCTACGATTTGGCCGTCTGAGTCTGCTGTTCGATCAATTCTCAATGAAAGCTAGAAAAGTCTAGGGGCGAGGTATGCCTGCCGATATCGCACACTGCGCTTCTCAGCGTTTTCATTGCGCTCTTCGGTCATCGAACAGTTCCTTATCAGCCGGAAACCGTCTTCAAGACAACCGCCAACATCGAGACCGAGGCTCGTTTTGCGCTTGGATGTAGTTTTGGCGAGGGACAGTTTTCCGACCGCTAACGAAAGGGCTACAGACTTTCGTAACCTGCCCCCGATCAGATTGCGCGCTTCAGCATGAACGACAGGTTGTAGCCTTGCTTCGGGAGAATGATGCCTGCGGTTACGGCTGCCCCACTGTCTCCCAACCTCAAGAAAATCGAAGCTGCGCAGGCCAAGCCCAAGCGAGAGGACCGTCTCCAACATGCTTGTCATACGCGATTCGCAAATGCAAGTCTTGCGGGCATCTCTGGAGGAGCGGGAAATCGCCGACCTCCTTGCGGAACTGCGGCTCGGATTTCCTTCCCACTTTCAGTCGCTCGATAGCGCAGCCGCTTCCGCTGAAATCACAGAGCGGGTGGCCGTTGCTCGCAACCACGGCCTCACGTGGCGTTCGTCTGTCGGGCATTTTGTTTTTCTCTGCTACCGCGTTTCTCCGGATTTCTATCGCCTGCCTTTTGTCCAAAGCCGCATGCGGGACGAGCGTCTTCCTCCTGACTTGAGATTTCGGCGATTCCTCCGCAGGTTGACCCCCGAGCGCGTTAACCGCATGGTTCGAGCGTGCGCTCGCATGCGAAGAACCGCGGCGTCTCATAGGGAGCAGCAGTCATGAGCTGGGAATGCACGAGCTGTGCCAACCAGTTCGAGGATTACCCCGAACGCGAGTGTCTCGTTTGCGAAGGCCTCCTCTGTGACAAGTGTGGCACCTCTTGCGATCTGTGCGAAGGGGACGTTTGCGATGAGCACGCTGGCGATCTGAGCGGGTGCAGTTGCGAGGAAAAACAATATTGCGAGGACTGTGCACGGGAGCAGGAACAATGTTCGGAATGCGCTGAACCGGTTTGCCCTCACTGCCAGGAGGCCTGTGCCTGCGGCGAACGCATTTTTTGTGGCGCTTGTTTTGACGGTCAACCACAGTGCGAGGAATGCAGCGCCGCGCTGTGCAACGGCTGCTCCCACGAAACCGCTTGTACTTACTGCGACGGCTCGGATCTCCTTTGCCATGAGTGCGAAAGTACGAGATCTTGTCATAGGTGCGCGACTGAGTGCTGCCAGGAATGTCTGGAACCTTGTCCGCACTGCGATCGGCCGTATTGCGTCAATTGCAGGA
>JBEKUP010000117.1:0-8618 GCA_049514915.1 Occallatibacter sp. | reverse complement strand
ACAGCGCTTAACGTCGCGTCTGCGGCATTAAGCAACACCACGACCGGTTACGGTTTGCAGGTTGCCGCGCCGACTGGGGCGACCTCAAATTATGCCGCAGCATTCACAGGGGGAAACGTTGGAATCGGCACGACGAATCCAGGAGGGGACTTGACCGGTGCGCTGATCCCTCCCTCTGGGACGTCTGTTTTAGACGTTCAAGGGGACATTGAGTTGGCACAAACCAAAGGCGGATCCATTATCTTTCAAGATGGCTCGGTACAGAGTTACGCGTGGAATGGTGTCTTGAATGGCGGCGATTACGCAGAAGATATGCGCGCCACGGGCAACAAAGTGAAGTATGAACCGGGCGATGTTTTAGTGCTCGCCGAAGGCGACAACGCGGACGTTCAAAAATCTGCTGAACCTTACTCCGCGATGGTCGCGGGAATCTATGCGACCAAGCCCGGTGTAGTAGGCCGCAGGGAAGCAGTGGCAAAGTCAGCCGATAACGTCCCTATGGCGATGGTCGGCGTAGTTCCGACAAAGGTCAGCGCGGAAAATGGCCCCATTCGCAAAGGTGATCTGCTGGTGAGCGCGTCCTTGCCGGGATACGCCATGAAGGGCACGGACCGCGGCCGTATGCTGGGCGCGGTCCTCGGCAAGGCAATGGGATCGCTCGACTCAGGAACAGGCGTGATTGAGGTCTTGGTTACGCTTCAATAGAGGGTGAGGAATGGCGTCAGGCATGTATTGAAACTGTCGGGGGATGTCAAACAAACCGCGGGAAGCATTGCCACAACTGTGCCAAAGCTCGCGTGGGCACTCGGTTTTTCAAGAGGATCGTATGAAGAAGCGGTTTTGGCGCGATTCGATGCTCGTGCTGCCGATGATAGTGATTGCTTTGTGCAGTCAAGCCAGCGCCGCTTCGAACGCGACGTTGACAATATCAAATACGGGCACGCCCATATCGAGCCCCGGCACCATCACTGTCGCGTTCGGCGATAGTGCAGGCCACGCATATTCCGAAACCGCCCCCTATGGACTTTATTCAACTCCAGCATCTTTGGCGGCATGGTTCGGAGCGGCGTTCACTAGGAGTTATGTGTGCCCGAGCGTTGGCAACTGCACCGGCGGCCTGGGAGCACACGCCAACGGTTCGGTGATCACCTTTCAGTTGAACAACGGGGCGAGCTTCGGATTTCCCGCCATTACGAACCCTTCGGTCTCTTTTTCATTTTCGACTACCGCTTGGCAGGCCGTACCAGTAATCTCGTGGGCAACACCGGCAGCCATCACATATGGAACTGCTCTGAGCGCGGCACAGTTGAACGCAACGGGTTGGACACCAACTCCCTCGGGCGCTCTCACAGTCTTACCCGGCACGTTCGCCTATAGCCCGGCATCTGGAACCGTGCCGACAGCCGGGTTGCAGACGCTTTCAGCGACCTTCACTCCGACTGATACCACGGACTACAGCACCGCAAATAGCTTCGTCTCGGTCGTTGTTAATAAAGCTTCTGCGACGCTTACCGTCGTAAGCTCAGGAACGCCCTCCACCTACGGGAATCCGGTAACATTTACAGCGAACATTTCCAGCGGACTTACCGGGACGGTGACATTTTACGATAGTGGTATGCAGATCGGGAGCGGCGCGATCAGCGGTACTACCGCTACGCTCACCACCAGTTCGTTGGCAGCGGGCTCCCACAGTATCACGGCTGGTTGGTCTGGCAACACGAATTACAACGAAACTACGTCGAGCGCAATTGCGCAGATCGTAACCTTGCAGCAAAGCGCAGGTACCATCAATACCATGGCTGGTACAGGAACCGCTGGATACAATGGCGACGGCGGACCGGCAATCAATGCGGAGATAAGCGGACTTTACTTGGGTATGGGGGTTGCACTAGACCTCTCAAACAACCTCTACATCGCAGATTATGGGAATAATCGTATTCGTGAGGTCAATGCGTCAACGGGGGATATTTCCACTGTGGCAGGAAACGGGAATCGGGGTCAAGCTGGTGATGGCGGTCCTGCGACCAGTGCTGAAGTTATACCAGCCGGTGTGGCATTGGATAGCGTAGGAAATATCTATATTGCGGATTACTTCTACAGTCGAATTCGTAAGGTCACGGCCTCCACGGGGATTATCTCGACGCTCGCGGGCAATGGCAGTTATGGCTACACCGGCGACGGTGGATCGGCCGCAAACTCTCAGTTGTTTTATCCGACTAGTGTAGCGGTGGATGCAGTCGGCAATATCTACATTGCAGATGAAGGAAACAGTGTAATTCGTAAGATCACGGCCTCCACCGGAATCATCTCCACGTTAGTCGGATCTGGAGAGTTTCCGAACGGTTATGGTCAATGGGTGTGTAATGACAGCGGAGACGGTGGACCAGCGACGAGTGCGACGGTATGCGACCCGTGGGGCGTGGCTGTTGACTCTCAAGGTAACCTTTACATCGCAGACTCTGCAGGCCACCGCATTCGCTTGGTTTCGGCGGCTACGGGAATTATTACGACCGTTGCAGGCTCTGGCTCAGGGTGTGCTCAACAAATCGATAGCATAGGCGACGGCTGCCTCGCTACCCAATCAGAGCTAAGCGATCCCGTAGCCGCGGTGGTGGACCTGTCAGGCGACATTTACATTGCTGATGGTAACGTCGTCCGCATGGTTACAGCCACCACGGGAATCATCACAACTGTAGCTGGGGCCGGTTCAGGTTGTTCCCAGCAAACCGATAGCTTGGGAGACGGTTGTCCAGCTACCGGCTCCGAATTGTCTGGCCCCACAGGTTTGGCAGTTGACCCTGCATTCAACTTCTACATAGCGGACTCGGGCAACCATCGTATCCGGGAAGTAGTTCCGTCTCAAGCCAAGCCTACAATCACCTGGACTGCTCCGACTCCAATTTCCTATGGAACGGCGCTAAGTACGATCCAATTGAATGCGACCGCTAGTAATGGCTACGGAACAATCGTCCCTGGCACTTTTGCCTACCACCCGGCTCTAGGGACCACACTGGGAATGGGTTTGCAAACTTTAACCGTAATTTTCGCGCCGAACGATACTACAAACTACGCCCGCGTCATCGCTTCGGTGCAACTCCTAGTAACCCCAGAAGTTAATTGGCCGAGCCCGGCGCCAATCCAATATGGTGCGCCCTTATCGACGACTCAACTCAACGCGACAGCCAACGTCTCCGGTACGTTTGTTTATAAACCTCCAGCGGGGACAGTGCTTTCAATTGGATCGCAGACAATTACTCTAACGTTCACACCCGCTAATTCGAATTATGCAACGGTTTCGGAGACCGCGCAGATCACGGTCGGTCCGGATACACCCGTCATCACAAGCATTTTGGCAAATCCGGCAGCAGTCGGGACAACCGTGACGATCGTGGGGCAGAATTTTGGCCCTTCGCAAGGCTCAAGCACCGTGACCTTTAACGGTGTTGCGGCGACGACTCTCAGTTCCTGGACCGACAGTTCATTTAAGGCAACTGTTCCGCCCGGGGCCACAACGGGAGACGTCATTGTCACCGTTGGCGGCGTTGCCAGCAACAGTTTCCTCTTCATGGTGCCAGTTTCCTGCGTACCTTAGTTAACTCCGGACACAAGAAAAGGGTTTTATATGTCGTGCTTAAGGTATGGAGGTAGAACCGAATGAATTTCTCGAACGTTTTGCGATTGGCCAGTCCTTGCGCTTTGTTGCTTGGGCTGATACTCCTCCTCCCCGAACTTTCGGATATAGCCCTGGCGCAGCAACCAAATCCGCAAAGAAAGACTTTCATTGGCCCATATGACTCCGAATTCCCGTATCCAGTGGCGGAAGGGAGAATCGGAGAAAAGGACGCCGCCGCGCTCGCGGAAATAAAACAATCTGTGGGAGCCACAGGCTTTCCGGAAAGGGCAGGAATTGAAGCTCAAGGGCTTTACACAAATGGATCGGCGAAGACCGAGCAACAATTCCCAGCCTCTGTCGCAATAGAAAAAGATGGCCGCTTTCGGCTGGACGTTCAAAAGCGTAACGGCATTTTCAGCATAAGACTTGCCCTTCGAAGCGGGCAGGCCATGCGGGAATCAGGATTGACCTACACGGTACATGACATTGATTTCGGAGAACCAATTGCGATGCCCTCGCAATTACTCGAAGTAGCCGACCGAGAAGATGCCGCCGTTGTCGACGACGGCGATGTCGTAATTGGCGATTATCGGATGCGCAGAGTCACCATCACACTCTTCCACTCTCAGATGGGCGATCCGGCAGCCGCTGCCTTCTATTTCGATCCGTTAAGCCACCTGCTAGAGAAGAGTGTCCTCGTCAGCCATAGCGGAACGAACAGATCTCTGGAATATTTGAAGGTAATTACTTATGGAAGCTACCGCGCGGAACAGGGCGTAACGCTTCCGCACGAGTACTCGGAAACGGTTAACGGCCAGCTCATTATGACGCTGAAAATAACGAGCGCAAATGTAACATCGCGTCACGATGACACCTACTTCAAGTTTTGATAGGGGCTTGACGGCATGAGAAGTGTTTCTGCAATTTCCAAGTCTGTTGTTGCATCCGCATTGGCTGTATTGGTATGCATTGGAGTGTCTGAATCGGCGAAGGCCCAAACTGCAATGGACTCGGGCGGCATTCCGGCAGCAGCCTCGACCTTTCCGGTCGAACACGGCGTTGTCAACCTCGCTAACGGCGCCCTTCATCTTGAAATTCCGATCGTCAATTACGCGCAAAGAGGTAATGTTCAGCTCGCTGCTACGCTTGTCTACGACAGTAACATCTGGAAAGCGAATTTTGACGAGGCGACTGACTATAGCCTCTGGGAAGCGAATGCCGTCAGCCCGGCAGGAGGCAGTACTTATGGGGGATGGTTTGTTTCCTATGCTCCGACCAACCAGTCCATTACGCAATTGCAAGAGGTATCGTTTTATTGTGCCAACAACGGCGAGTCGGGAAATGTCTTCACTGGCGTAAGTTGGATCGATCAACACGGCACAATGCATTCCTTTATCGCGACCACGATAGTTGGCGGAGGAGGAGTAACTTCCTGTACCGGGACTGACGGCAACAACTATACGATGAACTATTCCGCAAGTGCCTACGCCACCGACGGGAGCGGATACTATGCAAACGTCAGCTGGACAGACGCTTCCACGCAGGAAGCGGTCAATATCTACGACCGCAGCGGATCGCTCGTCGCAAGCAATAATTTCAACAATCCATCAATTCAAGCGTTCGGCGGTATCGGGTTAACCAGCGGGCCACTTTTGCCCGTCGATAGAAACGGAAATTATCCAGTTTATGCGAACTCCACGGTCCAGGACGCGCTGAATCGCACGCTTCTTACCGATAGCGGCGTGATAACCGAAACTGGTGTCGGCACCGTTGAATATCTTGATGTGCCTGTTGCTGGTGGAGGAACGCAGCGGTACACGATTAACTATGAAGTCATCCCAGTTCAGACTTCATTCGGCGTGTCATATGTTCAAGATGTTTCTGGCAATCTTGAAGTGATTTCCAGTGTTGTGTTACCTGACGGATCTTCTTATCAATTTGGCTATGAAAATAATTCCTATGGAGAGCTCAATTCCATGACGCTTCCTCATGGGGGGGCGGTTTCATTCAACTATTCGACAGCGCCGGGCCTAAATATTTCGAGTGAGAATGCAACCACCACTCTTCCATCGCGCTGGGTCCAATCTCACTTTGGTTCCGACGGCACAACGAACTTTGTGTGGTCAGAAGCGAGTACATCGTCCTACAGCCAAGGCGGGACTACGTGCGGCTTAGTCACCAATCAGGTCACGACAGCTTCCGCAAACAATATTTATAAATTCAGCTCGTGCTACGGAAACATATTGCTGCAAGAGATAGACCACGGGTCGGCAACGTCCTCTCAAGTGGACGCGATAGATCTGTATAGTTATGACACAGGTCATCCCTGCCCGTCCTACGCGACAACATACACTAATCCATGGGTATCCTACCCGTACACCGTTCGCCCGTGCTCGGGGTATATGTGGATGAACATCACGGGAAAGACCACGGTTCTGCCGCTGGTGACGAGTTCCCCCTTCACGACCTCCTTGACTACGGACATTCAATATAGCTATTCAAATCCAGGAACAGGCATCCCAACCTCTGTCAAACAGTGGGATTACTATGCGGCGGCTCCTACTTCACTACCCGATTCTCCGTCTGGGCTTCCTACAAGAGAAACCGATACGACTCTAGGCTATAACGTGAACGGAGCCCTGTTCCCGACGCTGGTTCAATACAAAAGCTCCACTGGCTCGGTCGTCGCGTCTGTCAATTACACGTACGACGAAGCTGCGTACATGAGCGGCGCGGCTCCGTCCTCGACACCGAATCACAACGACGCATATGTCACGGGGAATCGCGGCAACCTCACAACCGTATCGAAATGCTGCGGATGGAACGGGACCAGTTCCGTCACCCTAACCAGCCATATATGGTATGACGATGCTGGGACGGTCACGGCGATCCAGGACGCGAATACGAATAAGACGACCCTCGCCTACGATCCCACAGATACATTTCCGATCACCATTACCCTGCCAACGACAGGGTCGGGAAGCTCAACAGTGAGCCACGTTATTTCGCAGACCTTCGATTCAAATTCCGGTCAGCTTTCATCCGTCACCGATGAGAACGGCCAGATTACAACCTACACATTCGATTCGCTCGGACGCCCGTATCAGTTTAAGTTTTCCAACGCCGGCAGTCCAGTGACTCTGCAGACCACGACCTACCCATCTGCGAATGAGACAGACATCTCCGTATTGCAATCGCCGGGTGTGCTTTTGTCGGCATCCTCATTTGTCGATAGCTATGGCAGGTCTGTGCAGTCTGTTCAGGAAGGCGTTTCAACAGAAACAACCTACGATGGGCAGGGGCGCCTTTATAGTGTGACGAACCCACACTTGAGCACCCCTAGCTCGACGGACGGAACCACCTACTACGCACACGACGAGCTTGGGCGAGTTAAATCTGTGACAATGCCCAACGGTTATGCGACGACATACTCCTATGCCGGGAACACCGTTACGGTAACGGATGCTCTAGGACACAGCCGCCAAACCACGTCGGATGCATTCGGTGATACAACATCAGTTCTCGAGCCAAACAGTTCCGGGACACTTGCCCTTGCCACGACGTACCAGTACAACTGGCAAAGCCAACTTACACAGGTCAGCCAGCAGGGCGGAACGTCGAACTCCGCACTCTGGCGGACTCGCACATTCAACTACGATGGCGTGGGCCGGTTGATTTCCCAGACAACGCCGGAAGCTGGAACAATGAGCTTCGGGTACGATAACAACGGGAATCTAACGACCGCCCAAAATCAGAACGCTACGAACAACACGACCACGACTTCTTATGACGCACTCAATCGCCCCATACAAGCAGTGGTCGGCGGCGGCCCCACGTACACCTATACCTACGACGCAGAGGATAGTTCCGGAGATCCGTACGGCAAGGGGCGGATGACGAGCACCTCCAACGGATCAAACGTGCAGACGCTTTGGCAGCATGACGCGCTAGGCCGCATTGTATCGAGCGCGTACTGCCTGCCCAGCACCACCAACTGCACAAGCGATTATCAGGTTCAGTCGATTTTCGATTTTCAGGGGAACCTGACCAGCTTGACTTATCCAGATGGGCGACAAGTGCAGTGGAACTACAATCAGCTGAATCGACCTCTCAGCGAAACTTACATGAAGTTTGGGACGGCCACAGTTAATACTTCTTACGCGTCCAACCTTCAATACTATCCCGGAGGCCAATTGCAGCAGGCTGTGCTGGGAAATGGCGTCCAGGTCGGCGCTACCTACGATTCAGATCAGAATCTATCTTCGTTGGTTTACGTGGCGAAGGGAGTCCCGATCGTTGAGAAGACCTATTCCTGGGACAAGAATGCCGGCAACCTCCTCTCCATCAACGATCTTGCAGCTGGAAGGACGCAGGCATACTCTTACGACCAACTCGACAGGATTGCAACGATGTCTGACACGGGCACTACGGCGAATGCCTGCAACGCAGGTCTGCCCGGAATCCCGCCGGAGTCCCAGACCTACACGATTGATGCATGGGGCAATCTCAATGAGTCCGGAACGTATTCCTTTTCCCAGTTGATCGGAGCTAACAACCAGATCTCTCCCGGCCAGGGATACCTCTATGATTCGGCCGGGAACCAGACGCAGGATGGGCTTGGAAACACGTACCAGTACCGCGCTGACGGACTCATGACCGGGAGCATGGGCGAGACCTACACTTACGATGCGCTGGGGCAAAGGGTGAGGAAGGACGGGTCCACCTCCAATGAGTACATCTATTTCGGCGGGCAGCTCCTGGCCATGCGGAATCCATCGACGGGTGCATGGACAGATCGAATCTACGGCCCCGGAGGTGCGCTGGCTACTGTCCCCAACAGCAGCCAGACGGCGGCTCCTGTCTACCGCGCATCAGACCATCTCGGCTCATTGAACTATACACTCGATGCGTCCGGCAACATCACAGGCGCAAGCAGCGCACTGCCCTACGGGGAACTGGCCGTCAACACCACTGGAGACAATTTCCTCTTCACGGACCATGAGCG
>JBEKUP010000116.1:0-9120 GCA_049514915.1 Occallatibacter sp. | reverse complement strand
CTACAGCGTGGACCAGCACACGCTCGACGTGCCGGCCAGTCCAATTCCGGCACCGGCAGACGAGAACAAGCACATCACTCGACGCGAACTCGCCAGCATCCTCCACGGCTTGCGGCTCTTGCAGGAACAATGGGAGCCGAAGATGCACGGCTGCACTTCTATCGACCTCCACGATCCACTGGAATTGAGCGAACCAAACTCCTGCGACCACTTCTGCGACGAGGAGGATTCTCCACTTGGACCCGGCGAGATCGACGACCTTTGCGAAAGACTCAATATGGGGTTCTGCAACTAACCGGCTCCCGAAAAGGGCGAGATAGCTAAACGTCTGCCTGTTCCCATCTACCTACTCAGCAAGCAGCGCGGCCAGCTACTCGCCCGAAGCCGCCTCGGACGATTCCTTTGCGCACCGCAGCGCGTGTTGCATGATTCGCTCCGTAGCTTCCTCCCCAATCAGCGCATTGACAAACATGCAAAATTGAATGGCTCTCAATGAGAGAGGTTCCACCACTTTCTTGAGGTCCTCCTCCGAGAGAGTGTGTACATCGGCAATCGCATTCTCCGTGTCAAGGTCGCAAAATGCCCACTTCAAAGCGGAGATAACTCGCCAGACATATCTCTCTTCCAGAGGCAGCGCGGCTAATGCAGCCAGATACGGTTCGGTATCCTGCCCAGCTATCTGTGCCTTCATCAGGGCAAGATATGGCTTCATCTTTTCAGAGCGAACCAGTTCCTGGGCGCCTGCCTCGGAATGGATCTCGCTAGTGGGGAGACTGGTAATCTTTCCTTCAGCCATACTTCCTCCTGATTGAAGATGCACCCTCTGCGGTTCTGAGTAGAGGGTCAGTTTGAACGTCGAATACGCCTCCGATCCAGCCCTGCATACTCATTCGCGAACGGGAGCTGGCCTGTTTGCTTTTTGAAGGCGCAAATCATCGTATGTTCGGTGTCGTATGGATTGGTTGCGGCCGACCAATAAACCCACAGATCGCACCGCAGTAGCTTTACGACTTGACCGCCAGCATGAGGACTTGTATTCCCGCACTTATGACGGCGGAACTCTCCGAGACGTTTGCGTATAGGCCGATCTGATTTCCCAACATACACGATGGGTTCGTTCGGGAGCCACCGATGCTGTTCGTATTCGAGATCAAGGTCAATTCCGCACAGATCTTTGAATGGTAAGGCACACGCATCGCAACCGTCCTTTGCATCGCCAACCCGAGCAACCACATAAACACCTGCGTTGGTCTCGGGCGGGTCGGTCCCCCAGAGCACTGGGCCGCTGGGTGAAAGATTTGCGATATTGAATATCTCGGCAACAGTCAAATTGGATTCCAATTCAGGCCGGATTTGAAACTTGAACCACTACCTAGTCCTGCGCTAACCGAGGCGGTTTAGGTACACTCCAAGGCTACTCCATGCGAAAGCCCGCGTCATTGTTTCGGACATTTCCCACGCGGTCGCTCACTGGCCAAGCAAGCATCTTTTCGTCAGTATAGGGACAGAGGAAGACAACCTCGATCTGACAGGGTCGAGACGGCATCGAGGGAGGCTGCGCAATCGGCTGGCAGCATTACGATCTCGACAGTCGCTCACCCTGCGCGACACCGCCATCCGTGATTTCGAGCGCCGCGCCGTGCCGTGGACCACCCCAACGAAGCCCCGTCGCCACAGATGCAGCTACCGGAATGCTCGGTAGCGTCATCCCAAATTTTCTCCTGTACTGATCGGAAACAATCATTCAAGTTCGTCACTAGCCCGAGAAGTGCAGGCGCCTAGAGGTTTTCGACGGACGAACAATATCCCTTGGAGTTGGAGACCTACTTGACGAAAGAAATCGCACGGCGTTTACGGCCATTTTGGCACAGGCTAGCTGGGGTCGTCCCTATAATGATCAATCGCCAATTCACCAATATGGTGTAAAGTGGTGAAGACGGAGCGGAGTACACGACTATGAGGGCGAAAAGGAAGACTGTGAACACGGAGAATACGGAGAATACACAGAGCGCCACGTCCATTCGCGCGTCGATCAGTTTCCCGTCCGAGGTCTACGAGACCCTTGAAATAATCGCGAAGGAAAAAAAGGTCTCTTTAGCCTGGGTAGTGCGCGAGGCTACCGAAAAGTACATCGCGGACAAGTGGCCTTTGCTGGCGGGGCACCGAACGCCCGAGCCTGACTGACGATGCAGAGAACCGCGGCGCTTAAGGTGGACGAGTGAAACTTAAAATCCCCAAGGTGTTTGCAATCGATGAAAAGACCGCTCGGAAGAACCCCATCCAGCAGCTCTCCGAGAACTCGCGCCGCGTTGAAGGGCATCTTGCGACGTTTACCCGAGGCACCCTCAAAGGGTTTCTGTTTGAACCAAGTGAGGGAACAGGAGCGATACTTATAGTTCCGCCAAAATCCAAGAGCCTCCCAGAAAACCATTCCCTCATTATTGGTGCCGATATCAATGGCCTGAGTGAAGATGTCGATATCTCAAACGGTGTCTGGCTGCGGAATTCGTTAGTACGTGTTCAGGCCGCCGGAAACCCTTACGAGCGGGAAATCGAGAATGTCCTCGATTCTTGGCAAGGGGCGTTCTCTTACATTTTGGAAGATTCGGAAAAACACATAGAGGGTCTTCGCGGACCCCAAATCGGCGCTCTCCATGCTATTCATGCACACTGGGCGGTTTCGCAATCGAAAGCGACGATCGTTATGCCGACGGGAACCGGGAAGACCGAGGCTATGCTGTCGATCCTCGTTACAGCGAGGTGTCGGAGACTCTTAGTTGTCGTTCCATCGGATGCGTTGCGCAATCAAATCGCGGACAAGTTTGTCACTTTGGGTTTGCTCAAGAAGCCGGGCATCGGGCTGCTCACGCCGACCGCCCAGTTCCCGATTGTCTGCAAACTTGAACATATCCCGCAAGATTTTGCCGAGTTGGATGCCCTTGCGGAACGATCACAGGTGATTGTCACAACCAGTTCCATTGTCGGCCAATGTTCCGAGGAGCTTCAGAGCAGGTTTGCTCACCACTGCCCTTATCTGTTCATCGACGAAGCGCACCATGCAGAAGCGCCGACCTGGAGCGCGTTCAAGGCTCGTTTTTCTAACTGCCGGGTTGTCCAGTTCACCGCGACGCCGTTCAGGGAGGACGGACGCCCCTTGGACGGGACGATGGTGTTCAAGTATTCGTTAAAGAAAGCGCAGGAAGATGGTTACTTCAAGCCGATCAATTTCGAACAGGTGACAGCCTTCGATCTCAAGAAGGCAGATCAGAAAATTGCCGAGACGGCAATTCGACGCCTGCGCGCGGAACTCGATAAAGGCCACATTCTTATGGCACGTGTTGAGAATGTAAAGAGAGCGGAGCAAGTTTACGCGCTTTATAAGTCGCAGACAGACCTGAAACCGGTGCAATTGCATACGGGGATCGCTTCCGCAAGGGCTCGCGACCTAGCGCGGCGTCAGCTTATATCCAAGGAATCTCGCATTGTTGTCTGTGTGGATATGCTTGGCGAGGGCTTCGATCTGCCCGAACTCAAAATCGCCGCATTTCATGACATTCGGAAATCCCTTGCTGTAACCCTCCAGTTGGCGGGCCGCTTCACAAGGGCACGTGAGGACCTCGGCAATGCGACGTTCATTGCGAACGTCGCCGACGTGAATGTACGGGATGAATTGCGAAAGCTATACACGCGCGACCCCGACTGGAATGTTCTGCTTCCGGCCCTGAGCGAACGAATGATAGGAGAGCAAAGTTCTCTTCAAGATTTCATTCGCGACTTCGCTGAGTTTCCAACTGAGATTCCGCTCAAAGCTGTAAAACCGGCGACCAGTGCCGTTGTCTACGCGACGCAATGTGACGATTGGCAACCCGAGCGGTTCAGGGATGGTATCCCCGCACCGGATTCTTGCGCGCGCATTCACCACTCGATCAATCCGCATCGGTATACTCTCGTCGTGGTCACTGCTCGTCGCGTCGGAATGCTCTGGACGGATTCAGAAAGCCTGTTCGGCTGGGAGTGGGAGCTTTACGTTGTCTATTGGTCCGCCGAAAAGAATCTTCTCTTCATCAATAGTTCAAGCAACAAGGGAGAATTCAGTGCATTGGCGCAAGCATTGACGGGAAACCGGGCGACGTTGATTTCGGGGCCTCGCGTATTCAGAACTTTTTCAGGTATCAACCGACTCCGCCTGCAAAATGTGGGATTGACCGAGCAGATCGGCCGCAACGTCCGATATACCGGGCGAATGGGTTCCGACGTTGAGTCGCGGTTGACCCAAGCGCAACTTGGCAATGCCCAAAAGTCCGTACTTGCTGGCGCGGGCTTTGAAAATGGCACCCTTAGCTCCATTGGAGCTTCACGAAAAGGCAGAATCTGGTCTCAAAGGCGCGAGCATCTGGACAAGTTTATCGCCTGGTGTGACGGAATCGGTGCGAAGCTTTTGAACAATTCTATTGATCCCGATCAGGTTCTTCAGGGAACGCTCGTTCCCACGATAATTACGCAGAGACCCGACAGGATGCCTCTTAGCATCGATTGGCCGGAATCGGTCTATACCGAATATGAGAACAATTGGTTCTGCACTATCGGGGACACCGAATACTCCATGAGTGAACTCAGCATCAACCTTGTCAACCCAACTCTGGGGGGGCCGCTTCGCTTTGAGATTGCGGCCGAAGATGCGCGCGTGGAATTTGAGTTGGAGCTGCTCGGCGAAGAGGGACATGAGAACTTCCGCTTTGTCCGTCGCGGCGAAACCCGATCCGATGTAAAGCATGGCAGGGGAGCGCAGCCCGATTCTTTGGCGAGCTTTTTCTACGAGGACCCTCCGGTCATTTGGTTCGCCGATGGATCGTCGCTAGAGGGCAATCAATACATCGCGTTGAGAAGCCCGCAGCCCTTGTTCAATTCGCCCCGCGCCGCTGCATGGGATTGGGCAGGCGTTGATATCACGAGCGAATCGCAGGGAGAGCAGAGGCAGCAGAACACAATTCAAGCGAGAGTAATTCGCGAACTCATGCAGAACGAAGAGTATAGCGTCGTTTTCGACGATGACGGCTCAGGCGAACTGGCGGATGTCGTTACGATACGTGTCGTCGGGGGTTTAGATGCTCCAACTAAAATCGAGATCGGCTTGTATCACTGCAAATACTCGCAAGAGGCGAGTCCCGGTCACCGCGTCCACGACCTATACGAAGTCTGTGGGCAAGCCCAGAAGAGCATTTGGTGGGCATCCTCTCCGTTGAAGAAGGGCGACCTTCTCACGCATCTTATGCGGCGCGAGAGCATGCGGGTGGACAAAGGCAGACCTACACGATTTGAGCGCGGCAGCATCGAGATATTGCAAACCATCCGCGAAATAGCCCATGTTGTACCTGTATCTTTGACCGTTGCGATCGTTCAACCCGGCGTCTCCAAAGCTCAACTCTCGAATGACCAACTCCAGTTGTTGGGTGTCACCGAAAACTACCTGAGTGAAATGTACCAACTCGGCTTTCGCGTCATAGTGAACGCATAGAGCGCATGGGGCGAAGCGAACGTCAAATGCCCAGAACCTGTATTACGTCCGCGATCAGTCTGCTTCCTGAACTGGCGACCAGCGCGTTACCCAGTTCTAACATCCCTGGTTTTCACTGGTATGTGGCCAGCAGCACCGCCGGCTGAAACAGGCGCCACCCGCACCCCACCCGCCCCCTCGCCACGGGCGTGCAAATACAAGCGGGGATGGACACCTTGCTGCAATTGTAGGCATCGCTAGGTTAAGCGGTTGAGAGCAATGGAACAGTAAACCTACTTAAAGTTCCGTGCCGCCTCTTCAATAGCGGGTTTTCTGATAGAAGCGTTGAGACGGAAGCAAGGATTCACCTTCATCATCGTCAACCAAGTCTGCGCGAGCAACAGACTCATCGGGATCAGGAAGCGTGTCGGCCCATAAGATGGTCAATGTGCGGCCGTATTCGCCCAAGCCAATAACGTCTTCATTGATTTCCAGATCATCTCCATGAAACCAATCCGCCAGGCTTGATTGTCCTGTTGCGCGTTTGGCCCCTTGGACGTTTACGCTTTCGCGGTTGAACGCCGCTGTTGTGGATCTCTGCGGCAGACCTGCACCCTTTCTAATCCACGTCAGATTGCGCTGCTTCTTCAATTCATCCGACATGAAGGCAAACGATACCCTGTCGCCCTTAGAACAGACAACTGCAACAGGCATATCGACGAGATTGGCAAAACGGATGCTCGTTGCGGTAAGCGACGTTCCACATATCTCTGCAAGCGCCTCAACTGCCTCTAGCCCCTCCCCTGCATCCTTGATCGCAGCTTGGAAAAGATTTTTCGGCATTAAGAGTCCGGCAGCGAAGGCATCGGCCTCCTTCTCGCAGGCATTGTCCGATAAAAAGCCGCTATCTGACTGATGAAACTGCTGACCTGCTCCAAATAGTTGATCGACATGACCGGCTAAAAAATAGTGGCCAAGCTCGTGTCCGACAGTGAACCGTTTGAATCCATTGCTTGCGAACCGGGTACTGTACATGATGCCGAAGGCGTCGCCTATCTTCATCAGACAGCCTGAGATTCCAGATGACAGAGAGCCATTCTCCTGATGCAGGATTTCGTGGGCTTCCGCAACCGCGAAGGGGTTGATCGGAAACTCATTCATCCCGAGTTTCTTGAGGACTTCGGAAGCACACGCCTCCTCTTTCCAGCACGGCTCAATAGCCATGTTTACCCTCTCTTTTTTTCAGCCGCTTTCGTAGCAAGCATCTCTGCAAATGAAGTCAACGTATCGAGGTCATTGCTGGACATATTCTCCGCGTGCCGGAATAGCTGATCCGCAACGCCCCCGACGAGTTGGGGATTATCTACGCGACCTAAGAGGTAATCGGTTGTCACCTCCAGGGCATTTGAAAGCGCCTTGAGATTGTCGAATGACGGCGCGCGTCTGCCGGTTTCAAAGTGAGACACGGCAGACGGCTGGAGTCCGGCTTTTACAGCGAGTTCCGACTGGCTAAACCCTCTTAGCTGTCGGGCGGAAAGGAGGCGAACTGGAAATTTTTCAGACATAGTTGACATCAACTAGACGAAATCGTATTGTATATCAAGACGACTTCGTATGTTTTGAGTCGTCTTCTTCTGGGCCTTGCTGTAGACGATCTCGTCATAGCTTAGAAGACGTTAGCGCAAAAATCAAGAAGGAGTCCTATGAACAACGGTTCTCTCACGCTCAACGGCATCAGCGATGCGCAACTCGACACCATCGTTCGCGTCAAGGAGCAACATGAAGGCGCGATTGATTTCAACCCGCAGCAGCTTCAGCCAATCTTTAATGCACCTCAGCCATTCCCTGGCCGGCCTCCATTTCCGGGCCAACCTCTTCCGCCACAACCCCCACAATCGGGGCAGAGCATATACAACAACGCCGTCGTGAGCTGGCACAGCGACGAAGGCATTGGAGTGATTTTGGAGCTGGTTCACCGGCTTTATCCCAACGGGCCTGTTCCTCCGTTTGCCCCTCTGTCCTAATCCACGGCCCGATGTTTCTCGTGCGAAAGACATCGGACCAAGACAAAATTGCGGATTTTCCAGCAACAAGAAAAGAGGAATTGCATGAACGAATATCAAGTCACCTGCATCAACAAACCCCACCGGATGAGTCCTCACGAGCACATCACCCACATCGGCAACGCAACCAATGTCCCTGCAAACAGGTGGCGCATGACACGCGAAGAAGCCATTCGCCAGATAGATGCGAAAGAAGCAGCGTACTACACTATCGACCGTTCCACCGGGCGGAAAGTGTATATCGACGTTGTGCGCGAACCGCACAAAGACCCGTTCCTCCGGACCCATGCAGACGGCAAGTGGAATGACAATTTGCTAGCCCTGGCCGACTGCGACGGAGCCTGCAAGCTCGTTGGTTGACTGGTAAAGATCAGTCTGGGGGCGCTGATTACGCATGATAAAGTTCTCTATTCATGCGTTGTCTGGCAAGGCAAAGGAGATTGACTGAGCATGGCTATTCACGTGAACACAGACGATTCGCAGGGACTGCTCGATTCGATCTATGCAGCCATCGACGAAGGAAGCATAGAGACTTGGGCCTACGACGACGATATGGATTTCTTTCACGATACAGCAGATGGGCAGTGGAAAGGGGAAGCCTGGTTGCATCCGACCGTAGGAAAAGGGGTTTTAGTACTGAATGTTATTCCACCCAAAAAGGGGGTATCGAAGGAGGCTTATGCCGTATACCACGGTCGATTTATTGAGATGCTCCTTGCCCATTTCGACGAGGAGTTTTCGGAAGCTTTCGGCACAGCCAAAACGACCAGAGACGATCGCGTTAATTGACCACTGTGCTGGTTTCGCGCAGGTGTGGCGCAGATCATGCGAGCCGAAACGCTCGACCCCGATGGCCTTGGTGGAAGTTACAACCAAGGGTTTTGACTAGAACCACGAAACGCACTTTTGCCTTATCTTCGTCACCACATGATATAGTATACGTTAAGTGTTAACTGTCCATATATTGCGCTTTTATGCCAGTTGGCGACATAAGACGAGTTGACAACAACCGGGCTTTCGGCGCAAGAATCACTGATCTGAGTCCGGCCCTAGGGCCGTAGGGTGTTGTTTACTGATGGCTCTCGCGGTTGGGATCGACCAAGTCGCATCGATGTTGCTACTCCACCGGCACCCCGATGGTGTGATCTCGTTTGCGGTTGAAAGCGACGGCCGCTGGAGGCCGGTGCACGCCGTCCGGGCGCGAGATCTGGAGAGTATATTCCCGGAGTTTCGTGAACAGCTACTCAGGGATTCCTTCGTTTCCATCAACGCGGCTCATCGCATGGCAAGGCGGTCTACTGGCAGGCTCGGGATGCCGGCCCATAAAACAGAGACATTGCGCTACTTGTGCGCCTGCTATTGCGATATCGACTGCTACAAGATTGGCATCAACTGCGATACGGCGATTAAGTTTGTCGGCGAGCGTGTAAAGCGTGGTGATTTGCCGGCGCCGTCAGCGATTGTTAGAAGCGGCCAGGGGCTGTGGCTGTTTTGGCTCCTGCATGATGAGGCAGACAAGTCACGAGCGCACCTTGGGGCGTATGCCGACAACCTGCGAAACCA
>JBEKUP010000115.1:0-9201 GCA_049514915.1 Occallatibacter sp. | reverse complement strand
CCAGCCATCCGCGATGGCGGCTTCGGAAAGCCGGACAGGCGGATCGGCGCTGTTTTCCGAGACTACATCGGGATTCGTTGCCAGGGTGCTTTTCCGCCCGGAAGCTGTCTTGTACACCCATTGAACCTCGGTCGTTGTACCGGGCTGCTTTGCCCGCTCCGTGCTCTCAAGGTAATTGAGCAGGTAGTACCGTTGGAGCGGCGGCATCTCCCATGCCAACCACGCAGCCAAAGGGAATAGCGGAAAGCCGAAGATCACAGCCAAGGCGGCCACGATCCACCACCGGAAATGACCTGGGAAGCGCAGAGGTCTCATGGCGTACCCTTTGGCGGCTTGCCCCCGCTTCCGGCCCTCAGTTTGGTCAGAAACTCGTCGGCCTTTTGCTGTTTGACGGAGTCGGCGTATGCCTGCATCTTAAGGAGGGATTCGTCCGTCAACGGCCCTTTGGAAGCTGCCGCGAACAGATTAAGGATGAGGGCGCGAATCGCCATCAGTTCGGCCAGCAGAATTGGGTCGGTATTCACTCTCTGAGCGGCGCTAAATCTGGCGAGTATTGCCTCGCGTATCCAGGCGGAAATGTTCGTGCCTTCGTCGGCGGCAGCAGCCTCGACTTCGGCAAACTCGGCCTCGGTCAGCCGGGTGCCGGTTTGTTTGACGCGGTAATTCTCGGATTCCCGTGCGGGGGAAATGGCTGGCGGAATCAGCGAAGTCGACTTTGGGTCAGCAGTGGCCACAGCGGAATTGACCCCGGCGAGGACTTGGGCTTGCATTTCCTTTGATGCCGAGTAATTGAGGGCGGTTTCCGTAAAGCATTCTGAATCATCATGTTCACATCTGCTAACTTTGTCGTTTGCAAATGTAAACGCCAATGTTTTCGCGCGAAAACTCAAAGCTGTAAATGGTTGAAACGGCATACGTTAACATACGCAAACAAGCGTCTATGCATCAGCACCCCGTTGGGGATGACGTGTCGCAGCGCTAACATCCGGTGCGTAAGCACCGTGTTCTTTGAGGGCAGTAGCAACCAACTTCAAGGAGCGCGATGCAGACCGCACCGGGCAAGTCGGCAAGACGTAGCGAATGAAAGAGTCGTACGGTGAAGGCCCAGCAAGCCACACCTGCTCCGAGTCATGCGGGCACGGTCGCGAGGCCGGATACGAAGCGTTGACAGGAGGAACTGTGGGCCAGGTTATTGAACAGCGAAATACCCCGAACTTCAGGATGCCGACGCCCTGACACGACGCGGAAGGCAACATTCGGTAGAGCGTACATGCGAGATTCATCGGGGACTGCGCCTCTGAACCTGGCACGTAGGGACACATCTTGCACTGAAGTTGGGAGATCCCGGGTTCACCCGTGAGCGGCCAGCGCTCGCGGGACGCATCGGGAAGTCCAAGGACAGGAGCCGATGATGAACGAACACGGGAAGTCGGACAGACCCATAGTACCGAAGAAGTTTCCGAACAAAACCAGAACACCGGCGGCGGAGGAGATGGAGGGAAGGGGGCTGGCCAAGGGGAATCTGGGGCAGCGCGGTTCTTGGACGCTTCTCCGGCACGAAGCGGCGGGTTGCCAGGTTGCCACCATGCGTCGGGCGGACGCCGCTACTGAGTCGGTTGATCTTGCTCCGGGTAGGCGCTGCAGTCGAGCCCGGAAACCTGCAGCGAAAGCTCCGTTCCGTCTGAACTGATGACCTTGATCTCCAGTTAGCCAGTAGTCTCTTTGAAGCTGGGCGCTCTGGGAATTTCTGACCTGCATGGATTTACCAGCACCGCTCCTCTGTCAGCCCGCGATAGCTTGCAGATACCTACCGGGGAGGAAGCGCATAAATGTTCATCTGAACCAAGGCGTCTTTCGGGACGATCAGATTCTTGCAGTCTGCGCTCCGGGGACAGCTAGCCCCCGTCTGTGAAAACGGCTCCATGATAACTTCTTCTACGCCCACTATTTTCAGTGTGAGGCCATGTTTCCTGAAGATGCGGTACCACTCGTTGTACGCACCGCTGTCGTTCAGGAACGAGGTCACGAGCGGATAAACAACAGAGATGTTCTTAGTCTTCAACGCGCTTTTCCACTGCTTTGATGAAGCTGCATACGCCGCCACCCTACGAACTGCCTCTGATTCATTGAACCTGAAGGAAATCCAATTCAGCGATTGAACCGTGATCCCCGTCTTTGGAAGATCGTCTAAGACTGTGGCAAGAAACCCTGTTTCCTCAGCTACGCTTCGTGGTGCTCCATCCGGAGAGTAGATGTGGAGCGAAGTGGCCCTAGTTCCGTCCTGATCGAGGAACTGAGTCAGCTCGATTTCAACTGCCCCCTCTTTCCCCTGGAACTTCCAAACCTTCTGCATTTGAGGGTCATCGGCAAACGACTTCAATGAAGCTCCGAGCGTCGCGAGAAGTATTAGCAGGATGTACAACCGTCTCATTGAATTGGCCAAAATAGCACCCCCGAGGAGAGATTTGTATAGTCATGTTCCGGCCCATTTACCAGATCAGAACCATTCCAGAGTTCTGCGTGGCCCGACGCGTCGCTCCAGACATTCACTTGGAACATCAGAATTCCGCTCCTTCCTGCAAGCTCTCCTCTCCAACTGTTTGGGGCATAGTGCTCAGGCTGCCCAAAGTTCTTAATGAGGAATGGTTGGAGATCGGTCAGTCGAGGAATTCCCCACATGTGGCTCGCGTCAGAAACCCTACCTTGAGCAAAGGGTATTGGGACCCCGCTTCGATTCAAGGCATAGCACATGCGTAATGCACAACTATTAACAAAAGTGGATGCGTTCATCTCTTGATGTCCGCCCACATGTTGCCAGAAAGAACCTGGCCCGGAATAAGGCGAGCCGTTTCGTTCGCTGGGATATTGGCTGTATCTCGGATAGTTCTGCCAGAGTTGTTGGAAAGTGCTAGGTCCAGAGCCCGCGCCGCTTCCGCTTCCGCCGTTGCTACCGTCACCGAATCCGCTGAAGAAATTTCTGAAGAAATTCCCAACGTTCTGCCAAAAAGCAATTTGCCAACCCACCGTTGCATCTGGTTCTACCTGCCCGAGACCGTTCGGGTCCACAAAGGCTAGAGGATTGTTCTGCACATAGGCATAGAGATTGAAGCCCTGAGGATTGGCCGCATCGGCAAAGAACAGCCCTGACGGATCGGGACTTGTCCATCTTCCCAGTGAGGCAGAGAGATAGCGATAGCCGAAGTAATCGTTACCGGATTCCGAATCGTGAATCTGCCCCGTAAAGTGCTGTTCCGTAGGATTCTCGACAGAATCGGAGCATGTCAATGCGTCGCCGTATGGCAGGCTTAAGCAGTTCTGCTCCCAATTGCCCGCATAGTCGGTCTGTGCGCGGCGCGTGCCTAGCGGGTCGTTGAGGTGGAAGTGAAGCCCCTTTCCAGTGGTGTCGTAGGTAGCGATCAGCTTGCCGCCAGCCCAAACGTTGGTGTGTTGCCAGACCATGCCGTTGGACCCAGCCGCCATTTCCGTGACCTGCTCGCCGGAAGGCCCGAGGATGTAGTCGTGCTCGGTATTCGGCTCGAACCCGTTGATGCTGGGATCGCAACTCCAAGCCGTTATGCTTCCCTTGGCAACACGCGAGCCGTCGGCGTCATAGATGTAGCCGGTCATGGTGGTCATGCCGGGAACCGGCGTGTTGGCCACCGCGCAAATACGACCATTGCCATCATAGAGATATTGGTTGACATTGTCGTTGGCCACGTCACCCGCTGCATCGTAAGCATAGCCAGCAGGAGCCACATTGGCCACAAACGTCACCTGATTGTTTGCGTTATAGCTAGCCGTGGGAGTCAGGCTAGTCTCTTGGGTAGGACAGGCGCTCGTCAGCAAGTCTTGCGCGGTCCGATTGCCGAAAGCGTCGTAGGACCAGCAAAGATTCATCCCGTTCGTGAGCGTGCTCCCTGCTCCGGGAGCGCCCGAGGTCAGGCGATTCAGCGTGTCGTAGCCAAAGCTCCATGCACCCATTGCAGAATCGTTATAGCTCGTCACGTTGCCCACTGCGTCATAGCCTGCCGAATACTGGTACACCGTGGATCCGTTTCCAGCTCCCGCGTCTGCTCCGCCCTGAAGGTTCCCGCTAATAGGGGACGACGGGAACGAGGGGTTGGAGAAAGCGGTGTTGTTGTAGCTGGCGTTCTGAACCGAGTACGAGATATTGTTAGAGGCCGAGCCTGGTGTGGCTGCATCGATTCGGAGCGTGTTGCCGATCGCAGTGACGCTCACCAAAGAACTGGATGCCGACTCAGCAAGGCCATCAGCGACAGTTTCCGGCGTAGATTCCGCTCCATAGTCCGTCGAAGCTATTACGGCACCGTTGACGCTGAGTACTACTCTGCCCGTATCCGCGACGCCCGATCCGGAAGAAAGAAAACCTGTGGGAGATAACGTGAAGGAGGATGTAGAGCCGGTAATGTCCACTGCGCCGAAAGTTGCCGCGCCGCGAAGCTGGAAAGTAATCACATTCCCGACGGCATGGGCGCACAGGCCCGCTGGCAAATAATCGCGCGAAAACATTGCGCCGAACGCTGACGCAACAGAGGCCGCGCTCGAATATTGGCCATAATGGACGGTCTCCACAAAGCCATTGAAGACAACAGTAACGGTACTGGAATCCCCCGTCGATTCCTGACCATTCACGGTGATCGTAGCCGTACTCAAGGCCAAAGCATGTCCGCAGAAGCCGAGTATTGTCGTAAACCAAAGCAACCAACCACGAGACCTACGATACATGCCGTGCTCCTCGCAACTACAGCCCTGTTATGGCTTTGCTCTGTCCAGACCCTCGCGGGAACTAAGAATTCTCAATGACTCTGCTCAGCGCCAGTGATCGTCACCGTGGCTGAACCCGCAGTCGGCGAAGTGGCAATGTTGCCGGTGTCCATTTCACAATTCGTCCGGAGACGCTTGTCATATGTCCTGTTCAGGCTCAGCCCGCTACCGTATAGGGCGTTCGCCAAGCCGCCAAAGGCCGCGTACTGTCCTGTAATCGAGTTCTGGCATGGCATGGTTTGGCTGGATGAGGGCGGAGAGAAGAGCGCCAATGGGTACGCGTTGTTGTTACTCCAGCTGCTGGTCAATGTCTGTAGACGGCCTGAACCATCATAAGAACTTGTAAACGTGATCGGGCTTCCGCTGGATGCTGGAGCCGCTCCGCTCGTTGACAGGGTCAGGTGACCCGCGAGATCGTAGGCGTACTGCATGGGGTATGGCTGACCACCTCGGCTCGCGTACGGCGTGAACTGCTCTTCGCTAGTTATACGGCCCATCGGATCGTAAGCCAGAATCGATCGTTTGGTCCAATATCCTGAACTTGGTGTACTGCCATGGCAAACAGACGAACTGGCGCTCTGGGTCCACGTTGTCGAGAGACGCCCGATTCCGTTCGTGACGGCCGAGGAATCATATTGATTGGTTGACGAAGGCGTGCAAGCGGGATCGTTACTGAAGGCTTTCGTTAGCATCCGATTCAGCGCGTCATATGTAAACGACGTCGCCACGCCGCGCGCATCTGTCTTACTGCAAGTGACTGTCACATCCCCGGCGCACAAACTACCGTTCGCCAAATAGCTATAGGTAATGGTCCCGGATTCGGGGTTGGTTGAAGAAATCAACCGCGAAAGGCTGTCATACGAAAAAGACCGAGTCTTTGCTCCAGATGAGCCATACGCGCCTCCCCACTGCGTTATCGATGTTAGATTATTCAAGGCATCGTACGAGTAATCCGTTTCCATCGAAGGGGTTTGGCTCAGTCCATTCGGTTCAAGAACCGCCGTTAAGCGCCCCTGTGCGTCATAAGTGCGGGACCATTTATTTAGGTTTTCGTCTTGATACGCGACACTGTTTCCGCTATAGGTCCAGTATTGAGTGCTTGCTCCGTCGGAATCGATTTGCGACCTAAGTCGTCCGATGGCGTCGTAAGAATACAGAGTCGTTCCGTAGGAATCGAGCGTTGAGCGATATGGGCTGGACTGCGAAACTTTCCTGCCCAACGGGTCGTAACCAATATCCGTATAAATCGTCCCGGTCGGGTCCGATGCGAGCTGGGTATGAATCGGTTTGCCGAAGCCGTCATACAAAATCGTTCTCTGGATCTTTCCATCGCCTTTGGAGACTTGATCTTGCGCGATATTCGTCTGCGTCATAGACGGATAGCCATAGATCGTCCAAGCCTCGGCAGGCGTATTGACAGCACTCTTTACGGACGTGAGCCGAAACAAAGTGTCGCTGTAAGCATATTGCCTCACCTGGTTGTTCTGATCCGTGTATGATGTTTCGAGACCGGTATTTGCATCGTAGGAAAAAGACTCGATATGCTGCGCGCCTCCGGTCACTGGGTAGGTAATCTGGTGGGGAAAGGCGCCGGTCGAATCGTATGCAATTGTGGTCGTGTTGCCCAAAGCGTCCACGATCTTCACAGGCATTCCCGCGGCATTGAACACCTTCTGCGTCTTTATGGTTCCCCCTGTCGTGTTGACCCAGCTAGATGTAGACGTTCGGTTCCCAAAGATCCCTTGCGGGCTACCGTTGTTCTCGTCGTACCCATATGTCACGCTCGAAACGGTTGCACCGCTTTCATTCGTCACTTGTTCAGATTGCAGGAGATTCAGAACATGCCGGTTCAGGTAGTTCGAGTTAACCTGATCCTCGTATGTATACGACGTTGAGCGTAGCAGTGCGCCCTTTACGCCTTGACCGAAGTTATATTCCTTTTTTGACGTTTGCCTTCCAAATGTCAATGGCGCACATGAGGTGCCGCTAATTGGCAGAAGGCATATTGGGGCCGTATCGTATGTATAATCAGTCTCTGATGTTAGTCCTCCCGCCAGTATCGTCTGCTCGTTTTGAACTACGACATTCATGCCATTCTCGGGATACCAGCTATACGTTCCGTTAGAGCCATATTCATTGTTACAGTTCGTGCCAAGGGGGCACGCGCCTGGATAAGAATATCCCGCTAAGACGTAATACCCGCTTGAAATGTAGTTGCGAATTTCCGACTTCAAGAGTGCACGTGTGGATCCTGTTCCCTGATACGAATCGATTTCAGAATTGACCCACCCTCCCGGAACACCCTGCATGGTCCCTGTAGACGATTCTGGGACCTCGTTGATCATGGTATAGACTGTGTCATTGTTGTTGGCGTCCGTGATGGTGTTAATTACAGGTGATGTAAACGACGGTGTAGTAGTTGGCTCATTCGACGCGTAGGTCCACTGATGTGAGCCTGTTCCATCATTCGTGTTCACTGATCGCGTGCCGAGCTCCGGCGCTATTACAAGTCCTCCTCCGGGGTGATTAGCCCATACGCACCCCTGAGAGTAGGTGTAACTTGTCGTCGCGCCTGATGGATATGTAAGTCCCGTAAGTGCATTGCACGATGTTCCGCTCGGACTACTGCTGACCCCTTGACCATATGTAAATTGCCAGCTGCTGTTGTTGGGCAACACAACGCTTTGAATCAGAGATGTTACAAAAGGATATAAGCCGTATTGACTGAGCGTTGCCCCACCCTGACTATCCGTATTTGTGTAGCAAATTAAAACAGGATATGTGCCACCATTGTATCCCGGGAAATTCCATTGAAGTGCATACACAACAGGCTGTGGACCAGAAGGACATTCCGAAGTAGATACCGACACCGGTAAAGGAATATGTCTACCTGCAGTATCGGCCCACCCGGAGGATGAAGAGAATGCGATGGAATTACCATTCGGATCGGTTCGTAGGGGGGATTCACAATTAATGTCAGCTACTTGCACATGGCCCGGGCAATTGTATCCAGTCGGGTTTGGTGCGGCAGTAGTAACATTGATTCCATTCGGTGTAAGAATCGTTCCATAAGCCCCGTTGTAATAGTTGCTTAAAGAGGTGATGTTAGGCGAAAGCGCGAAGCTTAGACCTGTTGCGTTAATCGAGTCATAATTTGTTCCGTCAAAAGCCATGTAGTCGACAATTCCGTTGGGACTCATGACGCGAATGCCATAATTCTCGAATGTCTGTGTGGGAGGAGGATTAATGTTGGACAGGGATGCCCCGTAATCGCCAACCGCCCTATTGCCGGTTTCGACGATATACCACCCGCCTCTCGATTTCGTGAGCAGCTCTAAGCCTGAGAAACCTATTGGTCGCGAGGTCAAAGGTTCATAATGCAGGCTAAATCCTAAATCCAAAACACCTCCGACCTGCGGGTAGCTAATCAAGGGGATATCGACAGTTAAGCCGAATTGATTGTATGCGGCTGTTACATCGATCTTATCGACGCCGTCGGACACCACCGGATCCGTCACTTGAAACGTCGGTGTTACATCTCCCTGGACCTGGCCATGGAGCACCATAATGGACATGCAACTGAGAGCAAATGGTAAAGCGAAGGTGCGCAGGACCTGTAGGACACCGCAGTGGATTGAGTCGCCACGATTTCGGCAGTTTCTCTGATTGTGGGCCATGCCTATTTCTGAGATTGTTGGTCGTATGCTGCCCAGCATGTTGTCCTCCCTGATAGCTCAGTAGTTGCTATTGCAGCGTGACGACAACTTCGATCACACCGGTTCCAGAATCCAGATTGCCGAGCGCCTTGCCGATCACAGCACCCAGCATGCGGCCGCGGTCGGTGCCTTTCATGGCGTAACCGATTGTAGAGGATGTCACCAGCAGGTCTCCTCGGTGGATGGGACCGTTCTCTGCGCTGACCTTGGTGGGAACGATGCCGATCATGGCCATCGGCACTTCCTGAGCGCTCTTGGGTGTATTTTGGCGGCGGCCTACGGTTCCAGGTTTGGTCGAGAAAATGCCGACAACAGCGGTTGAATATGCCTCATTCGATTTGGCGACATCCGCGCTTTCGTCGGATGCAATTACCAGCACATCGCCCGGTTCGTAATGCTTGCGGTCGCCGCTCACGTCAACGGATTCGGCATAGTCGCCGCCGCATACCGTTCCCGTGTACGCCGTAGTTTGAATGGTGCCATCCGCAAAGATGAACGAACTGGGGTTGGAAGGGTTGTAGGTCATCTTGATATTGCCGTTGACTTCTAACGGAGCTCCCGGGTTCGTCGTGCCGATGCCAACGTTTCCCCCTGTGAATGCTGCGGCATAATTTGAGGTCGCCCCAGTCGGCGCGGCAACCTGCAAACCGTAACCGGTCGTGGTGTTGCTTAATGCCGCAGACGCGACGTTAAGCGCTGT
>JBEKUP010000114.1:0-9230 GCA_049514915.1 Occallatibacter sp. | reverse complement strand
AGGCGTTGAGGGAGTAGATGCCGACGTCGAAGAGCGGGCCGCCTCCGGCAAGTTTCTTGTTGGTGCGCCACTCGTTGGGCCCCATGTTGAAGCCGAAGCTGCTTTCGATGGCCTGCACCTGGCCTATGCCGCCAGAGCGGAGAAGCTGCATGGCGCGCAGGTTGGTGGGCTCGTAATGGCAGCGGTAGGCGATCATCAGCTTGACGTTCGCGGCCTTGCAGGTGCTGATCATCTTCTCGCAGTCGGAAACGTTGGTGGCCATGGGCTTTTCGCAAAGGACATGCTTACCGGCTTGAGCCGCGCGGATGGTGTACTCGGCATGCATGGAGTTGGGAAGCGCAACATAGACAGCGTCGACGGCGCGGTTGTGGACGATCTGGTCGAAGTTTTCGTAGTTGTAGATTGAGCTGGCGGGGACGTTGTACTGGGCGGCGATGCGGGCTGCTTTGTCAGGATGGCCGCTGACGAGCGCGGTGATGCTGGAGTTGGTGGTGGGGAGAGCGCCGCGCATGAAGTGGTCGGCGATGCGGCCGAGGCCGATGACGGCGTATCCCGTTTTTTTCTGGGTGGACTGGGCATTGAGGGTGGGGACGAAGCGAGCGGCGAGGCCCATTGCGCCCAGCTTGGTGAAATCTCTGCGGGTGAAGTTAGTCATGGCGGAAGTCCCCTTTTGCAAACGAGAGTAAGCATAGTCGACTTGGGTGGTTGGGCCAAGCGGATTGCAGGTTGTCTCTACTGGGATCGGCGACCTATGGGCGAACTAGAATTGTAGGGATGAAGACTCTGATGTTGGACGGACAGGCGCTGACGCTGGCTGAGATTGAGGCGGTTGCGCTGGGTGGGTTGGCTGTGGGAATTGCGCCTGCCGCGCTGAAGCGCGTGGGAGCGAGCCGGGATCGCATTGAAGCGATTCTGGCTGAGGGGCAGACGGTTTACGGGGTCAATACCGGGTTCGGCAAGTTGGCCGACGTGCGTGTTCCGGCCGACAAGCTGGCGCAGTTGCAGACCAATTTGGTTCGCAGCCATTCGGCCGGGGTGGGACAGCCACTTGCCGAAGCGGAAGTGCGGGCGATGCTGCTGCTGCGGGCGAATGTGCTGGCCAAGGGATTCAGCGGCTGCCGGGCAGCAGTGGTGGAACTGCTGGTGGGAATGGTGAACGCCGGGGTCCATCCGGTGATTCCGGAAAAGGGTTCTGTGGGCGCGAGTGGGGATCTTGCACCCTTGGCGCACCTGGCGCTGGTGGCGATTGGTGAGGGTGAGGCTTTCTACAAAGGCGGGCGGATGGGCGGGGGCGCGGCGTTGCGACGGGCGGGACTGACGCCGCTGGCGCTGGAGGCCAAAGAGGGGTTGGCGCTGCTGAATGGAACGCAGGCTATGACGGCGGTGGGCGCGCTTGCGGTGATGCGCGGGCTGCGGGTGGCCAAGGTGGCGGACCTGGCCGGAGCAATGAGTCTCGAAGCGCTGATGGGGACGCCAGCAGCCTTCGACAAGCGGATTCATGAGGCGCGGCCCCATAGCGGGCAGATGGCGGCAGCGGCGCATTTGATGACTTTGATGGCGGGGTCGGAGATTAGGGAGGCGCACCGGGAGCACGATGCGCGGGTGCAGGATGCTTATTGTTTGCGGTGCATGCCGCAGGTGCATGGGGCGGTGCGCGATGTTCTGGAACACGTGCGTGGAGTGCTGGAGATTGAGTCGGGGTCGGCTACGGATAACCCGCTGGTGTTTCCGGATTCGGAGGGGACGGGCGGCGATGTTTTGTCGGGCGGAAACTTTCATGGAGCGCCGCTGGCATATGCGTTCGACTATGCGGCGATTGCGATGACGGATTTGGCAAGCATGACGGAGCGCAGAATCGACCGGCTGCTGAATCCGGACATCAACGAAGAATTGCCTCCGTTTCTTTCGCCCGATCCGGGGTTGTCGTCGGGATTCATGATTGCGCAGATTGTGGCCGCGGCGCTGATCAACGAGTGCCAGGTGTTGGCGCATCCTTCATCGACGGGAAGCATTCCGACGAGCGGAGGCAAGGAAGATCATGTATCGATGGGGATGACCGGGGCGGTGAAGCTGAGGCAGATTGTGGAGAATGCCGAGCGGATTGCGGCGATTGAGTTGATGTGCGCGGCGCAGGGGTTGGAGTGCCGCAGGCCGTTGAAGGCGAGCGTGGCGATGGAGCGGGCGCATGACGCTGTGCGGGCGGTGGTTCCTCGGCTGGATCAGGACCGGGTGCTTGCGCCGGAGATTGAGGCGCTGGCTGGGGCGGTACGGGCGGGAGCGTTTGAGGAGTGGTGCCGATAAGGTGGGTTCTACTGGGGAGTCACGGGCTGAGTGGCGCTGGTTTGCACGGGAACAGGATGAACCGTCAGGGGCACTTCGGTTGAACCGGCGCGATCGTTTGCGGTGTCGACGATGGCCATGCGCAGATAGACGAAACCGAAGGGCATATCGAGCTCCTGATGGAACTGCAGGCCGGTCTTTAAGTAGCTGGCGTACTCCTCAGGTTTAAGGGAGAGAGAGACCGGAGTGGTTGTGGTGTTTTGAGCCTTGCCGGCAGTGTCATAGGCGGCGAGGACAAGGTTGAAAGCGCCGTGCTTCATTCCGTCGGCAGCCAGTTGCAGCGGGACGCCGTGGAGATCGACGACCCAGTTCACGCTGTAGCGTACTGTCCCGTGGCGCGCAGGGCCACGCTGCCCGGCTGTTGATGGCGAATTCTGTGCGGCAGCTTCAGTGGGCGCGACGCGCACTTTAAACAAAATGTCAGAGGCGGCGGGAGATCCGTGTAACAGAACCGCAGTGGTGCGTGTAGGGTGGCCTACCATCTCTGCGCCGGACTTATCCGGATCCTGAGCGTAGTAGCCCCGTCGATAGTCGAGCTTCACCTTCGGAGCATCGATTTTGACGGCCAGCTTTCTGAATTTGCCGTTGTAATTCTTGTCAGAGGGAACGTAGGCGATGGTGTAGTAGTTCGAACTGAGCTGAGTTACGGTGTTGATGGCACCGGCAAGGTCATTGGTGCTGTGGAACGCGCGGCCGCCTGTGGATTCGGCGATGGCATCCATGGTGAAGAGGACGGATGTCCGGTCAATGGATTCCTGATTAATCTGGGAGATTGCCGCGCCGGCGTTCTCAAGCGAGCCATTGTTGGGCTGTGTGGAAGAGAACATGGAGGGCGTGGGAAGAGCGCCTGGATCCATGGGATAGACAGCGACGCGAGCCAAGGTGAGCAGGTCGGTGGTTTTGCGCAGGGGTTCTTCATAGTTGCGCGCATCACCTGCATCCGATCCAGAGCCGATGGCGATAGGAAACGAGCCGGAAAACCAGATGAGGTTCTTTCGGCCGGGAAGAGCGCTGAGGTAAATGCCGAGAGTATCGAGTGCGTCTAGGGTCATGCCGACGCGATCATCCATTCTCCAGGATTGCTCGTGGGCGACGAAATTCTGAAAGACCGCCGTTGCAGCAGAAGTAGTGTTGCCGATGCCGAGCTTGGGCATGGAGTCGGAGTAGCTGTCCTGGCCGGGATCGTCGGTAAGGTGAGACTGTTTTTGCCAGGCCGCGGCCTGATCGAGCGCGGCGATGAGAGTGGCGGGATCGCTATTGAAGCCCTGGATCATGCTGAGGTGACTGGTGAGGATGAAGATGGCGATGTGGCGGCTCGGAGGGATTTGGCGCAGGTAGCTCAGCATTGCGAGGCGGACTTTGACCTGCTCGGCCATGGGAGTGTTGAGTGCGTCCATAAGCAACACCAGCATGGGACTGGTATCGGGAGTGGCCGAGGTGAAGTTGGTGTAGACGTTTGGCGGGAGTTGGAGGGGATGGGCGGGCGCGGCGGGCGGAGGGCCTGCCTGATGCTCTTCAAAGAAAGAAATTTGCTGCGGGGCGCCATTTTCGAGGACTTGAAACTGGTCTTTTGCGAGGCCCTTCACAGGCTGGCCGGACTTGTCAGAGACGACGACATCGATGAGCACGTTGTTGACGGTCTGGTGAATGGTGATGGCGGGTTGGGACGGGGGGTCGGCAGGGGCGGGAGGGATGGAAATGGCCTGAGAACGCGCGGCCGGGGCGGCCAAAAGCAGAAAGGCTCCGAGGATTGCCGGCGTGGCTTTCATGAGTCTCCCTTTCATCGATTTCTCTGTGACGTTCTTTAGAGGCGCAGCTATGGGCTGTGGTTATGTTAGCGGTGTTCGAGGATTTCGGAGCTGGGATTGACTGTCAGGGAATAGCAAGATGTTGTCATATAAGTATCGGATCACAAATAGCGGGATTCGTGCCAGTTTTCAAGGTCTGCGGGAATACCATGGGGCGCGGGTTTGAGGGTATTTACTCTTATAATTACTTTAGAATGAATTACATAAAGTCGATATTCGACTGAGCGCACGGAGAGAAGTTTATTCGCGTTTTACCCCGGTTTGCTATTGATTTTTGAAGCAAAAATCCGTAAAATAAGACTCTAGAGTAACCTCTGGAGCGACAGGTCCCCCACCCGATTCCGAGGACTTAGGATCAAATCACCCTCCATTAAGGACACCAATTCGATGGCAAAGCGTCGTGGAAATCCAAACTGGGGCAAACCGGAGCCTATTGGTCCGGTAGTGCCCACTGTGACCTCCTTCGAGCAAATCGTGAAGGAGTTCAAGCTCAGCCCGGACCAGTATATCCGGTCCACCCGGTTGAGGGAATGGGCTAGGCGGAACAAGAATTCCAAGTACATCCCTGAGGCGCTGTTGGAGGCCTGGGGCTTTGAGATCGAGTCGACGTTGTAGGGATTCGTGGGACTGCAAGCAAAAGCGCCGCCTTCGGGCGGCGCTTTTGTATTGGGTCAGATGGCCGCTGAGAGGGGTGCTCTACATAGCTGAAAAGGTTGTTCACAGAGTTGCAAAAGCATCGAAACGGCTGCTGGGAGGGTTGCGATTCTTTGAGACATGAACCTGCGGGACAACCCAAACAGATGTTTTCGGCCGCTGGGAGTTGAACTAAACGAGGCATTAGGTTGCAGAGAATTAGCCACATATTTCAAAAAGTGCGCTGATATTGCAGGAGATAGAAGCTTAACCTGTTGATAATGCATCGTTTATTTTGATTGTCCTTTCTGTACAACTGGGCTTGTGGAGCAGGTTACAGATGACAGATTGCAGATGAAAGTTTTCTTCAAAAACTAGTTATCTGACCTGCGGAACCATGCGGCGTAGAATGCCGAGCATGAGCACGATCAATGGGGCCTTTACACGTACCGATCCGAGCCTGCTGCCGGTTCTGGAAGAATTGAAGAGGCTGGAGCCGATTTTTCACACGCGGGAGTTTGGCACAACACGCACTGACTTCGAAAAAGCTACCGCTCCCGACTATTGGGAGGCAAGCGCGTCGGGCCGCCGCTACAGCCGGGCATTCATCCTCAGCGAATTGGAAAAGCATCCTCCCGTGAATGCGGCTGCTGCCGGTTGGGAGTGCCACGACCATGCGTTGAGGCAGCTCGGCCCGGATGTCTTTCTGATGACCTACACACTGCGGCAGCTCGAACGGATCACGAGGCGCGCGACAATCTGGCAGAGGACGCCAGATGGTTGGAGGATCCTCTATCACCAGGGAACGGTCGTTGAGGCCGAAGAGGATGACGCGTACCCGGCTGGGTGGCTTGAATCGCCGCCGTGGCGAGAGGCGGGGACCCACAGACGGCGATCCCGGGTCAACCGGGAATCGTTCCCGCCGGAATAGGCGTTCGCCGGATTGCTCCACAAGACGACCGGGAATGGTCGCGCAGGCCGATTTCGTCTGCATCTTTTGGGGCAGCAAGAATTGCTTGCCGTAAAGGAATTAGAGCGTTAAACTCCCAGTAGTTTCAGTTACCATCTGCGGACAGTCGATAAACTCGAAAACCCGGCGGGCGCCAAATCGCTCAGGATTTACTCCCCGCCGGGTGGTTGAGTGGTGATCATGCTGCGTCCATTCACTGCACTGCCGGGACCTGCTTGATGGAAAGATTCTGTGTGCCTCCTCGCCATCCCGAAGAATCTCGACGACCCTACAACTCTTGCCGACGCGGAAACGCGCCTTGGAGAATTCGAATCATGAGACAGCGTTGCTCTCGTTTTGCACTCATCGGACTTGGTATTCTCGTGCTGCTATTGCACAGCGCGGTTTCTGTCCCAGCTCATGCACAGGATGCAGATTTCAAGCTTGGCAGAGCCCCGATATCGAGTGTGGTATCCGCTGACTGCACACCGATGGCGGTAACCCGCCTGACCGCCGAACCGAACGAAGAGTTGCTGTCGACCCTTTCTGGCAATGTGCACCCGCTGGCGCGGGCAGAATTCGATCGTGGAGCGGTGCCGGACTCCCTGCCGATGGAACACATGATCATGATGCTGCAGCGCACTCCCGATCAGGAATTGGCGCTACAGGCGCGCATCGACCAGATGCACAATCATCAGTCGCCGCTCTTCCACAAGTGGCTCAGCTCAGAGCAGGTGGGTTCCTGTTACGGCGCGGCCGATGCGGATATAGCGACGATCAGCAAATGGCTTCAGGGCAAAGGTTTCAAGGTCGACTCCGTTCCCGCCGGCAAGACCATGCTCATCTTCAGCGGAACCGCGGGGCTGGTGCGCGAGGCCTTTCACACCGAAATGCACTACCTGAACGTCAGCGGCGAACAACACATTGCCAATATGAGCGCGCCGCAAATCCCGGCGGCGTTTGCCCCCGTGGTAGCCGGTTTTCGCTCGCTGCACGACTTCTTCCCCAAGCCGACCGTGCGTCCAATCGGCCTGGTAAGGCACGACCCCAAGACGGGCAAGGACCATTTAGCGAACGGAAAAGAATCGAGTCCGCTGCAGAAACTTGCTTCGAAATCTAAAGGCAGGCCGGACGTGGATTTTGCGGACCTCGGCGATCAAGATGTGGGGCCACAGGATTTCTACACCATCTACAACGAAAATCCTCTTTTGAACGGGACGTCCTGCAACGGCGCGGCATGCAACGGCGCGGGTCAATCGATCGGCGTCATCGAGGAAACGGACGTATGCGCGGGCCAGAGCGGAACGTCGCCGGACGATTGCGCCGGGGCGAACGATCTGGCTGCGTTCCGGTCGCAGTTCGGCCTGCCCGCAGCCAACGTACATTACATGTTCGGCATTCCGTCGTATTGCGGCGACCCCGGGGTACTGGGACCGAATGGAACCGACGAAGAGGGTGAGGCCGACCTGGATGTGCAGTGGGCGGGTGCGGTGGCGCCTGGCGCTGCTCTTTACTTCATCGCATGCGCCAGTACCGAGAGTTCAGCCGGTATTGACCTGGCCGCTACCTATGCGGTAAACAACATGGCCTCCACGCTTTCGTCATTCAGCGAAAGCTACGGGGCTTGTGAATCCCAATTGGGGTCATACACCAGTTTCTACAACGCGCTGTGGGAGCAGGCGGCTGCGCAGGGCCAGACGGTGGTGATTTCTGCCGGCGACAGCGGGGACGACACTTGTGACCGAGACGCCATAGCGGCGACTTCTGGCTGGAATGTGAACGGGCTTGCTTCCACCCCGTACAACGTGGTGGCTGGCGGAACCGACTTTTCTGACTACTATTCATCCGGTCCCCAAGACCTCACCGCCGGCGGCCCCTACTGGAACTCAAACGACACGGCGCCCTACGGATCGGCTCTCTCCTATATTCCGGAGACGACCTGGAACGGAACCTGCGCAAGCACACTGGTGACGAACTACATCTCGGCCATTTTCAGCACGCTTTACACCCCGGAAGAGATTTGCAATGGCGAAAACGGTATTTTTGGCACCCTCTTCACCACCGTCGGTCCCGCCGGAGGCGGAGGCATCAGTTCGGTTTACAGCATCCCGACCTGGCAAAGCGTCTATGGCGCGGGCCTTTCCACAAACTACAGTTCTTCCACCATGCGCAACCTTCCCGACGTTTCCCTTTTCGCCTCCAACGGGGTTTGGAATCGCGGCCTTTTATTCTGCGAGTCGGACTCTATAGTCCAAACCGGCCCAACTACCTTCGTCGGAACTGGCAGCGGCGGCGGCATTCCGTGCGACTATTCGAATTCGAGCGACGGCGGACTGATGGCGGCGGGCGGCACCTCGTTTGTCGCGCCGCAGATCAACGGCCTGATGGCCGTCGTCAACCAGGCTCATCCTTCGGGCAATCCCGCACAGCCGAGTCGCCAGGGACAGGCCGACTACACGCTTTACGCGCTGGCTGCTTACGAGTACGGCACCCCCGGCGCGGAGAACGTCTCCACCACCGCGCCGAGCGTGCTGACCTGCGAGTCTAACTATCTTGCTATGGCGCAGTACAGTTCGGTGTTTCCATCGTGCGTGTTCTACAACATCAACCGGACGCCCTTACTCGGGCTCCAGGAATGCTCCGGCACCGACAGCACTTCCTGCATCGTAGACGGCAACCAAATGCCGTGCGTCACGGGCGACACCGATTGCTACACCGCAACCGGGGGGGACGCATATGGAGTGCTTTCGATTTCCACCTCGAGCTTTGAACCGGCCTGGTCTCAAAGCGCCGGCTATAGCGATGCAACCGGCCTGGGCAGTGTCAACATTGCCAACCTGGTAGCAAACTGGAACAGCAGCACCTGGATCACGCAATATAACAGCACCACGGCGCTGGCCACGAGTGCGTCATCCATATCCCCCACCGGCAGCGTCATCCTTACGGCGACGGTTACGGCAACTGGCCGTGGCAGCACGGTTTCTCCAGCGGGCGTGGTTGAATTCTTTATAGGCTCAACCTCTGGAACACTGCTTGGAAATGGGCCAATTGTTCAAACTTGCACAGGCTCCGGTACAAGCACGTCCTGCAACGGCGTGGCAACGCTCAACTTGGCTGGTTCGGCGCTTAACATTGGCGGCAACAGCATAATTGCCTACTTCGAGGGCGACGGCGCCAACGACGCTCCGTCCACTTCCACGGCGCAAACGGTGACGGTTACAACTTCGCCGGCGATACTCACTTCTCCCACGCCTGGATTGAGCACCATTCTGGGCTCCAGCGGTGTGGTCTTTTCATGGACCAACGGAATGGGGGTCTCCGAATACGAGTTGACCCTCGGTACCGTGGCGGGCGCACAGGACCTGTTCACATACAAAGGCACGGCAACTTCCGCGACCGCGTCCACCATCCCGGCAAACGGCGCCGAGGTCTATGCAACGCTCTATTCAAAGATCGGCGGAGTCTGGCAGTCGAGCGCCTATGTCTACACCGAGAGCGGA
>JBEKUP010000113.1:0-9255 GCA_049514915.1 Occallatibacter sp. | reverse complement strand
ACGGTTTTCGTGATTTCAACGCCGAAATCTGCCGTGGAGAACGTATCGCTATCGAGCTTGCCCTGGCTCACAAGCCAATTCATAAGCGCCAGAAGATTCTCACTGCCGCTCGACCGCTGCGAGGTGCGCAGGAAGGAAATGGTGTTGTGGCCATAGTTGCCCTGATAGACGTCGTAAGTACCACCACCAATGGAGACGTTGGTGGCGAAGGGGCAGCCAGAGACACCAAGGTCGTTGCAAGTATACGTAGTGGCTATAGGGCCGGTGCCGTTCCACTGCTCCCAGACCATCACTTCGTCCACGTTGCCATTCGTCCAGAGATCGTAGGCTGCATCGTAATATGCGCCGCTTGGCATGGAGAAGTTGAACGACGAGTTAACAGCACTGAGGGAGCTGAGATTTACGTTGCCCAGGCTGATTTCCGTGTCGGGGTACGCCTGGACACTGGTGCCGTTCGGATAATCCGCTACGGACCACCAATTGGTGGAGCTGTTGGCATAGACGCACTGGCCGGATGTCGCGCCCCATTCGTCGGTGTAAAGGTTGTACCCGTTTTCAGTGTAGGTTGCGTATTGACTACATGAACTCCACACCTGGGCCATTGCCGGCACGGAAGTGACTGCGCAGAGAGCGAGCGCGCCGACTGCGATTGCGATTGCTCGAAAACGTTTACTCATTTTAAACAACCTCCTTATACCCGTTCTGTTTTCTGGGGCAGCATTTACTGCTCCGATCGAACGCCGCGGATCATACGAGGAAAAACCAGCGAGTGTCCACGGTTATGTTGTACGAACTTGTTTCACCCGAGGTTTGAACGTGTACATCATGAGATTGCAATCACTTGGTCGACATTCTGAAACGCAACTGCAAAAGTTACGCGCAGACAGATGAGTGTACAAGTCCCTGCAAGTTCACAAAAAGTTCGAGGGAAGTCCCGGGAACAGACATTCGGGGGGAGTAAAAATGGCAGCCATTTTGGTGGGCAGGGCATTTCATTGGTTATTCGATTTCCTGGCTCCTCAGATCGAGCCTGAAACCATCAATCGAACGCTTTTTCAACAACTTGCGAGTCAGTGGATGACACGGGGCCCCCGATAAAGCAGCCGCCGTTGCAAACCCCTCGCAAGCGACTGTATTATCCAATGCTGCGAAAGAGAGCCACTGCGCCAGGGACCAGGATCATGCAGGCAAACTCCGAGGAGACAACCACCGAAGCAGAACGGGAGGAACTTGAGACGATCGCGGAAGCGCTTGGCCGATCTTCCCGACTCGCCAATCTTCTGCACTATATCGGTGAGAAGTATTTCCGGGGTGAGAGTAGTCAGCTTACCGAGTACAACATTGCCACGGAAGTATTTGCCCGCTCCAAGACCACGTTCGTCGCCGGGAAAGACGCCATCGCACGTGTTGAAACTCATCGACTGCGAAAGCGGCTGCAGGAGTTCTATGAAGGGGCGGGCAGAGAACGTGTCATACAATTGACAATTCCTCCTGGAGCTTACGTTCCAGTTTTTTCCCGCCGTGCCGCCCCCGTTCCATCTGCCCCGGTTCCTTCCGTGAAAGCACCCGACCTTCCGGAGACGCCTGAGGATCGGATTGCGGGCCTCACCGCTCCTGAAGGCGTACAGGCAACCCAGGCCGCTCACGATGAGAGTGCGCCTGCTCATGTTGGGACTCACGCACTTTCGCGACGTGCGTCCCCCATCTGGTTATATTCGCTCGTGGCGGCAGCTTTGATCCTCTCCGCTCTGGGGGCATATCGATTCTCTCGTTTACGTGCCCCGTCAACAGTGACGGCCAATGCGGCTCTGCGGAACACCTCAGTTACCGGACAGCAAATTGCAGGCCCCGCTTCTGAATCCATGCCTCTTCGCCTATTGGCAGGCTATAGCGGAACCTCCAAGACAGACAGCGCCGGTGCGACCTGGGAAGCAGACCGATACGTTCATGGAGGCGGGCCATGGCGGCGCCCGGACGGTCCCATTGCCAGAACGAGCGATCGCCTGCTCTTTCGACAATGGCGGATCGGCGATTTCGTGTACGACATACCTCTTCGTCCCGGCGTGTATGAAGTCCATTTCTACTTCGTAGCGTCCGATCCTGCCGGTGAAAAACTGTCCACCTTCCACATTGACATCAACGGAGTGCCGGTCTTGCAGGGATTCGATGTGAATTCGGACGCTCTCGGTGACGATATCGCGGACGAACGTGTCTTCCGGGACGTATCTCCCGCCCAAGATGGAATGCTTCATCTCAGGTTTGGGAGCGAACGCGGGGCTCCGCAACTGAATGCTCTTGAGGTGCTGCCGGGAATCCCGCATAAGCTTCTCCCTATCCGGCTCTCTGTTCTATCAACGCCGTTTACCGACCACAATGGCCAGTTATGGCATCCCGACAATTACTATGCGAACGGCCTGACGTCGAGTCAGCAGCAGGAAATCACAGGCTCACCCGATCCTGATTTGTTTTCGGTCGAACGCTACGGACACTTCACATATGCCATCCCGGTGGATACTCGCGACAGGTACACGTTGGTGCTCCATTTTGCCGAGTTCTACTTTGGACCGCGACTTCCCGGAGGCGGTGGCGCCGGAAGCCGCGTATTTCGCGTGATGTGCAACGGCGAGACTCTGTTGGACAACTTCGACATATACAAAGAAGCGGGTAGCCTCCATGCACTGACCAAAACCTTTTATCACTTGAAACCGTCGGCACAGGGAAAGCTGAATCTGACCTTTGAGCCCATCGTGAACAACGCCACGATTTCGGGCATTGAAGTTTTGGATGAATCCCAATGAGCGGAGCGGCCCAATGTCTCTCATCTCGGCGCCGTGAGCGCTTTGGGCGATCAACGGCGCTCGCATGGCGTGGCTTGCGGAGACAAAGCACCGACGCCGGAATTCTGAGAGATGGAGCCCAGGCCGATGGCGAACGGCGCGGGTGCAGTAGTGCCATTCGCGCATTTACGGCCCGGTTGGAGTTTCCAGAGTTTGAGGGCCAGCTTTGTGGGCTGGCCCTCGGGATGTTAGAAGCTGAACTGGCGCGTTAGTACTTTACCGAGGCGGCACGGGCTGAGATGCCGCTGATTTCGGCGGCGCGGGTTTCAGCGTAGGCGGCTGCGCCGAGTAACGCGGCCTTGCTTTCAAGGATGACGCGGACAGGCATGTTGATGAGCAGCTGGCTCAGACGGCCCTTGTCCGTGAAGGCCTTCACGAAGGTGCCGTCCTTGAGCTTCTCAAGGATGCGTGGCGCGATGCCGCCGCCAATGTAGAGGCCGCCGACTGAAAGCACTTTGAGGGCGAGGTTGCCGGCTTCTGCGCCATAGGCGGAGACGAACATGTCAAGCGCCTTCTCGCAGATTTCGCTTTTGGCGGCAAGGGCGAGTTCGGTGATGACGGCGTTGGGATCGGGGACGGCGGCGATGCGCTCGGCGAGCCAGGCGGGCTCTTCCATGCCGCGGACTTCGCGGAGGAACTCGTAGATATTGGTGAGACCCATGCCGCTGATGACGCGCTCATAGCTGACGCGGCCATTGCATTTCTGCTTGAGGAAGCGGAGCAGGTCGATTTCGTCTTCGTTGCGCGGGGCGTAATCGGAATGGCCGCCTTCAGAAGGATTGGGGACATGGATGTGCCCGTTCCAAATAAGCAGAGCTTCGCCGAGGCCGGTTCCGGCGGCGATGAGGGCGCGGTTGCCGGTCTGGCTGGCGTCGCCCTCACTGATGGTTTCGATCTGGTCTGAGGAGAGCTCGGCGATGCCGTAGCCGTTGGCTTCGAGGTCGTTGATGAGGAAGACATGATTGACGGTGAGCCCGGCAGCGAGTTCGCGGCTGTCGAGGGTCCAGGGCAGGTTGGTGAGACGGAGTCGGCCGTTGCGCACAGGGCCGGGTACGCCGAAACAGGCAGCGCTGACGGTGTCTGCGCCGAGAAACTCTTTGACGATCTCTTCGAGTCCGGAGTATTCCCTGGCGGGATACTGCTTATCGCGGGTGCATTTGAGTTTGCCTTCAGTAAAGTCATACAGCCCCAAGTGAACCTTGGTGCCGCCTACATCTCCCGCCAGAATCATCTTTCCCTCTCAATTACCCCGTAGCCTTCCCCGTCAGTTGCGGGCAAAAGCGCGGCTGCGGCCTTGTCCAGAATCATGGTAAGTATACCGCTGCAAGGCCAGATAAGTTGGCTGGGCAGCATCTCCGGATCGCGCGGGCCGGTTAAAACCTGGTGTAAAGGAGCGGCTTTGTCGGCACCGGCGATGAGGAAGAAAACAGAGCTGGCGTGGTTGATGACGGGCCAGGTGAGGGTGATGCGCCAAGTGTCTTTCTGGGGGACCTGGTTAGCGACGACAAGGCGGTTCCGTTCGTGGAGGGCCGCGGTATGGGGAAAGAGCGAGGCGGTGTGGCCGTCGTCGCCCATGCCGAGGGCGATGAGGTCGAAGCGCGGTAGGTCGGAGCCATCTAGATGGAAGCTGGAGCGCAGTTCAGATTCGTAGTGATTGGCGGCGTCCTGGGGCGGGAGCTCGCCCTGCATGCGATGAATCTGCTCGGGCTTGAGCGGGACGTGGTCGAGGAGCGCTTCGCGAGTCATGCGGAAGTTACTGTCGGGCTGATCGGGCGGGACGGTGCGCTCGTCGACCCAGAAGAGGTCGAGTTTATCCCACGGCATGCGGTTGCGCCATGGCTGATTGGGATCGGCAAGCAACTGGAAGGCGGCTTTTGGAGTTGATCCGCCGCTGATGGCGATGCGGGCCCGGCCATGCGCGGCGACGGCTTCTCCGGCCATCTCGACAAAATACTGCGCGGCGCGGCGAGCAGTGGCGGCCGAATCCGGCTCCACATAGTATTTGATGCTGAGCTTTCTAGACATACGCGGGGGACGCCTCTTGTTTCTAAGGTACACGGGACCCGTCAGGGGCCGATAACTTTTCGATGAAACAGCTGCAGATATGAGGGCGAGAGGCGAATTCAGACTACGGATGTTTTATCTTCCGAGATAGACGCGATATTGCTGCTCAAGGATACCTGAGGCGCGGGCTAATGCGAGTTTGGAGATGTTGTACTGATAGAGGCTTTCGACGAGGTTGTTTTGAGCGGAGGCGAGCGTGGCCTGGGCGGTGACGAGGGGCAGGTTGTCGTCGACGCCGGCGTTGACGCGGTCAGTTTCGTCGGAGAGGGCGCGGGTGGCGAGATCGACGTTGGACTGGGCGACTTCGACAAGCTTGCGGGAGGAGTCGACATCGAGCAGGGCGGAGCGCACCTGCTGATCGATGTGGGTTTTTAGGTCGCCAAGCTGGGACTGGACGGAGGAAAACTGGGCCTGGGCTGCGTCTGTATCGCCGCGGAGGCTGGCTTCGCGGAAAAGCGGCAGCTTGAGCGTGCCCTGGGCGATGAAGTTGCCGTGAGAGCCGACGCCGGTGACCTCACTGACGCCGTAGTAGCCGTTGAAGGTGAGGGTGGGCAGGCGCTGACTGCGATAGGCGGCGTGGATGGCTTTGTATTCGATGGCCTGGTTCTGCAGGTTCTGGTAGTCCTGGCGGCTTTTGTAGGCGATGGCGAGAACTTCTTCCGGAGTCTCGGTGGCGAGATCGGCGTAGGGAGCGGGGTCGGTGAGGGCGATTTTCTGGCCGGGGTCGATGCCGATTTCGCGCTTGAGCAGGATGAGGTCCTTCTCGTAGGTGTTTTCAGCGTTGAGGCGCACCTGCTGCTGGGACCGAAGCTGGACGCGTGCGCGCAGCTCATCGAGATTGGCAACTGTACCGGCCAGATGCGCGGCATGGGTCTGGTCGAGCTGGGTCTGATCCTGGGCTTCGAGGGCTTTGGCGTTGTCCACCTCGCTGGCGGCGGCAATGGCGTGGAGGTAGGCGGTAGCGACCTGCTGAACCACTTCGCCACGGGCCGTCATTTTGGCGAAGTAGGCGGAACGCTGGGCGGCGCCTGCAGCTCGCCAGCCGGCGATGACAGGGCCGGAGAAGAGGGTCTGGCTAAAGGTGAATTTGCCCTCGGTAAGAGTGTCGCGGGTAATGAAGGAGAGGCCGGGCGGAATTTTACCGCCGGGAAAGATCTTGGTGACCAAAGAGGGGCTGAAGCCGAGGGCGGCTAGGTTGTGCTGGTATTGGCCGGTGTCGCCGGTCAGAGTGATGGTGGGCAGGAACTGTTGGAGGGCCTGATCCTTCTCGCCCTGGTAGGCCTTTTCGCCGGCTTGGGCTTCGCGGAGGCCGAGATTGTTTTCGAAACCGCGGCGAACGGCGTCGTCGAGGGAGAGCTGGAGGACGTCGTTGGTGACGGGATGGGCGGTGACGCTGCCGTAAAAAGGATTGTTGGCGGAGGATGGATTGGGGGCCTGGGCGTGAACGAGAGCCGGACCGGCGGCAAGAGCCAGGATCGCGAGGAGGGCCGGGATTGCTGCGTGCCGCGGGACAAATTGGTGAGGACGATTCACTGCCATTAGTTTACAGATGAGAATTGGGGCGAATGGGATTCCGGGATTGAGGCGGAAAGGACGGGTTTGGCGGACGGCGAGAGGATGCCGGCCGCCTGTGCCCGGTTGAATGGGATAAGTACACACGCAGGTCCTTCGACTCACCACCCCCAGGCTGAAGTGCGCCCGGGGCCCCTTTCGCTCAGGATGACAGGTCATTTTTCGTTAGCAACACAAGAGGATGGACACTAGATTTGCTTCGTCATCCAGCGGCCACGACGGAACAGCACAATGCCGGCGGCGGCGATGGCGCATTGGGCGACGACGATGGAGAGGAATGCGCCTTCGGAGCGAAGATTCAGCCAGGTGGCTAAACCCCAGGCCAGTGGCAACTCCAGAACCCAGAAGCCGAAGAAGTTGACGATGGTTGGAGTGAGGGTGTCGCCCGCACCGTTATAGGCCTGGAGCATGACCATGCCGTAGGCGTAGCCGATGTTGCCGCAACTGAGGGTACGCAGCGCCATGGTGGCGATGGCAACCACTGCCGGGTCGTCAACGAAGAGACGGACGATGGGGGTGGCGAAGACAAAGAAGAAGATGCCAATGGTTCCGAGAAAGAGCATGTTGTAAAGGCCTGTCCGCCATACGGCCTGCGCGGCGCGTTCGGGTTTGCGTGCGCCGAGATTCTGGCCGACGAGGGTGGCGGCGGCATTGCTGAGTCCCCATGCGGGGAGAATGAAAAAGACGACAATGCGGATGGCGACGGTGTAGCCGGCAACCGCTGCCGAGCCGAAGAGGGAGATGATGCGGACGAGGACGATCCAGCTTGCGTTGGCGATGGCGAACTGGAGCATGCCGGTGAGGGAGACGCGCAGCAGGCGGATCATGACGCGCAGATTCAAGCGGAGGTGGCGGGTCAAGATGCGGATGCGCTCGGTGCCTTTGAGCAGGCGGTAGAACTGATAGAGGACACCGATGCTGCGTCCGGTAAAGGTGGCCAGGGCCGCACCGGTGACGCCCATGTGCGGGAACGGTCCGAGGCCGAAGATGAGGCAGGGATCGAGGATCAGGTTGATGATGTTCGAGACCCAGAGGAGGCGCATGGCGATGGCTGCGTCGCCTGCACCGCGAAAGATGGCGTTGTTGAGGAACAGCATGATGATGGCGCCGCAGCCGCCGAGGGCGATGCGCGCGTAGCCCGAGCCGCTGGAGACGATGGCCGGAGATGCGCCCATGAGCTGAAGCAGTTGGGGCGCGAAGACTCCGGCAGGGATCCCGATGGCGAGCGAGATGAACAGACCAAGGACAATGGCCTGCACTCCGGCGATGGCGGCGTCATCGGGATCCTTCTCGCCGATGCGCCGGGCGACCATTGCGCCGGTGGACATGGAGACGCCGAGGCCGATGGCGAAGACAAGCGCCAGCATGGACTCGGTGATGCCGACGGTGGCGACGGCGTTTGCGCCGAGGCGGCCGACCCAGAAGACGTCGACAACGGCGAAGAGGGATTCGAGCACCATCTCAAGCACCATGGGAATGGCGAGCAGGAGAATGGCGCGGTTGAGGTTGCCGGCGGTGTAGTCCTGGTGGGAGCCGCTGAGGGCTTCCCGAATAGAGGACCAGAGGCTACGGGCGCGGCCGTCGGACGGCTGCGGGGCGATGGATTCAAGGACGGACATGGGGAACTCCACGGTGCCATCCGAAAAGGGATGGAACGAGCGAGGGCATGACGCTGCAAGCAGAACTCGCTTAGCTAATGGACAGGCTTAGCTGGTGGTCAGGATTTGCAGTGCTGGTACCCGGGGTGTGAGCATCCTCGGGATGCCGCTTGGGGCGGCAGGGATTTGGAACTTGCCCGAGGCAATGTTCAGCGGGTAGGTCGTACGGCGACAGTCGTGAACATTGTGTCCTCCGTGGCCGAGTGCGGCGGGTTTTTAGATAGTACCGCAGATTTGGGTGCGGAGGCTATGGGGTGAGAGGATTTTTGTTTGTGCCTAGCGCGTTGTTTTCGGCGCGGGGCGGTTTAGGCCATTGCGCGTAATTTGATGGTTAGATACCGGCCCGAAGATGGTCGGCCCTACGTTCAATAGGAAAAGAAGTAGGCCACCATCTTGCCTGTGTCCTGACCGCACTGGTCACGCCAATTGCGCAAGAGCGAGACGTTCGCGTCCGACATGACCACAACCTCAGCCCGGTGCGATTCGAGAGAAGCGAGCATTAGATCGACGTGGTCGGATCGCAGTAGCAAATACCTTTGCTCCTTGAGATGCGGAAAGAGCTCGCTTTCTGGGATGGAGCCGGGGGGATCTCCGATGAAGACCTCGGCGTAGCAGCCCCAGTAGTCAAGATAAAGGGGATCGGATGATATGCACAGGGACTGAACGACATCGCACTTAAGCTGCTCTTCTGTGCGGCCCTGCTGCCGCAGTTGCGAAAGGCGAACCGGTGCCGGAATTTCCTCGGCGAACCCACAAATGAACTCGCTGAACGAGGCAAGTTCGTGAAGACGGGGTTGCAGAAAATCTGCTAGATCGGCAGTGGCGAGGGAGAGGATTTCATCGCTGAGCCGTTTATCGAATAGGCAGACCCAATCAGTACTCATTGCGGCAAAACCTCCGTTCCATTCAAGGTCGACGGGTGCGCGGACTACACCATCGCACGCTCTTTGATGGTCAGGTATTGGTTAAGGATGGACGAAGTGAGTTGCTCTGGGTTGAGGTCTAGGGTGAGTGCGCCGTGCTCGTGGAGGCGGGCGAGGAGGAGTTCGCGGCGGCCGGCCATCTCCTGAGCGGCGGCGGCGCGGAACATTTGCTCGACATTTTTGGGGCGGGCCTGGGCGATG
>JBEKUP010000112.1:0-9457 GCA_049514915.1 Occallatibacter sp. | reverse complement strand
CCCTGCGCCGCATCTTTCTGCGCCTTCTGCGCCCGCTCCATGGCCTTATCGACACTCTTCATCAGCGCCGCTCGCGTTCCCAGCGAGTCCAGCGCCCCCGCCTTGATCAGCGACTGAATCACCCGCGAGTTCATCACCCGCAAATCCACCTTCTCGCAGAACTCCCAGAAGCTCTTGAACCGCCCGCCCACTTCCGCGCGCGCTTTCAAAATCGATTCAATCGCGTTCCCGCCCACATTCTTCACCGCCGCCAGCCCAAACCGAATCGCCTGCCCATCGCCGCTCACGCACGGCGTAAATTGCGCCCCTGAAATCTGCACATCCGGCGGCTGCACGCTGATGCCCAGCTCCCTGCATTCGCCGATATACTTCACCACGTTCTCCGGCTTCGAAGTTTCCGCGGTCAGCAGCGCCGCCATAAACTCCACCGGATAATGCGTCTTCAAATATGCCGTCTGATAAGCAACAAGCGCATAAGCAGCCGAGTGCGATTTGTTGAATCCATATCCCGAGAACTTCGCCATCTGGTCGAATATCTCATTCACCGGCGCCTTCGGATGACCCAGTGCCGCCGCGCCACTTTGGAACCGTTCGCGCTGCTCCGCCATCGCTTCGGCATTCTTCTTTCCCATCGCGCGCCGCAGCAAATCCGCCTCGCCCAGGCTGTAGCTGGCCAGCACGTTGGCAATCCGCATCACCTGTTCCTGGTAAACAATCACGCCCAGCGAGTCCTTCAGAATCCCTTCAAGCTCCGGCAGCATGAACTCGACCTTGCGCCGGCCCCACTTGCGCTCAACAAAGTCGTCGATCATGTCCATCGGCCCCGGCCGATAGAGTGCATTCAACGCCGTCAGCTCTTCAACCGTGTCCGGCTTGTAACGCCGCAAAATGTCCCGCATTCCGCTTGATTCAAACTGGAATACCCCCGACGTCAGAGCCGTGTGAAACACTTTCTTCATGGTGTCCGGATCGTCCAGCGGCACCATGTCGATATCGATCTTTTCCCCGGTCGTCTGCTCAATCAGCTTCACGCAATCCGTAATCACCGTCAGCGTAGCCAGGCCCAGAAAGTCCATCTTCAGCAGGCCCATCTTCTCCACGGACTTCATGTCGTACGCCGTAACAATTTCGTCGTTCTTCGTCTTGTTCAGCGGAACCAGTTCCGTCAGCGGCCGCGGCGCAATCACCACCGCTGACGCATGTACACCCGCACCGCGCACCAGCCCCTCAAGCTTCTTCGCCGTATCGATCAGATTCTTGATTACCGGGTCCGTGTCGTAAATCTTCCTCAGTTCCGCAACCTCCTCCAGCGCCTCGTCAATCGTCATCCCCACCGTCGTTGGAATCAGCTTTGCAATCCGGTCCACATCGCCATAGGGCATATCCAGCGCGCGTCCGCAATCCTTGATCGCCGCCTTGGCCGCCATGGTGTTGAACGTAATAATCTGCGCCACCTGCTCGCGCCCATACTTCCGCGTCACATACTCAATCACCTCGCCGCGACGATTCTGGCAAAAGTCCACGTCGATATCGGGCATGGTCACGCGCTCAGGGTTCAGGAACCGCTCAAACAGCAGCACGTTCTGCATCGGGTCGATATTCGTGATCTCCATCGCATACGCCACCAGCGACCCCGTCGCCGATCCACGACCCGGCCCCACCGGAATCCCATTGTCCCGCGCATACTTGATGAAGTCCCACACAATCAGGAAGTACCCCGAGTACTTCATCTGCTTGATGATGCCAATCTCAAAGTTCAGCCGCGACTCGTACTCATGCGCCGGCGAACGCTGCACCCCGCGCAGTTCAAGCTGCCGCACCGCTGTATCCAGCCGCTTGCGCAGCCCCTTCCGGCAAACCTCCTCAAAGTAGCTGTCGATCGTGTGCCCATCCGGCACCGCAAACTCCGGAAACGGATTGTCCACCGCGTGCATTTTCAAGTTGCACCGTTCCGCAATCTCCTGCGTCCGCGTCAACACCCCAGGAGCATCCGGGAAAATCCTCCCCATCTCCTCCGCGCTCTTCACAAAAAACTGGTCGCTGTCGAACCGGAACCGCTCCTTGTCGTGCACCTTCGCGCCGGTCTGCACGCACAGCATCACGTCATGCGCATGGCTATCCTCGCCGCACAAATAATGCGAGTCATTCGTCGCCACCAGCGGAATCCCCATCTCCCGTTCCATTCGGAACAGCGCCTCGTGAATCCGCTTTTCCTGCTCCAACCCCTGGTCCTGAATCTCTAAATAGAAATTGTTCTTGCCGAAAATATCCTGGTACTGCTGCGCCACATTTTTCGCCGCGCCATAGCGCTCGTCCGCGTTCAGCTTTTGATACTTCCCTTCGCCCAGCAGCGACTCACACAACTCCCCACTCAGGCACCCCGAGAATCCAATCAACCCCTCCGCATGTTCCGCGAGATACCGCTTGCTCACGCGCGGCTTGCGATAGAACCCATGCAGGCTCGCCTCCGAAGTAATCCGGATCAGATTCCGATAACCCTCTTCGTTCTCCGCCAGCACCAGCAGGTGATTATTGTCGTCCCCATCCCCTGGCGCGCGATGGTCCTCGTTCTGGCAGATATAAAGCTCACACCCAAGGATCGGTTTCACCCCGGCCTTCTTCGCCGCATCGAAGAAGTGAACCGCCCCATAAATATTCCCGTGGTCCGTCATCGCCACAGACTTTTGCCCCAGCGCCGCCACCCGCTCCACGAGCTTAGTAATGTCGCAAGCCCCATCCAGCAGCGAGTACTCCGTATGCAAATGCAAATGCGTAAATTCAGCCATAGATAACCTAAATTCTATTCTTCACCCCGCCCCCGCGCGCGGTCCAAAACATCGGTTGAAATCCCGCCCACTTGAGGAAAACAAGCCGTTCACAATTTACGGCAACGCTGCTGGTTCACGTCATCAAGTTCCAGTTGCCTGAACTGGAAGCCCATGCTACGATTAGCCGAAATTTCAAACACGGCCCGAGGACGCGGTGGACTCGACTACGATCATTCAAATCGTGGCAGGGATTATGTTTCTTGCCATTTTTGTGACGTATATGGCCTTCATAGCCACTCTTTTCGCAGCGCTTGCGAGATGTTCCATCGCATCAAGAACAATGGCGCCAGGAACAGTGTGGTTCATGCTTGTGCCGTTGGTAAACCTCGTTTGGCAGTTCTTTGTCGTGCTTGCGTTGGCAGACTCGCTGCGCAATGAGTTTCGGGCTAGGGGCATCACAGATGTTGAACCGCATCCCGGAAGGTCAGTAGGAATCGGTGTGTGTGTGTCCGCTTGTTGCGGAATCGTGCCCTTTGTAAACCTCTTAGCGTTACCGGCGCATTTGATCCTCGTCATTGTTTATTGGGTAAAGATCGCCGAATTCTCGCGAAGACTCGACATGGCTCCCATTATGTTGGGCGTGCCTGGCAACATTCAGGGACTCTAGGAGGGAGAATCCCAGCGCCGATCATCAACCCACCCACATTTCTAAAAAAGAAGTCAGCTTGACTAGCGTTGTCAAATTTGACTACACTTCTTAAGTAGAGCCGGTGCCAAGCCGATGATCAGAAAGACCCGGCCCATCTCGTGGATAAAGGCCGCCCGCAAAGACTTCGAGGAGTTTCCGGTCGACGCACAAACCATCTGCTTGACAGCCTTGACGATTGCGGCAGAAAACGGCAAAGCGGATATTGCCAAACCACTCATTGGCCTCGGCTCTGGCGTATTTGAGATTGCTCTTCCCTTTCGTGGGGACGCATTCCGGGTCATCTATGCCGTACAAATTGGCACAGAAATCTGGGTGCTTCATTCCTTTCAGAAAAAATCCACACAGGGAATCAAGACCCCACCTCATGAGATTGACTTGATCAAATCCCGGCTGAAGAAACTGAAGGAGATGCTCAAATGAAAAACGAAAAAATCGAACTCGTTCATGGAACCGGCAATGTATTTCGCGACCTCGGCCACGCCAACCCGGATGTCGCCCAACTGAAGGCCATCCTCGCCGCAGAAATCATCAAAATGCTGGACCGCGAAGAGTTGACCGTTCGCGCCGCCCACGTCCGCACAGGAATTGCCGCAGCCGACTTCTCCCGCATCCGCAACGCCGACCTCAGCCGGTTCACCCTCGACCGTCTCGTCTCGATAATCAACCGTCTCGGCGCGCGTGTTGAGGTAGCAGTGAATGTGCACTCATTCGAAGCGATCCGACCTGCGCTTGCCTAAGGCATTCCCGAGTGCCGTGCCCCACGATCTCTGCCTTTATACCCGGGCTCCAACTCAGTAAGCATCCCCCGTCGCTCCCGCGGCGTTAACTATCTTGCTAAGGTCGAAATCAATCCGGCCCAATCCCGCACTGTTCCCCTCAGCACAGCAACCCCGCCACAAATCAGTTACACTCCCCACGATACCCATCCGCGGAGGAACACCCCATGTCGATGTTCGAACTCGATCAAAAAGTAGTGGTCATCACAGACGAGGGCCTAACCTTCGACGCCCATATTGTTGCGCGAGCCAAAGGCGACGACGGAGGCCGCGGCGCGTACAAGGTCATGCTCGTCGGTCAGGGCGCCGAGATTCCGGGACAGTGGCATAAAGCCACCGACGTATTCCTGCCGGAACAAACAGCACAGGAAAAGAAGGAAGCCTGGAACGAATTCATGAACGAGTAGCCACCCTCAGCTCCTCCCCCGCCTTTTAGAACCATGGATCGCACAGCGATTCAAGGGCATCGTTGATTTTTCATTTGCCAGAAGCAGTCCGGATGAGTATTTTGTCTCGGGAGGATTTTCCATTGAAATCTCGCAAACTGATTCTCGGCAGTATCCTGAGCCTCGGGCTTTTCGCCTCAGGCGTTGTCGTCGGACAGAACGTCAGCCCACTCCGCCATCCCAATCTCAACGCCGCCCAGCGCTTCATTGAGCAGGCCATTGCCAAAGTTGACGCCGCGCAGGGAGCCAATGAGTTTGACATGCATGGCCATGCTCAAAAAGCCAAGGACCGCCTGGCCGAGGCCTACAGCGAAATCAAGCTGGCCGCCGAAGCCGCAAACCGCCACTAATCTCTTCCAACCCCTGCCTCTGCTTTCCAACCCAGGCGCAAAAAAAGATCGGGGCCCCGAATCTCTTCCCGAGATATCCGAAGCCCCGACAACTCGCTAACTTCGCTAACTCCCGCGTCGACGGCGCTAACTCCGCCATCTTCCTACTTAGCCACCAGCGCGGTAAACGGCGTCACATAGGCCATCAGGAAAACAAACACGCCCACCAGCGCCGCCAGCGCCAGGCTATGCCAGAACACATACCGCAGAATCGTGCCTTCCTGCCCATAGCTTTCCGTCGCAGTCGAAGCCACCACAATGCTCGGCGCGGCAATCATCTTGCCCATCACGCCCCCGGCTGAGTTGGCAGCCGCCATCAGCACCGGCGAAACCCCAATCTGCCGGGCCGTCACCTGCTGCAGGCTTCCGAACACCACATTTGAAGCCGTATCGGACCCCGTCGTCGCCGTCCCCACCCACCCAATCAGTGTGCCGAAAAAGGGATACAGCACCCCCGTCCGCGCAAACGCCAGCCCCAGCGTCGCATCCAGCCCGCAGTAGCGCATCACAAATCCCAACGCCAGCATGGCCGCAATGGTCAGCATCGTGAACCGCAGGCTTACCACCGTATGCGCAAACGCCTTCGCCAGAGCAGTTGGGCCAAGCCCCATGAAAAACCCCGCCAGCACCGCCGCCACCAGGATCCCCGTCCCTGACGCCGCCAGCCAATTCAAATTGAAGATCGCCGCCTCGGCCGTTGTCGCCACCGGCGGAACGCGCTGCACCATGTTGTGCAAGCCCGCCACAGGAATGCTGATTGTGGTCTCCGCGTCCATCCAATGCGAAAATCGTGGAATACCCCAGGCAAAAACCAGCACGCTCAGCGTAAGCCACGGCACCCACGCCTTGAACGTCGCGGCAGCGCTTTGCCCCGTTCGCGTACGAGTGCTCGCGGCAATATCCTCGCCGCGCGCATTCATTCGTCGCTTAGGTCTCCAGAAGCGGAAGAACACAACCAGCACCACCATCGTTGCCGTAGCCGCTGCAATGTCCACGAGTCCAGGGCCTGTGTAAGCAGCCATCGTCCACTGCGTGATCGCAAACGTGCCGCCGCCCAGCAGCAGCGCCGGCCAAACCTCCATCATGCCCCGAAATCCTGCGTAGATCCACACCAGCCAGAACGGTACCAGCACGCAAAACGGCACCAGGATTACAGCAATCACTTTTGAAAGCACCAGCACGTCCTGCCCTGTCACACCATGCAACGCCACAATCGGAATACCAAGCGATCCGAACGCCACCGGTGCAGTATTGGCAATCAACGCCAACCCCGCAGCTTCGATAGGACGGAACCCAAGGCTGATAAGGATCGCCCCGCACACCGCGACTGGCGCGCCAAACCCACCAGCGCCTTCCATGAACGCTCCCAGCACAAACGCAATCAGCAGCAGTTGCAGCCGCCCATCATCTGTAATGTTCGTCAGGCTCTCCTGCAGCGCCGTGAACCGCCCCGTCTTCACCGTCAGTTGGTACAAAAAAATCACCGGCAGAATAATCCAGCAAATCGGAAACAGCCCATAGCCCGCGCCGTACACCGTCGTAGTCAACGCCAGCCGCACCGGCATGTGGTAAACAACCATCGCAATCGTCAGCGCCGACAGCAACCCCCAAACCGCCGCAACATGCGCTTTCACGCGCAGCCGCGCCATGGCGCCCAGCAGCACAAACACCGGCAGAGCCGCAAGAATCGTCGACAGCCACCAATGCCCTGTGGGGTCGTAGGTCTGCGCCCACTTGCCCGTGGCAGGATTAGTCTTCAGCAGATACGCCGCGCCCAAAGCAAGCGCAAGAATCCCCAGCAAAATCAACGCAACGGACCGTGCGGATGCGAGCTTTTGACCCGACGCAGACTTCGTGTCACCGGTAGAGGAATGAGTCGTTCCCATAAAACCTCTCAGAGGCAAATTCCTCGGCATTCCCAAACCGGTATCATTTGGATACAGAACCGGCACATTTGGACACAATAGTGGCTGGCGCATCCACCGTCCATACCTTCTGCAAAACAATACAAGTCGATGCCACCTGCATCAGCCTTCATTACACCTCTCCATCATCGCCTGAGCTTATGCACTCTCGCTTCCCCTCTCGCCAAACCTCAGGAAAGAAGTGAACCAATCCATCTCTTCCTTTACACTCCGTAGAAGATTCATCCGCGGAGGAATTTGTTGAATGTTTGAAATTGGTCAGCATGTATTGGTTATCCCCCAATCCGGTCCCCCTTACGACGCCACCATTCTAGCCCGCGCCATCGGCGATAACGGCCCCGGAGCCTACAAGGTCTCTCTGCACGCCCACGCCCTGGAATCGCAAGGCCAGTGGCACAAGGCCTGCGATGTCTTCACCCCGGAAAAATCCGATGAAGAAGATGAGGCGGAATCCTCCATCGACAGTTTTCTAAGACCGCATCCCGAGGACGAATTGCCCCCATCGCTCTGAACTTTCAGTTTCTTGCCCCATCACAATCCCCCGGGCGGAGCGCATTCGCCCGCCCAGTCCAGTTCTCCGCACCAGTCCTGCGCCGCGCGTCCTCCTATCCATTCACTCTCCAACCCACCTGTGGCCGTATAAACTTGAAACTACTGATGCCACCGATCGACATATCCATCGTGATGCCCTGCCTGAATGAGGCTGAAACCCTCGGCATCTGCATCCGCAAAGCGACTGCTGCAATTCTTGCAGCCGGAGTCTCCGGCGAAGTGGTCATAGCCGACAACGGCAGCACCGACGGCTCCCTCCAAATCGCCGCAGCCGAAGGCGCGCGTGTCATCAACGTCCCCGTCCGCGGCTACGGCGCCGCCTTGTACGCCGGATTCGAAGCCGCGCACGGAAAACACATCCTCATGGCCGACGCCGACGACAGCTATGACTTCAGCCACTTGCCACGTTTTCTCGCCGCCCTCGACGCCGGTGCCGACCTCGTCGTCGGCAATCGCTTTCGCGGCGGAATCAAGCCCGGCGCCATGCCATTCCTTCACCGCTACCTGGGCAATCCCGTCCTCAGTTATCTCGGTCGCCTGCTCTTCAGTATTCCCGTCGGCGACTTCCATTGCGGCATCCGCGCTTTCCGCAAAGACGCCCTGCTCGGCATGAACCTCAGAACCACCGGCATGGAATTCGCCAGTGAAATGATCGTCAAATCCAGCCTCATGGGTCTGAGAATCAGCGAAGTTCCTACCACCCTCTCGCCCGACGGCCGTTCCCGCGCTCCCCATCTCCGCACATGGCGCGACGGCTGGCGTCACCTGCGCTTTCTTCTTCTCTACAGCCCCCGCTGGCTCTTCCTCTATCCCGGCCTCGCCGCCACTCTCATCGGATTCCTCATAACCGTCTGGCTGCTCCCCGCCGAGCGCGCCATCGGCTCCGTGCACTTCGATGTGGACACCCTCACCTGCGCCATCGGCCTCATGCTCATCGGTGTCCACATATCCGTCTTCGCTGTAAGCGCCAAAGTCTTCGGCATCCGCGAAGGCTTCCTCCCCGAAGATCCAAAATTTCAGCGCATCTTCCTCTACTTCCAGCTCGAATCCGGCCTCATCCTGGGCGCCGTCTTCCTCCTCGCCGGCTTCGTCGCCATGGCCTACTCCGTCCTCGTCTGGCGACAAACCGGTTTCGGCCCCCTCCCAGCAACGCACATGCTCCGCCTCGTCCTGCCCGCCGCCGCCTCCCTCATGCTTGGCGTCGAGATCGTCTTCTCCAGCTTCTTCCTAAGCCTCCTCGGCATGCGCAACCGCTAGGTATACACTGACCCCAAGCCTATGCGTACTCATCTCCGCATTATTCTCGCGCTCTTCGCCCTATCCTCTCTGATACACGCCCAGCCCCCCGCCAATCCGGCCCCAAAAATGACCCCAAAATCCCCCACGCCCGCACAGGTTCATCAATCCGCCATCGTCATCGACACCCACGCCGACACCCCGCAGCGCTTCGTCGACGAGCACTTCGACCTCGCCAACCCCCTCGGCTCCGGCAACCTCAACCTCGACTCCATCCACAAAGGCAACCTCGGCGCAGAATTCTTCTCCATCTGGGTCAACCCCGAAGTCAATAAGGGCCGCTACGCCGGCCGCACCTTCGACCTCATCGCCGCCGTCAAGCAGCAGGTCGCCAAACACCACGACCAGATCGTCTTCGTCACCTCGCCCGAAGGCATTGAGGAAGCTCATCGCGATCACAAATTCGCCGCCCTCATGGGCATCGAAGGCGGCCACTCCATTGAGGATTCGCTCGCCCTCCTCCGCCAGTACTATGCCCTCGGCGTCCGCTGCATGACCCTCACCTGGTCCAACTCCAACAACTGGGCCGACAGCTCCGGCGACATCGACAACACCTCCATTCCCCACTCCAAGGAAGGCCTCACCGAGTTCGGCAA
>JBEKUP010000111.1:0-14364 GCA_049514915.1 Occallatibacter sp. | reverse complement strand
CGCCCCCGGCCGAACTGCCGCAATACCTGCGTGGAGCGATTTTTCCGTCACCACCAGCAGACGCGCCGTGTCCGGATCAATCTTCTCGCCCACCGGCACCGTGATAGCCGCATCGCCAAAATAACCGTCCACAACCGCGCCAAAATCGACCGAAACGATGTCCCCTTCTTTCAGGACACGCTTGGACGACGGAATGCCATGCACCACTTCGCTATTGACGGAGGTGCAAAGCACACAGGGAAAACCGTGGTAGCCCTTGAAGGCAGCCTTGACCCCAAGTTCCGTCAGCCGCGCTTCCGCAGCATTTTCCAGATCGAGAGTGGTGGCGCCCGGCTTCACGTGGCTGCGCACCAGTTCAAGCACCTCGCGGACCACCCGGCCCGCGCGGCGCATCTTCTCGATCTCCTGGGACGACTTGACAATCACAGCCACAAAAAATCCAGCCTTCAATTTTCAGTTGTCAGTCGTCGCTGCGGACCTGACTGACGACTGAGAACTTGCTTATAACGCACAAACCCGCCGTCCGGCTACGCTATTTGCGTAACCGCTCAACGGCGGCAACAATTCCGGGCGCGATTAATGCAATCGGCCGGTTTCCGTCCACTTCCGCAAAACGTCCCTGGTCCCGGTAGTGCTCAACGACCGGCGCGGTCTGAGCTTCATAGGCGCGCATGCGCTCCTTGAAGACCTCTTCCGTGTCATCGGCTCGCTGGACAAGCGCCGCACCTTCAATGTCACAAAATCCATCCCGTTTCGGAGGATTTGAGTAGACGTTGTAGATGGTCTGGCAGACAGGACAATTCCTGCGTCCGGTAATCCGGCACAGTAATTGATTATAGTCCACATGAATGCTGACGGCAATCAGCGGCAGCGCATTTGCTTGCGCTGCTAACCTGCCGTCCAGCCAACTCGCCTGAGGCAGTGTCCGAGGGAATCCATCCAGAATGTATCCATCGACCGTGTCCGGCTCCAGGAGCCTGACCGCCACCATCTCGTTCACCAGCGAATCGGGAACCAGTTCGCCCCGCTGCATGATTTCACTGGCAACTTTGCCCAGCGGGGTGCCCATCGCCTTATTCGCGCGCAACAGGTCGCCGGTGGAGATCTGGGGTATTCCCCACAACTTCACCAACTCCTTGGCCTGGGTTCCCTTGCCCGAGCCCGGCGCGCCCATCAAAAGAATCGGGCCGGGGACAGTCTTTCGACTTGATTCCCGGCCACGTTCAGCTTCCGTCATAAATGAAGACATTACCAGGTTTTCCTTCCGCGAATGCGACCGGAGCGCGGGGAAAAGCCGTCATAATGCCGCATGATCAGCTGCGATTCGATCTGGTTGACCGTATCCATGGCCACACCCACCACGATAAGAAGTGAAGTGCCGCCAAAGTAGAAGTTGACCCCCAAACCATGCGTTGTCCATGCGGGCAAGGTCTCAAAGAACCGCCCCACCAGGAACAGGTGATCCAACCGGATGCCCGAGATCAGGATCGTTGGAACGAGCGAGATGATGATCAGGTAGACTGCGCCGACCAGCGTAATACGCGTCAGAATATCGTTGATGAAGTCCGATGTGCGCTTGCCCGGCCGAATCCCCGGAATGAACGATCCTGACTTGCGGAAGTTGTCGGCAATGTCGTCCGGCTTCATCACGATGGAGATGTAGAAGTAGGCGAAGAAGATGATGAACAGCATGTAGAGCGCTTCGTACCACGGCTCGCCGGGACGCAGCGCTTCCATGATGGGGTGAATGAAGCGGCTGTTCTGCGCCCACTCCGTCTGGCTCAGCAGCATGGGAGCCGACAAGATGGAGCTGGCAAAGATGACCGGCATCACGCCGCCGGAATTCACCTTCAGCGGCAGATGGCTCGATTGCCCGCCCATCATGCGCCGGCCGACGATGCGGCGCGCGCTCTGGATCGGAATGCGCCGCTCACTGCGCTCGACAAATACGATGAAGGCGACAACCGCGATCATGCCAATCAACAACACAAGGACCGCGATGACCGTGAAGGACCCCCACGCATCCGTCTGAACTTTCATCACCAGCTCGTGCACACCGTTCGGGAGCCCAGCGACGATGCCAGCGAAGATGAGCAGGCTCATGCCATTGCCAATTCCCCGGTCGGTAATCTGCTCACCCAGCCACATGATGAACGCCGTGCCAGTGGTCAGAGTGACAATCGTCATCAGATTGAAGCCAATTCCCGGATTGAGCACCAGGCCCGGCTGGCGGGTAAGGATAGCCGCGATGCCAATCGACTGCAAGGCGCCCAGAATCACGGTCATGTACCGGGTCCACTGCGTGATCTTGCGACGGCCCAGTTCGCCTTCCTTCTGAATCCGCGCCAGGGGCTCATAGACCACGGTGAGCAACTGAAAGATGATCGAAGCCGTGATGTACGGCATGATTCCCAAGGCAAAAATCGTCATGCGGCGCAGGTTGCCGCCGCCGAAGAGATCCATCAGTCCGAGAGCGGAGCCGCTCTGTTGGTTGAAAATACGTGCTAACTCTGTCGCGTCGACGCCCGGCGTGGGAATATGCGAGCCCAGCCGGTAAACAGCCAGAATGCCGAGCGTGAACAGAACCCGCTTGCGCAGGTCGGGAATCCGGAAGATATTGAGAAACTTCTCAAGCATATTGATTCATCCGCTTCAGGCGTTTTTCGCCACTCGAACTCTATCTGACCAACCATCTTACCTGCAGACAACCCGCCGCAACGTGCTGCCGCTCACTAAGCAGCAGCCGGAGCAGGCGCGCCGCCCAGAACCACAGCCTTGCCGCCGGCCTTTTCAATCTTCTCGACCGCGGACTTGGAGAACTTGTGCGCATGGATGGTCAGTGCCGACGTCAGTTCACCGGAACCGAGAATCTTGATCAGCGCCCTCTTGCTCGAAGACAGACCCAGCTTCTTGTAGCTATCCAGGGTGATTTCCGAAATTTCGATGCCTTCAATCTGCTCGGCAATCCGCTCCAGGTTGACCACCGTGTACTCGGTGCGGAAGATGTTGGTAAAGCCGCGCTTGGGCAAACGGCGATGCAGCGGCATCTGGCCGCCTTCAAACCCGCGCATCAGGCTGGTGCCGGTGCGCGAGCCTTGGCCCTTGTGGCCACGAGCTGAAGTCTTGCCCATGCCGGATCCCATGCCCCGGCCGACACGCTTGCTCCCAGTATTGGCTTTTCGGGGAGCGCGTAAATTTGATAGATTCTTCGCCATAATTTCCTCGCTGTAGCGCCGGAAGATTGACCCTGCCGACTCGCGTTCTCCGGGATTCACCGCCCGGGCGGAATTGATTCTGCTGTGTTAGTTCTCGAGGATGCGAACCAGGTGCGGAATAGCCTTCACCATGCCGCGCACCGAGTCGTTATCCACGCGCTCCACAACCTGGTTGAGCCGCGTAAAGCCAAGACCCTTCACCACCAGTTTATGCTTGGTGGGTGTCGAGATGGCTGAGCGGTAATACTGAATGCGAATCTTCGCCGGGGTCCCCGACGGACGATTTGTGGCTGTTGGGATGGTCTTCCTGGTCTCGGCCATGGTCTACATCTCCTCGACAGTCTTGCCGCGCATGTTGGCCACTTCAGCCCGGTCGCGCAACTGGATTAGAGCGTCGAACGTTGCTTTGATGACGTTATGCGGGTTGGGCGAACCGAGGCTCTTGGTGAGCACATTCTGTACTCCGGCCGACGTCATAACCGCGCGCACTGCGCCGCCGGCGATCACACCGGTACCTTCTGGCGCCGGCTTCAGCAGCACCTGACCCGAACCGTAACGGCCGAGCACCTGGTGCGGAATCGTAGTCTCGGTCAGGTTGATGCGGAACAGGTTCTTCTTGGCCGACTCGATTCCCTTGCGAATCGCCTGGGGAACTTCCTTGGCCTTGCCTGAACCGTATCCCACCACGCCCGAGGCGGAGTCGCCCACAACCACCAGCGCGGCAAACGACATGTTCTTGCCGCCCTTTACCACCTTGGTCACACGATTGATGGCCACCACCTGATCCTTCAGGTTGTACTGGTTGGCATCGAGTTTCTTCTTCAACATCGTCATTGCTTTCGTCTCTTTTCAGTGGCTAGTGATTAGTGGTTAGTGATTAGCTGTCAGATTCTGCTTATTGGTTGCGCGACGTGCTGTTCACCATCCACTGACCACTAGTCACTAATCACTGTTCTTAAAACTCCAAGCCCGCCTCGCGAGCCGCATCGGCCAGCGCCTTGATGCGCCCATGATAGAGGTAGCCGCCGCGATCGAAGACCACCTTTTTGATGCCCTTCTCGACAGCCTTCTGGGCAACTTCCTTGCCAATCTCTTTCGCCGCCGCAATGTTGCCGCCGGTCTTCAGCTTGATGGTCGATGCTGAAACCAGCGTCGTCCCGGTCTGGTCGTCGATTACCTGCGCATAGATGTTGTTCAACGAGCGGTAGACATTCAGCCGCGGACGCTCCCCGGTACCTGCCAGTTTGGCCCGGATGCGCGCGTGAATGCGCTGGCGAATCGCGTTTCTCTTGGTCTGCGTAATCATTGGTCTCTCATTCCTATCAGCGGAGCAGCCCTGCGACTCCGTTCGGTTGGTGTTCAGGTTACAGATTCCAGATGACAGATTTCAGTTGCTGTTTCTACCGTCATCTGTCATCTATGACCTGTCATCTGCCTCTTACTTCGATCCTGTCTTGCCGGCCTTCTTCTTCAGCTTCTCGTCCGAGTAGCGTACGCCCTTGTTCTTGTATGGATCAGGCTTGCGAAGCGAGCGCATATCGGCTGCAACCTGGCCCACCTTCTGCCGGTCGATGCCGGTAATGCTCAGGTGCGTCTGCTTTGGATCGACGGCCACCTCGATACCCGTGGGCAGCGGGAATTCGATGGGATGCGAATAACCAAGCGTAAACACCACCGTTCCCTTTCCCTTCAGTTCGGCGCGATAACCGATACCGACGATGTCCAGTTCCTTCTTCCATCCCGACGTTACGCCATGTACGGCGTTGAAGACCAGGGCCCGCGTCAGTCCGTGCACAGCGGCATGCTTGTCCGTGTCGCGATTCACATGCAGTTCGTTGCCCACTGTCTCAAGCGAAATACCGTCGGCGATCAGCGCCGACACTCTGCCCTTGGGGCCTTCGACCAGAACGGTGTTGCCTTCGACCTTATAATTCACGCCCAGAGGCAGCGGGATCGGTTTCTTTCCAATGCGCGACATCGATTCAACCCTTCAAATGGCTTGCGAGTCCCGAACAAGCATTTCACCCGTTCGTTCCACTGCAGCCGGAAAACTCATTACAGATCGCAGTCAGTGAATCACTGCAGGAAACGAATGACTGTAATGTGTCATCTGTAACCTGTCATCTGCACTTACCACACTTCGCAAAGCAACTCGCCGCCCACGCCTTCGCGGCGTGCCTGACGGCCGGTCATCACACCCTTCGGCGTGGTGAGAATAGCGATGCCAAGACCGCCCTGGACACGCTTGATCTCGTCGCGGCCGATATAAACGCGGCAGCCGGGACGCGAGATGCGCGCCAGATCGCGGATGGCTGCTTCAGTGCCGCCGTACTTCAAATACACGCGCAGCACCAGCTTGCCTTCCTCTTCCTGGGTCTTGTAGTTCGAGATATAGCCCTCCTCCTTGAGGATGCGGGCAATCTCGGTCTTCAGCTTCGAAGCTGGAACATCCAGCTTCTGGTGACGCGCCCGGATCGCATTCCGGATCCGCGCCAGAAAATCTGCTACTGGGTCGGTCAGACTCATTCCTTCTCCTTCATTCCCCGTTCGTCCGCCACTGCGGAAACCAGCGGGAATGTCTACTACAGTTGTCAGGGAACAGAGATCAGAGATCAGGAAAAACCCTTCGACTTTTCATCAGCCGCCTGACTTCGCGCAAGCAACTGATCTCTGATCTCTGAAACCTGATCTCTGTCTTGCTACCAGCTCGACTTCACGACGCCGGGGATCTCTCCCTTGAGCGCCAGTGCACGGAAACACAAGCGGCAGATGCCGAATTTGCGCAGAAACCCGCGTGGCCGTCCGCAGAGTTGGCACCGGTTGTGCTTGCGGCAGCTAAACTTCGGCTTCCGCGCGTCTTTCACTCTCTTTGCAGTAGTTGCCATAAATCCCTCAAAAACAGTTCTCAGTTCTTAGTTCACGGTTCTCAGTTTCAAGTTCCAGCTTTGCTTCGAACTATGAACTGCGAACTACAAACTGCTTTTACGCTCCCTGGCGGAACGGCATCCCGAAGGAGCGCAGCAGCGCCCTCGCCTGGTTGTCGTCCTTGGCCGTCGTCACAATCGTGATGTTCATGCCCTTCAGCTTCTCTACCTTGGAGTAATCAATCTCCGGAAAGATCAGCTGGTCCCGCAGACCGAGCGTGTAGTTGCCGCGCCCGTCAAAACTCTTCGTCGAAACCCCGCGAAAATCGCGTACCCTGGGCAGCGCAGTCGAGATCAGACGGTCAAGAAACTCATACGCCTTCTCGTTGCGCAGCGTGACCATGGCGCCGATTGACATGCCGGCCCTCACCTTGAATGCTGCGATCGACTTCTTGGCCTTCGTGGTCACCGGCTTCTGCCCGGTAATCTGCATCAGGTCGTTCACCAGCGGATCAAGCAACTTGGTGTTCTGCGTGGCCTCGCCCAGACCCATATTGATAACGATCTTCTCCAACTCCGGAACTGCCATCGGATTGTCGAGGCCCAGTTCCTTCTGGAGCGCCTGCTTGATTTCCTTGTGATACTTCTCTTTCAACCGTGCTGCCATTTGATTCGCTCTCTTTCTTCCGGCCCTCGGAGTGGATCTCTACAACGACCCGTTTACCGTTGCGGAAGGGGTTGGCCGTCCGGCTCATTGCCAGGTCCGGCGTTGGATCCCGCTACTTCTTTGTCGGAAGCGCCTGTCCGCACTTCTTGCAGACGCGTACCTTGGTGCTGCCTTCCACTTTGTAGCCCACGCGCACCGGACCACAACTGGGGCAAACAACAGCAATGTTCGACACGTTGATCGGCGATTCCTGCTCCGCGATGCCGCCCTTGGTCCGCTGCCCCTGCTTGCTGGAAACCGTCTTTTTCACGACCCGGACATGCTCCACAAGAACCGTGCCCTTGTCGGGAAATACACGCAGCACACGGCCTGTCTTGCCCCGGTCGGAACCCGTGAGCACCTTGACCGTATCGTTGCGATGAATATGTAAACTCGGCATCTTCTTCTCCAAATGCAGTGGTTAGTGATTAGTGGTTAGTGATTAGCTGATCCATGCCACTCTTGGCATTTCAACAGAACTGAATCAAACGGCCACTTCTACAATCCCACTGACAAGAAACTAACCACTAATCACTGCTCTTAAACCACTTCCGGGGCCAGCGAAACAATCTTCAAAAACTTCTTCTCGCGCAGTTCGCGGGCTACCGGCCCAAAGACACGCGTACCAACTGGCTCGTGGTCGTCACCGATCACTACCGCGGCGTTCTCGTCAAAGCGGATATACGTTCCGTCACGCCTGCGATACTCCTTGCGCGTACGCACAATCACCGCCTTCACCACTTTGCCCTTCTTCACTGTTCCGTCGGGCGAAGCTTCCTTCACCGCCGCGGTCACAATGTCGCCGAGGCCGGCCTTCTTGCCCAGTCCGCCGCCCAGCGGCAGAATCACTTGCAACTTGCGCGCGCCGGAGTTATCGGCCACCGCGAGCATCGTTCTCATTTGCACTGCCATGGTTGTTCTCCTTACCCGCCAGTTCTAGTTGGCAGCCTTGACTTCGCTCCGGATCGCCGCGTCCTCGATCTGGCCCAGAGTGGAACGCCTCACAATCTCTTCAAGAGACCACCGCTTCAGCTTGCTCAGCGGCCGCGTCTCGCGGATGCGCACCACATCCCCCATCCGCGCGGAACTCTGCTCGTCATGGGCATAAAACTTCTTTGTCGAGCGCACAATCCGCTTGTACTTCGCGTGGGCCTTGCGCATTTCAACCTCGACCACAATGGTCTTCTGCATCTTGGTCGAAACCACCTGGCCAACCTTCTCGTTACGCCGCGCGCCGGTCGTCGGCGCCTGCACTGCATCGATAGTCGCCGTCATTTAGCGTGCTCCTTTCCCTGTCGTAACCTTGGCGCCCGTGGTTGCTTCGTCGGCGACCGCGCCGCGAATGCCGAGCTCGCGCTCCTTGGCCACAGTCTTAATTTGCGCAATCTCCTTGCGCAACTGGCGGAGCTTCTTCACGCCGTCGTTCTGTCCCAGCGACACCTGGAAGCGAAGCCGGAACAGTTGTTCGGCCGCCGTCTTCTCCTGGTGCGCCAGCTCTTCGTTGCTCAAACTGCGAATCTTTGCGAGTTCCATCTCTTTGTTTCTCTCTCCGGCGCTCCCGGCCATCTTGCCAATGGCCGAGCTCGTCAATCTTCAACTCCGGGCTTCAACTCCCGGCCTACTTCGCCGCAGCTACTACCTTCTCAGCGCCCGGCCGCATCACGAACTTTGTCCGGAGCGGCAGCTTGTTTGACGCCAGCCGCATCGCTTCCTGCGCGACATCTGGTGCCACCCCTTCCATCTCGAAGAGGATCTTGCCGGGACGAACCACCGCTACCCAGTGGTCCAATGCACCCTTGCCCGATCCCATTCGGACTTCAGCCGGCTTCTTGGTGATCGGCTTGTCCGGGAACAAGCGCAGCCATATCTTGCCGCCGCGCTTGATGAAGCGGGTCATGGCGATACGGCTGGCCTCGATCTGGCGGTCGGTAATGTAACCGCACTCCAGCACCTTCAACCCGTACTCGCCAAATGACAAGGAGGACCCGCGCCACGCTTTGCCGCGCCTCTTGCCCTTCTGCTGCTTGCGAAACTTCACCTTCTTTGGCATCAACATAGCAAAAACCTCGAAAATCAGGGGTTAGGGGTCAGGGATCAGGGATCAGTTTTCGATCACCCCCCGCGCCACTTCCCGAGCACTTACTTCAAATCCTGAAAACCAGTCCGTAGATCAACGACCCTGGGGTTTTCTGATCCCTGACCCCTGATCCCTGATCCCTGCCTTTAAAACACTCCCGAACCAACCGCAGGTGTCTGACGACGCTTCTGCTCATAGATATCGCCGCGATAGATCCAGGTCTTCACGCCGATCACGCCATAGGTCGTGTTGGCTTCGGTAAACCCGTAGTCGATATCAGCGCGCAGCGTATGCAGCGGCAAACGTCCCTGCAGATACCACTCCGAACGTGCGATTTCATTGCCATTCAAGCGGCCCGAGACGCGCACCTTGATTCCCTTGCAACCGAAACGCAGGGCTGAGTCCACGCTCTTGCGCATTGCCCGGCGGAAACTCACACGCTTTTCAAGCTGCAGAGCGATGTTCTCCGAAACCAGTTGTGCGTCCAGCTCCGGCTTGTTCACTTCAATGATGTCGATGAACACGTCGCGGCTCGTGCGCTTGCCGAGCTCGGTCTTGAGCTTCTCAATCTCCGCGCCCTTGCGGCCAATCACGATGCCCGGCCGGGCTGTGCGGATCAGGAAGCGCAGCTTATTACCGGGCCGCTCAATCTCCACCGAGCTGACGCCCGCGGCCTTCAAGCTTCACGTCCTCGACCAGGAGCTTCGCATAGTCGCGCTCTGAGAACCAGCGCGAACGCCATGGCTTGTTCACTCCCAGCCGGAATCCGTAAGGATGGACTTTCTGTCCCATATGTTTCCTCTCAAAACCTCTAGGCCTTCTTGCCGGCCTTTTTCTTCGTTGTTGCACTCTTTGCCGCAGGTACCGTCTTCGCCTCCGCCGGAGCCGCCGTCTTGGCCACTTTCGGAGCTCCCGCAGTCTTGCCCTTGGTCGGCTTGGCAGCCACCGGCTCTTCCACTTTAGTCACCAGGCTGGAACCGCCATTGCGCTCCGCCACCGAAAGAATGATGTGCGTCAACCGGCGCTGGTAGCGGAACGCCCGGCCCATGGGTGCCGGGCGAACGCGCTTCATACGCGGTCCGTCGTTTGCCAGTGCCAGCTTGACGTAAAGGTTATCCACGTCCAGATCCAGACCCTGCTCGCCGGACACATACTTGGCGTTATCCACTGCCGAGGTCAACAGCTTGTGGATCACCGGAGCGATCCGCTTCTTGGTGAAGGCCGCCGTCTCCAGCGCCTCCTGAACCCCCCGGCCTTTGATCAGGTCGAGCACCAGGCGCGCCTTTTGCGGCGACACGCGCTGGAACTTGGCCTCGGCCCGGTATTCCTTTGTCTCGACTGCCATTGTCTCTTCCTCAATCTCTTTGCTGACTGTGCTCAGTGAGCTGTCCACTGTTCACTGTCCACTGCATTTTTACCGCGGCTTGGCGCCAGCTTCGGCTGCCTTGCTTCCGCCCGTGTGCCCCTTGAAGGTGCGGGTTGGTGCAAACTCACCCAGCTTGTGGCCCACCATGTTCTCGGTTACATACACCGGAACAAACTTCTTGCCGTTGTGAACAGCAATCGTGTGACCCACAAACTCAGGGAAGATCGTCGAACGCCGCGACCAGGTCTTCACTACCTTCTTGTCGTTCGCCTGGTTCAACACCTCGATCTTCACCGTGAGGTGCGCATCCACGAACGGGCCCTTCTTTGTCGAACGTGCCATCAGTCTCTCCCCTACTTCGCCCGGCGGCTGACGATAAATGTATCGGTCCGCTTGTTGTTGCGTGTCTTGTAGCCGCGTGTCGGCTGGCCCCACGGGGTCACCGGATGACGGCCGCCAGAAGTCTTGCCCTCACCGCCGCCGTGCGGGTGGTCCACCGGGTTCATGGATACGCCGCGGTTGGTCGGACGAATACCCTTCCACCGATTGCGGCCCGCCTTGCCAATGGCCACATTTTCATGATCGGTGTTGCCTACCTGCCCAATCGTCGCCAGGCACTCAACCAGCACTTTGCGGGTCTCGCCGGAAGGCAGCTTGAGCAGCGCGTAATCGCCCTCTTTGGCCACCAGTTGCGCCTGCGCACCGGCCGAACGCGCCATCTGCGCGCCCTTGCCGGGCCGCAGTTCAATTGCGTGCACCGTGGTACCGGCGGGAATATTCTTCAGCGGCAGTGCGTTTCCGATCAGAATGTCCGCCTCGGGACCGGAGCTGACCGTTGCGCCCACCTTCAACCCAACCGGCTGAAGAATGTAGCGCTTCTCCCCATCCGCATAATGCACCAGCGCAATGCGCGCTGAGCGGTTGGGATCGTATTCGATGGTTGCAACGCGGCCGGGAATTCCGTACTTGTCGCGCTTGAAGTCGATCAGGCGAAGCTTCTGCTTATGCCCGCCGCCATGGTGGCGGATCGTCAGGTCACCCGAATTGCGGCGTCCACCTGTGCGCTGCTTGACCACCAGAAGCGGCTTGTGCGGCGTGTCCGTCGTCAGGTCGTCGTTGACCAGCGAAGTCTGGAAGCGCAGCGTCGGCGTTATCGGTCTGTATGTCTTGATAGCCATCGTCTTTTGTCCTGAAGTGCCGGGCCTGAACTTCCCAAGCGCCGCACTCCCCGTTTCTCCGGAACTCATTTCTCTTCCGAGTCCCGATAATCCAACTTAGCCGGGTCTTTACTAGTCCCTATTTCCTGGACCCTAATCCCTGCTTCTTACAGGTTGCTCACGTACTCTGGCAGCTTCTCGCCGGCCTTCAGCCGGACATAAGCCTTTTTCCAGTCCGGACGAAAGCCTGCGAACTTGCCCCGGCGCCGTTCCTTGCCAACCACATTCGCAGTGCGGACCGCGGAAACCTTCACCTTGAAAAGCGTCTCCACAGCCTGCTTCACTTCGTTCTTGGTTGCCTCGGGTGCGACGTCAAATACCAGCGTCCCCTCGGTCTCCTTCACGCTCAATCCCTTTTCGGTAATCAGCGGGCGGCGAATCACGGTATAGAGAGTCGGCATTACGCTGCCTCCGTTGCCGCGGCGAGCTTGCGCTTCGACGCGTTCTTCTCAAGCATCTCAGTCAACTGCTCGATGGCGGCCGTCGAAAAAATGGCACGCTCATAGCGCAGCAGGTCGTAGGGGTGAACCTCATTGTTGAGCACCAGTTCCACGCCCTTGAGGTTGCGCACACCCAACAGCAGATTCTGAGTGAGCGTCTTGCCGTTCTCAACCAGCAGCGCGGTGCGCGTCACGTCCAGCCTGTCCAGCGCAGCGCGATAGAGCTTGGTCTTGGCTTCCGCCAGCTCCAGCGTATCCACAATCGTGAGCTTGCCGTCCGCCAGCTTGGAGGCCAGTGCAGAACGCAGTGCGCCCAACAGCTTCTTGCGCGGGAAGGCATAGTCATAGCTGCGCGGCTTGGGTCCATGGACCGTGTAGCCATGACGCCACAGAGGAGACCGGACGGAGCCGATACGTGCACGGCCCGTGCCCTTCTGCTTCCAAAGCTTTTTGCCGGAGCCGGCAACCTGCGTGCGGCTCTTGGTGGCGGCGGTACCCTGGCGCAGCGAGGCGCGGTAGTGCTTCACCGCCTCCCACAGCAGAGCCTCGTTCACCTGGTCGGGCGCATACAGCGCGTCGGCCAGCTCGATCGAGCCTACTATGTCCCCGTTCAAATTCAATACATCCACGTTTGCCATCGTCTTCTTCTTCCGCCGGCGGTCTTGTTTGCCGGCATTCAATCTCTTTTGCGCCGCAAGGCGCGTACGCCTGGACGGCCGGTCCTACTTGCGCTTGGCGCTGGCCTTCTTCGAAGCCTTCAACGGATCCACCGTGCCGGATCCGGCAAAGCCACGACGCTCGCGCGGCGGAGCCTTCGCCTTCGAAATCAGCACATATCCTTCGCGCGCTCCAGGTACCGCACCCTCAACCATCAACAGGTTCTCTTCAATGTCAATGCCGCGAATGCGCAGGTTCCTCACCGTGATCTGCTTGTCGCCCATATGGCCTGGCATACGCTGCCCGGGAAACACGCGCGACGGAAAGCTGGAAGCGCCGATCGAACCCTGCACCTGGAACATGTGTCCGTGAGACTTGGGTCCGCCGCCGAAACCATGCCTGCGAACCACACCGGCAAAGCCGCGACCCTTCGAGGTTCCGATCACATCCACAAACTTGGCCTCGGTGAAAATATCCACCAGAACACGATCCCCGGCCTTGGTGGTAACCGCCCCATCGGCGTCCGCCTCCAGGTCTACTTCCTTGATGACCTTCACTGGCGGAGCCTCGGTCTTTGCGAAGTGGCCAGCCTGCGGCTTGGTCACATTCTTATCCTTCACGAACTCAACCAGTCCGATCTGTGCCGCCTCGTAGCCGTCGCGCGCCAGAGTCTTCAACTGCGTGATCACGCAAGGGCCAGCCTGCAACACCGTAATCGGGTGTACATCGCCCTTTTCGTCGAAGACCTGCGTCATGCCGATCTTTTTACCAAGAATTCCTGTAACTGCCATGTCTTCCTCACCTCATCATGCGGAGCGGTTTGCGCCGCACTGCCGGAACTAAAACCAGTTGTTAGTGGCTAGTGGCTAGTGATTAGGTTTCTTGCGCTAACCACTAATCACTAGTCACTAGTCACTATTTTTCAAACGCCTTGATCTCGACATCGACACCGGCTGGCAGATCGAGCTTCATCAGCGCGTCCACTGTCTGCTGGGTCGGCTCGAGAATGTCGATCAGCCGCTTGTGCGTGCGGATCTCAAATGCCTCGCGCGACTTCTTGTCCACGTGCGGCGAACGCAGCACGCAGTATTTGTTCTTCATCGTCGGCAAGGGAATGGGGCCTGCCACCGTTGCTCCGGTGCGCTTGGCCGTTTCCACAATCTCGCCGGTCGAGGTATCCAGCACGCGATAATCGTATGCCTTCAACCGGATGCGAATTCTCTGTCCTACCATGCCTGTCCGTCCTTGAACTTCAGTGGTCAGTGAACAGTGATCAGTCTTTGCTGTTCACTGTTCACTGCACACTATCCACTGTGCTACTTGACAATTTCCGAAATCGTACCCGCGCCTACCGTGCGTCCGCCTTCGCGGATCGCGAACCGAAGGCCCTTTTCCATGGCCACCGGCGTAATCAGCTCAATCTGCAGCTGCACGTTGTCGCCGGGCATCACCATCTCCACGCCCGCCGGCAACTCCGCAACGCCCGTCACGTCCGTCGTGCGGAAGTAGAACTGCGGCCTGTAGCCCTTGAAGAACGGAGTATGACGGCCGCCTTCTTCCTTGCTCAACACGTAAACTTCGCCCTTGAAGTTCGTGTGCGGCGTAATCGACGCCGGCTTCGCCAGCACCATTCCGCGCTCCACGTCTTCCTTCGGGATACCACGCAGCAGGATACCTGCGTTGTCGCCCGCCAAGCCTTCATCCAGCTGCTTCTTGAACATTTCAACGCCCGTGCAAACCGACTTGCGTGTCTCGCGGAAGCCGACGATCTCAACGTCCTCGCCAACCTTCACCTTGCCGCGCTCGATACGGCCCGTTACCA
>JBEKUP010000110.1:0-10503 GCA_049514915.1 Occallatibacter sp. | reverse complement strand
TCGCGGCCATTGGCCCGCTCGCCCTGCTCGAAAACGCCTTCTATCCGGTTCTTGTTCATCGGCCCGCAGTTTCGATCCACGCTTCCTCCCCACACTCGGTCACCCTTATGCAGTTGCGCTTCTCTTCACTCACTGTGACCAGCTTGTGACCGGACTTGCACCCGTAAGAGTGCGCCCATGATGGGCGAACCAAAGAAAAGCCCCGCATCAAGCGGGGCTCTTTACTGTCTTGCAAAGTGCTTCGGTCTACTGCTGAAGGCTCGCCATCAGGTTGTCCAGAGCCGCCTTCGGAGGCCTCGTCACCGACTCCGGCAAAGTCGCCAGCGGCTCATCCACAACGTTCAGCAGATCGATGAACGTCGGCTTCTGAGTGTCAATGTAGAACACGCCGGTGAGAATCTCGTCGTTGGCGCTCGACTCCATCAGCGTGCGTACCGCGTTGGCCTTGTCCGTCGGATCGTAGTCCTCATGCAGCTTGCGTAAATGCAGGCTCGATCCATCATGCATCTCCACGTCGTAGACGGCGCCCGATTCGTAGTCCACTTCGATATCTTCAAAGCTCGCCACAAACCCGATTTCGTTAATCGGCTCGTCGTTTTCCTGCATGAACTTGTAGCTCTTCGTCGATCCCTCGTGGTCATTGAACGTCACGCAGGGACTGATCACATCCAGCATCACCGTGCCCTTGTGCGCGATAGCCGCCTTCAGCATCGAGAGAAGCTGCCGCTTGTCGCCGGAGAACGAACGACCCACAAACGTCGCGCCCAGTTGAATGGCGAGTGCGCAGGTATCAATCGCAGGCAGATCGTTGATCACGCCCGTCTTCAGCCTCGAGCCGATATCGGCCGTGGCTGAGAACTGTCCCTTAGTCAGGCCATACACGCCGTTGTCTTCAATGATGTAAATCATCGGCAAATTCCGGCGCAGCAGATGAACAAACTGTCCCATGCCGATCGATGCCGTGTCCCCGTCTCCGGAGACTCCCAGCATCTTCATCTGATGTTGTGCCAGAATCGCCCCGGTTGAAACCGAAGGCATGCGTCCGTGTACGCTGTTAAAGCTGTGCGAGCGGTTCATGAAGTACGCCGGGCTCTTTGACGAGCAGCCGATGCCGCTCATCTTCATTACCCGCTCCGGCTGTATGCCCATCTCCCACATCGCATCGATAATGCGCTCGGAGATCGCGTTGTGGCCGCAGCCGGCGCAGAGTGTTGTCTTTCCGCCGCGGTATTCAAGAACCTGAAGGCCGATATGGTTGACCTTGGGACCCGCTGGCGTATTCGGTACTGTTGCAGTAGCCATTTTTAGAGGCCCTCCTTGGTCGCAAACTCTTCTGTAATCGTGCGGGCGTCCAACGGCAAACCGTTGTAGTGCAGAATGCTGCGCAGCCTTGTCACATGCTCGGCGGGAAGGTCCAGTTTCAGTAGGCTCGCAAGTTGCGCATCCCGGTCCTGTTCCACCACGTACACGCGCTCGTGCGAGGCTACAAAGTCGTGAATCTCGTGCGCAAGTGGATAGGCCCGGATGCGCATGTAATCCACATCCTGCCCATATTCCTTCTTGATCTGGTCCATGCTCTCGCGCAGCGCAAAGTCCGTGCTGCCGTAAGCCAGGAACCCGATCTTCGACGCTCCATCCTTCACTACAATCGGAGCAGGAACCAGCTTCCGCGCATTATTGAATTTCCGCGAAAGCCGCTCCATCACCTCGACATATTCATCCGGCTTTTCGGTATATCCCGCCGCATCGTTATGCCCCGATCCGCGTGTAAAGTAGGCAGCCTTCGGATGGTCTGTCCCTGGCAGCGTGCGCCAGCCAATGGCATCGCCATCCACATCGCGATAACGGGCAAACCCGCCCAGCTTGTCCAGGTCTTCCTTGGTCAGCACCTTGCCCCGGTCCTGCGGAGTCGTTGGATAATCGAACGGATCCGACATCCAATTGTTCATCCCCAGATCCAGATCGCTCAGCACAAACACCGGTGTCTGCAGCCGCTCTGCCAGGTCGAAGGCCGCATAGCCCAGTTCGTAGCACTCCTTCACATTCCCCGGCAGCAGCACAATATGCTTCGTATCGCCGTGCGAAAGGAAAGCCACGCTCAACAAATCAGCCTGCGATGTGCGCGTCGGCATGCCCGTAGACGGTCCCGTCCGCTGCACATCGAAGATCACGCCCGGAATCTCTGCGTAGTAGCCCAGGCCGGAAAATTCCGCCATCAGCGAAATTCCAGGCCCTGAAGTCGCCGTCATCGACCGCGCTCCCGCCCAGCCCGCACCCAGCACCATGCCGATCGCCGCCAACTCATCCTCGGCTTGGATCACGGCATACGTTGCCTTCCCCTCCGGGGTCACACGCAGCTTTTTCAGCAGGTCCGTTGTCGCTTCCACCACTGAGGTCGAAGGCGTAATCGGATACCACGCAACCACGGTCACGCCCGCAAACACCGCGCCCATTCCGCACGCCGCGTTGCCGTCGATGATGATTTTGCCCGCAGTCTGGTTCGAGCGTTCAATGAAGTAGGGGTCCTGCTTGGGAAGCTTCTCCGCCGCATAATCGAACCCGGCCTTGACCGCACCGAAGTTCAAATCGAAAACCTTCTGCTTCTTCGCAAACTGCTTGCGCAGCCCGCTCTCCACGACACTCAGGTCGATGGAAAGAATCTGCGCCACCGCACCCACATACACCATGTTCCTTACCAGCTTGCGCAGCTTGGCCTCGGGGCACACGGATGCAGTGATCGTGTCGAACGGCACCGGGTAAAACACTACATCGTCTCGGTACTGCTTCAGGTTCAGCTTCTCTTCGTAAATCACCACGCCACCGACGGGCAGGGTCATTACGTCCTGTTTTGCCGTATCGGGATTCAGCGCCACCAGCACTTCAGCCCCGCGCGTACGGGCAACATAATTGTCTTTGCTGGCGCGGATTGTGTACCACGTGGGAAGTCCGGCGATATTCGACGGGAAGAGGTTCTTGCCACTTACTGGAACTCCCATTCCGAAGATGCTCTTCAGCAGTACGCTATTGGCGGATTGCGAGCCGGACCCGTTCACCGTAGCTACGTTAATGCTGAAGTCGTTGATTACGCGCTCGCGCGCGATGGTTATGCCCTGTTCTTGACCCAGGGCAAGGTCGCCTGTCGCCATGTGGCGGAATTTCCCTTCCAATGATTTCTAGAACGACTCTGTCGTTCTCCCGCATGTGATTATAGTCACTTTGAGACTCGAGCGTCCCAAACCCCGGTCAACGATTAACCCGGTCGGGTATCTCCGTGGTCACTCGCCCATTTCCGGATCAGTCTCAAATCTCGACAATAACCACCCTGTTATCAATAGGAAACAGAGATCCCGTCAGAAAGTTGCGCCAGAAAAGAAACGAACATCGTCCAACGCCCACTTAACGCTGTCAAATTAGTTGCTGGAGGGCCTGCGGATCTGCATCACATTTTGCCACTTCTCCCCGGCCATCAGGTCCGTAACCCCATACTGAGCCTTTTCAATGCCCCGTTCAGTATGCGACGAGCTCTGCGCAGCAATATGAATCCACTCGTGCACAATCACCCGCGCAATCGCTCCTGCCATCACCGTCTTCCGCCGATCCGCTCCCATCCCAAGAGCCTGCGCTCCAAGCACTTGTCCAATCCGTGTGCAATCTACATGCGCAAATGGCGCAATCCGTCCATGCACTTCCCGCACCCAGCCCAGCGCCACGCCGTACACCGTCCTTCTTGGTAGCGGCACAAGGTTGCAATCCCCATGCAGATAAACCACGATCGCGCTTTGCACCCGGAACCCCGAAGCCGCCGAATCTCCGCGCACAAACTCGGCTTCGTCATCCAGCGATTCTGTCTCCGCCCCACCGGACGCCAACCCTGCGCGTAGAGCTGCAAACAGGTCACTCCATTGCGCTTCCTGCATCGGCTGGTCTGCAAAAACCACCACAGTGGTGCGTGCAGGCGAGGTCGTGAAACCCTGCGCCGATGCGTAACCTGCCATCGCCAGCACCGGCGCCGCCAAAACGATCCCCATCAAACCGTGAATGCCAGCGGAAAATCGAATCCGCCTCGAATTAGTTCTCAGACTCACGCCGCACAGTGTGAGCCACTCAAAGAAAGTCATGCAGTGCGCAAAATCACATCGCTTTCCGCACGGAAACTCCCCTGCCGCTGTCCCCGTACTGCGGCCCTCCTCACTCTCGAACGGCTCTGCTCGCTTGCCCTCGAAATTCGCTGCCATGCACCCCATCCTCTGCAATTCGTTGCTCACGGCGCGATCCATTTCTTGCGGGGAATCATCTTTGTATGGGCGGGAAGACCTAGATCCAAATATCGTTGGGGGCGGTTAGTTCACCACCAGCATCGCCGGTGTTCACCAGGCCACGCGGCTCAATGAGCAACAACTTCACTTCGTTCTCCGCGTATGGCTTGTGTTCGACGCCTTTGGGAACGACGAACATCTCACCGGCTCCAATGTGAACATCCCCTTCACGAAAGTCAATCCGCAAATTGCCGTCGATCACCATGAAGGTCTCATCCGTGTCCTTATGGTCGTGCCACACAAAATCGCCTTTCAATTTGACAACCTTGAACTGGTAGTCATTCATCTCCGCCACAACCCTCGGAGACCAATACTCCGACAACAGCCCGAATTTCTCGTTGAAATTGATCGTCTTGTAATTCACCTTCTCCTCCTCAAAGGGCACTTCCTGATTCCTGGCAGAACTCCCACGGGACAATTCATTCCGCTGCCGATTGCCTCTCAATAGCCGGTGGACCGATTTACCCCATGTCATTTCATGCCTCAATCCAATAGAAGATCTGTACATCCGTCCAATAGATTGATACGATGACGTCAATCTGAATTGGAGATGACGCAATGGAAGTCCGTCAGTTGCAGATCTTTCGAACCCTCGCAGAAGAGCTGAACTTCACGCGCACTGCCGAAAAAGTGCATACCGTCCAGTCCAACGTCACCGCCCAGATCAAGGCTCTTGAAGAGGAACTCGGTGTGCCGCTCTTTGACCGTCTTGGCCGCCGCGTCACACTTACTGATGCCGGCCGCAACTTCCTGCCCTTCGCCGGTCAGGCGCTTGCCGCAATGGAGCAGGGCCAGCGCGCCGTCCAATCCGGCGTCGAACCTAGCGGCCCGCTGCGCATAGGCGCTCCGGAGAGCGTTCTCACCTACCGCCTTCCGCAGGTCCTGCGCGCGTTTCGCCGCCGCTTCCCGCATGTCGAGCTCATCTTTCGTCCTTACAACGATGCGACCCTCGCACTTAAACTCGAGGCCGGTAAATTCGACATGGCCATCCACATGTCCGACGCAATACCCGCCCAATCTATCCGATCGATCCGCCTCAAAATGGAGCGGGTCTTGCTTCTGGCTGAACCCGGCCACCCCCTGGCGACCCGCCCGACCGTCAAGCCTGCAGACCTCGCCGGACAGAATCTGCTCCTCACCGAAGCAGGCTGCGGCTACCGGGAAAAGCTCGACCGCTCGCTCGCACTGCAGAACATTCGCCCTGGAAACATCACCGAGTTCTCCAGCGTTGAAGCCATCAAGCAATGCGTCGCCGTCGGCATGGGCCTGGGTCTATTGCCGGCCATTGTCGTCACCCGCGAACTCCGCCAGCATCAACTCAAAGCGCTGCATTGGGCCGGTCCATCTCTCGATATAGCAACCCACATCCTCTGGCACAAGGACAAGTGGGTTTCCCCAGCCATGGCCGCATTCATTGACATGGTCAAGGAGAAGCTCGAAGAATCCGAACTCGACACCACTCCGGTGCTCCTCACCGGCGTGCTTAAGAACTAAAGCAGGCTACGGAAAAACTCGCACGAGACGGAATTCGCAGGTGCTTTGTATCAGGATGCAACTTCAATCGCGCCGATAAAGCCATAAACTGAGCCGGCCTTTATAGCTCGCTCATTTTGTTGGCCTTACTTCACTACTGAGTCAGACCTGTTACAGAGCGAGTCATGCGGAGATTGCTCAGCGCACTTCACTAATTCTTTTTGGACCAAAGAATCGCGCAATCACGGTGTCGAGCGAGATCCATCCGGGGCCGAGAATCAGGATCAAAAGAGCGGCGAACCAATAGCTATATGCATCGGCGGCCTGGAACTTATCGGGACTGGAGAAGACGCCGAGGAAGGCATCCCTTTCGGCAGTCCAAAAGGCTACCGTCATGTTGACGAAGAGAATCAGGGAAACGAGACGCGTGCCGATACCCACGGCGAGGAGAATGCCACCGATGAATTCAATGAGCGCGACGGCGAAAGCTGTTTGAGCCGGCATGGGCAGGTTCAAAGTGGCGAAATACTGTGTCACCCTTTCGAGATGGTGCAGCTTGCGCCAGCCGTCCAGTTCGAATTGCAAACCCCAATAAAGGCGAATGGCAAGGAGCAGAGGGCCGTGCAGCCAATTCAGGGATTTCGTGGCGCGCGCATAGGTGTCGCGAATGAAGTCAACGAGTGATTGCATTGTGTTCCTTCTTAGTTTTTTACGAGCGACTCGAGATCGGGTGCGCAGATCCAGCCAAGCTCGGCCCAGTTTGCAAACCATTCCATGATGCGTTTAGGACGGCGCGACTCAGGCATGCGCGAATCCGTGAATCCAGCTTCAATGGCGTCAACGAGTGAGAACCCCTGGCGGATGGCGGCAAGCGTCGAGAACTCTTCGCGCTGGAGCCGGCGGTAATAGACCGAGAAGTCCACGCGATGAGATGCGAGCCAAGTGGGATGGCGACGAAGTTTCGGGAGCGTGGCGGGTTTACTCGACGGTTCGTCGTGCTTTACGCCGGCTTCGCTGGTTTGGCGCTTTTCGTGGTCGTGCAGCGCGAGCACCAGATCGTCCGCAGGATAATCGAGGGCTATGAGCTGGAGATGGGGTTGAAGAGCCAGACGAGAGGATGCGTCAAGAGTCGCGATCTGCTCCAGCGTAAGCGGATCGTGGTCAGCGTTGTCGAAGGACTCGACGAAGGCCCACTCGATGCGGGCCACGTCCACTGCGAGCCTGTGACGACGGCGTGCGAAAGCTGGATTGGAATCAAGCCACCCAGGCAGCTTTGAGCCGAGGTTGCGCAGAGAGAATGAACTGCTTGGGTGAGCGGTGAGATAGGCAATGGAAAGCGCTTCAAACGTTGCGCTGCCGAGGACTGCGCGCAATGCGGGAAAGTCCTCGGCGAGCGCCGAGAGGACGCGGTACCAGTATTGCCGGTTGTAGATTTCGAGGCGCTCAAACGCGGAAAGCTGACTGTTGGGAGCGATGAAGGAGGCAGCTACATCTGACATGTGGCGGCCATCGGGGGCGATGGGGCGCATGTCCTCATCGGGGGTGAGGGGCTGCATGATGGCGGCGGCCATCTCGCGCTGGAGTGTCTCGAGGTTCATTGGGCGATTCCTGCCAGGATGCTTGCGCGAGGCTGGAGGTAGCGTTCGGCTTTCTTGGCTTCGGAGTGAACTTCGTCGAAGGTGGGAATGTGGTCGTCCCATTCAAGCAGCGTGGGCGTGGGGCCGCAGCGTTCTATTGCACGCGCGTAGAGTTGCCAAACCGGATCGATGACTGGATGATCGTGGGTATCGAGGATGTACTTCTCGTACTTTGAATGACCGGCGATGTGAATCTGGGCAACGCGTTCGGCGGGAACCGCGTTCACATAGTCCATTGGGGCGAACTCGTGATTCACGGAAGAGACGTAGATGTTGTTTACGTCGAGCAAAATGCCGCAGTCGGCACGCTCGACGACTTCAGTGAGAAACTCCCACTCGGTCATCTGGGAACCGGTGAAAGCGGCGTAACTGCTGACGTTTTCAACGGCGACGGGAATCTCAAGAAAGTCCTGCACCATGCGGACGCGCTCGACGGTGCGCTCGATGGCTTCCCATGTGTACGGAAGTGGCAGCAGGTCGTGCGTGTAGGTGCCGTCCACGCTTCCCCAGCAGAGGTGGTCGCTGAGCCATGGAGTTTTGGTGCGGCGGACGAGTGTTTTCAGACGACGTAGATGCTCAGGATCGGGCGCGGTGACGGAGCCGAAATACATGGAGACGCCATGCTGGACAACGCGATATTGTTCGAGGATTCGATCGAGCGTGGCGAGCGGGCGACCGGCATCGATCATGAAGTTCTCAGAAATGATCTCAAACCAGTCAACCACAGGCTTGCGCGAGAAGATGTGGTCATAATGCGGAATGCGGAGGCCGATTCCGACGCCGTGATCCTGGTACGCATTGAAACGATTGCCGGGCATAAAAGCGGTTCTCAATTCTTGGTTCGTAGTTCATAGTTTGTCGCTCTTAGTTGCCAGTGGCTTTAGCGGGAAAAAACTCCGATTCGTGGCGCGGAGGAGAGTGGGATTTCAGGCTCCTGCCGCGCCAATGGGAGTGAGACGAGCTTATGCGAAGTTTGCCGATGGGGGCTTTGATCCGTCGGTGGCGCATCCGCCTTTGCCTTTGCAGGTGTTCTTGCCTTTGCAGCCCTGGTCGCTGGACTTGCAGCCACCGGTTCCCTTGCAATCATTTTTGCCCTTACAGGAGTGCTTTGCGGGAGGGGTCTGGTCGAGGCTGGAGAGGCGCAGGCCGGCCTTGGCAGTGGGGACTTTCGACGCGCTCTGGTTGGTCTGGGCTGCTACGGAGGTTCCGCCGGCCAAGCCGGAGAGAGCCGCTGTCAGAAGCAGTGCACTGATCTGATTCTTTGTCATGATCCTTTGACCTCATTTGGGAGTTGGGCGGAAAGGTCCGCGGTGATGGTAAGACGGGAGTGGATTTGATCGAATCCCGCATATTCCGAGTTACGCCCCTTAGGAGTGGCGCTCTCCCGGAAAGGTTACAGAGAAAGTGTTCACGTTAGCGATGAAAATGTGACTTGCTCACTTTCTTGTGATGAGTACGTGGGAGCCCACTAGTTGGATTGGCTGCGGGGCGGTTGCATACGCTACGCTGATTCTGACGAGGTGGTGCGGTGGAATCCGGAACGCAGATCGAAGAACCCAAGGTGATGCGAGTGGTGTCTGGCGCGAGCTTTCTGTTTGCGCTTTTGCAGAGCTTGTGCACGGCGGTGCTGACCATCAGCGGCATCCGAGTGGCGATTGGGCTGGGTGCGCTGGCGGCGGCTTCGGGGATTTATGCTCCGGCTCGCGGATGGCATCAGGACGCAATCCGGATACCGATGCTGACTCTGGCCGCGGTGGGTGCGATTGTGAACCTGGCGATGCTGGCTTGGATCTGGCATTTGCGGGCGAGGCCTTCGGCGCAGTGGCGAAAGCGGGAGATCACGAAGAAGGAGCGGCGATCAGAGCGGTTGCAGGTTGCGCTGGCGATTGTGACACTAGTTCTGGTGGGGCTGGAGACGTGGACGCATCCGATGGTGCATCGAACGGGCCCGCCGCCAGCGGTGCAGGCGAGACCTTAGGGGCCGGTGAGTTCCAGTTCCCTGTCGAGACGGGCGTGAAGGCGCTGGCTAAAACCGATGGGGAGTTCGAAGACCCGGTCGTCCGCTATGAGGATGACGATGTTCCGGGTGGAGTCGAGGACGGCGGAGCAGATTTCGCAGGTTTCAAGATGTCTGTCGATGTCGGCGCGCAGTTCCACCTCCACCTCGGCGTCAATGTAGGCGGAGATGTGCTGCCAAACGTGTTTGCAATCGATTCTCATTTTCCCCACCCAAACAAACCTTTGCGTCTAGGTGCAAAGCCCGCGAGCAGTGGAGCGAGATGCTTTTGCAACATGGCGCGCGCCCGGTGCAGCCGGACCTTTACCGCTCCCTCGGCAATGCCGAGAGCAACGGCGGTCTCACGGACGCCCATCTCTTCGATGTCCCTGAGCAGGACAACGTTACGGTAAATCGGAGGTAATTCATCTATAGCAGTTCGCAGGATCGCGCCCAGTTCCTTGCGTTCGAGCGCCTCAGAAGGGACTTCGCGCCAGCTGGTCAGGATGGCCGGGGTGTAGTCTCCCGTCTGCTCGTCCGTGTCGGCTTCCAGCGAGTCTTCTCGGCGGGAGGCCTGTTTGCGCAGGCGCCCGAGACCCTCGTTTCTAGCGATGGAAAGTACCCAAGTGCGAAATTGCGACTCACCGCGGAAATTGTGCAGATTCAGGAAGACCTTGATGGCCGTATCCTGGGTCGCGTCTTCGGCTTCCGCCTCGTTTCGCAGGAGCCCGAGCAACACTAAATAGATGGCGCGTTCGCAGGGACGGATGAGGTCATGGAACAGGTACCTCTCGCCGGCCAGGATGCGGCGAATACACTCAGTTTCGAATTCTGGGTTAGACGCTGGCATTCAAGGAGAACTATAGCGCGGCGACCGCTCGATTGAACGGCCGGGAGGGCCGGAAATCCGTTTCCTGAGATAAGTTTCTTACTTTCAAAAGATTCCTTGTACTCAAAATACAAATTGGGCTGTACAATCTCCACGAGGAGACCCATGGCCGGAGATATTCAACTTACGTGCAGCGATTGCGGGCAGGACTTCACCTTCACCGCTGCTGATCAGACGTTCTTTCAGGAACGT
>JBEKUP010000109.1:0-11018 GCA_049514915.1 Occallatibacter sp. | reverse complement strand
AACCTTGGTGCGGCGCTCGGCTTCCGTATCCGCGAAGGCTTGCGCCATGTCGGCAGTGACTTCCCGAACGCCGTTGCGCCTGTTGCGTCCCGCGCCGTTCTCCCGCCGCCATGCCGGATAGCTACCCCAAAGCTCATCGCCAATAAGGTGGACCTGCGTTGAGCCAACATATCGGTCTAAAGCGCCTTCGATGATGGCACGAACTTTCCTGGGCCGCGCGGCGCTGATCTCTCCACGTCTGGCCCGCGCCTCTTGCGCTAGGAGATACTCTCGTCCCACCTCGCGGAAGGGATGGTTGAACACAGGAACGTCATGCTTTAGGCGAAACCGGATGTCTGCGTCCTGGTCGAAGGCGCGTTCCCGCGCCACCTCGATGTCGGTCGTCTTCAGCGACACCGTCTTGTAGCGGTCGGCTTTAGGTATTTTCATGCGGCAATACCACATCCGATGATCCACGTCGCCACGCCGGAAGAGAACCAGGCCTGGCTTGAGTTCCGATTTGTCCGTGACGAATGGCATATTCGCCTCTATTGTTTTCGATGCGTCCTGTGCAGATTCCGTGCAGATTTTTCCGGTAAGTCATTGACTTTGCGTATCTGTGCAGGACTTGTATAGATGATATCAAAATCTTATGTTGCTTATTTATATATATTTACGATATATTTGTCATCCTGAGCGAAAGGGGCCCCGAGCGTTTTTCAGCTCGGGGGTGGTGAGTCGAAGGATCTGCTTTTGTTCTTCAACGACCTTCGGAGACAGCACACGAGTGCAACCAACCCGAAGTCGGTCTTGATGTAAACTGAACTCAGCGAGTCAGGCTCCCTCCAGCAATTCCGTTGCCCCATCACAAGGCATCTTTTTGCATCCCGAGGCTGGCCACGGCCGCGCCGTTGAAGCCGTCCGCGCAAGCGGATGTGTGCAGAGACAACCCCAGAAGGAGAACCACCCTACTCATGGCTAAGATCGCAAAAACAGGTGACCGCAAAAAGGTAATGGACACGACGAAGTCAACCGACTGTCCCAAGTGCAGCAAGCCCACGCGCATCGTCAAGCGCGTAAAGGACCGCGAGCGCGGCATCCCCGGCGGCGTCTACATCTCGTGCTCCGCATGCGATTTCTACGAAAAGCTTTAAGCAGCAGTTGAAGATCCGCAAGCAACAGTTAAGAATCCAGAAATCAAAAGCCCGGCGCCATGCCGGGCTTTTCCGATTTCAGCTCCCTTGGCGACAATACGACCAGAATGCTCGATAGCTGGCGTTCTTAAGACGCTGAGTCGCCCGCTAACTCGTTCCCAATCAGCTTTACCCATTCCTGCAACTGTCTTTGGTGGCTGCTGAGGTCAAGGCTGCGAAGATCCGACCCTAGGGTCTCCCAAGGCGACGGAGGTGGAGAGTTCCCGAGTATTCCTAGCAACCATCTGTCGAAACCTCCCGGAAGCTGCTGAGAGAGTTCCGATTCGCGTCTGACGATCCACTCAGATAGAGCTGCAAGACCGCGATCAGGTGGTGGTGGGTTACGGTGTAGGGCCAACCACAGCAGTCCCACGCCGTAGAAGATCACCTGCTCGTCTTTACCTTCGAGATCAGATTGCAGCATTGGCCACGCCAGCATGCGAAGCGCTGGAGAAGTGAGATCGACGGGCAGGGCACCAAGGCTGTAAATCAACTGAATCAGGGTATAGCTTGGTAGCGCCGCGTCTGCTTTGTATTCCCAAGGAGGTCCAAGGGCTCGAAGCAGGGCCGTGCACGCGAATGCTCGCATCCAGTGACCTCGAACTCCGAGGCTCCCGGGCCTCCATGATGGATCCTCAGGCTCCGAATTGCGTATCAACTCGAGAACCTCGCATGGGTACCAGTGCATGGGTTCAACGAACGTACCAGTGTCCCGCAGTCGGCGAAGCTTTCCTAGATGCTGGTTCTGGTCCTGGCCATAGTCAGCGGATGCGATCTCCTCAAGCATGTCATCTGTGATGTGCTTGGATATCTCGGCAAGGAGCTGATCTCCGTCCGGTTCCAATGAGGTCAAGAACGCCTGAATCATGACCGACCTTCAAGAAGGTTGAACTATTGAATTGTACTGCAGGTTCTGCCGTGTCGGACCGGGCAGAAATCACCCCTTTAGCGCCTCCGCCATCTCCTTCAGCACCGCCTCCGTCGCTTCCGCCGGGTCCGCCGCCTGCGTAATCGGCCTACCCACCACCAGGTAGCTTGCCCCCTGCCGCAGCGCCTCCGCCGGAGTAGCAATCCGGCTCTGGTCTCCCTTAGCCGCTCCAGCAGGCCGAATTCCCGGCGTGACCAGCACGCCCTCCGGCCCGGTCAGCGCCTTCAAAGCCGCAACTTCCTCCGACGAGCAAACAAACCCCCGAATCCCCGCCTTGAGCGTCATCCTCGCCAACAGTTCCACCTGTTCGGCGGGTGAGCGCTCATATCCAATAGCGGTGGTCTGCGCATGATCCATGCTCGTAAGCATCGTCACCGCCAGCAACTCAGGCGGATTCGCCCGGCCTTCCAGCGCCTCGCGCGCCGCGGCCAGCATCGCCGGTCCGCCGGCGGCATGCACATTCACCATGCGTACACCCAGGCTGGCGGCCGAGCGTACCGCCCCGGCAACCGTGTTGGGAATATCGTGGAATTTCAGGTCCAGGAAAACGGAGTGTCCGCGCTTCAGCAGCGGCTCCAGAACCGCCGGCCCAGCCGCGGTAAACAGCTCCATACCCACCTTGAACCACCGGCAGGTCCCCTCCAGTCGCGTAACCAGGGCGGATGCCGACTCTGCGTCCGGCACATCGAGCGCCACAATCAGGCGCTTCCGCGCCTCGTCAACCGGGTCAATCCGTCGGGGCGCAGGCTTCCGCGCTGCGGCGAAGGCCGGATGCAGCCGATCTGGGATGGGCATGCTTCAATCCTAAGGCATCCTGCGATGCGGCGACAGTCCGGATTCTCAGGCCTGCGCCGCCATCGGTACCGGGGCATCCTGCTCCTGCATCATCACCTGCGACTGAGCGGGAAGAAACCGGCACAGGTAGTCGATCGGGTCATCCGCAGCGGCCATCTGCCTCAAGTGATACTTCCACACATCGGGCTTGATCGTACGCCGTGTAAACGGCTTCCGTGTCACCTGAACAACATCCCCCTGCGGGGTGACCCTGGGATAAGTAATCGAGGGCACCATGAAACTGATCTGCGCGCCGGTCCGCCAGAAGCACTGCGCGAAATCGTGCGAAAACAGCAGTGTGTAATGGCGGCCCTCGCCGGCCAGCAGGCTCAACGCCTGCTCATTCCCCGGCCACACCGGCTGCACGTGAGACTGGTACCACCGGCGGAACTCGAATCCGTTAAACTGAGCCTGGTTGAGCACGAGACCCAGCATCTCTTTACGATTCATTGCGCCAATCCTTTAGGAGTTAGACCCGGGTAATTAGCCGGGGTTATGGGAACAGTTTCTTCTAAAGTCGCGGGGGGGTAACACCGAGTTGGGGTTTTATCGCGCCTTCTGTTCCTCATTAACGTCAAATAGGCGGCACATTCCTTTTTGGGCTTCGTTATTTTTTAGTTACCGCATCCAGCTTGCGGTTTTGCGCCATCGGCGGTAAGGAGACATCGATTTGAAGAGCACGCCGCATCGACTGCGGATCTGGTCATTGGGAATTGCCCTGCTGGCATCCGCCGCCCTTGCCTGCGCTTCTGACGTGCATACCAACCCGCTCAATCGCGACCCCCTGGTTCGCGAAGCCTCCGATCACTTTTATAACCTCGATTACCCGGGCGCCGTCGAGCGCTTCGAGCGCTTCCATGCCGCTCATCCGGGCGATCCGCAGGCAACCGCGCTCCTGCTTGACGCCGTCCTTTTTCAAGAGCTCTACCGCCTCGATCTCCTTGACACCACCTTCTACGCCAACGACGGCTTCCTCACCGGCCGCCATGCCGTCGTCGAGGATCCAAAGACTCGCGACCGCATCCTCGCCCTCGCCGACGAGGCCATTCACGAAGCCGACTGGCGTCTCAGTCGCAACCAGAACGACGTCGACGCCCTCTACGCCCGCGGTTGGGCCCGCTCCCTCAAATGCACCTATATCGCCATGATCGAGCGCAGCTATATCTCCGGGTTCAAGCTCGCCCTCGCAGCCAAAAACGATCACATCCGAGTACTCCAGCTCGACCCCGACTACATCGACGCCAAACTCGTAGTCGGCGTCTACGAGTATGTCGTCGGCGCTCTCCCGCTGCCCTTCAAGCTGCTCATCGGCTTTGCCGGCATGACCGGTTCAAAGTCCCGCGGCCTTGAGATGCTCACCGACGACGGCAATCGTGGATTCGCCACCAGCGTCGAGGCGCGCACCACCTTAGCCCTCTTTCTCCGCCGCGAAGCCCGTTACGCCGACGCGATCAAGGTCGTCCAGTCCCTCCGCAAACAGTATCCCCGCGACTACCTCTTCAGCCTCGAAGAAGCCAACCTGCGCAAGGACGCCGGTGAAGGCATGGCCGCCGTCTCCGCCTACCGCGACATCCTTGCCCAAAATAGGCCCGGCTATTACTTCTCCGCCCGCATGGAGCTTGCCTACTTCGGCCTCGGCGACGCCCTGCGCGGTCAGCGCCACTTTGCTGAAGCCGCCCAGGCCTATGAGCAGGCCGCCATGACCCCCAACGTTGGCGCGGAGCTCAAGATTCGTTCGCTCCTCGCCGCCGGCGAGTGCCGCGACCTCAACGGCGAACGCCAACCCGCCGTCCGCGACTACCAGATGGCTATTGATGCAGGCCCCAACACCTCCCGCGCCGACACCGCCAGAAAATACCTCCATACCGCATACGTTGGCACCTAGCGTCTTTCTCCAAAGCCCTCCGGGACAAGGCAAAAAGTCCTCCCGAACAAGGCACAGAAGCACCGTGCCCCGTTCTCGCGCCTTTTTTCTGGCGCGAGGGCGGGAAGCAGTACGCTCATGCGATGGAACCACGGCCCAATCCCATCCGTATCTCCTCCGTGGCCTATTCCGGGAGGGATTGTTCTATGGGCGTCTATTGTCATCGTTGCGGCACTCAGTTGCCCGTCAGCGCGCGGTTCTGCTCAGCTTGCGGTGCGGGCATTCCAACGGAGCAGGCAGTGCAGGGAAGGCCGCTGGTTCGTCCCATCTATGGCCGCAAGATTGCCGGCGTCTGTATAGCCATGTCCCAGGCCTACGGCTGGGATGTCGCGCTCGTCCGCATCTTCACCGTGGTCGGCTTCTTCTGCAGCGGCGGAATCGTCGCGGTCGCCTACATCGCCGGATGGATCGGTATCCCGGAAGAAACCATCGCCCCAGGGGTTTATCCTCCAGGTATATGAACCGTGTTTACCACTCGGCCGGGGCGAATCTTGGAGCGAGTCCCGAAGCGAGACTTGGAGCGAGTCTTGGATTTCGTGAAACCGGAACAGGCATGCCGGTCATTTTTCTCCATCCCACGCCCCTCGATCGTGAGTATTGGCGTCCGCTGACTGAGGAACTCGGTGGTGTGCGTGCCATCATCCCCGACCTCCGCGGCCACGGCCGCTCGGAACTCGGCGCCGATCTTCCCATCGGCAGCTTCGCAGCCGTTCCTGACGCTCCCGTCCTCACCATGACGCAGATCGCAGCGGATGTTCTTGCCCTCATGGACCACCTGGGGGTCCCCGAAGCCGTCTTCGTCGGCTGCTCCATCGGCGGGTACGTGTTGCTCGAACTGTGGCGCATCGCTCCTCAGCGCATCACCGACTTGGCCTTTATCTGCTCCAAGCCTCAGCCCGACACTGAAACAAACCGCGCAAAACGTGCAGCCAACATCGCTCAGGTGCGGGCAACAGGAACAGACGCACTCTTCGACGGCATGGCCCAGAGTCTTACCGGCAAAACCGCCCAGGAGCGCCATCCACGCATGGTTGCTGAGCTCCGTTCGCGCATGACCCTCACCGCACAGGCGGCCATCGCCGTCCAGGCTGGCCTCGCTACGCGCCCTGATTCACTCCCCACCATCCCAACCATTGATGTGCCGGTTCTCGCCATCGCCGGAGGTGAAGATTCAGCCGTCACCCCAGTGGAGATGGAGGCCTTCGCGTCCGTCCCCGGCGGTTGTGAGTTCCATCTGCTACCGGATGCAGGACACTTTGCCGCCTACGAACAACCACACAAAGTCGCGTCACTCTTGGCAGAGTGGCTCCGCCAGCCCCAAGCCTGACGAACCGCATGTGCTTTGTATCAGGGCGTGGCTTGAGCCATGCTGAAAATGCCCATAAAAGGAGAGGGCTTCACAGGCTGCAGAAAAACTCGATAAAGGCGCCATTCATGGCACAGTTTTGAAAGGGCACGACTTTAATCGTGCCATAGATGCCCTGATATGATCGTCGACTTTAGCCGCCGAGGAATGGTTTCAACCTTTGTCAGCAGTCTGAGGGATGGGGCCTCAGCCCCATCCCTTACTGCACGTCGTGCGCCCCGGCCCCAGCAGCATCCACTGCAGGCACAATAATCGGCGCGCCCCCAGCATTTGTGACGAACGGCCCCGTACTGCTTGTCAGCAGCTTGTTTAATACCGGCATGTTTCCGCGATTCGTTTCCACAAAGTCCACGCCCTCGGCCGTCAGCGTGAAAGCCGAGTTATCGGCTCGTGTAATATAACCCTTCCTCGACAGATACCACGTCGTAAACTCCAGGTAGTCGCGAGGGAAACCCATCTTCTCTTCCACTTCTTGCAGCGCCACTGACGGATGAGTCGGATTGGTGCGCCGCCTGGAATAAAGCAACGCCAGCAAAGCCAGGCGTCGGTTTAACTCCCCATCTATGCTATCCATGAAGTCGACCTGGTTCGAAAGCGGATCCGGTTCGGATTCCTGCCGCTCGCACGCAGCATCGTATTCCGCACGCAGCGCCGGAGAAGACAGAACGTCGTACGCCTGCTTCAGAATGAAGAACTTGTCCGCATCGCCAGAATCAGGATTGTCGGGATGGAACCGGCTGGCCAGAAAGCGGAACACACGATGGATCGTGTCGGGCTCCGCGTTTGGATTGATTTGCAGGAGCTCGTAGTAATTTGGAGCTTTCATCGGTTCGTCCCCGGAGACGGTCTAGCTATCTCGTTCTTTTCTTTAGAAGTTTTCATTATATTCAACCGCCGCCTACCCGACTCTCCCTCTAAAGACACGGCAAACTCCCTCAAACGTAACCGGATTCTCCTCAAAATAGAACTCCTAGGGTAACTTTCAATCTTCAGGCAACGCATCAATCATCCGGGCGTCCGGTAAAACTACCGCAAGCCCACATCCATGCTGGGAATACCGTAGACATTCTCGTACCGCGTTCCGTCAGCCCTCATGGCCTCGATGGAATCCACTCGCTGAATGCCGCCCCGAGCTCTGCTGGCCATACAGTTCATTGCCGCCGCCGCGCAGGCAAAATCGAGTTGGTCTTTCAGCGGCCATCCCTGCAGCAACCCGTAAATGAAACCCGCATGGAAGATGTCTCCCGCTCCCGTCGTATCTACAACCGGCACCATGTAAGCAGGGCAATGGTGGAACTGCCTCCCGTCCCATGCCAGCACCCCATCCTGCCCCAGCGTAGCCGCCGTTAGCCGGCATCCATAGCGCATTTGCATCTGCTTCAGCGCCTGTTCCAGGTTCGGCTCGTCCATCAGCCGCCCGGGAAAGTCGCGGCTCACAATCAGGTAGTCAATGTTTTCGAGTAGCAGTTGCACCCCGGCATAGGCCTCGTCCAGATCGGCAATCACCGGGATCCCAGCCTCGCGGGCCCACCCCGCGGCCACTGTTGCAGCGGCAGTTTCAAAGCCGTCTACATGCAACGCTCGCGCATTCACAATCCATGTCCGGTCCAGCTCTGCTGCCTGCAACAGCATCCGCTCATCGCGCCGGCAAAGCACGGTTCGCTCTCCGCCCTCGTCCACCAGGATCAGCGACTGCGGGCTCATCCCTCCGGCAACCGTCACCAGGTGCGCCTCCACACCCGCGCGTTCAAAGGCCTCCTTGTGCAGCCTCGCCGCATCGTCATCGCCCAGCTTGCCTACATACCGCGTCCGCAAGCCCCAGCTCTGACAGGCAACCATGGTCGTCGCCACCTGTCCTCCGGGCATCACCGTCGACCCGCTGTATTCAATCTTCGAACCCCGCTCCGGAAAATGCTCCAGCGGAATCAGCGTATCGGTAGCGTTCAGCCCCACGCCCACCACGTCCACAATCGGCAGCTTTGCCATCTCGCCATTGTAAAGCGGGCCGTTCTGGCGAACGGCCCGCACCCTGGACGTTTCAACGCGCGATTGGCTCGAAATCACGAACCGCGTATGCGATCGTTACGGCCCCATGTCCTCCGCCCGGCACGGATCATAGCCGAGTGTCGATGCCGATACCGGCGTAGGTGGCGTCGGCGGCGTGGCCCACGGCTTTCCGCTGAAATCGAAGAAATCCAGCAGGTTCGGCTGCGCTGCATCGCGCGCAGTCAGGTGTGCGGAGCTCCCGATGAACCGGTTCTCCACAAACTTGATCACCGCCGTATGGTCCATCGGAATGTGCGAAACATAATGCTTGCGCGTAAATGGAGAGATCACGATGTTCGGCAACCGGAAACCAAGTTGCGCAGCAAATCCATTCTCCTGCGCCGCATCCCCCGCGTGTGCGCCAGGGTCGCTGGAAGCCAGATCGCAATGCGTCGTCGCGGTGCCGCCAGCAGGCACGCATGGCAAGTAGCTATCGGGATTTACAGCAATCGTCGCAATATCCGGAATCGTCCCCAGCGATGCATCCGTGAAATCGTTCGAGTGGCCCGGGACCGGCGGAACGTGATCGTACGGGCCGCCGCCCTCGTCATAGCTCAGGAAGAAAACCGAGTTGCTCCATTCCGGGCTGCTCATAAAGGCATTCACGATACTCGCAACCTGCGCCTGGCCAATCAGCACTGACTGCTCTGACCCGGGGTGTTCATCGTTACGACCATAACCGGCCTCAATAAACGCGAAGCTAGCAAGTGTCCCGTTGGTCAAGTCGGTAAAGTACTGCGACACCGGAGCAATGTGCGCCGGATCGATGCAGAATGAGTTGGTCGAGTCGCCTACCACGCTCGACGCTTGCGTTGGGGCCTTGCACGCCGCCTTGCTCGGGTTCTCATAAAGATACTTGTTCGCGTAAGCCAGGTTCGAGAGGTGTTCAGCCGGATACAGGCTGTTGCCGGTCCCCGAACAATCATCTTCATCCAGGCAGTAGCCCTCGGTCACGGTGTAATAAATCTTCCATGACACGCCCGCTTGATCCAGCTCCTCAAAAATGTTGTTGATATTCAGTTGTGGCAGGTGATCGTTCGCGCCAGGATCGTGTACCAGACCCTGTGTCGTGCCTCCGGTGAAGACGGCGATGCGGTTTGGCACGCTCTTGCTCGCCACCGGCGAAAACCAGCGGTCCGAGACCGCGAATTGCGACGCCATGTAGTAGTAGTAGTTCAGGAAATCCTGGTCGTAGTAACCCATGGCGCGTTCGCCCGTGGTGTCCGTGAAGTCGCCGCCGCAGGTTCCAGATGCGACGCAGCTGTTGTCATATCCTTCGGCGGTGTGCACAAATCCGGTCATCTGGATCGGCCGCGTACCCAGGAAGTCATAGCGGTTCACATCGCCATAACTTGCCAGCCAGTCTGACGAATCGTCATCGATGCACGTGCTGCGGAACTTATAGAGCGGATATGCGGTCCCTTGGTCGTCCTCGTTCGAGATGGTGTCAAGCTTGTCGTCGATGCCGTCCACGTTATAGGTCTTTCCATCGTCGCCTACGTTCCAGCCATTCGCCTCGCGGTAGGGATTCAGCATGCCAAAGTAATCGTCGAACGTGTGATTCTCCTGCAGCATGAAGATGACGTGATCGATGGACGAGACGCCGGGACCTGAGGCGGATTCCACCGTAACAGTGGTTTCCGCTGAAGCGGTTGCCCCCGACGAGCTTGTAGCCTCCGCCGTGTAAGTAGTGGTCGACGACGGCGTTACCGTGATGCTCCCTCCGCTGGCCGCGACGCTATACGTTGAGCCGTCAGAGCCAGATACTTTCACCGTAGCGGCATTTGAAGCGGTCACAGTCAGCGTGTCCGGCGACCCGGCGGTGATGGTGCTCGATGTCGGCGTGATCGAAACCGCAGGGGCACCCGCACCCACCGTCACCGTAATCTGCGCCGTTGTGCTGCCGTGCGAGTTCGTCGCTGTTGCCGTGTATGTAGTGGTCGAGCTCGGAGTTACAGTGACCGTTCCACCCGCATAGGGCAAATCGTACGACGCGCTGTTCGACCCCGTCACATGCACAGAGCCTGCACCCGATGCCGTCACCGTAAGTGTGTCGGATTGTCCGGCGGAAATCGTGCTCGAACTCGGCGAGATGGAGACGTTAGGAGCTCCCCCGGTACCGGTACCCGTACCGGGGCCGGAACTGCCGCTGACCGTCACAGTGGCCTGCGCGGTCGCGCTGCCGTTCGCATTGGTTGCCGTCGCCGAATAGGTGGTCGTTGCACTGGGAGTTACGGTGACCGTTCCGCCTGAATAGGGCAGGTCGTACGACGTGCCGTTTGACCCAGTCACATGCACGGAGCCTGCTTTGGATGCCGCCACCGTCAAGGTGTCGGCCTGTCCTGCTGAAATGCTGCTCGAACTGGCTGTGATGGAAACGGTCGGAAGGGAAGCCGCGGCGCTGGTTGCAGACGCTGAAATCGCAAAGAATGTGGTGAGAGATGCCAAAGACGGAAAGAACTTCATGGGGAATGACCTGCCTTGTGTCGATTGATCTGGGATAGCTCCAGATTTAACTGGCAGTCGTGCCGGAACTATTCGGTTCATACGATGCCGGCGAACCACGGACGGTTGGCACATAGCCCTGAACGGCTGAAATCCAGGACATTTATCGATGATCGTGTTTCTAGAGCTTGTTTCAAAAACACCTCCTGAGCGCGATCCAGAAGCAGGCGAGGTAAAAGAAGGCGTAATAAATGGAGAGTAGGTGCTCGTGACGAACCAGCAATCGGCGAAACTGCCCGAGCC
>JBEKUP010000108.1:0-11067 GCA_049514915.1 Occallatibacter sp. | reverse complement strand
CCGCAAGGTGCATGTCGACGCGAAGTGCAACCACTTGAGCAGCCTTTTCGCATGGTTTGTAACCACTTGAGCAGCCTTTTCAGCTATGTAGTGCAACCCTTTAAGCAGCCATTTGCCGCCTGGAAACTGACCACTCGCCACTGAAAACTAAAAGCTGCCTTCACTTCTTTTCGCCATCCCGCCGAAGGATCCGCGGCGCCACCAACTGCATTTCCACCGTGACCGGCTCGTCTTTTCCGCCCGTCACCAGCACCGTCAGGCTCTCAGTTTCCCGGGTCAGTTTTTCGCCTTTTGGCCCTGCGTACGGCTCCTCGAACATCCACATCGCCGGCCCTGTAATCAACTGATTCGACAATGGTTGCCCAAACTTCTTGATGAGCCGCTCAGAGAGTGTGGGTGCAAAGGCCGGGTCCGGCGTAAACAATCCAAGCTGCTGCCGCGAGTCGATGCGGTAAAGATGCCCCAGCGGCGTGAACCCGAAATCGTAGTCAGTACCCAGAACGGTCACCTGGTAGTGTCCCGCCGCAATCTGGGTCAGCGGCTTAGCCGCCACAGCGGTCACCTGGTCCACCGTCATATCCAGCGTGAACCCGCTCAGGTCATGCGCCAGCAGCCCCGTCTGTTGCCCAATGCAAGTACATGCAAACAAAGAGCATAGAATCACGGCGCACGCCAGTGTCCGCGCCGGGAAAGGTTTTGGGAGAGTTGAGTTCATGCCAGCCGCTCCTGAACCGCGCATGAATAGATTAAGGCTGCGGCGATGAAGATGAGCCGGAAGCTCCAGGATTGTCTCCCGCAGGTCCCAGGTTGGTTACATGCACGCTCGCCTCGGTTTCAGGAGTCGTCCCGTCGTTCACCTGCACGGCAACCGGCTTGCCATCAATAAGAATGCGCTGCACTGCCTTCCCGCGCGCCGGTACCAGCAGGCGCTTTGTCACGCTTTTGTCTGCCGACCGAACGGTGACTGGCACTTCCGCCGCCGCATACCCTGTATTTGCAACATTTACGGCCACAAACCAATCGCCTGTTGGCTGCGCAGTAGGAAACACACTTTCGATCGCCAGGTCTGGCAGCCCCTTGTCCGCATCCACCCAATCACCAAACAGCCACGACAGATCGCGACCCGATCCGGCGGGCTCGAGAAGTTTTTCCAGCGCCCCGCGCCCCTGGCTCGGATTCCACCCGCGAAGCGCCGCAGCGAGATCGGCGTCGCTCGTCGCCTCGCGCAGCATCCACAATATGTAGGCAGCCTTCGTCCGGTAATACATGGGAGAAATCGCTCGCGCAAGCGGTTGCCCCGCGCTCTCCCCCGGGCTGGAAGGTTCAGCAAGGGCCAGCGCCGGACGCTCAGCTTCCAGTGTGCCCAGGGCCTGGTCGCGGCCGTGCTCCTTTTCCATCCACAGTGTCCCCATAAAGATCGCGACACCTTCACTGAGCCAGGCAGGAGGCGGCACTGGTATATCTGATGTTTTTTCAACAGCTTGCGAGGCACCGGACGCCATCACCGGCTCCATCCAGGCCTGGCTGAGCGCGTGCACCAGGACAGTGCTGAGCCGCGCCGGATCCGCGGCCTGTATGGGCGTGGCAAGCAGCGGGCCGGTCTCAAACGGCAGGTCTTCGGGATCGGGCAAGTCCAGCACGGTGAGCTGTGAACGAGGCGTTTGTCCCAGCCAGATCTTCAGGAATGGCATAACGCCGGCCGCAGCCGCGGTCCAGGCCCCCACGGCCGGTTCGTCCTCGGGCAGCGTGAAAAGTGTGGCATTGTCGCCGGGATGCGCCGTGCGGATCGCAAGAAACAGGCTGGGCGCCTCAAAGCCGAGAATGTACGCGCCCGAGTCGGCGATGGCCACGCCGGCTGGTTCCCGGCCAGCCGCCTGTTCCTGCGGCGGAGGGCCGGAATCTGTGATCTTGAGTGCCGCAGGATGTCCGTTGATGAGAGCGACGGTAGGCGCCTGCCCGTGCGGAAACTCAACGGTGAGCCTGAGCCGGAAATGCGCCCCGGAGAGGCGCAGCTTGTGCGAGCCAATCTCGTCAAACAGCCGCGCGCCTTCGCCTAGAAAGGCCGGCACGCTGGACACGGGATACCAGGCCACGTTGCCGAACCCGCGTAAGCCGGTGAAGGGAACGCTGATCTGGTCCCAGTTCGAGTGCAGTGCCACATCTGTCGGCGTGTCAATCACATCCAGTCGCTGCGCGGAGGCAGGGATGTCGCCGGAATAAGTCACGTCGAGCTGGACTGTCCCTCCCGGCGCCAGCGGCTGGCTAAGTGGAACGGCAGCTTCGTTAAGCTGGCCCGTGTGGTCCACGTCCGATTTGAGAAGGGCAACCGGGAAGACCACATCCTTTAACTGGCCGCCGGTGCCTGCAACGCGGATCCGCTCCCACTGTAGCGTTGAAGAAATCTGCAGCGGAATCCGGGCCAGCGGCGTTTGGCCGTCGTTGCGGACAGTGAGTTGGGCGCGCACGGCGATGTGCTGCTCCACTGTGCGCAGCCGCACGTCGAGATCGAGATTGGTGAAGGTCACCGCGTGACGCTCGGCATCATCCGCCACCGGCGCGTCAGCGGTGACGACAGAAGACTTGGTCGTGCTAATACCCACTTGCGTAGTGGTCTGGCCGTTCTCATCCGTCGAGCGGGAAAACAGCACCTTGCCTCGGGATTGCTCCGGGGCCGTCTGGCTGGCTGGTTGTGACGCTTCGGCTGGAGCGGGGGATGCGGGAGCGGCGGTCTGTGCCAAACAGGAGAGAACCGCCATGCCGGTGGCAACAAATGCCAGAATCCCGGCAATTGAAAACTTCATGAACCCAAGCCTTTCTGTTTCCGTGGTTTTGACGTGCCATCTACCGAGGGGCGAGCGCCACCAGCGCCGCGGACTGCCTTCGCCCTTCGCTGGCGGAATGCTTCATAGAGCACCACAGCGCCCGCGGTCGACACGTTGAGCGAGCTCACGCCGCCCGCCATCGGAATGCGCAGCAGATGATCGCAGGTCTTTCGCACCAGCTCGTGCAGCCCCGCTCCCTCGCGCCCCAGCACCAGAACACAGTCGCCGGTCAGGTCGAATTGGTCGTAGTCTGAAGTCCCGCGCTCGTCCAGCCCGATAATCCAGAGGTTTCGCTTCTTCAGCTCTTCGAGTGCGCGCACCAGGTTCACTACGCGCGCAATCCGCAGGTGCTCGGTTGCGCCCGCGCTTGCTTTTATCGCAACCGGGCTCAGCGGAGCCGAGCGGCGTTCGGTCAGCAGCACGCCATCCACACCCGCGCCGTCGGCCACGCGAAGCAGCGCGCCCAGGTTCTGCGGGTCTTCCACCCCGTCCAGCGCCAGAAGCAGCCGTGCCCCGCCATCGCCTCCCAACGGCTCAAACAGGTCCTCGATCGAAAGCATTTCCTGCGATCGCACCATGGCCACCACACCTTGGTGGGCTGGAGTTTTAGCCACCAGGGTCAACTGCTCGCGCGGCTCCTGCCGGACGCGCACCCCTGCCTGGCGGCATAAGGCGACCACCCGTTCCACCCGGGCGTCCTCGCGTTCACGCGCAACCAGCACGTGGTCAAATCGCCGCCTGCCGGCCTTCAGCGCTTCCTCAACCGGGTGCAGGCCATACAAAACTTCCATAAAGGACAGTGTAGAAGATTGGCTGGTACAGATGCGCCGATCCATGCCGTCCGCGACGAATTTCCATCCCGCCAGTCATTTACATGACTTCACAGGAATCCATTTATATTTCATTCGCTGCTATGATTCGATTTCTTTCCTGCATAAGGAGGAGCAAGTGATCAAACCAGGAGTGCGCCATATCTGCCGAATCGCAACCACGATTCCAATAGGGCTTCTGCTATGCGCTTCCCGGCTCAGCCTCGCCCAAGCCACGCAAGCACAATCCGACCCCGTCCCCCAATTACTTGCAGACCTGAAAGATTCGAAGCCCGAAGTACGAATCCATGCTGCTGAGAAGCTGCGCGATCTCAAAGATCCAGCCGCAGTCGATTCGCTGATCGCAGCCCTCAAGGATTCTGAGTCCCGAGTTCAATCTGATGCGGAGCAAGGCTTGGCCAACATCGGTGCGCCCGCCGTGGAATCTTTGGCTACCCTCCTCTTGGGGGACGATCAAAGAACCCGCCATGCTGCGGCCGAGTCTCTTGCCTCAATCGGCACCCCCGAAGCGGTTCAGACCCTGATCAAGACCGCTCAGAATTCCGAAGGGTTCCAGCGGCAGGACGTCATGTCGGTGTTGACTGAGGTCAGCGATCCCGGCACGATCCCGGTTTTGATCGCCGCCTTGAAGGATTCGAACGAAGGTACCCGGAGGGGGGCGTCGTTTGCACTGCGCAACATGGGTGCGCCCGCGGCAGCCGCTCTCCTCGCCGCACTCCGGGATCCAGACGATCTGATTCGCATAGGGGCAGCCCACGCGCTGCAGGGAAGCAGTGACCCGAACGCGGTCGAGCCTTTGATCGCGCTTCTCAACGATCCAAATCCCGAGGTAAGGGCCAGTACTGCATATGCATTGATGTCGGCGACGGATCCTCGCGCTCTGGAGCCCCTGCTCGCGGCCTTGAAGGACTCGGATGCGCATGTTCGAAGGAACGCGGCTGGCGCACTCAACGTCACGAACGACCCGCGCGTGATTGAGTCCTTAATCGCCACCCTCAAGGACCCTGCCCCGGATGTTCGGCAAAGAGCAGCTTACTCATTGGGGCAGATCAAAGATCCACAGGCGGTCCAGCCGCTGATTGATGCTCTCAAAGACTCGAACGATCAGGTTCGCCAAAGTGCTGTCTCTGCATTGGGAGAAATCAACGATCCCAGGGCCGTCGGCCCACTGCTGGATATGCTTGAGCACGACCAGGCAGATCAAACCCAGCCAGCCATGGCCTACGCCTTGAATAACGTGGCCACAGCCTTGAATAAGATAAAGGATCCCGCTTCTGTCGATCGACTCCTCGCGCTCCTCAAAAGTTCCGATGCGGGCGTCCGGCGTTATGCCGCATTCGCAATGGCGGGCATTAACGATCCCCGAGTGATGGATGCGCTGATCGTTTCCCTCAAAAAAGAGGACGCGGGATTCCGGCAAAGCGTGGTTTCCGCATTGGGCACCAACAAAGATCCCCGCGCTGTAGATGTACTGATTGCCGCACTCCAGGATCCGGATTCAAGCGTTCAATGGAGTGCAATTCGATCACTCGGTGACTCCAAAGACCCGCGCGCAATCGAGCCGCTGCTTGCGCTTATCAAGCGCAATGGTCCCAGCGTCCCAAACTCCGTGTTTTCCGCATTGGACGCCATCAAGGACCCTCGCGTCGTCGAACCGCTGATTGCTTTCCTGAAAGACTCGTCTCCGGTCTTTCGTAGTCTGGCGGCCAGGGAATTGAGCTCAATGGACGACCCGCGCGCATCGAGCGCCCTCCTTGCGGCACTGCAGGACCGCAATTCGGCGGCAATCGCGGGAGCGTTTGTCTTCTTCATCCAGCGCGGCCAGCCCGGATCGGAAGATGCAATGATCGATGCACTTAACCAGTTCGGTGACTGGCAGATGGCCTCGGCTTTCCGGCATTGCGGAAACGCAAAGCTCGAAGAGGCCGCGAACGCGTGGAGGCCGTCACGAAACAGTCATCTCCCGCCGCGGATGGGCCTTCAGGCGAAGACTGTCGAACTGCAATGGGGTCACCCCACGTAAAGGTTCCCAGCGGGAGATTGCTGAAAGCTGCCCGCGAAAGTCTCCTTCCTGGTTCTCAGCAATTTGTCAGCTCGTGTATTCGCCGTGCGCGCATTTCACTGGCAATATAGTGGGACTGGAACAACATGAGCCCACCCAAAGCCAAAACATTCACCGCAGTGCTTGAACCGGCCGGAAACCGCCCGCGGTGGGTCATTGCGCGGATTCCGTTCGACGTGACCGAGGTTTGGCCGGAACGAAAAGGATTGCGGGTGCGCGGAGAGATTGCGGCCATCGGCGGAAAAAACGGGTCGTCAACGCCTGAACAGTCCGCGTTTTCTTTCCGTACGGCGCTCTTCCCAGATCCGCACAGTGACGGAAAAGTCCTGGTGGTCAACCGCAAAATGCAGCTGGCGGCCAGGGTCGCACCCGGCCAAAAAGTGCGCATCCGCTTGGAGCCGGATTTGGAAGACAGACCGGCTCACATCCCTCTTGAGTTGGCCGCAGCGTTGAAGCAGGACCGCAAACTGCGCAAATGGTTCGACGGCCTCAGCTATTACATCCGCAAGATGATGGGAGACATAGTCAGCGAGCCCCGCTCGGCCGAGGCGCGCCAGCAGCGTGCGGAAAAGATAGCCGAATGGCTGATGCTGGCCATGGAAGGCGAACGCGAGTTGCCGCCCATCCTGAAAGCGGCTTTTTTGCGCCAGCCGCTGGCACGCGCCGGCTGGGAAGCTATGACGCCCACTCAGCGCCGCAATCATTTGCTGGGCATTTTCCACTATCAGAGCGCCAAAAGCCGGGAGACCCGCGCGGCTCAGGCAGTAGAAGACGCATTGCGGATCGCAAAATCGAAATCCTTCAGAGAATCTTAAGCTTCACCCTCCATTTCCTCCGGAAATGCAGCAAAAATGTCGCATTTGAAAGTTTTTTGTTTAAACCTCGAATTTAAAGTGACTTGGTGCCGGGCTCGGTCGTCTAATTGACCAAGATGAGCGCTGCAACCTCGGTTCATGCCTTTTTTGCCTCCGGAACTGCCACCGCCGTTGACGAGCAGGTCCGGCAAGAGAGCCTCGCCGTTTCCCAGGGGCTCAAGCGTCAGGACGCTGGGTTGCTGGATACGCTGATCGTCCGCTACCAGCACCGGCTGTTGCGCTACCTGCTCTTCCTCACCAGCAATCGCGAGATGGCCGAAGACCTGTTCCAGGAAGTGTGGATGCGTGTCCTGGTGCGCGGCAGCCAGTTCAACGGCAAGGCGCGGTTTGACACCTGGCTGTTTTCGATTGCCCGCAACCTGGTCATCGACCAGCGCCGCAAGCGCACCATGTCCAGCCTTGACGAATTGTTTGAAGGCCGCAGCGACGACGACCGTCCCATGAGCTTCGAAGTTGCCGACACTGAACCGACCCCGTTCGACTCCTTATCCAATCTCCAGGACCGCGAACGCATCTCCGCCGCCCTCCTCGAAGTGGACACGCTCCATCGCGAGGTCCTGGTCCTTCGCTTCCACGAGGAACTGAGTCTCGAAGAGATTGCCAAGGTCACGCGCGCCCCTCTTTCCACCGTGAAATCAAGACTGTACAGAGGTCTTGCGGCCATCAAGCCGAAGCTGGCACTCGGCGGTTCGCGGGCCCCGGAGGCTGTGTGACCGAGGGCGGGCTTCCTGCCGACGGCGACGGCGCAAGACGGGCTGCTTCCAGCGCCGAGCAGGATTTGGTTTCAGCTGCGGCCGGGTTTCAGGCAAATCGCGATTGTGCCGTCGCCGATCGCACCCGTTGCGTGGTCAGCACGTCCATGGGCGTCATGAAGCAGCAGCAAGCCGGGCGCAGGCGTATTCGAGCCTTGGCGCTGGCTGCCGTTCTGGTCGTTTTCCTCATCCTCGGACCCCTCGTGTGGTGGGCTGGCGAAATCTTCATTGAAGAAGAGCGCCTCACCGGGCTCACCGCTCAACTCAGCATCTGGGTTTTCTTTCTCAGCGGAGCCTTGCTGGCCGCGGCCTTGCTCGCCGGCTGGGTGCGCCACAATCGCTCCTGACCCCGCCTGAATCCCATCCCAGGCGATCGCGTCTATATTTCTTTTTCGAGTGCCCGAAAACGCAACTTCCGAATTCTCTTTCCCGTCCATCTCATTAGCGGTTAAGCTTGTCTTAAGTTTCGCTTCATCCTTCTGAAGGGCCCCTACGCGGGCGAGTTCACCTATGCGCGATCCACAAAACATTACGGTCAACGAAGACACAAGCCTGATACCCATCTGGTCCATCGTGGTCGCGATCACGGCTTTTGTCTTGGTCGAATACTATTTCTGGCTCGTTTTGCCCCAGCAGCAGCACCATCCCCCTCCGCTTGGCTTTCATATCTATTTCAGCCTGTCCGGCGGCGTGCTCATCGCTCTCTACTTCCTCATGGTCGGCTACGTCAGCAAAGACGCGCCCCGTCGCGCCATGAGTTCGCGGTTCTGGATCGTCATCTGCTTTGTCATGCCCGGCGGTATCGGCGCGGTGCTTTACTTCCTGCTCCGCCAGCCTGAGGTTTCCCGCTGCCCCGCTTGCACAACCCATGTGCAGAGCGATTTCCACTTCTGCCCCCAATGCAACTACCAGCTCGCCGCCAGCTGCGGAAACTGCTTCCGCACCGTCCGCGCCACCGACCAGTTCTGCACCCGGTGCGGCCATGAGCTGGCCCGCGACCACATGCCCGCTCGGCTCCGGGTACTATAGAGCTTCCGGCTTGGCTGCCCAGCCCCGCCAACCCGCATGACCATCTCCGCCCTCATCATCGACGACGAACAACTGGCCCGCGACGAGCTCAAGTACCTGCTGGACCAGGCCGGCGGTGTTGATGTAGTCGCGCAGGGAACCAACGGCATTGAGGCTCTGGAGCTCATCGACGAATACCATCCCGACCTCGTCTTCCTCGATGTGCAGATGCCCGGTCTCGATGGCTTTGCCGTCATCCAGCGCCTCATGGACCGCAAGCGCGCCAAGCCCGGCACAGCCAACGGGAAAAATACTCAGCCCCTTCCGCAGATTGTCTTTGCCACGGCCTACGACCAGTACGCCGTCCGCGCCTTCGACGTAAACGCCGTCGATTACCTGCTCAAACCGTTCGACCTTAAGCGCGTCGAGCAGGCTGTCGAAAAAGTCCGCGGGCGTCTCGCCGGCGGCACTCCCGGCACAGCTGCCGCGCTTCCCGAGTCGCAGATGGATGCCCTTCTGCAGCTCCTCAACCAGTCTCAAGGCACCTCGCGCACGCCGCAACCAGCCAAGCTCATTGTCCAGGCGCAAAGCCGTCTTCTGCTGGTCGATCAGGGAGAAATCTGCTACGCGGCCATCGACGAAGGCGTCATCCGCATCGTCACCCAGAGCTTCGAAGGCCATTCCAAGTGCCGCACTCTCGAGGAGCTTCTTGACCTGCTCGACCCCGCCGTCTTCTGGCGCGCCCATCGCGGATTCGTAGTCAACATCAACCACATCCGCGAAGTCGTCCCATGGTTCAAGTCAACTTATCAGTTGCGCATGAACGACAAGAAGCAGACCGAAATCCCCGTAAGCCGCGCCCAAACCAAGCGCCTCCGGGAACTCTTCAATCTCTAGTTGTAGGGGAACGGTTCTGGACTACAGTAGATCGCGATTCTAAGGGGGGAACGGGTCTCACAGACTGCGGAAATTCAATCGGAGCTGCAACAAGCGTCAGGGCACAACTTCAGTTGTGCCAATAAAGCCAATTAAATGATCCGGGCTTCAGCCCCTGCGGGCCTCACTCAACTACGCCCTCTTCCGCGCTCTTCAGTCGTACCGCTCAAACACAATCTGCTTCCGGTGCCACCCATACCCGGCCAGCTTATCCCGCACGCCTGAAACCATGTTGTTCAGCCCGCAGATGTAGGAATAAATGTCGAACTCCAGCTCCGCCTTTGGAATCGCTGGATCCACTTCCGGCTGCACCAGCGGCAGTCCCAGCCTGGCCGCGCGCTCTTCCACAATCCGCGCCACGTGGTCCTGCACATATCCCCGCAGCCCCATCCAGCTTTCCCCCGCCCGGCTTAGCGTGGCCAGGTAGTGGAAGTTCGGGTGCTTTGCCGCCAACGCCTCGAACTCATCCTGGTAATAGATTTCCGTCTCGTGCCGCGTCCCGTACACCAGCCAAATCTCTTTCCCATTACTCCGGTCGGGGCCATCTTCCGGAAACAGCCACTGCGCATAGCCGCGCATCGGGGCAATCCCCGTTCCCGTGGCAATTAAGATCGAATCCGTAACCGGCTCGTGCAGTACAAAGTGCCCGTGCGGCCCGTGGATCTGGATCGTGCTGCCCACCGGCAGGTCCGGCAGGTCGGCCAGGTGGTTTGAAAAGAATCCGCCTTCCACCCGGTTCACGCACAGGTCAAAGCGGTTCTCCTTCGCCGCCGAGGCAATCGAGTAGGCCCGCGTCTGCACCTTGCCAACCGCATCCGGCGCCACGGCGGAAACAAACTGGCCTGAAGTAAAAGGAAAGCTCTCCATCTCATCGAGCACAAACTCGAAGTGGTAGCACTGTGCGGACTCGGAGATGCACACTTTTCGATCAAGACGTGCGGTATATGTTTCTCGCGCCAAGGGAAATCTCGCTTCAGATCAAGGATGAAGCCCACAAACAGGACTGTTGGGAGTATCGCCAGTCGAGGCCCAAAGTGGCAAGTGACGCGGCTCCCACGAGGCGTTCAAACGAGCGCTCAGCTTCCAAACCGCCGGTAACACGCGCCGGACCCGAATTGGCGCTCTCGCTTCCTCGGTGAGTGCATTGGCGATTTAGCGCCAATGCAGAATCACCCATTCCCGTCCTGAGAATTGACGTACTTTTAAATCTGCTGAGTGGGCAAGGCTGCTCGGTGCGCTATACAAAACGAAGTAGACGATCTACCTCCCTTGGGAGTAGAGTATCTACATCTATGAGCGAAGAAGACCAGTATAAGAACCGGATTGAGCTGTTGCAGGGAACACTCGACATGCTCATTCTTCAAACGCTGCAATGGGGGCCGCAGCATGGATATGGCATTGTCCAGGCGTTACGTTTGCGATCCGGAGATGTGCTTCAGGTGGAGACTGGATCACTGTATCCAGCTCTTCATCGGTTGGAGCGTCAGAGCTGGGTGCAGTCTGAGTGGAAGCAGTCAGAGAGCAATCAAAAAGCCCGATATTACCGAATCACGGCCAAGGGGAAAAAGCAGTTGGCCTCTGATCTGGGCCGATGGGAGCGGATTGTCGAAGCGATTGGGTCGGTGATGTACGTCAAGCCGGAGGAGAGTGAGTCATGAAGTGGTTCCCGAGCTTCGGTTTTCAGCGGCGCAAGCGCGAATTGCAGGAAGAGATTGATGCGCACCTGCAGATGGCGATTGCAGATCGAGTGGCGCGAGGCGAGACGGCAGAGACGGCGCGACA
>JBEKUP010000107.1:0-11194 GCA_049514915.1 Occallatibacter sp. | reverse complement strand
CGCTCCACGCTTCCTCCCCACACTCGGTCGCCCTCATGCAGTTGCGCTTCACTTCACTCACTGTGACCAGCTTGTGACCGGACTTGCACCCGTAAGAGTGCGCCCATGCTGGGCGCACAACACAACAATGCCGGGGCCAACAACCCCGGCATTGCCAACTGACAACTAACAAGTCGTCCCTAATCCCAAAGTCCCTAGCCTCTTAGTCCCTTGGTCCCTGCCTTTAAGACGCTAGCCCCAACCCCACCAAATTGGCCGCCACAATAATCGTGATCATCCCCGCCCAAAGGATGCGCACCGGTCTGCTACCCACCCCGGCCCACTCGCCCAGCGCAAGCCCCACCAACCCGCCACACAGCACGTAAATACTCATATGCAACATCCAGTTCACGTAGCTCAGGTGCTGCGGAATGTTCGCCGCGCCCCACGCATAAAAGAAGAACTGCAAGTACCACATGATCCCGCCCGTAGCCGCCAGTAACCCGTTCCTTGCCAGCGTAGCTCCGGGCTGCGCCAGGTCGCCCTTCAGCGAAATCCTCTTCAGCACAGCCAGCCGTATGAAGCAGTAACTCAAATTCACCACCGCTCCGCCGCCCATGATGATCACGTAACTCGGCAGAGCCGCATACAGCGGATTCACTCCCAGGTGCAGCGCCGCCGCTTCCATCGGCTTCGCCGCATTAATTGCAAACGACATCCCGGAGGAAAAGATCCCGCACAACCCCGCGAGCAGCAGTCCAAGTTTCAGGTTGAACTCCTGCGGCCCCGCGCTCAGCTGCACTTCCTTCTGATGCCCGGCATACGAAACCACCGCCACGCCTATCAGCGCCACCAGCACGCCCGCCATCGTCAGCAACCCGCTCTTTGTCGTAAACAGCAGCGCCGCCTGTCCGTTGCTCAGCGGTGGAATCAGCGTCCCCACCACCAACGTCACCCCAATGGCTACGCCAATCCCCAGGCTCATGCCGAGGTACCGCATCGTCAGCCCATACCCAACGTTCCCCACGCCCCACATCGCCCCAAAAAGTGCCACCTTCAAAAGCAGGTGCGGGTCCATCGACGAGTAGAATTCGCCAAAGCTTGGCAGCAACAGCAGGCTCACAGAAATCGGCAATAATATCCAGGAGAAGAAACCCGCTACCGCCCACGTCGTCTCCCACGACCACTTCCGCACCTTCTCAATCGGCGCATAGAACGACGCGGCCGAAGCCGCTCCCACCACGTGCCATCCAATTCCCGCGATGATGGACAAAGTTGACTCTCCCTTTGATGTCCCTACTCAATGCTCACTTGAAAGTTATAACTGCCCGCTTGTAACTCGTACCCGCGATGTCCGTTGTAACTTACAACCTTTGCCAGCGTGCTCTCACTCAGCGGAGTTCCCTCAACTTTCCATCGTGCAGCCTCCCTCGCGCTCAGTTCCACCAATCCCGTCGTATTCGCCGGAAGCGTTACATGCCACACTGCCGTCGTTCCATTCACCTTCCAGTCAGAGTGAATCGGCCCATATGCCGACGAGTAATCGAACCGCAACCACCCCATCCGCGCGTCGAATGTCGGGTGCAGCACCACCGTGTGGAATCCCGCGTCCATAGCCGACGCATCCACTCCCGCCGCATAACGATAAATCCAATCCGCCACCGCCCCATACGCGTAGTGGTTATAGGAGTTCATGCTCGGATCATCCTTCATCTGGTCCCCATTCCACCGCTCCCACATCGTCGTCGCCCCGTGTCCCACCAAATAACCCCACGATGGGTACTCCGTATTCAGCAGCAGCTTGTACGCAACATCCGCGTGCCCCGTCTTCGTCAGTTCCTCCAGCAGGTATGGCGTCCCCAGAAACCCCGTCGCCAGAAGCCCATGGTTCGCCTCAATCTTGTCCACCAGCTTCTGCGCCGCCGCCGCGCGAAGGTTCTCCGGCACTAGGTTCATATGCAGCGCCAGCACATATCCTGTCTGCGTATCACCGCCTTTGCTCTTCGCGTTTGGATTGTTGATCCCGCCAAACGGCGACGGACTATTATCCGCCCCCGCCACAAATCCGTCGGCGTGAACAAACTGCTTCTCAAACGCCGCGCGAATCTTCTCAAACATCCGCGCGTACTTCGCCTCATCCTCCGCACGCCCCGTCGCATGCGCCATCTCCCGCATCAGCGTCGCGTCATAAGCCCAGTACGCACTCGCTATCAGCACATAATCCGTCTTCCCCTCAGGCGAAAGCCAATCCCCAAACGGAATACCGTTTTCATGTTTCCAAAGACCATCCGGATTGTGCGCCGCAATCGCATCCAGATACTTCTCCATCGCCGCCCAGTTCTGGTCGATCACGCTCGTATCGCCCATCTGCAGCCATGATGTCCACGGAATAATTACTCCCGCATCGCTCCACCCCGCGGCATGCCCCGCATTCGGCGTCACCGTTCCTGGCGAGTAGATTCCGTAGTAAGGCGTCCCCACCTGCGTTCCGCGCATATCCCCCGCAAACTTCCGCGAGAAGGCGGCCAGATCCATGTTGTAACTCGCCGCCCGCCAGAAAACCTCCGCATCGCCCATCCATCCCAGCCGTTCATCGCGCTGCGGACAATCCGTCGGAATTCCCACAAAATTCGACCGCTGCCCCCAAAGAACATTGCTCCACAACTGGTTGATCATCGCGTTCCCGGTCTCAAGCTTCGCCGTAAACGGTGCATCCGTGTGGATGACTTCCGCCTTCACCGCGTCCTTATCCGGAGCCGCAGTTAGTCCCGTCACTTCGGCGTACCGGAAACCGTGGAAGGTGAAGGCGGCCTGATATCCGAATCCGTATCCGTCGATAGGCATTCGACCAGCCGATTTAGGAAACGCAGAAACAAATGTGTCTGTAGCCCTCGCGGTACGGAGATTGTCGGTATAGATTGTGCCGTCTGGATTGAGAATCTCGGCAAAGCGAATCCGGACGCGATAACCATCCCGGAATCCATGCAGGTCAACTTTTTCTGAACCTGCAAGATTCTGGCCAAAGTCGTAGATATAGACCCCAGGCTTAGGCTCCGTCATTGAAACCGCATCTACCTCGCGCTCGACTCGAATTGGCTGAAAATCCTGCGCGATGATGCGCGCCGGCGCGGGGTGAATGATCGCCGCCTTGTCCTTGATGATGTCTGGAAATCCCGAGTCTGATTCGCCAACGAAACCCTCGTTAATGTTGACTGACTCGCCATCGTAGAGTTCTGAGCGGATGCCGGAAGCAGCTGCCTGCCAACTCGCATCAGTTTTCACCCACTCCACAGTTCCGTCCGTGTGCTCAATGCGCAACTGAGCCCGGAGCGAGGGCGGCGTATCACCATAGTTGTTCGGCTGCTGGAACCATTCCAGCGGGGTTGAATACCAGCCAGGCGCCAGCCAAAAGGACATTGCATTCTTGCCGACCACAAGCAGTTTCGTTACATCGTAGGCCTGGTACACAATACGTTCACGATAGTCGGTCCATCCCGGGGCGAGCACTTGGTCGCTCACTTGGCCCCCATTCATACCCAGATAATAGGCTCCCAGTGCGGTGGCGTAGAGGCGTGCCGACTTTACCGGCTTGCTCACCGTGAACGCATGCCGCAATATCTTTACACTGTCCGGAATCCACGGCTTCCCCACCGGCGCATTCATCGGCCCCGGCTTTTGCTTCCACTCCACCGCCGCCTTCCACCCCGAATCGTCAAACCCCTTCTGCTCCCATCCCGCCGCCGCATGCACCGCAACCTTCCACCCAGCATCACTCCCAAACGTCGCCGTGGTGCCGTCCGCATACTCCACAAATAGAGTCGCAATCATCGGCGTCGCATCCACCACCGCGTTGCCGCTCGGATTCACCACGTAATGCACTGCCTCAACCGCAATCGTGCTAGCCCCGATGGGCAGCCCGCCCGTCACCTCGGCGCGCACAAATTTCTTCCATGGCATCTGCTTCCACGGCGGCAACGGATCAGCTTTCAGTACCTGCTTTCCATTCACCCACGCCGCAACCGTGTCCTGCCCCGTCGCATAGAGCACCGCCCGCTTCACCGGCTTTTCCACCGTGACCGTTGACCGGTAAGCCACATGCTCTTCCGCAGCCTCCGCACCCAGCGCCGCGACATCTGGAACTGTGATCCACACTGTCTTCGACGCACGCACCGCAGCCTCTTCGGCAGTCTCATAACCGATCCATTGCGCGCGCCAATTGTCCTGCTTCAGCAACCCCGTCTCCCACCAGCTTGTCGCACTCGGCTCGTACGGCTTCCCCGCCGCATCCCAAACCTTCACCCGCCAGAAATATCTTGTGCTCGCCTGAACCGCCGGCCCTTTGTACTGCACATTCAAACTCGCCCTCGACTCAACCCGCCCGCTATCCCACACGTCCGCTTTGCCCGCATCCAACAACACCGCCTCTGTCGCAACCAGCACCTCGTACGCCGTCTGCCGCGCGCCCCGCGTCTCATCCATCAACTGCCAGCTGAACCGGGGAGCTGCATCGTCAATCCCCAGCGGCGTCTTCAAATCGTCCACCCGCAACTCCACCGGCCCCGCAGCCCGAGCCATCTGCCCTGCAAACATCGCGCCAAGCGCCATCACCCACACCATTCCCCGCATCGTTCTCATTTTCATGTCCCATCCCAGCAATCCAGCGAAACCCAACCATTGTGCGGCTTCCATGGGCTCAGTGTGAAGTCGCCTCGCCAACTTCCATCACCGCGAATTTACCAAATGAAATAGTTTCCAGACGAAGGAACCCTAAACAACCCAACACCCCTCTGTCAAAGACAACTCCTTGATCAGCTTTTGCGTTGCCGTTTGCTAACCTGTCCACCAGCTCCAACCCGTTACACTTTCCCCATGCCCCTTCGCCTCTACGCCGCCACCACCAGCCAGGGCAAACTTCGAGACTTCCGGGCCGCCGCCGAGGCTCACTCCATCCTCATCGATCCCCTGCCCGGCCTGGCCACCATTCCCGCCCCGCAAGAAGACGGCGCCACGTTCGCAGCCAACGCCACCCTCAAGGCGGTCTACTACTCGCGCTTCGCTCCCGGTCAGCTAGTCCTCGCCGACGACTCCGGCCTCGAAGTCGATGCCCTCGATGGCGCCCCCGGCGTCCGCTCCGCCCGCTTCGCTGCCGACACTGGCCTCACCGATTCGCCGGACGCCAACGACAACACCGATGTCTGGAATAACATGGTCCTGCTGCAACGCCTCGCCGGCATCCCCAAGGCCCAGCGCACCGCTCGCTATCACTGTGTCCTGGTCGCCGCCCGCGACGGCCTTCCCTTCCACACGGCGCACGGCACCGTGGAAGGCCTCATCCTCGACGCGCCCCGCGGCACCGGCGGCTTCGGCTACGACCCGCTCTTCTATCTCCCCGCCCTTGACCGCACCATGGCCGAAATCGACATCGCCACCAAGCACACACTCAGCCACCGCGGCCGCGCCTTCGCCGCCCTGTTACCCATGCTCCCCGCCTGATCGGCGCCAATAGCTATTCCAGCGGCACCAACTCCACATCCCGAATCAGCGCCGGTCCCGCCCCCGGCGGCGTCGGACTCGAATAAAACGAGATCCCGTCGCTTCCCGCAGACGGATAAATCAAATCCGTAAGCACCGTCTCGCCGTTCTCCGCAAACACCTCAATCGAGTTCCGATCCACCACAATCTCAATCGTCATTGATTCCGCCTGCGAGTGCCTCAACGGGGCATAAACTCGCGCCGGAAAATCCGGAGACCAGTCCGTCTTGCCCGAATGCGTCCGATCGACAAAAATTCGCCCGCTCTCTGCATCGATCCCCACAACAGTCTCTTCTGTAGCAACGCCTTCCGAATCCACAGCGCTGCGCCGCAATCGCACTCCCGATTCCGAAGCATCTCCGGGAGCCAAATCAAAACGAAGCCGGTAGGCACCTCCAGGCACCTTCTTCCCTGCAATGCTCGCATTCGCCAGCGCTATCGATTGAAACCTCGGAGCCCCAAACATGGCCCCGTACGCCTTGTGCGCTGGCCCCGGCAGTATCGGCTCCTGCACCAGCAGCAGCGGCTCCTGTGCTGGCGTTGGAGCCGGGCCACGTGGCTCACGCAGATACAAATGCCGCGCCACCGTCATCTCCCCGCGCCCCGGCAGCGAGGGCAACTTCGCTGCGTACTGCCAGTCGCTCATCCACGCGATCCAAATCCGCTCGGCAATTCCATCCGAACCAACCGCCGTATTCGCGAACGAAGTTGACGCGTAGAAATCCTTGCCCCAATCCGCCCAGTGCGGTCCTGAATGCGGATGGTCCTCAACAAATTTGAATCCGTCGAACTTTCCAATAAAATATTGGTCCGCCGATCCCTTCGCCGGGCCTCCCGGATTCACGTTCACATTCAGCAGCCATCGGCTTGCCGGCCGTTTCAAATACGTGTCGTAAACAGCTTTGCCCGCACCATCGTAAATTGGCAGTTCAAACAGATCCGGGCACTCCCAAACGCCGCCAACTCCGCCCGCTGGCCCAAAGTCGCTCGCCATCTCCCATTCCCGCAGGTTCTTCGACCGATAAAACCGCACCTTGTGCTGATCCGGAAGCGCCACCACCATTACCCAGCTCTGCGTCGGCCCGTGCCAAAACACCTTCGGATCGCGGAAATCCTTCAACCCCGCATCAATCACTGGATTCCCAGCGAACTTCGTCCACGTCAACCCACCGTCTTTGCTGAACGCAAGGTTCTGCGTCTGTTTATCCGGCGAGGCGCCTGTATAAATCGCCACCAGGCACCCCGGCGTCTTCTGCCCGGCCTCTCCGCACAGCCCGCTCGAGTTCTCGCGGTCCTCCACCGTCGAGCCGCTGAAAATCCCAATACCGTTCTCTTCCGGAATCGCCACCGGGAGCTGTTTCCAGTGAATCAAGTCCGGCGAAACGGCATGCCCCCAACTCATGTGTCCCCACTCGTCTCCAAGCGGGTTGAACTGGAAAAACATCTGGTACTGCCCATTCACAAAAATTGGCCCGTTGGGATCATTGATCCAGTTCGGCGGCGCATAGAAGTGAATCTTCGGCTGCCATGTTGTAGTCGGAACTGCTTCAACCGCCGCAGGAGACGAGCTTTGCGCAATGATTTGTGCTGTAAACAGTAATGCCGTTGCCAGCAGCGCGCCGCACCCGGCCCGCACCGGCAGGCGGTGAAATCCGTCCGTAAATCTGCTCCGATTTCCCATAATGAATGAAAGGTTACAGCCTTCATCCACCTCTATGCCACCCCGCATCAAGGCACGCGGCGCAGCCCTTCTCCAACAGAATCTTCAATGAATCAAATCACCCGCGTCCCCGCTCTTCCCCGCTCCTTGACGCAAGTGATGTGCGACACCAATAATGCATCTGAAACAAGGGAAAGCATTTCCGTCCCTCAATCTGAAACAGCCTCCACCCGCAGCCTCTTAGGAGCTTCGACTTCCATGGCAACTGCACAACATCCTGCCGCGCCGCCTTCCGTTCGCCGTGGTGTCCCGCCCCTGCGTGCCGCCCAGGGAAATTCCTTCCTCTTGCGCAAGCTCCACTCGCTGCTCGGAGTCATCCCCATCGGCGCTTTTCTCCTCGAGCACATCCTGTCGAACTTCGAAGCCCTCAAGGGTCCCCTCGCCTATGGCGCACAGGTCAAGTTCCTCAACAGCCTTCCTCTCGTCCGCGTCCTCGAATGGGTCTTCATTTTCCTGCCCATCCTCTATCACGGCGTCTATGGCGTCTACATCTGGCTCCGCGGCAAGTCCAACATTGTCTATTACCCCTGGGCCGGCAACTGGATGTACATTTCGCAGCGCTACACCGGCCTCATCGCCTTCGCCTACATCGCGCAGCATCTATACCGCCAACGCTTCACCGGCGTCGATCTGCCCGAGCACCCATACGCTGCCTTCCACAAGGTGCAGGTGGAGTTGCAGAATCCCTGGATGCTCGCCGTCTACATCATCGCCATGATCGCCGTCTGCTGGCACTTCAGCTACGGCATCTGGCTCTTCGCCGCCAAGTGGGGCATCACTCCCGGCGAAACTGCCCGCAAGCGTTTCGGCTACGTCTGCGCCGCCTTCGGCATCGTCATCGCCATCATGGGTCTGGCCAGCATCTGGGCCTTCGTCGGCGGCAAATATCCCAACGCCCCAGAGAACCCTGCCCCAGCCACTTCATATCTCCATCTCGAAAACACGCAACCACCCTACACGTTGCTCTGAACAGGAAACGCTATGCCCACCACTGAGATTGCCGCCCCTCGCCTCGATTGGGCCCTCTTCCAGGAGACCGTTCCCGAGTTCGCTGCCGGCATGGCCTCCATCACGCGCGCTCTCAAGAACTCCGGCATCGAACCCGAACTCCGCGAGCTCATCAAGATTCGCGCCTCTCAGCTCAACGGATGCGCCTACTGCATCCAGTACCACCTCAACGATGCCCGCAAAATCAACGTCCCAGCAGAGAAGCTCGATCTGCTCGCAGCCTGGCGCGAAGCCGGCATCTACTCGCCCCGTGAGTCCGCCGCTCTCGAGTGGACCGAGCGCGTCACGCTGCTTGCCCAGCACCCCATTGAAGACGAGCACTACGCCCGAGTCGCCGAGCATTTCTCTCCGCGCGAAGCCGCCTTTCTCACCGTAGCCATTAGCCAAATCAACGCCTGGAACCGGGTCGCGGCGCCGTTTCGCTTTACCCCGCCCATCCCGCCCCACAGCTCTTAACTGTCATCTGTAATCTGAAAGGCTAGTTCATGGCATCACCCAGAATCATCGTCGTTGGAGGAGGACTTGCAGGCCTCGCCGCGGTCATCAAGATCGCCGAAGCCGGCGGAACCGTTGACCTGTTTTCCATCGTGCCGGTCAAGCGTTCTCATTCGGTCTGCGCCCAGGGCGGCATCAATGCCGCCAAAAATCTCAAAGGCGAAGGCGACACCACCGCCCAGCACTTCGACGACACCATCTACGGCGGCGACTTCCTCGCCAACCAGACCCCCGTCAAGGCCATGTGCGAAGCCGCGCCCGCCATCATCGACCTCCTCGATCGCATGGGCGTGCCCTTCAATCGCACCCCCGAGGGCCTGCTCGATTTCCGCCGCTTCGGCGGCACGCTCTACCACCGCACCGCGTTCGCCGGCGCAACCACCGGCCAGCAGCTCCTCTACGCGCTCGACGAGCAAGTGCGCCGCCACGAAGCCGACGGCAAGGTCAAAAAGTATGAAGGCTGGGAATTTCTCTCCGCCATCCTCGACTCCAAGGGCGTAGCCCGCGGCATCACCGCCCTCGATCTCCGCACCATGGAGCTGAAGGCCTTCCCCGCCGACGCCATCATCCTCGCCACCGGCGGCAACGGCGCAATCTTCGGCAAGAGCACAAACTCCGTCGTCTGCACCGGCTCCGCCAACTCCGCCGTCTTCCAGCAGGGCGCTTACTACGCCAATGGCGAGTTCATCCAGGTCCATCCCACCTGCATCCCCGGCGAAGACAAGCTCCGTCTCATGTCGGAATCAGCGCGCGGCGAAGGTGGCCGCGTCTGGGTTCCCCGCAACGCCAGCGAAAAGCGACCCATCAAACAGATCCCCGAGTCCGACCGCTGGTACTTCCTCGAAGAGTGGTATCCGAAATACGGCAACCTCGTCCCCCGCGACGTAGCAACCCGCGCCATCCATAAGGTGGTCTACGAGCATGGCCTCGGCATCGACGGCCAGCCCATGGTCTATCTCGACCTCACCCACATCGACCGCGCCACCCTCAACCGCAAGCTCGAAGGCATCCTCGAAATCTACGAGAAGTTTGTTGGCGACGACCCGCGCGATGTCCCCATGAAGATCTTCCCCGGCATGCACTACACCATGGGCGGCCTCTGGGTCGACTTCAACCAGATGACCAACATTCCCGGCCTCTTCGCCGCCGGTGAAACAGAGTACCAGTACCACGGCGCCAATCGCCTCGGAGCCAACTCGCTGGTCAGTTGCATTTACGGTGGCTTCCAGGCCGGCCCCAACGCAACTAAGTACGCCAAGAATCTCCCGGCGGCAGAAGGCGATGGCGGAGCAGCAGCCGAAATCGCCCGTCAGGCCGAGATCAACAAGAAGCTCCTCTCGAATGAAGGCACCGAGAATCCCTTCAAGCTATGGCGCGAACTGGGTCAGACCATGACCGAGCACGCCACCGTCATCCGCTACAACAAGGGCCTCAAGCAAGCCGATGAGAAAATCGTCGAACTCCTCGAGCGCTACAAGAAGGTCAACCTGAGCGACCGCAGCCAGTGGGCCAACACCAGCTTCGCTTTCGCCCGCCAGTTGAAAAACATGCTTGAGCTTTCGCGCACCATCACCCTCGGCGCTCTGCTCCGTAATGAATCTCGCGGCGCGCACTACAAACCCGACTTCCCCGATCGCAACGACGAAAAGTACCTCAAGACCACCAAGGCCATCTTTACCGGCGCGCCTGAAGGTCCCAAATTCGAGTTCGAAGATGTCGACACGCAGTTCATCAAGCCCCGCCCGCGCAGCTACACCGCCAAGTAATCCAAGGGAGACTGACAATGGCAGAGAAAACCGTAACACTCGAAATCAAGCGCCAGGCCAGCCCCGATGCCCCCGCCGTCTGGGAGACCTTCAACCTTCCCTGGCGTCCCGGCATGAACGTCATCTCCGCCATGATGGAGATCGCCGCCAACCCCGTCACCGCCGACGGCCACGACACCACGCCCATCACCTACGATTCCAATTGCCTCGAAGAAATCTGCGGCTCCTGCGCCATGCGCATCAACGGCAAGGCCCGTATGGCCTGTTCCGCGCTGGTCGATAATCTCGAGCAGCCCATCAAGGTCGAGCCGCTCTCCAAATTCCCGCTCGTCCGCGATCTCCAGGTCGACCGTTCCGTTCTATTCGAGAACCTCAAGGCCGTCAAAGCATGGGTCCCCGTCGACGGCACATACGACCTCGGCTCCGGCCCCCGCGTCTTCCCCCAACAACAGGAAGCCAGCTACCCGCTCTCCAACTGCATCTCCTGCTGCTGCTGCATGGAAGTCTGCCCGCAGTTCAACGATGATACGGGCTTCGTCGGCGCAGCCACCATCGCCCAGGTCAAGCTCTTCAATGACCACCCCACGGGCAAAGTCTTTAAGGAAGACCGTCTACGCGCCCTAGCCGGCGACGGAGGCATTCAGGAATGCGGCTACGCACAGAACTGCGTCGAAGTCTGCCCCAAAGGCATTCC
>JBEKUP010000106.1:0-11269 GCA_049514915.1 Occallatibacter sp. | reverse complement strand
GGTCGCATCGTTTTCCCCAGAAAACTGCGTCGATTTCCACGCCTTCAGGGAAATTCTAGACCACTCCATAGCAACAATCATCTGCTTTTATAGGCCTCTTGCCGGCTTTTCAGGATCGACTAGATACGCCTATCGAGGCTCCTGTTTGTTTCACTGGCCCAACTGTTTCGCTGTTGCAGGGACCTTATCCTGGAAAACGTGGCGCTTCGGCAGCAGCTTACAGTCTTGAGGAGAAGACACCCTCAGCCGCGATCGGCCAGTTCTAACCGATCGTTTTGGGCGATATTGCGCCGAATCTGGAGTGGATGGGAACAGGCGTTGATTCTTGTCGAGCCGGAGACGGTTGCGCGATGGCACCGAGCCGGTTTCAAACTGTATTGGACGTGGATCTCGCGGCATCAGGCTCGGGCAGGCAGGAAGTGCGTCGGCAGAGAATTGCGCGAGATCATCTTCCGAATGGTCGCCGAGAACACTACTTGGGGCGCGCCGCGCATTCATGGCGAGTTGAAAATGCTCGGCTTCGATATCTCGGAACGAACCGTGTTGCGCTGGATGCGGAGAGTGCCAAGGAGTCCTGAGCTGGCGAAGCGATGGGCAGCCTTTCTCAGCAACCATCGCGAAGCCATCGCCGCGATGGACTTCTTCACCTTGCCGACGCTGATTTTCGGCGTACTCTACTGTTTCTTCGTCATCGCGCATGACCGGCGGCGTATCCTCCATTGCAACGTAACAAAGCATCCGAGTAGTGCTTGGGTCATCCAGCAGTTTTGCGAGGCGTTCCCATTCGATGCGGCTCCAAAGTTCCTGATCTTTGATCGTGGCGGACATTTCAATGACGAAGTGATCGATACGGTGAAAAGCTTTGAAATCGAGCCGATGCGGACCAGCTTCCGAAGCCCGCGGCAGAACGGAGCTGCAGAGCGTTGGGTCGGAAACTGTCGTCGAGATCTGCTCGACCACGTGATCGTCCTTAATGCGCGGCATCTGAAACGACTCATGAATGATTACGTCTGCTACTACCACGAGGACCGGACACATCTTGCGTTGGCGAAGGGAACGCCCGCAGGTCGTCAAGCGGGCAAGAACCCCGATCCGGAATGCGGAGTCGAATCTATGCCAAGACTCGGTGGCCTGCATCATTGCTACGACTTGGCCGCCTGAGTATGCTGTTCAATCAATTCTCAATGAAAGTTAGAACAAAACCAAGGGCGAGGTGTGCCTGCCGATCTCGCATACCGTGCTTCTCCACGTTTTCATTGCGCTTTCCGGTCATCGAACAGCTCCTTCGCAGCCGGAATCTGTTTCCCAAAACAACCACCAACTTCGGGACCCAAGCTGATTTTGCCTCTGGATAGCATTTTGGCGAGGCACAACCCCAAGTGGAGGAGAAACAGAATGACCCCGCGTCTGGGACCCCTCTACTCGGAGGCTGGACAGCTTCCCGCATGAGAGGTGGCCTGAGCTTGCCAAGCAGGCGAATATCTTCGGACGGAGTCAAGTTCCATCGACTCATGATACGGAGGAGCGCTACCGGGGCGGAACCCGTTTTACATGCCCGACGCCTTGGTATAGATGGACCGGCCTTGCAGAATGTGACCGGACTTCTGTGATCAACTATCTGAAGGGCGAAGATCAAAAGGCGTACGCCGCGACCAGGCGGGGTGCGCCGGCCTCCCCGGAAATCACCTCTGTGCTTATGACCATCTCTACATTCGCGTTTTTGAAGCCAGCCGGAACCATTTGTTCGACCTGTTTGATGTAAAGCGGCGATGAAACAAACTCACTGACCGCCTCGGTGCCGTAGGGGCCAAGACCGGCAAGAATCAGAACGTCTCCATTTGTAGACTGGTCGTGATAGCGAGCAATGATCCCGTAGTCGGTCGAGATGGACGTATAGGGCTTGGAGAAATCCACACTCCATGCTGTGTTATTTGGATCTTTCGTGTCTTTGATCCTGGCCTGCGGGCCTTCAACAAATTGATAACGGAGATTCTTGGTGAGCCGCAAGGTCCATGCATTGTTCAGGCCTCCGATGAAGACTGCTGACTGTTGGCGAAGATCCGTCACGCTGGTTAGAGGAGCTTCCTTGATGATATAGGTCTTGCTGCGCTTCTGAAGCATGCCGGTTACGCGAGAGAGGGCAATTGCACTTGACACTGAGATATGGTGGTAGGGCCCGATCATGTGTGTGGAAAGGGGGGTCTCGGGCGGTTCAGGAAAGACAGCTGACAAACTGCCGCTGCCGACAACAATAAGGATAGGATTCTGTGTTTGCAGTAACGGTTTCCAAAGCTGCTCTTCTCGATTCGGCGCTCCTACGCGGTAAAGAGAATACGCACCCAAACTAATCAGAGCCAACAATAGCCCCGTCGACACAATAAAAGCCGGGCTGGGGCGCTTCTTCGGCAATATCTGAGCGCGATCGGTCCCAGGCAGTTCAACAGCGTGCGAGGCGCCGGAACCTGCGGGTAGTTCCATACAGTCAGCCTTCTCGGAAGGGAGGGGGACCGACGATTGATCGTTCGCCGGCTCAGAGCCAACGAGCTTTTTCCTGAGCTCTGGAGTATAGGACCCTAGCGGTAAACTTATCTGAATCTCGGACTCGTCAGCAGCTCCCTGATAGTACTGCGCGAGTCGCTTGCGAACCTCGCCAGCACTGAAACGTACAACTGGATCCGTGCTGGTATCGTAATCTGGAACCCTACCGAAGACCTCGACACCGAGCGTACGTTCTTTCAAATGATCCGTTTGCCCATCGAGACACTTCTCTACGACATACCGCAGCAGAGCGGGATACCGCCTGCTGTTTGAGAAGTGCGGACTCGCAAGAATTGCATCTAGCTCTTTCTTGACAAGCCTGCGGTCGGAGTCGGTCTCAGGCGTCCAAACTGGCAATTCGTCCTTCGGTTTCAAAATACTCCGGACACTCCTGGCTTTGAGGATTTTTCATCGCCCTCTCAGAAGCAGAAGATTAGGTCAAGATTCTAGTATGACACTTCCCCACGCCCCAGTGTGTAACAAAGATAATCTATAGGAAATCAGATGATTAAAAGAAACAGCCACCTAGTTATACACCGTATTAGACCTATCCCAATTTCTCAAATGGGAATTTAATTCCCGCTCAAATGCAGGATTCGCAATGCTCCTCCTCTCAAATAATCGTTGACACGAGAAGGGCTTGCTCATCGGACCGCCGCCATTCTGCTGAATGATTCCATTTCTTGAGGACAGAACGATGCAAACGATGCAAAAGAAGTTCACGAGGGCAATTGCCGGATCGACCGCGGCCATTGTCGGATGCTTACTGCTGTGCGCTGGGAGTCTTTGCGCACTCGGACAGGAAACCAGAGCCAGTTTGGGCGGCGAGGTTACGGACACCCGAGGAGCAGTGGTTCAGAAAGCAACCGTCGTGGTGACGGCGGACGCAACCGGAGTGGCTCAGACCACGACGACGAACGATGCCGGCGACTGGAGAATCGAGTTTCTGCTGCCCGGTATCTACCACTTCGAAGTTACCGCTCGAGGTTTCGAGTCGGAGATGTATTCGAACATAGAATTGCAGGTGAACGACGCGAAGACCTTCGATACGCAACTGCGGGCGGGTTCGCAGACGGAATCGGTTATCGTCACAGCCACAACCCCGTTGATCGATACCACCGCCGCGGTCTCGGGTACCGTCATCACATCAAACGAGATGATGGAGCTTCCGTCCCTGTCCAATGCTCCCACCATGCTGGTTGGCCTCACTCCAGGCGCATCCACGGGCAGTGGCAACTCCGGTGGAGTCTATCTTTGGTCCAATATCGGGCTTTCAGAGACGGAAATCAACGGCACCGGAGCGCTTATCGGACCCACCACAACCACTTACTCCGCTGTCGGCTATCGGCTTGACGGCGGTTACGACGGCGACAACGCAGGGCAGATGGCATTCTCGCCTCCGCTGGATGCGGTCGGTGAGTTCAAGGTAGTCACAAACGCCTATGACGCAAGCATTGGGCATGGTTCAGGCGGTGTGATCACGCTCATTTCGAAAACGGGCAGCAAGAACTTTCACGGCGATGCCTACGAGTACAACCAAAACAACTTCCTCAACGCCAACTCTTACCAGTACGACGCGCAAACCCCTGTCACTTCGATGGCACCCATCCACACGAACAACTACGGTGCGACTCTAGGCGGCCCCGTCTGGATTCCGAAGTTTTTCGGGTTCCAGAATAAGTGGACATCCTACGACGGCCGGAAGGAGGGGACATTCTTCTTCCTGAGTTACAGCGGCATCCGTAACCTGGCCCCGGTGAACCCCGGCTTTGCCACTGTCCCTAGCCAAGCCGAGAGAAACGGCGATTTCAGCGGTTCCTACACCGTGAGCGCCGGGAAAACGTATCCTATCGACATCTACGATCCAAACACTGTCGTCGCCACTTCCGGCGGAAACTTCAAAAGAACCGAATTCGGCGCCGGGTGCACGAACACCTATCCTGAGCCTTCGACATGCAATGTCATCCCGTCCGGCCGGCTCGACCCAGTTGCCACCGCGATCATGAAGCTTCTTCCCCTGCCCGACGCTCCCGCGGAAACAACAATCAGCAACGACGCCAACAACTACGTGAAGACCGAAGAACAGAACGATAAATTCGAAACTTACATGCTGCGCCTGGACCACGCCTGGAACAACAACAATCACACCTTTGTGAATCTGCGGCAGAACCATTGGGAAGAACTAAGCCTGGATCCGTTCGGCGCGTCGTTCTATCTGAATGGCTACCTTCAAACACGCATCAACAAGGGAGTGACCATCGACCACTCCGTGGTGCTCAGTAATAGCTTTGTGCTGGATCTCAACTACAACGTAAATCGGTACTTTCCGCAAACCAAGTCGTCGAGCGCGGGAATCAGCCCGACAGTGCTGAGCAGTGCCTACTCGGCGAATTACATCGGAGAGATGCAGCGGGCATCCGTTCCCCTCTATGAGAGCATCGTGACGGGCGCCGAAAAGAGCGGCTTGGGCACTGACGAGGCAGGGAACAATACTCCCGACACAATCCAGGACCTGAACGGAAGCATGACCGAAACCTATAGAAACCACTCCTTCCGCTATGGCGCGGAGTACATGATTCAGCAAGAGGCGACCGGCGACTTGACCACCTCTGGCGGAATGTTCTCCTTCGGCACCAACTGGACCAACTCGACTCCGGTTGGAACTACCCCCACCGGTTCTGGTAGTGCGTTAGCCTCCTTCATGCTGGGCCTTCCCACAGGCGGCAGCATCCCCACAACCGCCAGCGGATTCTGGTCGCAACACTTCATTGAGTACTATTTCCAGGACGATTGGAGAGTGAATAAGAAGTTGACCCTGAACGTAGGTTTGCGTTGGGACTACGAGCAGCCGGTTACAGATCGCTTCAACCGGTTCGCTTACCGCTTCGATCCGAATTTCGTAGTAACGGGCGTCACAACCGCCGCCCAGGCCAACTATGCCACATTACTCGCCGGATCTTCGGCCAGCAACACCGGCCTCGCGCTGCTTAATGCGCAGCGTCCGTCAGTGTCCTCGTTTGTTGCCAAGGGCGGACTCTTGTATGCAGGATTGAACGGAACCAGCAGATACGTCGAAAACCCGATTAAGAAGTACTTTCAGCCTCGCTTAGGTTTTGCCTACAAGGTCTTCGATAACACGGTGGTTCGAGGCGGATTTGGCCGCTTTGTGCAGGGCGACTTCACTAACGGAACGGGGGGTGCAGGGGGCCAGACCGGATACAGTCAAACCACGAACTTTACACCAACCACCAACAACTACGAGTCCGCCCCGGCCATCTCGATGGAGAACCCTTATCCCAATGGACTTGTACCGCTCACGGGCAATTCGCAAGGAGAACTGACGAACATTGGAACGGTGGGTGCCTACACCGATCCGAATATCGGGCGCGTCTACGTCGATGAGGCCAGCGCATCGGTGCAGCAGCAGTTGAAGGGTTTCCTCTTCGAAGTAGGCTTTACGCTGGAAAAGACGCACGGCCTAAGCATGGCGTGGGAAGTCAACGATCCGAGCGCGGCAACCTGGCATGCGGCCTATGACCCGCAGTTCAACCCGTCAACGGCGACAGTCGCGCCTGGCGGTCCGGTGCTTACGGAGTCGGGAACAACCCTGGTCGCCAATCCGTTCTACAACGTAGCCGGTCTTGCTACCACAATCTCGGACTACACTTCGAAGACGGTCGCCGCATACAACCTGCTTCGGCCCAATCCCGTTCTCGGGAACCTGACTGAAAACAAAGGAACCGGCCAAAACACTTACTATGCTATGAACACCAAGGTCGAAAAAAGGTTCCAGAACGGATGGAGCGTCCTCCAGTCTTTCTCATGGTCCAAAGAGGAGGCCGCGAACAGCTTCATCGGCCCACAGGTGGCGCAGGCTGTCATCTGGCGCCAGCTTTCCGGCACTGACCAGAGGTTCCACTATGTCCTCACTCCGATTTACGAGTTACCTTTCGGCCGCGGCAAGCGCTTACTGAACCACTTCAACAGACTGACCGACGATGTTATCGGCGGTTGGGCCTTCGATGGAATCTATCAATTCCAATCGGGGACGCCGCTGAACCTGCCAACCAACAGCGCTTTCTACGAAGGCGGTAGCCCATCGCTCGGCAGCAAGAAAACCAGCGCCCAGTGGTTCGATACCACCAGGTTCGAGCCCTATCCCACCAGCAGCACAACCGTCGCGCAACTTGCCGCTTATCCCGCCTGGACCGGGGTTCAGAGTTTGCCCGGATATGGTTGGGTACCGACTCCGAGCGCCGCTGGTTATAGCAAAATTGCTAACGGCGTCTACAACGACTTCACCACACGGGTTACCTACAACCAGCAGTACTTTGGCGATATCCGCAATCCGTACACGACCACATTTACCCTCGGCGCGCGCAAGAGCTTTGCAGTCGTCGAAAGGATACGCTTCGAGTTAGGCTTCGATGCTTTCAATGCTCTCAACCACCCAGCGTTCGGCAACATCGACGTAACCCCCACCGACACGGCATTCGGGGCGATCAGCGGGTCGACCAATTCCGCGAAGTGGACCCAGGTCAACTCTCCTCGCGTTATTCAGTTGAGAGGGAGGCTTACCTTCTAGAAGACCCATCGGCCTGTGGCTCGACCACTAGTCGGGCCAAGGCCGCAGCGATTGCCAAGCTTCGGCAGGCTCAATTCCAAACCTGTAACATCGTGTTATCCAACAACGATCCACGAAACCATACGGTCAGGGCCAAGCTCTGCCCGTATGAATCTGCTCATGCGGAGACGCACTTCAGGTACTTGTCGAAAAGCACATTGAGGCGAGAAGGCGTAAAGATGGAACCGCGTCGGAATGATCCAAAACAGAGCCGTCGATCGGAGTTGAGAACATCTTCAGCCCGATTCAACCCATCTTCCAAAACCGCGGGAAGTTTCTTCGAACAGGTACCTGGATGGAGATTGAGAATGGAAAAGGTGGTGGGAATCCTTGAAATCGGGTGGGGGAGGGGCAACCGGCACATCATAATCAATCGTCTCGGCTCAAACCCAGATCCAAGTGGGGTGGGCCATATCATCTTGGCACCACGACACGCGCGCTATTTGGCGAATCTGCTCGTGGGCTAGGCGGAATACATTGAAATGATCGACAAACGGCGGCGAACCAAATGCGACTTCAACACTTTTGGGGAGAAATAATTGTGGTCGCATCGGTTCATGGAAGACAGCAACCTCAGATTCAATGTAGACGCTGGTAAGACTCTAATCCTGTCGGGGACCTTCGTCTGAGTCCAAATGACGGCTAGAACCCGATCACAAACATTCCAGCATCTGCGGATACGAAAACAAGATCGCTCCAGAACGCCTCACAACAGATTCATAGCTGCGTCGCACGAGCTTTGATATGTGGGTTTGTACCGCATTCCAGGGCGCGGAGCTATTTAATCAATCCCCAAAACGATTGGCAAGTGCCGCGTGAGACTGGGGTACTGAATTCTTGAGGGATATTCCTACCCCGGCTGTAGGAGAACCCAAAGCCAGTTAGTTAGAGTTCAAATCGAAATGAGGACCTTGGATGTCACAACATCGCCATTTATCTCGCCGCGCATTTCTTGGCTCCGCTGCCATAACTGCAGTTGGCTTGCCAGTCCTTTTTGGAAAGTGGCAACCGACATTTGCGGCCGCCCTGGGAGATTCCTTTGTTCCGCCTGAATCTCCGCGCCGCAGACTTAATTTCGACCTCGATTGGAAATTCGTCCGCGAAGACGTGCCGGGCGCCGAAACTCTTGCCTTTGATGACTCGAAGTGGATCACCATTAGCACGCCGCACACGTTCAATGACGTCGACTCATTCCGCACGATCATCTCGCATGGCGGCGGTGACCGTGGAACGTATAAGGGACTGTCGTGGTACCGGAAACACTTCAAGCTTCCGGCAAACCTCTCCGGACGCAAGGTTTTCCTAGAATTCGAGGGGATGCGGCAGGCCGGTGACATCTACCTGAACGGAAGGCAGATTGGGCTGTACGAGAACGGCGTCACGCCTTACGGCATCGACATCTCCGGCGCGGTGAATTTAGGCGCTCATGAAAATGTGCTTGCGGTGAAGGTTGACAACCGCACGAACTACGCCGAGCGAGGCACCGGAACCACTTTCGAATGGAATGCGAACGATTTCAATCCTGACTACGGCGGCATCAACCGTCATGTCTCGCTGCATGTCACGGGCAAGATCTACCAGACGTTGCCGCTTTATTGCGGACTGAATTGCTCCGGCGTATACGTCCATGCCGCCAACTTCAACATATCCAAGAAGACAGCGGACGTGACGGTGGAGTCCGAAGTGTGCAATGAGTCCGGCGAGCGGGCTACCGTGGTACTTTCGGCAATCATCGTCGATCGCAACGGTCAAGTCTGCGCACGGCTCAACGGCGACTCGGTCGACATGGTCGATGGCGAGAAAAGCGTGCTCACCGCAAGCACGGAGCTCGAGCATGCAGAGTTCTGGAGCACAGAGCACCCGTGCCTTTACGACGTCCATTCCATCTTGATGGTGGACGGTAAGACAGTTGACGCAAACAAGGTCGTGACCGGATTCCGAAAGACGGAGTTCAAAGGAGGCGCGGGAACGGGAGGCGTTTATATCAACGACAAGTTCGTCTACTTGAAGGGTTACGCGCAGCGTTCCAGCAACGAGTGGGCAGGGCTTGGACAGGCGTATCCAGATTGGATGCACGACCTGAACGCAAAACTGATCCACGACAGCCACGCCAACTACGTGCGCTGGATGCATGTAGCGCCGCAGAAGGTGGACGCCGACTCATTTGCCCGCTATGGAATCATTCAGATTTGCCCCGCGGGGGATAAGGAACGCGATGCCGCTGGGAGGCAATGGGAACAGCGGCTGGATGTGATGCGCGCTTCGATGATTTACTTTCGCAACAATCCGAGCATCCTCTTCTGGGAGGCGGGTAACACAGTGGTTACGGTGGAGCACATGAAACAGATGGTTGCTCTCCGCGAGCAGTGGGATCTGGAGGGTGGGCGCCTGATGGGCGATCGCGATAACGACGATGCCCCGGCCAACACCTCCCTGACTCCCGTGGCTGAATTCTACGAGGTCATGATCGCGCAGGATCCCAAGACGGATACACTGGCCGGTCCCACAGACATCTTCCGTGGATATAGCGCTGAGCGGCGCGACAGAGCGCCGCTGATCGAGGCCGAGGACTTCCGGGAAGAAGGCGCCCGCCGCTTCTGGGACGACTATTCGCCGCCTTATTACAGGGCCAAGAAGGGTCCAAACGACACCTGGAGAGTCCAGTCAACGTATCTCTTCACTTCGGAGAGTTTCGCGCTGGCCGGTGTCCGCCGCTATTGGGAGTACTGGCAGAATCGTATCTCCAATTCCGATCCGGCTCATTCCAAATGGTCCGGTTACGCCTCCATCTACTTTTCCGATTCCGATGCCGACGGCCGGCAGGATTCGAGCGAGGTTTGCCGGGTAAGTGGCAAGGTGGACGCGGTGCGCTTGCCAAAGGAGATTTACTACGCACATCGTGTGATGCAGAACGAGCAACCGGACCTGCACATTCTCGGCCATTGGAGTTATCCGCTTGAACAGTCCGTCAGTCCGGAAGGACCCGCCATTCCGGGGCGGGCCGCTGCTCCGAGCCGGCCCCCTATGCCAGATCAGCCGGCCATCCCAACACTCTCGGGGCACAGGACGGTTAAAACAGTTTACGTCGTGGCCAACACCGAGTCTGTGGAACTGATACTCAACGGTAAATCGCTGGGCATAAATGCAAAACCGGAAAACGGATTTGTCTTTGCTTTTCCGGAGGTCTACTTTGTGCCGGGCAGCCTAAAAGCCGTTGCCAGATATGGCGGAAAAATAGTGGCCGAAGAGGAACTGTCTACTGCAGGCCCAGCCACGCAGATCAAGCTGACGGCGATCATAGGTCCAAAGGGTCTCGAGGCCGATGGGGAAGACGTCGCGTTGATCGATGTTGAGGTATTGGACGCGAAAGGACAGCGGGTTCCGACAGACGATGCGAGAATCGAATTTACCATCTCCGGGTCGGGTGTTTGGCGCGGCGGCTACAACAGCGGCAAGATCGAATCGACGAACAATCTGTTTCTGAACACCGAGCTCGGGATCAACCGTGTTTCTGTGCGTTCCACTCGAACGGCGGGAACGATCACGGTGACGGCTAGCCGTCCTGGCCTGAAATCTGCGCAGGTTCAGATCGTGACCAAGCCGGTCAGCGTTGTGGAGGGGTTTGCAGCTTGGATTCCGCAGCATTTGCGCGGACCGGCGGAAGAATGACGGCACTGCAACTCATTGGTCTCTAGCCATGCGCAATGGACCACGAACCCAACTGGTTTCTGTCATTGGTCATGGAACCGGGTTAGGAGCACACTCCGCGATAGCGGCTCAAGAATTGCTGGACCCTGGAAGCAGAAGATTGATCGCAACGGGGAATCAACGGCGCTAAGGGCAAATCACAGATTTGAGTATGCCTAAAGTCGCGTCAAGTGCATTCTCTCCAAATTGGGCGCCAATGACCGAACGCACGCCGCAATCATTGGCTATTGGTCATCTCGATACATAAGCCCAAGACACCTATTTATATCAAGTCTTCTAGTACTACTGTGTTATAAGAATCCGCGAAGGCAGCACGGACAACGAGGCAGCGATCGGGCCAGGTGAATTTCGATCTTGCGTCGCATTGTCGCGATGGATTGAGGATTATGCCGTTCTGTT
>JBEKUP010000105.1:0-11339 GCA_049514915.1 Occallatibacter sp. | reverse complement strand
TCATCCGCTTGGCGGACGCGCTCGGCCAGAAAACTCAAGTGGATATTTTCACCGCTGTCCAGCAAGGGCGCTTGGTGCAGGTACGAAAGCTGCTCACCGCAGGAGCAGATGTGAACGCCAGATTTTCCAAGCAATCCGGACAGTCGCTGCTGCATGCCGCGGCATGGAACGGCGATCTCCCGCTCGTGAAATTGCTGGTGGCAAAAGGGGCTGATCTCTATGCTCTGGACCAGGAACATGAGACCACGCCCGCACATTGGGCGCGGGTCGCCCTGGATGCGTTTCATCGTCAGCCTTGCGAGCCTGTCGCGGAATACCTCGAAAACCGAATGTTCTAGCTTTGCCAGGCGCGAGGGATTGATCCATGAGGCAAGAGTCCGTCACAAAACGTCTCAGCTTTCGGCGGGGAACACCTGAGGACGCGGCAGAGTTGTCTGCGCTGCACACTGCGGTTGCCGATCACCTTACGAGCCGCTGGAGCAGAGGCCTGTGGTCGTCGCATACTTCCGAAAAGGGTGTCCAGTATGCGATGTGCCATTCTCGAGTCCTGGTGGTGGCCAGTCAATCAGTAATAAAGGTGACCATATGCTACTAAGCGAAGTTGATCTCGCGGTGTTCTATTACGATCTCGCGCTCCGGGAGATTGAGAGAGTGACACGCGGACAGGTGACATTGGTCATAGTGCATCGCTACGCAGCCGGGGTGGCAGGAGCGCAGACGATACGACCCAGATGGCGTGTGCCCGGAGCAGAAGTCGTGTCAGTGGCCTGCCCGGTAATTTGTACCAGCGCGATTGTTAGTGTAGCGCGGCGGGCAGAGTGCGGCGGAAATAGAAGCCGGCCTCAATGAGCAACTGTTCTATGTGCACCACGCATCCGCCGCCAAACGCCGCAGTACAGTGCTTGCTCGATCTTCTCGCACCAACGTCCGGAAACAAGCGGAACGTATCCGCAGAGTCATGGCCAACCTGTTTGCGAAGGAACATCTTCCCTTGGATCCTAAAGATATTCTCCGAAACCAACCGACATCGACGCGGGAGGTCAAGTATTCCATCCGTGCTAACGTAATTTGGCAGTACTGAGGCCGCGACCGCTGCGAGAGGTTGTCCAGCACGAATGCGCGGAAGGTTTCGACAATAGCCTTCACAGCGGGTCACTGCCGGTCCTTCCTAGGAGATTACCGCCGCGGTCGCCGCCACTGCCAGATGCAATTCCCTATCACGAACAATGCGGTCCGTTGCCACAAGGGTATGGCCAACCACGCACTCACAAGGATCCAAGGGATCAGAATCAACACAATGGCGACGGCCAGTGTCAACCGAACGAATCTTGGAATGTTGCGCAAGTTTATAGGACGGAGACTGAAAGAGTATCAACAATGCTTGTGGCAAGAGCGATGGCCATAAGTCTGACTAGAATCCGATTGGCATCATAGCCCTTTCACTAGCCTCTCCAGCGGAACACCCAGGCTCAGCGCGAGCAGATGCAGGTTTCTGAGGCCAATTTCCTTCTTGCCCAACTCCACATCAGAAATGTAATTCCGGCCCACGCCCGCATGCACGGATAGGTAGGTCTGCGTCCATCCCTTAGCCTGCCTCAGTTCTCGTATCCTTCGGCCGACCAAAACACAAATATCCGTTGCCATCTCTCAATTCTGGATGTACTCTATCGAGGACATACCCTCTATAGAGGACAGGCGGCTCGCTTAAGCCTTATGGAGGCGTTGTGGGCCATTCAGTATAGAACGAATACCGGCAAGAAGCATTTTTTCCAATGTGTTATGCAATGAAGGAGGCGTTGGATGAGACTCGGCAAGCGCTTAGGAATTGCGTTCGTAGGGACTGTGATCGCACTTTCGGGTTGCGGGAGCAGCGAAAACGGAGGCGGTGACAGCACACCTCCAGCGTCCCCAACCGTCACCTCAGTCAGCGCCTCATGCTCCCCTTCATCCATCACCACAGCACAAACCAGCACATGCACGGCAACTGTTCAGGGAACCGGTAATTACAGTTCCGGGGTCAGTTGGATGGCGACCGGGGGAACCATCTCATTGGCAGGCGTGTTCACCCCCACCGCCACTGGAGCCGCGACCATCACCGCAACCTCGACCGAGGACACGACCAAGTCCGGCAATGCGAGCGTAACGGTGACTCCACCGCCCGCCATTAGGTCAGTGAGCGCCTCATGCTCCCCTGCATCCATCACCACAACACAAACCAGCCAATGCACTGCAACTGTTCAAGGAACCGGCAATTACAGTTCCGGGGTTAGTTGGATGGCAACCGGGGGAACCATCACATCGGCAGGCGTGTTTACCCCCTCCGCCACTGGAACCGCGACCATCACCGCGACCTCGACCGAGGACACGACCAAATCCGGCAATGCGAGCGTAACGGTGACTCCACCGCCCGCCATCACATCAGTGAGCGTCTCGTGCAGCCCGGCTACAGTGGTGGAGGGACAGACTAGCCAATGCACGGCAACTGTTCAAGGAACCGGCAGCTACAGTTCCGGGGTCAGTTGGACGGCAACCGGGGGAACCATCACATCGGCAGGCGTGTTCACCCCCACCGCTACTGGAACCGCGACCATCACCGCAACCTCGACCGAGGACACGACCAAGTCCGGCAATGCGAGCGTAACGGTGACTCCACCGCCCGCCATTAGGTCAGTGAGCGCCTCATGCAGCCCCACTACCGTGGTGGAGGGACAGACCAGCACATGCATGGCAACCGTTCAAGGAACAGGTAGCTTCGATCCCACTGTGACCTGGGCAGCGACCTTTGGCACCATTGCATCCAACGCAAATGACGCTGCAACTTACACAGCCCCCTCGAGTACGACCGGTACATCGACCGTGACAGCCACTTCTTCGGTAGACACTACGAAATCCGGAACTACCACCTTGAGCGTCGTTATTCCGCCGCCCAGCTCAGCCTTTCAAGTGGTCGGACCTCTTGGTGGATACTTTACGGCGCTTGCAGCAGATCCCACGTCTCCGGGAACGGTTTATGCAAGTACTTTCGGCTTTGGTGAACCTGGACAATTCCTGCAGAGCACAGATAATGCGAAGACGTGGCAGGATATGGGCCAGAGCTTAGCCAGCATAACTGCGTCGGGCGTCGATAGCATCGCTGTGTCACCACTGAGCGGAGCGGTTTATGTCGGGGGGATCGGGCCCATCCTTACGTCTAGAAACCGTGGAACCACATGGAGCCAGATTCCTCTTCCAACTGAAGCGAATTCGGTGGTACAGCTGTCAGTTGACCCTTTGAGCGATGACAATTTGTATGGAATCTTCAACGGAGAGGCCGGAACCATTGGACTGTATGGTTCCAACGATGCTGGCGGAAACTGGTCACAGCTTTCGACTTCTTGTTCACGGTATTTCGTGGTCGATCCAAAGACAGAAGGCACGTTGTACTGCACAGGTGGCTCTGAGTTCTTCGTGTCTAATGACGGCGGGATCACATGGACCAACACGAGCCAGATTGCTGGAATGAGTCTGGATACATTTGCTGTCGTACCGAGCAATCCGAAGCAGATCTACTTGATAACCAACTCCCCTGGGATAAACAACGGTTTTCTGTACTCCAGCACAGACGGTGGAGGAAGCTGGACTTGGGTGCGGGCGGCGGGAGATGCCGCATCTATCCTTGTCGATGCGACGAACCCGCTTGAGCTTTACGCTTCCACGTTTACCGGCTTTGAAGTCAGTGAAGATGGTGGCACTACTTGGACCACTTCTGCCACTGCGCCAGGAAGCATTGGATTACTCGTCCAGATTCCGGGATCGCCGTCGACTCTCCTCGGGGAATCTGATGGTAATCTCGTTTCCAGCCAAAACACATTTACAACATGGTCTGAAGCGGACACCGGCATAAGCGACCATTGGGGGTATCAGGTGGCGGTAGATCCGGAGATTTCAACGACTATCTACTTAGCCGCTACCAATGATGGAGGCATCTACAAGAGCGCGAACAGCGGAACTACTTGGGGCCAAACTTATGCTGACAACTGCAATGCAATCTCCGTTGATCCGTTGAATTCTAAGCATCTTTTAGCAGGGTGCCTCACCTCCAAATCAGTCGTATCAAATGATGGAGGAGCGACGTGGCAGAGCGTACCGCTAAATTTCGTCGGTTCTGAGGTATTCGCGGTCACGCTCATCGTGTTCGATCCCAATTCACCCGGCACAATTTATCTTGGAATCGTTGCGCAAAGCGGGCCGAGCGTTGCGAAGTCTTCTGACGGAGGGGCTTCATGGTCTCTAATCGATAACGGTCTGCCAACCGCAAGCTCCGCCTCGAATAATGTTGGTGATGTATACTCCTTCGCGATATCCCCGACGAACTCCAACCTATTGCTCGTTTGCATCGCGGGTGCTACAGGTGGAATCTATAAGTCGACCGATGCCGGGGCCACGTGGACGTTACAGGCGCCCGTTGCTGCTTATTCGCTTGCTTTTGACCCAAACCACCCGGGAAATGTGTATGCGGCTGCTGACTATATCTATAAGTCCACCGACAGCGGGGATTCCTGGTCTACTGTTGCATTCCCGAGCACCGGATTCGCTGGTCTGAGCGCACCTGTTCAACTGATCGTTGATCCGAAATCTGCGGACATGCTTTTCATGGTGCCTTCAGCAGGACCTATAGGATGGTCGCCTGACGGAGGCAATACGTGGTTCCCGCTGTCAAATGGGCTTACGAGCGATATCGGCCTGGGCGGTAGCTTTGGCTTCCTCTCTGCGATTTCCGCAACCGATCCGGAGATTCTGTACATTCCGAGTCTGAACAGGAGCCTGATTTCGCTGGTCTTGCAACACTAGGAACGGCTCGACTGATCCTGAACATGTGCAACGGTGCGATCTTTCTGAGTCCATATGAAACTTCATTCCAAAACGTAGTTGATTGCTAAGAATTGCGTGAGCGCTACGTGAAAGGACGGCAAAGACAAAACGCACAACCGTGACTGGGTGAGAAATCCCGGGTTACTCACCTACGCGTTGTGCTTCTCGCAGAGTCAGAGGTGGTTAGGACTGATCGGGCGGTTGAGACATTCGACGCCATGCAGAGATTAATGCTCCCTCCGCTTTCTTCGCGGTTGGCGCAACTCCCGGAGCGAGACCCCAATCATGATGCCCAGAGCGACAATGGCAGTCTTATAATCGACTTTGATGACGGGAGGTCTGCGCTTTCCCCTGCCAATGTCTTATATGGGGTACTTCCTCCTGAGCCTTCCTGCGACCCTACAACCCCGACTAAACATTCACGCTCGAATCTTCTTGCATAAGATTCAAGTTGGGGCTACTATCCGGGGTACTTCCCTGGAGGTCTGAAATGCTATCCAAGACTAGGTTCTGGCAAATGGCATTCGTTTGGACGGTACTCGCCGTCGTCGTGTCTCAAACTGCGATGGCAACCTGTACTGGGGCGACCCCGTGCAACGCTTGTAAGAACTGCAAGTATTGCCAGCACTGCGCTAAAGACGGCGGCACCTGTGGGGTCTGCAAAGAAGCCTGATTCGTATCGGGCAACTATCCCCATTGAACCAATTTGGCGTATTTGAGAGTCCGATGCTATGTCTGGCACCAGACCCTCAAACGCACTCACAAATCCATATCGGACTGGCTGAACCCCTTCGCCGCGAGAGCCTTCCTCCACTCTTCACATCTTTCCTTGGCTTTTTTGAGCGTCTGCCACCGTTCCGATTCAGAGCCTTCCCACATTACCTGACCGTCGATTTCACTCCATTCGGCATGGGTCTGCTTCACAACGAAGCCGGGTCGAAACACATCGTCCGATTCTTCGATGCAGAGTTCATAGAATTCCTGCTCGGCCAGAGGAGCCTTGTCAGCACCGGGCTTTGAGAGCACTTCTTGAAATGCAAGCTTCTGTTGTCGAATCGCTTGTGCCTTGGCTACAGCCTCTAGGTACCTGCGAGTCGATTCGGCGTTACGTTCCGCTTCGTCGGGTGCATCTGTGCGCCGAGGCTGATTCTTCTTCATATGTGTCATGTTTAGTTCTTCTCGGGACCAGAGGGCTTGTACATTACTTGGTAAACTGCCCACTGCTCTTCACCACAATCTCAGGTACTCCACGGTAATCTGAAATCATACCCTTGGCGCAGAGGTGTGAACCAACCTTGGGTAACTCCCCAACATTCTTCCTATCCTCGCCCCAAACCAGGATGGTGAAAAGCTGATTCGGGTAGGCAGAATCCAGATTGATGAACGTCGGCTCACCCCGGCTACTGGTCGCGCTACGTTCACTCGCCACCGTGCCGCAGACAGTGGCGTTTTCTCCCTCATGAGCCTTGGCTTGGGCAGTGGTCAGCGATTGCGCTTGCCCAACTGAACCCATGAGCAGCAATGTGCCAACAACGGCGATGGCCTTCATATTTCCTCCTGAATGGCTGCACTGAAAATCAGATACCTACGCGCAATTGAGAAGCTGTCTCAGTTCCGCAACCTTAAGCCACGGCCTACTGCGATGAATCATTCTATGGCAGTTGGAACAAAGTAGAGCGAGGTCATCAATCCGGGATAGGTGTTGGCATAGAGATTTGGCCGTTTGGGCGTTAAACCATTATGGAGCATTGCATCAGGTTTGTGCTTTTCTCGGCAAATTGTGAGGCTAAATTCCGGCAAGAGTTAAGCTGCCACGGCGAGTCGGTGTTAAGATTCTCGGGAAGAAAGGACAAGGCGAAGCAAATGGAGACGGTTACAACACTTTCGAAAGTAGAGCGGCTGATGCTTGCAAACCAGTTGCGGATTTTGGAGAAGCTGGATTCAGAAAACGCCGATGAGTACAGAAAGGACCGTGACATCATCGTGCATGGATACACAATCCAGTATGAGGATGTATTTACGGAAATCTACGATGAAATGAGCGTGGAGGAATGCCGGTATGTCTACGATGTCCTCGACTTGTACCGTGTTCTAATTCGCAGCTATGAGGAACTCAAAGACAAGGAAGGTCTAACACTCGATGATGTCAAATTTGAAGGATTCGACGGAAACAACGAGTCGAAACGCTGGGCGTTTGCTAAACATCTGAAAGAGGAAGGCCGGTGGACGGAAACTCTGACTGACGCTCCTCTCAACAGCCACTCGATGTCTACTATGTCGCTGTACCCTCGGATGCTGAAACGGTTCGAACCCATCGAGAAAAAGATTTTGGATTCGCATTCCGGTAGATGGATTCTTACCGCCGACCAGATTAAAGAGGTCATTGACTGGAAAGCGCCAGACGTAGAGGAACAGAGGCCGAGACATGGCAGATAAAGAATCAGATCGGGGTCGCGAGGGAGGGCCGCTATTTATTGCACCCCCGAAGCCGACTAAAATCTCCATCGCTGAAATAGCCGAACTTCGAAAGATATTCGAGGATTCGAAACTGGCAAAGTGGGTTTTTCTAGCGGGAGTCGGGGGTTTGGTTGAATTGATTCGTGGAATAGTGGACATTGCCCTGTACTTCATAGCGCACTGGAGAGCCTGATATACGGCTAGGAGACTTGCTGGCGCTGGAGTGTCTTCTTGCATCCATGACGCAGCCTCACCAGCACGGCGACGAACCAGACCGGGCTGGACTCGCTCTGCCAATTTTCTGGTATTGTTTTTGATTATGAGCCAAAGTGACATTCTTTCCCTGATTGAAGCTGAGATTTCTCGTCTGCAAGCAGCCCGTATTCTCCTCGAAGCAGTATCTAAGCGGAAGCCGGGACGGCCAAAGTCAACCGCCGTTGAGAGCGCAAAGCCGAATAACAAGAAGAAGCGGACCATAAGTTCCGAGGGCCTTGCGAGGATTGTTGAGGGGCAGCGGAAGCGGTGGGCGAAGCAGAAGAAGGCTGCGAAGTAGTCTTGAAAGGACTCCCGAAATGGCTTTATGGGTTGTACGCGCTGGCAAGCATGGTGAGCAAGTGGTGAGCCCCGATTGAGGCTACCACGAAAGTCGTGCGAGATTAGACTAGAAGGTTATAGCTGAAAAATAACGTGGTTCATATATTTAAAGCAGAGGTGAAGGAACTTGAACAGGATTCAAGTTTGGACAACCAATCACCCAGTCACCACTGCTACCGCGAAGATTACCGGAGCCGTGCTGTTGACGAGTATCACACTGATGCTTTTCTTCCCCTTGGGTGCCGCAGTGGCTCTTTGCTTCATGTGGCCTCTTTTTGAGAATCGTCGCTGAACTGTCCTGTTGTCCACAACGACAGTTCAGCCTTCCGACGTGTGGTGAGTCCCGGCTGGGGGGCTGGGGCTTGCCACTCGTTTTGTTCCAGAGCAGCCTCATTCAAATGCCAAGATACAACCGCACCAACTCAAAGCCAATCGCGATGAGCCCACCGACACCTGTCGTCCATCCGACTATCCACCACTTTGTCCGTTTTAGTCCTGAGACATCGTCTTCCACATCCGCCAGTCGGCCTTGGCTGTCCGTTCCTATTCAGCGCTTCTTCCCGGCCTGCCGTAGCGCCCTGGCCGATAGGCCGATCATTATGCCCAGGATGAGAATGCCGAGGTGCTGCCAATAGGTCATGGAAGTCCAGGCGCTCACGATGATAGCTGGCAGCATGAGCAACAGAATTGTCATGCAGAGAATCGCCCGCAGGTGTTTGAGGACATCGGAGAGCTTCACGGCGCTCACGATGATGCCGAGGGCAAGAATCGTTATGGCAATGAGTGCGACTGATTCCACAATCCCCGCCCATCCGCACATGAGATTGGTTTGGATCATCATACGGAGTTCTCCTTTTCCGGTTATTTGCTGGTCGCATGATTCGCCTCGGTAAAGCATCCTTCTGTACCTGTCAACATCCCGGTGCCGTCGAAGTGCAATTCCGGCTGATGATCCTTATCTGTGATGTACGCAGTCCAGAATGCCTGTACTGCTTCTTTCCGCTGCGAGGAAAGCGGCGCGAAGTCGCTCGACTCCAGGCGTCCCAGACAGATAGGAACATCCGCCGGTGTGAACTGCCGTTCGGAACGCAGCATCAAAGCGAGCTTCCTGGCGCGCACTGCAATGGCGAGCTGCGGGGCCGAGACGAAACGCAACGAGGATTCGTCCTCGAGGAAATCGCTCACGATGACGAGCCGCCGCTCACTCCCCTTGGGAATTGCGGCGAGCTCCAGGCGGGCAGCATCGAGCGTGCCCAGAATGTCTGTCCTCGTCTGGTGCGGGTCGAGCGATGCCGCCCAGGCGACGAATTGTTTCTGTGCCTCAGACTGGAAACGCCGGAGGTCAGTGTCATAGGATTCGCGTTCGGTGGGTGCCGTGAGGCGCAGAACACTTCCACCGGCGTCATTGGCGGCGTCCCCGGTTATGGGAATGAGAATCAACTGATCTCGCTCTGAACTCGGTCGAGTGTGGCGAACCAGAAAATCTTTTCCGTGATTGCTGCGATGGTCTTCCGGATCGAATGCAATCTGCGCTCCGAGTCGGCGAGCACGATCACGCGGAAGCGGTCCTGGCCGAATTGCTTTTGGAATTCTCCGGTAAGGGCCAGTTGCAGGTAGTTCCGGACTTTCTCTTTCCAGATCGAAAGCGGTTCCTGTCCCAGATCTACTTCAAGAAAGGAGCCCACGATCCCAGCGGGAGTCGAGAACTCGACATATCCATCCGGGATGAGGCTGAGCCCGGTAGCCAGCGGTTGATTGAAGTAAAGCCACCGATGAAAACTCCCCTGAGCTGCCGGGATAGGGCCAAACTTGAGGGCGCAGTAGACTTCATTGATCGCGAGTTGGTGCTGGACGAAATGATCGGCAACGAGCAACTCATCATTCCGACGCCGGGGACCACGGCAGGGAACTCCCGTCAGTTGTGCGCCCTTGATGGAGATCGCATAGAGCGCCTTTCGCCCTCCGCCCCAGCCCAGGAAAAATCTCCGCAGGAGCCCGGCGCGGGTGAGCGTAAGCAACCGGGTGTTGACCCGCGTTGTCGATCCGAATCCCCCGGCAAGCCTGGCCTGTTCCCGGTCCACAACTCGCATAACGGATAGCTCCCGCAGTAACGCGAGGTCGCGCGGCTGCACGATGAGTCCCCGCCTGTCGTGCTTGCTAATCCCAGCCATGGAGCACCTCTTCGGTCGTGCGGCTTAAGGCAGAGTGCCGCTTTGCAATCTCGCGCTCGATCTCCACACGTGGACGGGCACGAAGCGCGCGGGAACGGTGCAGGAGATCGGAGTAATTTGTTTTCGCATCTTCGACCGTGGGTACGCACGCCTCCGTCCAGTGGTCCGCGCCGCTCTTCAAAATGAAGTGGCGCTGAGGCAGGTTCTTCAGCCGTTCGGCAACCGATTTGCCGCCATCAAGCATCTGCGAGACGGTCGCTGCATCGGCGCTCGACAACTGAAAGAAGCAATGGGTGGCGATGCTAAGGATGGCACCGCGCATGGGCGCTGGGTACTGGTCCAGAAATTGATTCGCCGAGACGACTCCGACCCCGAACTTACGCGCCTCGGAGAGTACCGTCTCGACGTCGCTCGAATTGGCAATGAGGTTCTGGATTTCGTCGCAATAGAGCGTGAAGAGCGTACGATTGTTGCGGGTGAACAGGGCATTCTTGATTATCGTGAAGAGCAGGCCGCCGAGCGTAAGCGCATGCACGCCTAGCTTGCCCTTCTCGAGGTTCACGATGATCCAATATCCTTCGTCCATTGCTTCCTGAAGGGAAAATGTGGACTCAGCCTGGCCAACTATGTGGCGGAATCGAGGATCGGCGGTGAAAGCCGATGTCTTATTCAGGATCGGCTCGCGCATGGTGGCACGCATCGGTTCGCTCACTCGTCCATAGCGGAATTCGAAGTAGTCGCGAACTTCGGCGTTCGTAACCCTCTTGAGGCAGGATGCCCGGAATCCTGGCTGCGTGAGGAGCGGCGCCAACTCAAGAAGGGTCAGGCCACTCGCCGCGAGGACGTACAGCGCATTGCGCAGCAGTTCATCCGTGCGCGCGCCAAAGCGGTCGAGTCCCCAATACATCTTGAGCAGCTCAGCGATCTCCGCGATGGAAACGAAGTCCGCCTCGCCCCCGCCTAGCGGATTGAGGCCGACTGAGAATTGCGAATCCGCAGGAGAAATCACTATGAGCTTGTCGCTCAAGTGCTGTTGTTGCTTCCACTCCTCGGCGGCTATGGCGCGCAGGAGAAATGGTGTCGCATCGCCGTGCAAGTCGAAGTAGACGAACCCTCGCCCCGCCTGGACATCTTGCAGGCAGAGGTGTTTGAGAAGGGAACTCTTGCCGGTGCCTGTTTTTCCAAGGAGCGCCATGTGCATGGTGCGTCGCGCCAGACTCACGCCTACGCGCTGCTTCGTTACCTGTTCCTCCGAGACGCGTGATC
>JBEKUP010000104.1:0-11423 GCA_049514915.1 Occallatibacter sp. | reverse complement strand
ACGATCTTTCATCGCGTGATTCCCGACTTCATGATCCAGGGCGGCGATCCCGCCGGCACCGGCATGGGTGGCCCCGGCTATCGCTTTGAAGATGAGACCGCGGGCTCCCCGCACAAGTTTGACAAGCCTGGCAAGCTTGCCATGGCCAACAGCGGCCCCAACACCAATGGCTCCCAGTTCTTCATCACCATCGCTCCCACCACCTGGCTCACCGGCAAGCACACCATCTTCGGCGAAGTCGTAGAAGGTCAGGACATCGTCAACAAAATCTCGCTCGTCCCCCGCAACCACCAGGACAAGCCCCACAAGCCCGTAGTCCTCGAAACTGTAACCATCGAGCGCGTAGCTTAAATTTCGCACCTGCTCGCGATATAAACTGGGTGCCCCCGGTCCCTCGCATTTGGGGACCGGGGTTACTCAGCCGAGTCACCCACTTCACTTCTCCGCCCCAACCCCCCACTGCAGCTTCAGCCCCAAACGAACATTAATCGGAAGGCTGGGAAATCCAATCGGCGCAATATGCCGATTCCCCATCAGATTCTCCCCCTGTCCATAAATCCCCAACCACTTGGTAAGTGCATAACTCCCGCCCAGATCCACCTTCGCATAACCATGATCGAGATTACGATTCGGCAACAGCAGGCTGTTCCCGCCAAACAGATCCGCATAAGCAAGAAAGTCCGAGTCATCCGAGCGGCTCGCAAATGCCGACGTCAGCACGCCCGTCAACTTGTTGGCCGAGTAACTCGCCGACACAAATCCCGTATGCGGCGGACGCCGAAACGGACGCGCTCCCTGCAACGGCGAATCCTCTCCAAGCGGAATCCCATCGAATGTCGGCACCGGCCCCAGCAACGCGACATCATCATTGGTGAACGAGCGCTGCACCACCGCATCCAGATACGTGTATCCGCCCCGCAAAAAGATATTCTTCCCAATGCCGCCTTCAACGGTCGTTTCCACGCCAAGCGCCCGAAACGCTTCCGAATTGAGGCTCAGCTCGTAGGCCCCATCGGCTTGCAAGGTCTGTTCCAGAGCGTTTTGCTCACTCGGAGTCAGGCCAGGCAAAAGCTGCGGCACCAGGTCCAGCCCCACATACTCAATCTGCCGCCCAAATTCATTGTGGAAGAAGCTCGTACGGAACAGCAGCCGCTCGCTGAAGAACATCTGCTCCACGCCGCCTTCATAAGTGCGATCCTGCGGCGCGCTCAGCGGAGTAATATGTAACTCCGAAATCGTCGATTGACCGCCATTCAGCGACAGGAAGGTATATAGCGAATAGAACTGATCGGTCAGCGCAGGCTCGCGCACCGCCTCCCCAAAGTTAGCCAGCAACCGTGTGCCGCTGAAGATTCCCTTCCGCGGACGCAGCACGTATCCGGTAACTCCTGCACGCGGCGATGTCTGCGTTCCGAAAGACGAGTAACGCTGCAAACTACCACCCAGTGTATAGAACACCCGGTTCTTGAAATCGCCATGAACGGATGCTATGTAGTCGTAATTGGTCCAATCCACTGCGGGTTCTGCGCCTTTCGGATCGGCGCCCCGCTCGTCTTCGTAATGGAACCCGACCATCCCCATCACATGCGGAGTGAAGCTGTAATCGCCTTCATAGATAAGCTGATCCCGATTCGACACAAGCTGGTGCCCTTCCGGGTACGGCGGCGTGTCGTAGCTCGCATAGTCCAGCAGAGCCTGTCCGCTCACCTGGTAGCCGTTGGCTCCCGTAATCGTCACCGGATCACCAAAGCTGTCGCCATACGCGTCGTATGTTCCGCTCCCGCTCTGCGCCCACAAATTGTATTGTTCTCTCTTCCGCGTCAACCCATACCGCACGCTCTGGTGCAACGACGGCGTCGTCTGGTTATCAATCGATCCACTTGCGAAAATGTCCTGGTCCTTCTCCGTAGCCTGGTCCGCAACATGATAGAAGTCCCACGCATTCGGAACCCCCGTCGCATCCACGCCGTAATGAACCGTTCCGCGAATCTGCGTGCTCCCTGAGGGCTGCCAGCCAACATTCCCCGCCGCCGTCGCCACGTGGAACTCATCGTTTGGCAAATCGTTCACGGTCTGGAACCAGCTGAACGCGCCCAGATAATCCAGCTTTTTATGCGCGCCGGCCAGTTCAAGATCCTCATGCGACGTCTGAAAGTTTCCCGCGTCTCCATTGAACAGCAGAGATGGAAAGCTTGTAGTCCCGTGCGGAGTCGTAAAGCTCACCACACTGCTTTCCGCATCGGCCCCATAAAGGTCCGAGTCAGGTCCGCGATAAACTTCGGCTCGCTCCACCGCTGTCGTCGCCAGTGTCCCAAAATCGAATTGCCCGCCAAGGTCTCCCGCACTCACTCCGTCCACCAGCACCTTGTTATCGTCTGAATCGCCGCCGCGCACAAACAGCGTTGCCTCCGCTCCGCGCTGTCCGGCTTGCACCACAAACGTTCCCGGCATCAACCGCAGCGTACTCACAAAATTGTCGCGCAAATCCAAGTCCAGCGGCCCAAGCACGCTGGTCGCTGCGCTGGTTTGCGGCTGTGGCGTAGGCGTTCCCGTCGCGGTCACCACAATCGACTCCCGCACCCACTCCGGCTCCATCACCACGTTCTTTTCAATGTTGTCCAACGGCCCGGCATAGAACATCGGCGTATCGATCTGCCGGAAGCTTTTCGCCGTCACCACCAGGAAGAACCGTCCAGTTGTCCCGGTCAAAATCTGGAAGCTGCCGTCTGCCGTCGAAACGGCAGTAGCAATCGGCTTTCCATTGCTCAGCAAAGTGACAGTCGCGCCCGTCACTTTGGCGCCCGAGGCGTCAGTCACCACGCCGCGAATGGACGCAGCCTGGCACAGTGCCGCACATGCGGCCACAAGAATCACAACAAATATGCGAAGGAATGCGCGGGACCGGAGTCCACGCAAGGATGCCGCGACAAACATGAATAGCTCCTTCGTTCCCCTCGGAACGTAAGCGGGGTTTAACGCCGAGGACCGGTCTCCTGACTTGCGCCCGGGTCAGCCACCTTCCCAGAAACAAATCTTTGAGATTCGCTTCCAGTGGTTCAATTGAGTCTTTGGTTTGCACCAAAAACCTGGCTGACTTCGTGCCTTCTCACCTCATACGACGGGCTCTGAAGCAGTGGCGCTCACAGTTGCGGGGCAGTGGCGGACTTTCACCGCCTTCCCGAGCATCCTGGCAATTACTGTTATAAGTCGAGCTGCGATCTACATCGCAGCGTAAACGTCATGAAACCGTTTTCCATGACATCAACAGTTATAAATGCCAGCGCAAGGCCGAGTCAAAGCCAAAGCCGGCGTCAAAGTTTACATCCGGATCGCCGGCAATTCGCTCAGCTTCCGCTTCTTGTCCCAGGCGAGTCTTGTTCCTCACAGGAATCCACCCATCACAAGCTGACGTTTGGCGCGCTTTCGTTGGCTGATCCAATTCGGCACAGCTGATCCAATGTTTCCGCAAACAGCGCATACAGCAACTTCAACTGCTCAACGTCTTTGATAACGCCCACAACCTGAAAATAAAGCTCGTCCACTCCCTGGGGGAAGCTCGAAACGAAGAAGCCCTCATCGTCTTTCACGGCAAAGTAGATCTCCGGCTGCTGGCTGATGAGGTCCCGGATCTTGGAGCTGCCAAGCAGTTCCCGCAGTTTCGTTTCCTGATCACTCTTCAGGATGAAATCCCGGTCGAAGGCTTCGTCCCCAATCTCAATGTCCTGCATGCCGAGCCACTTGCCAATGTCGCTGAAGATTCCCTTCCGGTAAACAGTAAAGCGGAAGCCCTCTGGATCCACGAAAGGCGCTCGCATGCGAGTGTAAGTAGTAGAGGTCTTGCCATTCGAAACCGTGTGTGTATCCAGAGTGATCGTCCATGGGCCGTGCGTGCCTTGAACCTTGTTTCCCTTCCAGAAACCCCCTTCAACGTATTGCGCACCAATCTCGGCGCAAAGTTGTCTCCAGATCTCTTCTGTGCTCGGACCAAACAACTGCCGCAAAAAAGTCACGCAATTCTCCTTGTAGAAGACTGACCTTCCCATTCGTTATGAATTAGTCTCTCTCGGCCAATGAAATTTCAGTGTTTTTGTTTTGTGAATGGTGACCCCGGGAAGATTCGAACTTCCGACCTGCGGTTTAGGAAACCGTTGCTCTATCCACCTGAGCTACGGGGCCACGTTTGTAATCAATAACTTACATAAACATAATCCTCTTTAGATTTCACTATAACTCACTTTGTCTAAACTGGACATGTGCCGATCCGCACGATCCAGAAACGAGGCATGCGACGATGAGGACCAATAGAGCACGGTATCAAAATGGTAGCATCCGCAAGGTCAAGAGAGCCAAGGGGTACGCTTGGGAGGTTCGGTACTCTGAGATCAAGGACGGCAAACGCCATCAACGGACAGAGATATACGACGCCATTCTGTACCAGACAGAAAAAGGATGCTGAAGGCCGTGAACACAACATCACCGGATACACGATGTTTATGGCAGGTGCCAGAGTGAAGAAAGGGCTTAGCTACGGCGCGACCGATGAACTTGGCGTGGTAGGCCGTGGGGGCCGCATGCATATCAACGTTCTGCACGACTCTGCTGGCACTGATGGCCAACTGAGTTGCCTTTCTCCCGCTAACTCGTGTCTATGTGCGCATAGATTCATAAGCCGCCCTTTTGCGGTGGTCGACGTTGCGAGGAATTGCGTTGAGCTGCACTCGCGCCCCTATGGAGCCTCGTCTTGACGGCAGCTACAGAGGCATCCAGAATCTGCGCGACCTCTTTAAGGCAATCCGCGTTAACCAGCAATAGAAGGTCAACCTACCTTCGAAATCGTCAAGTGCGAGATACGCTCGCAGGAACGCCTCCCGCAGCACATCCTCGGTGTCTTCCCGATTCTTGGTAATGCGAAAGATGGTGTACACGTTCTTGCAACAGGCGTCTTCTCATCCTGAAACCCACAAAAGGTAATTCACCAAACCGGCGAAGAGCCGCGGCGCTTCAATACAGGTGACAGTCCTTACGTTTTCAAAGTCGCCCGGTGAAGGCCACCCCTGTGCAAAGAAGGGCTCCTCAGAATCCCAACCCGAAGTGCATTGCGAAGGTCACTGGATTCGTGTCCGGACCGCCCACGGGCCGATTGAACCGGACTGGAAGGTCCGCCTCCGCGAAATAGGCCTTGAAGAAACTGCCTTTGGATTTTATTGGCCAGCTTTTGTTTAACAGTGGAGTAAATCCATATTCCGAAGAATTGACGACGAAAGCCGCACGAATCCCGGGGGCGAAGCCGTGGCCGACGTTCCACAAAAACCCGGGATGAACCGTGACCGACACGTCGCGCGGACTATCCTGCACTGACGAAACAAATTCCATATCGAATGCCATCCTGCCTGTTCCCTTTACGGTGATTCCGGCGGGGAAGCCGATGGAGAAATTGTCTGCCAGATCGGTTGTCTGGCCGCCTGACCAGGTGACCAAGGGAAGGACGAATCCAACATGCCCTCCAACTGTAGTCTGGGCCCTGGCTGTTAGTGAAGTAGCCGCAAATGAAAGAACAACCACAGCGGTTGCTCGCAGTGCTTGACTAGAAATAACTGAGATTCCGTTCTGCAACATTGATGCTTTCATGGTTGTAGTTCCTCCTCCTATCTGAGATATCGTGTTGTCTCGGGGCCACCATGGTCAGACTTGGGCCTTAACGTCCCCCTCCACCGGCACCGGTCAAGTTGGTACGGTGCGAATGGGTGTCATCCGAGCTTGCCGCGCTGTTCCGGCGATTTGACGCCGTCAAAGAAGCGGACCGCGGAGTATTTGCTGGAGATGGCAGAGTGAAGTTTGGGGGAATCGTCGTATCGCCTCTGCCCTCGCCAGAATCCTTGCTGACGGTAAATCTCCACACCAAGTCCTGCCTGGTGCAGTTTCCACTGGAGTCGCACACTCCTGATTTGAGGCGCGCGGTGTAGGTTTCGCCTCCCTTGAGAATTACCTGGTTGGGGAATAGCCCCCAAGCGCCAGCGCCGACTTGGTCAACCCAAGCAGGAATGGTCGCGCCGTGCGAATCTGTCAAGGTGAAATCACGCGTATCAACTCCGTTGATCGGCTTGGAGAAGAACACCTTCACAACAGCGTTTTGATACACGCTGGAAGCGCCAGCAGCGGGATATACAGCCGTTTGCAACGGACGGTGATCCGTAGGCATGCCCTCGACCGTCATCACCCAATTACGAACGACCATGGGGACGGGTGGGGCTCCCTCGACCACCGGAGGCTCCGTGGACGGCGTGCGTCCATCACATCTTCCGCCCAGAACGCAAGGCTCAAGTATGAAGTTGTTATTGGTGTCCGCCATGTTGCCAAGGAACTCGAGAGCAACCATGGCCTCCAACGATTGGTAATAAACCGTGGTAGTAACCGTGATCGGACCCTGCGTTCCCCGCGGGATGACCACCGAGTAACGATCGATCTTTTTCTCATACTCGGGCCGTCCGCGAGGCTTGAATCGAGTGTCCCGAAGAAAGGCGTCATCAAACAAATCGCCATTGCCGTTCTTATCCACGAACACCGGCAAAGCGGTGGGATTGGAAGTATCAATCACTCGGCCATCCTTATCAATGGGCAGGCCATCCTTGTTTGTCTTGAGATTGAGAGGCGTCGCATACGGCAAGTCGAGCGTGGGGCATCCGTCGCCCAGAGACGCCACCGCCTTGAACTGCATGGCGTACGGGTCGGCTGACCCGGCCGGGATCTTCCAATTGCATCCGGGAAAGTTGGGGTCGACCATGTCCTCGGTGGTCAGGTTGCCTACGCCGACCGACGTCCGGTTCCAGACCTTGTCGTGAATGGGCAGTTCCTTGCCGGTCGCCATATCGTAGGCGTGAATTGCAAGCCAGGCTGTGCGTCCTTCCGGAAAGCCGGTGGGAAAATCGTGGCCGCTGCCCGTGTTGGCGACCGTGATGGAGATCGGCGTCTCCTTGCCCACCTTTGCCTGGGCAGGGCCGCGCAAGTCCATGCTTAACACGTGACGCAGACGATCCCAGGCAAGCCGGGCCTGTTGTGCGTAGACGCCGCGTCTCTCGAGGTGCGTATAGAAGGCCCTGGAGTAAACACTGTGGCGATCGGCGGAAGAGAAGCTGAATGTAGACAGCTCGGGATAAGGAGCGATAGAGCCGTGTTCATCGACATCCTTGCCGATGAGTCCCGTCACGTAGGCGTTGCCTCCAACAAAGTGATGAGTGAAGAATGGATGCGGCGAGCCCCCTTCATTCGCGACGCGGCCCTCAAATGGCGGTAACGGTTTTCCGTCTTGATACAGAGTCTGTGCGGTTCCGGGCTGGCCGTAATCCTGCTGCATGTGGCAGCTCTGACAGTCACGTTTGTATCGGGGATCGAAGTTCTTGTTTCCGGGTCGGTCGGCGTATGCGCTGTTGGCCCACTCCGTATACGTGCGCTCGATGGGAAATCCTCCAGTCCATTTACCGAGAGCGTTCTTGATGGGCAGACCACCCGTCACATCGTGACAGGCGGCGCACATCTCGGAATGAATAAACATAGCCTGGTGATAACCCTTATGCTTGGCGGAATCGATCTGCTGATAATCGATTGTCTGGCCGAAGATTCCACTGGTATAGTGGTCAACCGGGTCGGCAGGTTTGTTTGCAGCCAGGGGACCAAATCTTTCCGGGAAGACGATTGCGTGAGGCGAAAGCCGGTACGCGCCTGCGCCGATGCTGTATCCAAGGTTCTGCTTGTCTTTGTCAGGGACGTTGAAGATGTCCGGCGGCTTGCCCGCCGCAGCCATATAGTCGGCGCGTGAATGCGGGTCGGGAACCGGCGTATAGGCGCTCTGGCTATGCTCGTAGTTGTGGTACGGAGTATCGCGGGTTTCGGCGTAAGTGTGGCAGACCGCGCAAATAATTCCGCTCTTGCCCGATTTAGTGTTGCGAAACTGTGAATCGAGCGTGGCAAATGCGATGCCGGTTCCGTTGTCAGAGCTAGGAAAGAAGTTTGGGTCACCCGGCGCTGACTCCAGATGATGCGAGTCGTATGTCACGTTCTTGAGGGGAATGTTGTCAGTGTAGTCCGTAGGCATGTGGCAGCGCGAGCAGAAGAAGTCCAGCAGAGATCCAGGTCTTGAAACCGTATAGTTTTCCGTGCCAATGTTGAACGTGGAAGAACACGCTCCCTTGTTTGCAAACGGATTGTGGGTCGCCTTGGGTGTGCCATCCGGAGGCTGCGGCGTGTCGCACTCTCCATTGGCCGATGTCGCGCGAGAGAGATATAGGAATGCGCCCCGCCAGGCTGGATCGCGCCAGGAATTGGACATCATGGAGCCGTTCCACTCGTCGAAGATCTTTTGATGGCAGGTCTGGCACTGGCCCGGGCTGTCCTCGGCTTCCCAATGGTTGTGATATGGAGGCGGCATTACTCGAGCTTCGGCGACCACGTAGGGAGCGGCTTCGGGAAGCCGGTTGGGCAGGTCGTTCAAATCATGCTGGCTGGGCTGACGGTAAGCGATTGCGCTGATGGCCGCAACAGACGCCACAAACACCGACAGCTTGAGAATCATGCCGTTCCCATTCATCATAGGTTCACTCCAAATGGCCGATGGACTACATCGTGATCGTGCTCCAACTCCTCGTAATTCAGAATTGGGTCGTTCAAAGGAACCATGGGCGCGCGCGCCAAGGCGCGCACAAACAAGAGAAACAGCAAAGCCATGTAACCAGCGGCGATTATGATCTCCATCAACCCCAAGCTGGGAGTGCTTCGAAATGTCGGCATGATCAACAGGTAGAGGTCGAGCCAATGCCCCAAGAGAAGAAGGATGCTCATTGCGACGAGAATTCTGGGCGAGCGCTTGCGCTTCTCCGAAAGCAGCACAAGGAATGGGATCACCCAGTTCACGATCAAGTTCAGAGCGAAAATGTAGACCCACGGCCCATGGGTCCGCGGCATGTAGTAAGTTACTTCCTCGGGTATGTTTCCATACCAGATCAGCAGGTACTGACATGTCCAGATGTAGGCCCAGAAGGTAGAAAAGGCGAACATCATCTTTCCCAGGTCGTGGAGCTGATCTTCCGAGACGCTGCTGCCCAACGAGTTGAACTGCCTAAGTAGGACTGCCGCCAGTGTTACTACTGCAATCCCCTGCACAAATGTTCCGGCAAAAACATACACGGCAAACATCGTGCTGAACCAATCCGGCTCGAGGCTAATCAGCCAATCGAACGTCATCGCAGTGAACGTCACGGCGAAGATGGGAATGAACAGAATCGCATAACGTGTAAGGCGCTGGTGCAGGATCAGTCCCATCTCCGGTCTCTCATCCTGTTCGAGCGATGCCCGGCGCATAAGCAAGGCAAAGACGATCCACAAAACCAGCGCCGCCACAGTGCGAGCAATCAGCCAAGGCATCTGGAGATACTGGATCTTCCCTGCAAAGGCGGGCGTGTGAACGAATGCGCCGGGGTGGGCCCAGGGGAAGATAGTTTGTCTCCCCAGCAGGAGCGCCAACATGAGCAACGCGGCCACCGGCAAACCAAGCATGAAGGCTTCGGGAATCCTGCGCAAACTGGCCGACCACCGTGCTCCAGTGGCGCGCTGCGTAGCCAGGAAGAACATGGCCGAGAGCGCCAACGAAGTGACATAGAAGCCGTTCAGCAACAATGAGGGCCAGGCACGCTGCGGATCCGAGTGCAACTCATAGAAGGCTGCTCCGGCTCCAAGCAAGACCATACCCCCTGCCAACAGTTGGCTGCGTGCGGGGACCACAAACGAAACATCTTCGCTCATTGAGATCCTCCTTTCGCCAGAATTGGTTGAGGCTCTTCGTTCCGCTTCTGCAGCGTTGTGTAGACATACGTGACAATCTTCCATCGCTCATCCGCGCTCAACTGCGCCGCATAAGATGGCATCTTGCCGGAACCCATGGTAGCGACGTGGAAGATACGGCCAGGAGCGAACTGCATCAGGCGATCGGAATGGTACGATGGCGGCGGAGGAATCTTCGACGAGATGGGGCCGTCTCCTTTGCCCTGTGCTCCGTGACATACAGCGCAATAGGTTTCAAAGAGAGCCTTGCCTTCCCCAAGGGTCTTAGCTGTCGGCTGATACGGGTCCTTTAGCTCCAGGCCGGCGCGCTCCGCTTCCTGCTCGCCGGGCCCATAGTGGAAGGGATGATAGCCGCGCGGGATGGTGCCGGCCACCGGATGTTGAAGCGTCAGGCCGTCGCGAGTCACAGGATTGGGAGCGAAGGCCTTGTACGCGGGATCGCGCGCCATGTCCGGCATGTACTCATAGGCGCGCCGCTCCTGGGAGCCGCAGCCTGCGAGTGCGAGGGCCAGAAAGACCGGAGCCAGAGACCGAAGCGTCATAAATCAGCCTCGATTTCGCGAACCTCACTGGCACCGCTGGTCTTCAGGAGTCTGGACGCCAGGATCGAGTCAAAACGCTCATTACGGTGACGAAGCACAAGTGCGAATGTGTCATCGGTAATATCCTGCGCGGGCAGGCGTTCTTTTTTGCCGGGAAAAAGCCGAGCGCGAAATAACAACGCTGCCACCGTGGACAAGCCACCGATCAGCACCGTCAATTCGAAGCAGATCGGAATGAAAGCCAGCGTCGAATTGTCCGGCTTGCCGCCTACGTTCAGGGGCCAATCCAGAATCGTGGTATAGGACAAGAATGAGAACGCCAGCGTCAACCCCAACGCCCCTGCGAAGAAGGTTACCCAGGGCAGAAGCGTTCTGCGCAGACCCATGGCGCGATCCAGGTGGTGGACTGGATAGGGAGAATAGACATCGTATATCGGAAAACTATGATCCCGAACGGTACGGACAGCGGCGAGCAAGCTGTCTGGATCTGAGAAAGTCGCGATTACAAATTGGCTACGCATTTACGACTACCTCGCTCTCTTCCTGAGGCGGATAGTGTCGTGACGTCTCGATAAGCTTGGCGATATGAACGCTGTTTGCAACCACGCCCTTGATCTCCCACATCGCAATCATGGGTAGAAAACGAATGAAGAGCAAAAACAAGGTAAAGAAGAGACCGAAACTTCCCACCAGAATTCCGATATCGTAACGCGTCGGGTAGAACATGCCCCACGCCGACGGTAGAAAGTTTCGGTGCAGCCCCACCACGATGATGACGAAGCGCTCGAACCACATTCCAATGTTCACCAGGATGGAAACGAGAAAGAGAATCGCCACGCTGTTTCTGGCCTTCTTGAACCAGAGAAAGTGCGGCGTGATCACATTGCAAAGCACCATCAGATAGAAACACCACGCATAGGGCCCCGTGGCGCGATTGATGAAGTGATACCGCTCGTAGATGTTTCCGCCATACCAGGCACTGAAGAATTCCGTGGCGTAGGCATAGCTCACAATCATTCCCGTGAGCATGGTCACCTTGGCCATCCTGTC
>JBEKUP010000103.1:0-11556 GCA_049514915.1 Occallatibacter sp. | reverse complement strand
AAAACTCTTTACAGCAAGCTGATTGAAAACCTTCTGAACGAAGCGAAACTGCGCGAAGGCACGCAGGGCGTGCCGCGCTCGACTTATTGCTTCCGGCACACCTACGCCACGCTCCGATTGCAGGAAGGCGTGGACGTGTATTTCCTCGCCGAGCAGATGGGAACTTCCGTCCACATGATTGAAACCCACTATGGACACGTGAACACCATCAAGCACGCCGACCGCGTGTTACAGGGCATGGCGGGATGGGAACTCCCACAATCGCACGACGCCAAGGCCAAGGCGTCGAAAGCGGCCGAGACCCACGATAAATCCAAAAGAGGTCAACGCAACAAGCCGCGTTGACCATGAACCTCCCGAAGCCGTTTTTGCCGGAGCCGCTGGCGGAGGCTGGCGCTGGGAGGTGATCTCTCCGTTAGCTGATCGTCTTGATGCCCAGGCTGGATTTTCCTCACACAGATCGTTCTGATTTGCCGCTGCCCCGCTGGGGCGTTCTTGCGGCAAATCTCTCTGCACGTGTCGCCGCTGGCGGCTGCACTTCGTGCAGATCCAATGCTCCAATCCCATTGTGCTGGAAAGGCCATCGCCGCCAAACCGAAACTGGTATGAATCAGGCCTGTGGACAGCAGATTGCGCAAGAGCAGCACTGCGCACCCACGCAACAAGTTACTTTGCCATCCTGCAGGACAGACAGGAGCGAAAAGAGCATCGCGACTGGCCGGAGTGCAAGACCTGCAAGCTCATCGCCGAGACCTTCGTCGCCGAAGGCACCGAGAAACGCGTCCAAATCGTATTCCAAAATGGACGGATTCTGGGGGGCAGGTCACAAAAAGAGGATTAAGCAATTAGGCTGCTTATGCGCTTGCCTTCCAGATTCATTTCAATTGACACATTCCAGATCCTAGGCCACCACTCAAACAATTCTCCAAGCCTCCTTAAGAAGACCTGAGTCTGCTCAACCGGACGTTCTGCCCCCTCCATTTCTCTGGGAACTGAGTAGTCAGCCCTCTTGGCATTCATAAGAAATGTATCGCGAAAGGCTGTCAGATCAGCTTGCCAGTATTCTGGAACGACGGCAAGACGGCGAGCCTCCGCATAGGCCGTTCTTACAGCCGCACCGGAAATGCTGCGCACCGCAATATTGGCGTGGGTAAGGAATTCTTCATTCGGAAGGTAAGACAGTGCTTGAAAATACTCGCCGATCGCTCGAAGGGACTCACAGAAGTCGATAGACATTCGCGGGTTGGAGTCATGGGATATCAGCGCATAGACAAGGGTGCTCATGCGAGGCCTTGCGACGGTATCATATCTACCGCCCGCATAATGCCTCGTGTCGCACGGAGCATGCAAAACACCGACTGGCAAGTGCCCGAAGAGGGCGTTACGAGACAGGATTGTAGACGCAGCTCCAAACACGCGATCCTCTCCCCTGAAATCGGGCATGAAGGGCGGTAGTATCTCCCTGGCGTCAAGACCGAGACTTGGTGACATGCAAAATGAAGAATGAGTAACTGTGTAGGCAGGCGCCAACTGAACAACCTCTTTACTAGAGAATTGCTCACCATATCTCGCGCGACTTTCGAGCATCCAAGGTATCGCGCTCGGACTCGGCGCAAAGAGCGGTTCGTCGCAATATGCGCGACCGTTATCGCCAACAATTCCCGCCTGTGTAGCAACCACGCGCCCATTTCCACGCTCGATGGAACAAAGCATCTCGTTACAGATATCTGCGAATTCGCTCCGTGTGAATTGAGCGTCTGATAAAAGTGCTGGGCAGGTTCTACCTAAGAGACTCTCATGTACCGAAAAAATGTCAATGTCGGTGGGTTGGACCGCAGCAATAGCACCTTCGCGGCTGGCAAATGCCTGGCACTCCACCGGTAGGCCAGTGTGACCGGCGAACCGCAATTGTGACGATTGTTGCGGAAGCGCGAAGAATGAGCACAGTACATCATCGTCGCTCATAAGGAGCAATTCGCCGGCACTATCGAGTAGTAGGCAATTGCGATTCGCACCCGGACGATATTCACCCATTCCAAGTAACGCAAAAGCCGCAACGTCAGCGGGAATACCGGCTTCCGTCAAGCGACGAATAAAGGCGATCTTTTCATGCTTGCCAATCCATCGAAGATCGGGGTGGGCTGATCGAAGACTTTCGCTGAACTCAGCACGATCAATTTCGCTATCCGAATCTTCGGCAATTACAAATTCAAATCGTCGACCGTTTAGAACGGCAAATTCTCGCCAAGAACGCCACGAGGCTCTTAACGCACCTGGACGGTTTCGGGTGGGAATAGCAACTCGCGCTAATTCAACCTGCGGTGCCAATGGCGTCTTCTTGAGTTGCTCGCGGAGTTGCGTCTCCGAAATTAGAGCTCCACATTCCAAGAACTGATCCAATATTTTGGCAACTTGCGCTCTCGATGCATCGGCTAGTCGCAGAGCCGCTAGTATGCCTGCGATATGATCGTCCCGACAGGCAAATCGCGACACTAATCGCGCAACCGCATACGCACCTTCGCTAGCGACGATTGGCTCCTTGTCATCTAGAAAACTGATCAGGACAGTTCCATCCCCAAGATCACAAGGCACCATTGCGAGCGCCCGAAATGACTGCGAATCGTGCTGCGACATTTCTCTGATTTTTTCGGGTAAAACCAATTGTGTTGGTCTCCTTGGGGGCTTTGACGCGTTCTGCATGATGACCTTGCCGTTCTCGCCCATCACGACGTGTGTTATCACTCGTCTGCTTAACTAGTAACTCACCGTGGTCAGAGCACCCGTACCTGTGCTCCACATTCTATGCAGGGTCCCAGCAGAATGCTTCCTTCTCGCAATGGGCAGACTTTGACGAGAGCATGAGTGTACTCTCCTGTCGTGAACAAATCGAATTCTCTGTCAAGCATTGGGACACATACACCATCGTAGCCAGAAGTCACCGCGAATTTCAACCCGCTCTCATTGAGCCGTAGCTCGAGACTTGTCTCCAAGCGGATGCCGCTGACGCCGTGCGTCTGGCACATGCGCTTTCTCTCGGCACATTCTGTCGCTGTCCCAGTTGTCGAGCATTCCGCGAATGTCATCTTTCCTCCTAACACATTACGGGACGACGTTGGCTCACCGCGGGCGATAATTTGTATCTCGGGTTTCTACACGATTCCAACTTTCGATAGGACTCGCAGCGTGTAATGAGTTCGTCGTGGCGTCCACAATCTACGATTCGGCCACCTTCGAGAACAACAATTTGATCCGCTGATTCGCAAATGGTCATCTTATGATCGATCACTATTAACGTCATCTGCCTGGGTGAAGCCCGCAGTCTCCTATACAGTTCGAGCTCTGCGAATAGGTCAAATTCGGATGCAGCCTCGTCGAGGATCAGAAGTGCGGGACGGCGCACAAGTGCACGACCAAGCGCAACTCTTTGGCGCTCTCCTCCGGACAATTTGACGCCGCGCTCCCCCACCAGTGTTGACCAGCCGTCGGAACTTCGTTCTATCAATTCATCGGTTGTGGATGCCCACGACGCATACTCCTTGTCTTGACGGCTCGGTTGAGAGATTCCGAAGCAAACATTGTCCTCGATGGTCCCCTGTAGAAGCGTAGTGTTCTGTGGTACTAGAGCGACCGCACTTCTGAGGTCGTGTTGGCGCATCGCACGCAAGTCAACACCATCTATACAAATGCGGCCCCCGCATGGATCATAAAATCGCGGTATCAACCTTGCTAGAGTAGACTTTCCGGCCCCATTTTCTCCAACGATCAGAATCGTGTCATAAGCAGGGATCGAAAGAGTAATACGATCAAGAATGACGTGGTCAGGTTTATATGAAAACGATACGTTCTCGAACGTGAGAGTAGACGGCGGAGAGGGCAGATCTGATGGGTGTTCTGAATCTGTGACGGTAGGTTCTGCAAGCATGATTTCTGTTATGCGATCAACTGCGGACATGGACGACTGCATGGAGACACAACTGCCGACGATCCCTTGAATTGGGGATATGAGATACCCAAGCAACACATTGAATGCAATAAGGCTGCCGAGAGTCAGCTTACCTTCCATGACCATACGGCCGCCGACTCCCAATACAACCAATACTGTCACCCCAGAACCGAACTCGGCTAGAAGCGTCATGACGGAACCGACCAGAGCTACCTCCATCGCCATTGCCCTCTTCCGATTTAGAAATGTATCGAATCGCTTTGCCTCATAGTCCTCCGCGCAGCATGCCGTGACGACTTCGACAGCTGAGACCGTTTCGTAGGATTTACCCCACAGTTGGGATGTTGCCTCTTGGAGCCGCTGCGAGGCCGAACGGATCCGCTTGCTTGAGAGGCGAGAGACGACGTAAATCCCGGGCAATAGTGCCGTTACGAATAACAAGAGACGCCACTGAAATAGAATGAGTAGCACAGTTGCAACCGCCAGCGTAAGAATATCCCTGATAAGGGGCACCAGTATACCGATCGGTATGTTGGCTACACTATTGGCATCGCCCATCATCCTCGCCGCAAGATAACCGGCATCCGATTCTTTGATGTACGGTATTCCGAGAGACTGGAGGTGGCGGATCAGAGCCATCTGTAGCGCCATTGCACCACGTTCACGTATGGACGTTGACACGTAGGTATACAGATAATCGAGGAGCCCCTTTACTACCATAAACAGAATCAATCCGATTAGGATTACATTCAAGAGTGGCAGACGATGATTGGGGAGAACGTTATCCACTACGATCCTGGTGACGAACACCAGCGGTAACTGCAACAAGATCATCACGGCAGATAACACAATCGCGATACCAACAAGCTTCCGCTGCTGACCGAAAGACTTCCAGACCGGCTTGCTTGCATCCCTCAGAAACACCGATGCAAATGCGCGCGCTAACATACTGCTATCCGGCCGCGTTCTGGATTCAGGGCGCATTAGAGTGACATATCTCGCGTTACAAGAGGGGTGTTAAGGTAGCGGCACGCATACACTACAGCTCCGGGTTGACGAGTATGGCTAAACACTGACCTTACATCGGCATTCGTCACAGTGGCAATTTCCGCGTAATCCTCAAGTGCCTGATTTATTGCCTTCTTTTTCGACGAGCAAGATTGGATCATCCGGTCACGATCCAGGTCATTACCGTTCAGGACGGTTGCAAAGCAGTTCCCGCATAGACGACAGGCCCAGCAGTTAGTGCATAGGTCTTTACCAAGCTCTTCGAATTTAGCGATGAGTTCGCCAATCGGTATATAACTGTAGTCAGCCGATAGGTCACCAATCAGCAAATGCTCATTAACCTTCTCGCATGTATAGAATCGACCATCGGTACTTACGAAGGTACGCTGACATCCAGGCAGGCAGGTGCCGCCGGGATAGATAGTATCCGTGAGTGGATAGACGTCGCGGTCAACTATTGTTGCCAGTTGGCCCCCAAAGAGCGATTCTAATGGACCATTGGGAATATGCGCACGAGAGCAGATTCCGGCGATAAAGCGCCGTCGAAGTTCCGCCATTTGCGCCTCGTATGTTTTCCAGTCCCAATCACTTAAGCCAACAGATTCCAAGAACATGGTGTCGTAGGTATTAACCAGAGCTAGTGCAACTCGATGTCCTCGTACTAGCTCGTCAGTTTCAAAGAATTCGACAACATGGGGAAGATCGAAAGGCGGAGTTAGCACCGCATTAAAAGCGACGTGGGCGCTATAGTACTCAGGGGCGTTATCACGTAACCATTCCAGATTGTGGCGAACTTGGGAAACGCTACCGCCGCCCGAATGGGTCTTTCGGTACCTGTTGTGGATAGCGTCTGGACCATCAAGGCTGACGGTGAGCTCTATCTCGTTGTCTGCGAGAAAGCGAAGGACTGCTGGTGTCGCACACGTAAGATTTGATGTCATTGAGAGCAAGACGCGAGCTCGCCTTGCAGGGTAGGTCGTGTCAAGATGGCGGATGCACGAGGCAATTAGAGCGTGATTGAGGAGAGGCTCTCCGCCATAAAAGCCGAGATAGAGGGGATCTTCCGTGTGATCAAGGAGATATCCAGAATGAGCCATCAAGAAGTCAACTCCGCGCAGAGCTGTTTCTTCACTCATCATCTTATTGCTGTGAACGCGATTGTGCTGATATGTACCAGAGTAGGTGCAGTAAGTGCACCGAAGATTGCAAGATTCCGTGACACACAAAATGAGATGGCGCACTACCTCTGGATAGACGCGAGGTAATTGACTTGGCTCAATCGGGAATTTGATCTGGCGGGGCCTGTGCGCGGAAAAAGCGCCATATAAGTTGTTATATGTTTCAAGAGCAGCGAGTACTTCCTGAGCGGCCAGTACTCGCTCTTCTGTAGGTGGTGCTGATGGGGAACCACGGAGAACTGGTTGCGCTGGCGCGACGGACCCCGGCAAAACTGGCGACCAGTCGACCTCGTCTATGAGATCATAAAACTGTCTGTCAACCTCAAAGATGGCGTTGGTGTTTACGTCGTAAATGAAATAGCGTCCTACACTTGTAAAGCGGTGAATAAAGGGCGAAGACATGGACATACTACATACTCCTTCCGCTCAAAGCCTGCTTCAATGTATTACTAAAAACGCCTCCCGCCCGACGCTTGCAGGTAGGAGGCCGGTGACAATGTTGCAGATGGGTTTAGCTTCCGGCAATTGTCTGGACACCGTTTCCAGCATTGCTAGCAACGGAGGCCGCAGAACTGTTAGTCGTACAACCACAGCCACAGCCACAGCTGCAGCCGCTGTCCGGATGTAAGAATGGAGATATGGACGGAAGAGGAATATCTCCGAGGATTTGCTTGATCATGACTGAGGGTCCTTTCTGTTTGTTCCGTTACCGCAGTCTCAGGAACCATTTAGGCTGTGCGTCAGAGAGCCTGTAGTCTGGCCTGCACCAGCGCCTTGTTGCGCGCCATTGCAGGAGCAGCTACAATTACAACCGTCGTCCGGATGGACGATAAAGGGAGAATTTGCTGGAATTGGCAAATCTCCGAGAATCTGTTTGATCACACGACTCCTCCTTTGCTAATTTGGCGATGGATAAAGCAGTGAACAATCATTGCTACGGCAAAACTCGCCTGCGCAACTGGGCTGAATCAGCAGTAACCGAGTTATGGATGTGCAGACCAGTTAACATCCTGCGAGTCCTGAAACTGATGTTCAGGTCGCTGCAGCGCTCCTCACTTCTTTGTGCAGGGAAAAGACCTAGGAACCACTAGCTCCGTGGTTTGCTCCAGAGTTGGTGTTACTGCTTATGGTACCCGTACCTGTACACCCGCCGCAGCTACACTGACAATTGCAGCCGCACGCGTCCGGCACGACAACCAGCAATGAATCTGCCGGAATCGGCAGATCGCCGAGAATGTTCTTGATCAAGAGACACCTCCTAGACGATGCTCGTGTTTACAGAGATGCTTTAAGGTAAGCATCGCGACCCACAACGATCATATGGAGTGAGCCCCCTTGATCGTTGATAGACAACCTTTTAATGGGAATCAGGGCCTGGCGCAGTGACGGCTGACACACTCTAAAGTTTGAGTTCTGCGAAACTGTCAATCGCGAGCCCGTGCGAGCAAGGATCATGTAGATCGTCTGGTTGGTACGGCAGCATTATCCGGCGCAGCCCCCGGGGAATCTCGGCGGAAGCCTTGAAATAAAGGTCATCGGAGCCAGGGTGAAACTTAGACCGACCTGTCAGGAAGGCAGACCAGAACGAAGGCGCAGGCGCTGCGGTCACTGCAGTTGTGACCACCGTCAGAGTTATCGGGCATCAAACTCCGTCCTTTGAAGCGCATGTATCTGTCGCTTTACTCCTCTCGGATTGCATCCATTGGATTCCCCGATGCGGCACGAATTGCGGGAATGACAAAGGCAGGCGCCAGCACTGCGGCGATCAGAGTCAGCGTCGCCAAAACGATCCACGGGTTTGCTGGCGTGACCCCATAAAGAAGCGGCTGTACCAGCCTTCCAACCCCTGCGGCCAGTAGCGCTCCTGCCGCCATGCCCATGGCCACGCGCAGCGCCGCAGACTTCGCCAAAGCGATCACAATCGCTTCCCGCTGCGCGCCTAACGCCATCCTGATCCCGATCTCGCGGCGTTGCTCCGTCACCGTCCGCACGAGGATTCCGTACAGTCCCGTGGTCACCAGCGTCAGCGCGAGCAGCGCAAACCCGCTCGAAACGCTCGCCAGTAGCCGCTGCTGGCTCAAGTCGTGGTCAACGACATCGCTGAACCTCCCGAATCGCGGCAATGGAGCCCCCGGAAACTCTCGGCGATAAACATTGGACAGCGTCCTCACGCTAAGGTCTGCATTTGCCGTTCGTACAGCGACTGTGAAGGAACTCAATCCCGGAAACTGTTGGATTGGAGAGTAGACCATCTCCGGCGCCGGCTCCAGCAGGCTGGCAAATCGTGCATCCTCGGCAACGCCGACTACCTGACAGCCCGAATGCTCCTTTGGTTTCTTTGTTCCGTCGCCAAAGTATACCCTCCGTCCGAGCGCAGACTCGCCTGGAAACAAGTCCGATGCAGCAGCCGCGCTCAATATGCACGTGCGAAAGCCCGATTCGTCTGCCGCGGTAAAAGCCCGGCCTTGAAGAAGGCGTGTTCCAAGCACGGCGAAGTAATCGCCCGAAACGTCCTCGGGCCACATCTGCTTGTTCAAGTGAAGGCTTCCCTTCGCGTCGTAGGAGAACATGTCAATGGTTCCAAAACTGCCGCCAATTGGAGCCATTGTCATCAATGCAGCGCTTTGCACCCCCGGGGCAGCCTGCACTTGGCGCAAATAGTCGAGACTCCTTGCCAACTCATCTTTTTGGGGCACGCCTGCATCCGAGAGATCAAGTTCGCCAAGTACCGCATTGCCCGCATTGAATCCCGAGTTCTGCCGGATGTAGGTCATCAGCGTGCTGGCCATGAGCAGCGCCGCATTCAGCAGCACCAGCCCCAGCGCCACCTGGGCTGGTACAATCCACCGCCCCAAACGATGCGATCCGCTGTTCGCTACGCTCTGCCTGAGGTCCTTTGCCGGCACCGCGCGCGAGGCCCTCCATGCCGGCCATATTGCTGCTGCGAGCGCCGCCCCCAGACTGATTGCCGAGGTTACTCCAAACACCACCAAGCCGGCATCCAACTGTAGCTGCGCACCGGAAACGGGGTCGGTGATCATTCCCACCAGCGTTCTGGCCAGTTCCCACCCCAGCAACGAGCCGCCGGCAAGGCCGCAGGCACCCAGGATCAGCGTCTCGGTCAATACCTGCGCCACCAGGCGCATCCGGCTTGCGCCCAGAGCATTACGCATCGCAAACTCGCGCACTCTTCCGCTGACTCTCGACAGCACGAGCAGCGCCACGTTGAGCGCACACAAAAGCATCATCAGGCCGCACAGCGCTTCGAGCACCAGCAGTGGCTTCGTGTATTTCCAGCGCAGCCACGAGCTTCCTGCATATCCCGCCTCGACCCCAAGGTCGTATTTCCCGAAAAACCCGCCGTTCAAGAATTCGTGCGTGGGGTCTGCAGCTTCGTTCACTTGATTTCGGATTGCATTGAAATCAGCTTGAGCTTGCTTTAAGTTCACGCCGGGCCTCAACCGGCCCATCACTGTCAGCCAGAACATCCCCGGTGAAAACATTCCAGCTGAATAGGTATTGTCGTTCTTCGGATAAAGCACGTCTTCGAACGAGAGCGGCAGCAGTATACTGATATTTTCACTTAAACCGATCCCGTTGAATCCTCGTGGTAGCACTCCGATGATCGTCATGTTGTGGTTGTCCACACTCAGGCTCTGCCCAATAATCGCCGGATCGGAATGGAACTGCGTACGCCAGTAGTCGTACGCAAGCATGACCTCGGGCCGGAAATCTGCCCCCCGCTCCCCGGCGTTTGCAGCAAACCCGCGCCCTAGCATAGGACTCACCTGAAGCACGCTGATGACTGAACCGGTGACCATAGCAGCCTGCACCTTAGATGCCTGCCCGTCATGGCGCACTATGCTCTGGTTGCCGGACCAGGCAAACAATCCGCTTACGGCGACAGCCTGCCTTTCGATTGCCTCATATTGGGGAAATGAAAAGCCAATTTCGCTCTCACCTTTACGGAGGGTGCAGAGCACGAGTTGTTCGGGATGTGGCACCGGCAGGCTCTTCAGCAGAATCGACCACGTGAGCAGAAAGATCGCCGTATTAGCGCCGATGCCTAGCGCCAACGTAAGGATGGCTGTTGCCGCGTATCCGGGCGACCGTCGCAACTGTCGCAAGGCAAAGCGCGCATCCCGCATAAGGCCTTCAATGAGAGAAATTCCGTGCTCGGGGTGGTAGGCCCCCGCAGTCCCCCCAGGAGATCCAAACTTAAAACCCGCTCGACTGCGAGTTTCCGCATGCTCAATGCCGCCGCCAATGCCCTTTTCCGTAAGCGAGCCCAGATGCTCTTGCATTCCTTCGCTTAACCGCTGGTTATCCTGTCTCCCAAAGGCAAGATTCCGAAGACGAATGAGAAAAAGCCGAACAATCCTCATGACAACTCCTCTGCCCTTACCGCAAGAACCTCTCGATAACCGCTGCCGTCCCGTTCAAATCACGAGTCTCGCTCTGAAGCTGCGCCCCGCCCAGCGCGCGTCAGCTTATAGAACCGCAAGCGGCGGTTGTTTATTGAATCACCCTACCCAGATGCCAATCGTGGATTCCTGATACTGCTTGAGCAGCACCGGTCAGAGAATTCCCTGATTCAGGGCGAGCAGCTCGACTCTGATTCGTTCGATCCGGCTCGCAATTCCGAATCGATGAATTGGCCCGAGAGCATCAGTCTTTAGGTCATGGGTGTCACGGTACCAGGAACCACCTCCCATTTCTGCTTCAAAGCCTTCCTTTCCTCTAGGTGAACTTCAGAAGAATTTTACACATTTACCTTGGGAAATCAACATGAAGAATCCTCGCGGGCGTGCGACCTAAAAGTGACGATTCGGGAGGCCGCCTCTTTTCTGACGTGAAACCGAGCATCGTAACATGCTAAGTACCGGAGGCGATCAATACGAAACTCTCTGGAACATCTTGAAAATCGCCGCACCACAGTTCGGATGCGGATCGCCCGGTTGGGTGACATGCGCTCAGGCAACGTTACGGCAACAAGCGGTTGTGTGGAAAACCGAACTGTCATCGCTATAAGGCCGATAGAGTCAGCCTAGGTCCCGAATACCGGCAACGAGACGTTTTCTTCTCAGGCAAGTTTGGCCAAAGCGCGAGGTGGCCGAGTGCCTGCGCTCCGCGGAAACTGCGAGAGCAACTTCGCACCCGAATTACAATATCTGCCCGTTGAGGTTGATTGAAGCGACCGCACCGTCGGCCCAGGCGAAAGACGGCGGAAGCGATCCGCCGGGGAGTTGCGCGCGAAACAGATCAACGCTTATGGGTCCTTCTCGGCGGCCGACGCGAGACCGAGCATTTCGATCTGGAAGCAGTCGTGACGGCGGTGCGCGCGGCCAAGCACCGCGCGGTTTCCGCCCCATAACAGAGTTGCTGCAAATTGCAGCCCCGGCGACAGAAGAGGAGCGTAGGATTGCT
>JBEKUP010000102.1:0-11864 GCA_049514915.1 Occallatibacter sp. | reverse complement strand
AGAAAACGGTTCGCTCGCGCCTACGAAATGCTTGTCCAGTTCGTACATGACCACGAATCGCAGCGAACCATCGGAGCAATGCACGGCATCGGGCCAACACGGGCACGACGACTGATGCGGAATGCAGCCTATACCTGGACGCGGAACCAAGGTATCAATCTGTCTTGTGACAAATCAGTGCCTTTCAAGGCGGATGCGAAGCTCGTGAGAAATCTCTATGCAGGGTTACGTTTCTTCGCACAGCAGCAGTTCGCCGCGCTAGACGCTCAAACTCATACGGACAAATACGATGGCACCAAAGCCGAATTCTGACCTAGCGACAAAACGGTGGTGGGAAGAGTATCACCGCTGTCGTGGTGTGCTCGTCAAGCAGTTGAGAACGGAAAAAGACTGGACCGAAGCTGAGTTGGCAAAGCGCGCAAGAGTCTCCGTTCAGTGGGTGAGAGCGCTGGAAAGCAATCGACTCAAATCCAACCATCGAATGCAGCATGAAATGCAGGTCATCTCCGCATTGGGTTTCGGAACTTATGAGATTAAGGATTTCATTGGTCGCGTGGAGGACATGGTGAAAGAAACGTTAGGTCCGCCACCTTGGCTGAAGCCAGCTCAAAAGGAGACTTTCGAGAGGACATCAAAGTGAAACGGATCACGAGAAGAGAATTCAATCGGGGCGTGGGCGCTGTGCTCAAAACGCTCCGCGAAGCACGAGGGGTTTCTCAAGAAGAGCTGGGCGAGGCTCTTAGACAGAACGCCTCTAACAAGACACCGGAACAGGAAGATGAACAACTGCGCACAGTAGCAGCGATTTGTACTGTTGTGAGCAATATGCGTAAAGAACAAGGATTCACGCCCGAACAACTAGCGAAACGTAGCCATGTTCCCGTAAAGTTCGTGCGCAACCTCGAAGCGGCAAACGATTTGAACCCGGATGCTTATTTCTTATTCTGCCTGACCCTGGGCTTTGGAATTTCATTTCATAAATTCTGGCATCAAGTAGAGGCGCTTGTGGGTATCCCGGAGGCGGAACTGCTGAGGGACGACGACGAAGATGACTGTGTTGAGGGAGAACCATGAGCCGCAACGATAAGGAAGGTATGAGTAAACGGCGCGAGAAGACAATTCGCCTCAATCGATTTGGCAATACGTTGAATTACGACGGAGCCAATGGAAAGACTGTCAAGAACATTTCGGTTTCACAGGGTGACCACACTCTTTACGTCTACATCGCGTTTACCGATGACACGGAGGCGGCAGTCCACTTCAATACGCTCCCGGTGGCAGATGTGATTCTGTGTGGTGATGTTCATGGAGACCTGGAACCTATCGCCCGGAGCGGGCCTACGGTGCTGCCGGAATTGGGTTACATCCACTGGGATCAAATACAGCAGCCTCCTAAGCAGCCAAAGCTCAAGAAACGAGGCCGGAAAGTCAGCCCAATCGCAATCGCTCTGGCTCGTTAAGAGCACAGAAATTTGGCAATGAACGCGCCTTGCGCCTTCAACCTCTGTTGGCGGGTATTCGTTTCGCGAAAATACCAATCAGTTGGATGGAGAGACTCTATCCATGGCAGATCAAGCCGTGAAACGAATCGCTCTGCATTGACACCAAGGGCAACTAAGGCCAAAGGTCTCACGATTTCGATCTGCTTCTGGAGAAACTGAGAACACTGGTTTTTATAGTCAGGGACACTTGGCATGGATCCAGTCGCACTACCAGGCTTCAGTCCCATTAAGACGTTCGTGAAAAAGCATCTTTCCGGTTTAAGCGACGCTCCGGCCAAAATCTCCAGAAGCCGTCTCCAGAACTCCCAGCCAGCCTCGCCGCCATTGGCGAATGATTTATCAAAGGCGCGAATGCTGTCGAAATTGTGCCCCACAAACATGACGGGCGCATCAGGGAACAAGTCTGGCAATGGTCCTCTGGGCTCCAGACCTCTCCATAAACCGGAACCACCCGGAAAAAATGCTGTGCCAGGGATGAGACCGGATAAAGTCAGTCCAGTTTGTCTAACCGTCGGGTGATAATTCGTGACGGTGAGATGCATCGCCGCGAGGAGCTGTTGAACCACGTCTTCGGACTTTCTTGGAGAAGTCATTTGGCGCTTCGCATCCCCGAACAGAACCGATGTGTTGTCGAATAGCACCAGTGCGGAGAGTCGATGAACTCCTGTTTGGTTCTCAGCGGGATGGTGGTGATAGGCCCGAGGAAGTATTCAGGGCTCTGCGTGCACCCGTCGTATTCAAGCAGTTGTTCGAAGATCTCGCTCGCAACCAATGCACCGCAGTGAAAACAGCAAAACGTGAAGTGCTTTCGTCGGGAGCTTTGCGCCCAATGCCAGCCAGGATAGCTGACCATCAAGTTCATCTCCGGATGTGCATCGACGTACTGTTGGACCTTGCGGATAATCCACGGCGCGCCGGTGTCCTTCAATGGACTAGTAATCCAATCGTGGAATTTGTCTACCGGCAGTCGATCGTCACATGTTGCTGAGCATTGCATTGGGAAGAACACATCGAACTCCCGGTGGCAGGCCCAACATTCGTGAAAACGAAAGATCGTGATCCCCTCCGCCGTCGCGACATGTTGTTTGGAACAGCGTCGAAACTGACGGTTCAATAGAGCGGATACAGCTTCTGGCAAGGACATCTCGTGCCTGCCGATCCTGACTTGATCGGGCGGCATTCCCCTCTTCGAAGGCGGGAGGGGATTGTGGATGCTGTAGCTCAGCGGAATGACGGGCATATCGGTTCTGGGGGGAGCCGGAGGGTTGAGCGCACCGTACCCGCAAAACCAGCAACCTCGAACTCCGCTATCAGTGCAAGCCTGCTGCCGTGCGGCCAGTTCAGAAAACGGGATGGTCGATAGCTGCACTTCAAATGCAACGCGCAACTTGCTTTTGGTGGCCATCACGTCCGCACGCCATCCGGCGCTCGGGTCGCAAACCTCTACATCGCCATCCCAACCAGCGTTTCGGACAGCTTCTAGAATAATGCTCTTGAGCAAAAGGTGTTCGGCACTCTCGGGAGCCGTCGTGCAAGTGTCAGAACGCCGTGCATGAACGAAATGCTGCGTTCCAAGTTTACTAACTCGCATGAAGCCCCGGCTTCTGCAGCATCCCAATTCGATTGACGGCTTTCTGGCACGTAGCGCTTCCCATTCCGATGAATTGAGAAGTGGGGCGATCTGTCGCTCTCCATTGATGTACGCCGATAAGGGCATCGAATTTGCTCTTTTGTGTCAGTTAGCACGATGATATCGCCATCCATGCAAATGGAGCTACGCCAAGGCAGGCGAACAGGAGAAGTTGTTCCGATACTGACAAAAAATATCCGGCAAGGAGGAAGAAGATGCCAGGAAAGCCGAATCGAACCCAACACAAGCGGATTCACACCGAGAATACGGTCCAGCGCCGAACCGCGCCGCCCATCCAAATCATTTTGACCGGCGAAGCAGTTCAAAAACTCATCGATTTCTTCTCTGAGCCGACGCAAACGCCGCCCTCCCCGGACCAAACAAAAGATCATCGCCTTAGGCCGACTCTACGACCGTGGATTAGCGTGATCGATGAGATTCTCAAAGACGACGCTAACGTTCCGAGGCGATACCGCACCACCGCGATGGAGGTTCTGAAAACGTTGCGTGAGGACCACGGATTCGCCGGGGGCTACACTGTCGTTCAAGAGTATGTGCGGCAGGCGCGTAACGAGAGGGGGCAAAGTCCCAGCCGTAGGTCACACAATTCTCGCGGTAAAAGACCAGAGCCACAAACCGCAGTCCAAGACATTTCCACGAGTCCGGCACCTAAAACTTCCGGGACCGAGCATTCCGCAGTCGCGTTTGCACCGATTCGGCTCTCTCTTCAGCCCAGACGACCGAGCAGTTCGCCAGAGCAGGTTTTCGATTGGATGCAAAGCATCTCGCAGGGGAAATTCCCTCTTGAAGCTCTTGCATCGGAGTTGAAAGAGCTGCCGAGCGAGGAACTGAAGCTTCTCTTCTCTGCGGCCACGAAAGGCCAAAGGTCGAATCGCAACAAGGCGCTCGCGATGCTGGCCTATGCTCGCGGTATAAACTCCTCTCCGATCTGTTCCTTCTTGCAGATTTCGCAGGGATCACTATTTCGCTACTTGAGAGACTTCAGGCAGGGAGGTACGGAGAAGCTGTTTCTCAGGAAGCCGCGCAGTGACAAGAAAGCATGCATTCCGGACGTTCAGAACGCAGTGTTCTCCCTCCTTCACTCTCCTCCGTCTGAATATGGGTTCAACCGCACGACTTGGCGCCTCGCAGATATGAAGACCGCGCTGGGCGTGAAATATAACGACTCCATCAGCTGCGATGTAATCCGAGAGATTATCGTCAATGCCGGCTGGAAATGGCGGCTTGCGCGGAGGGTATTAACCAGCAACGATCCTGAATATCGCGAAAAGGTAGATCGAATCAAAAAGACCTTAGCCGCACTCGAAAAGGATGAGGCCTTTTTCTCCGTTGACGAATACGGGCCGTTCGCAATCAAGAAGAGGGGCGGGTTGAGGCGCGTAGCGCCCGGCGAGCAGTACGTCGTTCCTCAGTGGCAAAAGTCGAAGGGGTATCTCATTCTTACCGCCGCCCTTGAGTTATCGACAAATCAATTGACTCACTTCTATTCGCGCAAGAAGAATACTGGCGAAATGATCAAACTTGCCGATGCGCTGAGATTGAAGTATCGGGGATACAGAACGCTATTTCTTTCTTGGGATGCGGCCTCGTGGCACGTTTCGAAGGAGTTGGAGGACCATCTAGAAAAAGTCAACTCGGCTGCAGAATTAGAAGGCGCGCCCGTGATCAGAACGATGCCGCTCCCAGCCGGCGCTCAGTTCCTCAATGTGATCGAGTCAGTCTTCAGCGGAATGGCGCGAGCCATCATCCACAACAGCGACTATTCGTCGCCTGTGGCCGCAACCGAAGCCATCGATCGCCATATTGAAGAGCGTAATGCGCACTTTCGACTTCACCCGCAGCGCGCAGGGAAGAAAATCTGGGGCAAGGAGCGAGTCCCGAGTTTCTTCGCGGAGGAGCACAATTGCAAAGATCCGATGTATATGTTCCCGCAGTAGTGCCAATTGTTGTTTCGCGACTCGCAAGTTGGGGTACGCTAGGAGACGAACGGACAAAGCGCTCGGCTCGCCGGCCAAATCAGGATTTGAACCCATAACCGTGACAAATCACATAATCACCGCCACAATGACTATCCGTGAAGCGGCCGAGCTGTGGCCGGACCCGCGAAAAGAGCTATTAAAGCGTTGGGGTGAGACGTTTGGTGTCCCTCTCGCAGAATTGCATCCTGGCCACTTCGTCACCTATCAAAAGGACCGCGGAGAAGAAACATCGTCGGCAGAGGTGGACGCAGAAGTCGCTGCACTTCTCGAACTTCTCAAACAATTAGGGCTTGCCAGCGAAGTCGAGCGCTACATTCGGCCACTTAGCGAAACTGCAGAATTAACGCCTGCTGAAATCAAGGCTCTGCCTGAGTCAGTACGCAAGTACATTTACAAGCTCAAGCAGGAAATCGCAGACCTGGGCGCTGCGAACGACAGGATGGAGGGCCGAATTCGAAGAACGAACTGGGGCCGAAGACGCTAGTGCCTTGGGTTGCTTTCTGTGTTCGTTAGCAGCATTGTCTCAAGATTCATGAGTGCCGCCCGGATGTCGTTGTTGCTCTCCTTCACGATTCTCGCGAAGTTAGGTTCGGCGCTACCGGCGGGGACATGCTCAGCTTCCCAAACTCGCTTGAGGAGTTCTGTGGCCTCTTTGGCGATGCCGTAGCTCGGGAATTTGATTTCTGCGCAAAATGATCGGAACCGGCGATCGAGCTTCTCAGCATCGGGGCAAGTGAAAACCCAAACGATGTCGGGCAAGCTGTCTCGTGTATCCAACTTGGCAAGTAATGTGGTGAGACCGGCCTTGCTTACACTGTCCACATCATCCACCAAGTTGAGATGTCTTTTGCATCCCGGTGCGGGGAAGCCCTGGCAGTCTGCCCACACGCGCTCGATGTCTTCACGCGTGGAGTTCGGGACAAGATGATGCAGGTCTGCTTCAATTTCCGAAGCCAGTGCAAGCGCCATCGAAGTTTTGCCCACACCAGTGGGACCATTGAACAACCATGCAATCCGGTATGGCTTGGCCGCAAACTTCTGCAGGATCGTTTTGGCCTTCTCCTGGCCCGCGAAATCAGCGATCTTTCTGGGGCGGTACTTTTCGCATAGACTCTGTTCCGAAGAATCTGTGCCGGCTTGCAAAGGGTCGTTTGGAAACAAATCACGTATGCCCATGACGCTATCCTGCCTTTCGGAAATCAACGTGCCCATCGAGGAACTGAAAAAGCTAAGTCCACGCTTGGCAAATCATAGAAGGTATCGGTCATCCACCTGGCGGGTCTGGCCGAGTGCCGTGAGTGTTTGGAGAATCTCCTGAACGCGGGTGCGGCTGGCTGGCGTGAAGCCAGACGCAATCTGCTGCGGCGTCTGGAACGGCATTGCGCGGAGCGCGTCTTTGATGACGCGGAATTGTTCGATGAGCGTCGCAGGCCAAGGTTGCTTGCGTCGCGTGGCGACTGCAACTTCGACGGGGACGAAACCACCGAGCGTCTGCTGTATGGCCGGAGCGTTGGGAGCCTGGAACTCTGGGCGAAGCCAGCGGACGAGGCCCGAGGCTTCTTCGGCTCTACGTTCGGCGTTGAGAGCGACGACTTTTGCAAGGATTTGATCGGTGCTGAGATTAGGAGACCATCCGTACGCACCGAAGACGGCCTCATTCAGCTCATCATGAATCTCGCGGAGGATTCCAATCAGGCCCATTTCATAAACTGCACGATCCTCGACGGTCAACTTTTCATTGCCTCGGAGCTTTTCGAGAACGTTGTACATTTCCGTAAGCGTTACTGTGGGGTGAAGCTGCTGTTGGCGCTTGCGGTGAGCATCCAGACGCTCTGCGAGCGCGCGAATCTCAATTTTGAAATGGTCCGAGCAGTCTGGGAACGCGAACGGCTCGAAGCAGTCTTTACTGTTGTATCGCGGCCGATTCTCCAGTGTTCCGCCAACCCGCAAGCACCACAAGGCGTGAACGCTCGAAGACAGAATACCCAAAGCGAATGCGTCATCGAGAGCGATTGCATATGCCATTGCATCAGGTATTACGGCCTGATCTTGGAAGACGAAGGGCCGATGCTTTGCCGTGTACGGCGTCACGATGTACCTCGGCAGCGCGGCTAGTGCTTTTCGAAGCGCCGGCCTTGGTTCTGCAAAGATCCACCACTTATCACGGTAGACCTTGCGAGCATTCTCCCGGCGAAAAGGATAAACGCGATCAAGGAGGTGCTGATGAACTTCAGGCATAGTCAATAGGTCGTCGTAGTCGAGCCCGAAAAGGTCCAGAATATATTTTGGCTCTGGCGCCCCCGTTAGGTCACGCCCGATGATGTATGGCCTTGCAATGCTCGGTGATGCGGTAGCGACCAGCTCCATGTCTGCTTCATTGCTGGCATATAGCTTGAAACCGTCGCCGGCAGGCACGACCCCTTGAAAACAGATAGAAGAATTCGATTGAAGTGGGGTTATCTGATCCTCGACTTGCCTTGGTCGCAAGTCAGCACCGATATACTCCACTTCGATTTGCTCGAGGCCGCTGACGCCGTTGCCTTCTTGCCCTGGTCTTGCGGGAACGACCGTTGCAAACCGGACGGGACCTTTCTCCGAATGCCGCCTGCATACTGTCATCGCTACTCGCACGTTTGCGCCATCGCGGACATCTGCGCCGGAATGCGGGTCAATCCACGGGTGGTCGTGAACGGAAAAGGATATAGAGACCGCTTCCTTGGGATCTTCAAGATGTCTCTCAACAAGGACGCGAGAATACGACTGGGTGATGCTATTTGTGGTAATGAAACCAAATCTTCGGCTTTTTCCTTGCCCTACCAAGGTTGCGGCTTTGTCCCACCAATACATTACGTAGTCACATGTTTTGGGAACCGCAGGATATTGCGCTCGAAGGGCTTCAACATAACCGTCTCCTAGCGACTTTCTAATGTATCGAGCTCCGATGAAGGGCGGGTTTCCAACAATGAAGTCTGCTTGCGGCCACTTGGCCTGCTTTACATCGGTATATTCATAGACCGCGGTGCGTGCTTCCTCATCGGGAATGTCCTGCCCGGTCGTGGGGTGTTTCTTGGTAGTAACGCCATCCCATTGGGTTACGACGTTGCCTTGCTTATCGAGCAATGGCACTTTTTTCTTCCATGTGAGAAGTGCGTCAGATTCGACTATGTTGTGGAAGTTGCTGATGACGGGGATGGGTGGCTGAGCATCGCCGCGCGTGCGGAAATGCCATTGCAAATAGCCGATCCAGAGAACGAGATCCGCCACGACGGCTGCGCGGGGATTGAGTTCTAGGCCTAGGAGTTGATGAGGGTCCACAGTAAGGCCGGTGTGTTCAAGCGACTGCTGCGTGTCGCCAAGCGCATGGAGAGTTTCGAGGACTTCGCCTTCCAACCGCTTCATGTGTTCGAGCGAGACATAGAGGAAGTTGCCCGAGCCGCATGCGGGATCGAGGACACGGGTTGAGCAAAGCTGGCGGTGAAACACGCGCGCGGTTTCAATTGCCGCATCCCTGTCGCCGGCGTTCACCTGTTCGGTGATGACTGCCTGGCTGCTGCGCCAGTCGTCCCGGAGTGGCTCTACAAGGGTTGGAATGACGAGCCGCTCGACATAGGCGCGTGGAGTGTAGTGGGCTCCGAGCGCATGGCGTTCATCGGCGTCGAGTGCGCGTTCAAGCAGCGTGCCGAAGATCGCTGGTTCGACATCGCGCCAGCGCGAGTCGGCAGCTTCAATGAGCAAGCCGAGCTGATCGCGGGTGAGCGGCAGAGCTTTGGTGGATTCGAACAGTCCGCCATTGAATTTGAGGATGTGCGCCCGCAGAATCGGAGAGAACCCGCCCTCGTTCATGGTTTGCCAGAGAGCTTCGGCCATGGGAGGAAAGTTGCCCACGTCACCGCGCAGGCTTTCAAGCAGATTGAGCCAGCTGCGCTCCGGAAGCAGGTTCACATCCTCGGCAAACGATGTGAAGATGCAGCGGGTGAGAAATTCCGCAACCTGCTTTGCAGGATGGTGAAGTTCGAGATTGCGGGCGAGGACGGCCAGTTTGCCGGCGACCTCACGCGTGACTTTGGCCGTTTCGCGCGACGGGTCCAGGGAAAGTGGATCGAGCCAAACAGCGCGAAGGCGCTCTCTTATCTCTGCCTGCTCCAATTTTTCATGAAGTATGCGGAAGGTGCGGGGATCGGGGAAGGGCAGATACGCTTTACCCGTCAGGGAGAAGTCGGCATAGAGTTCGATGGAATGGCCGACATCGACAACAACGAGAAAAGGAGGCCAGCCTTCGGAAACCGGCAATGCTTTGGCGTACCGTTCGGCCTGGCCGCGGGCTGCCAGCATTGCTTCATCCCAGCCGTGGGTTCCCCGGACGGCAGTGCCGCGCTTCATTCGGCGCGGTTCCTTGGCCGGCGATAGGGACGCTGCAGAATTTGACAGCGGATTGCTGCCCTGCTTGGCTTCCAGGACGAAGCAATTGCGCTTGTATAAATCGATATAGTTCGTTGTCGAGGAGCCGTCGAGGTTTTGAAAATAAACGGCCTTGTCGATCACGTAGGAGTTGGCATCTTCGTCCGCTTGGCTGGGGTCCGGGCGGGGAAGGTCCAGGTAGTCGCAGAGTTCCGACAGGAACAGCGCGTAGTTGGCGCGCTCCGCAGCCGAAGACTGCTGCCAACGAGCGATGAAGTGTCCGGCATTCAGTGGCAAGGCGTTTTCCCGTTCATTATCACGTAAGCGTATTTTAGTCTGTCCGATAGGGGTAGTCTTCCAACTTGGCAAAGCTGTTAGGAACCCAGATGGATCTCGCGATCCGCTTGGCAGGGATATCGCTTTGCCACGTCTTATAGCCCATTCTCCACGATGGACCCACTGCGACTCTCGCACAGAAGCAACCCGACGATTGGAGCATCCGAGCGCGTTCGGAGCAGACCATCCGACGCAGCAGATGGGTCAGATCCGCCGCCGCGCGGAATTCATCACGGCAACCCTAAGCCTCTCAAGCGAAAGAAGCTCACGGCTCAGGACTTCCTGGTATTCAATGAGGGTGTTGGCCTTTCTGCGGCAGAACAACAATATGATCCCACCCCGATCATCAATGACCTGTGCTTCCAAATGGACCGATGGAGGCAGCACCGAAATCCAAAGTTCTACGATCTGCCGGGTGCAGGACGAGGCGATCCGCTCTATTTGTTCATATTCGCAAAAGGACGCATACCCCGATGCGACCTTCTGAAATCAGCTATCGCGGTCGTCTCTGCGCGATCAGCCTCATCCGCCGTACAGGTGCGCCAGCGCACAAGTAATTCTTCGCTGTTCCGCAAGTGCCACAAAAGTCTGCCGCCACGGTGGCCGACTGGCTTTCCATTGCCAAAGTCGATCAATTGACGCAAGCGGCTTTTGAGTCCCTTCTTGCCTGCAGCTTTACCGATATAGAGTATGTGGGCGCTGCCTACCCATTTTTCCTCGATGAAGTCCAACGCGCAATTTGGATCCTGGCCCCTGAACCAGCCCCCAGTACTCGGAATTCGAAATTGGGGAGCGCTTTCAGGCTCTCTTTCGACCAGGTAGATGCCAGCATGAGCGGGCACACTCGCGCACCGGGTCTCGCGCAATTCGACGAGCCTTATGGGTTCACAGAAGCCGGCGATTGAGACCTGATCAATGGACGCCACGGGTTTAGGACTCCACTAGATTGAGAAACCGTCCTCTCTCGTATGATAATCCTGAGTTGACGTGATGTGGTTTGCTCATCGCGCGAGGGAACACACCGTTCAACTCTCCCTCGAATCGAAGAATATTGGGTTGAAGCCCGCAGCATGAGCAGGGTGCCTTGTTTCAAGCCGGGATATCGCCATGCTCCGTAAAGTGGATTTCAACGCCAAACGCTTTGAGGCCTTTATGGATTCGGATCACAAGATCAGTGTCTCTCGCGATCCTGTCGATTGAGGTGCATAGCAGGACGTCGAACGGTTTCGGATTCACAGCGGCGATACGCATCAGATCCTTCAGCCCTGAGTTCACCTTTAATCCGGACTGTCCAGAATCAGTGAAGGTGTAGTCATCGTTGACGATCCATTCTTTTTCTTTGGCGACGCGTTTGCACCTCTCAACCTGCTGAGTGATGGAGTTGATTTCCTCGGATTTCTTCACGGTGGCGGTGCGGGCGTAGATCGCACAACGTAACGGCTGACTGCCTGGTTTCTTCTTCATGTCATTCTCACCGCATATTCTTCCGGACGGAAGCGTCTACCGCGCTCGCCCGGAGGGCGGAATCAAAGTTCTTCTGCCCCGTGGGCTCTGAGCTCATTGGTGGGCACTCGGCGCAGGTCGCTGCTGTCGCAGGCGGCGGACGCGCGCCGCGGTCTCGCTCTATGCAAGAACAGAGCCCGCGACATATCTATCCAATTGAGGCGGCTGGCATCTGAAGAAAAACCTCTGCCGGCCTTCAAAATCAGTCCTCCATCGCAGAAATTTCTCCCGCGCCTGAACAGATCGATCAATTTCATCCTGCGATTTCTCAGCAAGGAGGCGCGAAATGGTCACTGCCTGAGACTCCAGTTCCGCCAATGCGGCACGACATTTCCAGCAAATCTGGAGGTGGGTCCGAATGGCACGCATTCGGAGGTTGGACAGTTCGGCATCCAGATAGGCCAGAAGGGTTTCATCGTTAGGATGCTCGCGTGACCGGTTTCTTAGCATATCTCTTTGTCCTCTCTTCATTGACGTGCCGCGATGTCGCTTCCT
>JBEKUP010000101.1:0-12375 GCA_049514915.1 Occallatibacter sp. | reverse complement strand
AAGTTTACGCAACGCTCTATTCAAAGATCAACGGAGTCTGGCAGTCCAATAACTACGTCTACACTGAAGGCGGCACGCCCATTCCAGCCGCCATTACCTCACCCACGCCGGGATTGAGCACCGTTCTCGGAACCAGCAATGTGGCCTTCCAGTGGACAGCCGGGATCGGGGTCGCCGACTACCAGCTCAACCTCAGCGCCATCGCAGCCGGTGACAGCGACCTGTATTTGTATAAAGGCACTGCCCTGACAACGACCATTCCCACACTGCCTGCAAACGGTGTAAAAGTCTACGCAAGGCTTTACTCAAAGATCAACGGAGTCTGGCAATACAACGACTACGTCTATACCGAGCAGTAGCGCCCCGAAGGTGGGGAAGCAACGAAGCCCTGCGATCCCACTCATCACGGCTGCATCGTGCTGAGTGGGACCGCAGGCGACAAACATCGAAGCGTACGGAGTCTTCCCTGAGCCCAGGGGGCTCCTTCCGTTTCTCCCGGCAATGAGAATCCGAATCGAAAGCCTGAACATGAGCCTTCGGAAGACCATCAAGACGCGAGACGCGTCTCCTCCAGAGGATGCGGCCCTAAAAATGATGTACTTGGTGCTCAAAAACCTGGCCGCCAAATGAGGGTACCGTCCGGGGCTGGAAAGCCCAAACTCCCGAAACTGAAACTCATCTTCTGGTGCAAACTGTACAGAAAACAAAACCAAAATAAATCACACGATATCAATTACTTACGCCGATATCTTGTGCAAATTCAGCGCATTTTTCAAAAAGTGGCTAATTCTCTGCAACCCTTTTGCTCGTTTTGTTCAACTCTCAGCAATCAAAACATCTGAAAAGGCTGCCCTGTAGGTTCATGTCTCGAAGAATCGCAACCCTCCGAGCAGCCATTTCGACTCATTTGCAACCCTCTGAGCCACCTTTTCGGCTATGTAGAACAACCCTCCGAGCATACATTTCGGGCCACGCTTTTGGGGCCCGCGCCGAGGCTGTCTCAAAGACCGCGGAGGCTCAATTGTTGTAGTCTGAGTGCCGGGAGTGAAGTGAAAATGGGCATGCAGCGCAGACCGTGTACGCCGGCTATTCTGCTGACTGCCTGTTTGGCTTTCGCAGACATAGCGCATGCCGCATGCACAGGCCCGCAGGCGTTGACGGCTAAACTCCGCGCCCAGCCCACCTCCGAAAATGCCATCCAACTGGGCAGTTGGTTCGCCGGCCATAAGCAGTTTGACTGTGCTGCCGAGACCTTTCGCAGCGCACAGAAAGCCGATCCCAATTCCGCTCAGCTTCACTATCTTGAAGGCCTAGCCCTGGTGGGATCCGGCCAGGAGTCGACCGCAATTCCAGCCTTGCAGAAAGCGATTCAACTGCAGCCCGGCGTCATCAAGCCGCATCTCCTCCTCGCCAATCTCTATGAGCATGCGGGCAACACTACCGCAGCCGATGATCAATGGAAGAAGGCTCTCGCCATCGACCCGAAATCGGCCATCGCTCTGGACGATTTCAGCAGCGCCCTGCTGGCCCGCAAAGATTACGTCGGCATCGTTGACCTGTTGGAACGCGCCCCCAGAACAGAAGCCCTCACCATTCGTCTCGCCGAGGCACTCACAGAACTCGATCACCTCAACGATGCAAACGCAGTGCTTCTGGAAGCAATGAAGTTGTCTCCGGATTCCCTCCCGCTCGCCAATGCGGAGTCGGTGGTCCTCATCAAGCAGCGGTCATATCTTGAAGCCACAAAGCTATGGAAGTATATGGCGGAGCGTCATCCAGGCGACCGCGCCGCAGAGCTTCCCTATCTGCGCGTCCTGGTGCTGACCGAGCACAACGACCTTGCCCGGCCGCTCGGCCTCAAGCTGTTGGCCCAGACCCCGCACAATTGGGAAGTCCTGTATCTGAATGGAGTCGTCGACTACGCAGTGGGTGATTATGCCAATTCAAAAGCTCATCTTGAAGAGGCCGTGTCTCTTGTCCCGGACTTCTTCTATTCGCGCTACCATCTTGGCGTGGTCCTCGTCGCCCTCCATGAATGGAAGGAGGCAAAGGAAAACCTCGAGAAGGCCATTGCGTTGGGAGAGCTCGACAAAAAGGTGCATTACGAACTGGCAATGGCTCTGCACGGGCTCGGAGAGACCGACCGTGCTGCTCAGGAACTTCAGCAGTATCAGGATTACAGGCAGACCGAAGAGAAGAATACAGAAGCCGCCTCGCTTACGGCGCAGGCCGAGGCAGAGCTCACTGCCGGCAACGTCAAGGATGCTGTAGAGCATTACCGCCAGGCTTGCGATGTCTCGCCGAACAACGCCGGATACAAGTTCAAGTTGTCTGTAGCGCTCCATAAGGCCGGCGACCTGGAAGGCGAGCGCGCTCAACTCGAGCAAGCCGTGAAGCTCGACCCACAGTTGGCTCCCGCGCAAAAACAGCTTGGCTATTTAATGGCAAGAAGCGGTGATGCCGCCGGAGCCGTGGAGCATTTTCAGTTGGCCGTTCACGCTGCGCCCAGGTGGGTTGAGGCCTGGATCAACCTGGCCGCGGAGCTCGCAGTGGAAGAGCATTTTCCTGAAGCACGCGACGCGGCGGAAACCGCGCTCCGCCTGGATCCCACCAATGAACAGGCACGCAAGCTTAACGATCAGCTTGCGCATGACCCTGCCGCCCAGCAAGCCCAGCCGTAATGCATATGTGGCGGAGGCCGGCTCATTGATTAACCTGGTTTCTTATATACGTGTACGCGATTGCTTGACCTGCCGCAGTGGTGGCAGAATTGTGAAACCTGAAAGATGATGATCTCTCTGCCCACTTGCCCCTGGACTCGCAGAAGTCTGCTGCGAACCATTCCGGCGGTCTGTGCCTCCGCATTCATTCCGGATGTCCTATCCGCCGCACCGCCCAGTGCACCAAAGCCCTTTTCGAAATTCACTGATGTGGCTCAAAGTGCCGGTCTTACGAAAACGATCTTCTACGGCAATTCGGATAAAGTTACCTACATCGTTGAAGAGATGGGTGGAGGTTGCGCCTTCTTTGACTATGACAACGACGGCTGGATGGATATCTTCATCGTCGGCGGCCGGACGCTCGAGGGCACTCCACCCGGCGCATCCAATCGGCTCTACAAGAACAACCGCGACAGCACATTCACCGATGTTACGGAAAGTGCTGGGCTGCTGGATGCGGGTTGGGGCGTGGGCGTTTGCATTGGTGACTACAACAACGATGGATTCGAAGATCTGTTCGTCACCTACTACGGCAAGAACAAGCTCTATCGCAACAACGGCGACGGCACCTTCACAGATGTCACCGCCAAAGCCGGCCTATTACAGGATGGAACGCATTTCGGCTCAGGATGCACCTTCATCGATTACAACCGTGACGGCTTCCTCGACCTGTTTGTTTCCAATTACGTCGATATCGATCTGGCACACGCGGCAAAACCATCTCTCGATATACCCAATTGCAACTTCGAGGACGTGGCCGTTGCGTGCGGCCCCAAAGGCCTCAAGTACCCCCAGCATTACCTCTTCAGGAATAACGGCGATGGCACCTTTTCTGATGTGTCCAAAGAATCGGGCATTGCATCGATTCGTGATTCCTATGGGCTCACGGCGGTCACCTTCGATGCCGATGGGGATGGCTGGCCTGACCTCTACGTAGCCTGCGATACAACCCCGAGCCTGCTGCTGCTGAACAACCACGACGGCACATTCCGAGAAGAAGGTCTGATGCGCGGAGTGGCTATCAGCCCTGAGGGCCAGGATCGATCTGGCATGGGGATTGGTGTCGGCGACTATGACCTCGATGGCCATCTCGACCTGATCAAGACCCATTTCCAGTTCCAGCCTACCGGTCTCTTCCACAACAACGGCAAAGGTGAATTCGAGGATCAGGCCGTGGCTGCAGGCATTGCGGGCGCCCGCCAGTACGTCAGTTGGGGCGCCGGCATTGTCGATCTCGATAACGATGGCTATCCCGACCTCTTCTGGGTCGCCGGGAACATCTACGCGGAGATTGAACGCGTCAATCCGATGTTCCCCTACAAGAACCCGCGCATTCTATTTCGCAATCGCGGGGATGGTACCTTCGCCCGAATCGGAGACGAGGCCGGTTCTGCGATAAGCGCGCGCCATGTCAGCCGTGGATGTGCCTTCGGAGACTTTGACAATGACGGCGACATCGACATTGTCATCATGAACCAGAACGAGCCGCCTTCCCTGTTGCGCAACGACGCCCCGAAAATGAACAACTGGCTCAAAGTGCGGCTGGAGGGGACAAAGAGCAATCGCAGCGCCATAGGAGCGTTGGTGCTGGCGCGCTATGGGGGCAAGGTGCAGGCCCAGGGGGTGCTGAGCCAGGCAAGCTACGTTTCAGTGAACGACCCGCGCCTGCATTTCGGCCTCGGATCGGAGACCTCCGCAGACATCGAAGTGCATTGGCCGTCGGGAATCGTGGAGAAGTACCCCGGGCTGGCTGCAAACCGGCTGGTCACCCTCCTGGAGGGACATGGAATTGTGTCTGGCAGGCCCTTTTTCCCGGTTCAAAGCGGGCGGAAACCATAAGCGAATGGATGTTTCCGGCTTGATCGTCCCCAGGGGTTAGGGCGAGCAGCTACCGGGTTTGATAAAACGTTCAAGCAGCTGGAATTAGGCCTCGTCGCTGCCGGAAGCCCGTTTAGGTAGGTTCACCGTAACTTATTGTAAATAAATGAGATGTGAAGTCGATGTACTGCTACAAAACTGCAAAAAAAAAAATAGCTTGCGAGTCGCATATTCAGTGTGATAACGATATCCCGCATCATAAAATCGATTTTCCGGCGACAGCTACCTCGGCACACCGGGGTGGAGCATGTTGCCGGGATCGCAACAGGAACGCATTCAGGAGGCAACACAAACTATGAATACCGCTCAAAAGGTGGCACCGAGTACAAACTCGATGCGCAGCTGGATTCGGCGGATACCTTGGCTGCTTTTACCAGTCTTGGTTCTGTCCTTTTCCATCGCCAACGCACAACAACTGACCGCCACACTCAGTGGTACCGCTACAGATCAAACGGACGCCAGAATTCCGGGCGCCACCGTGACCATTGTGAACGACGCCACCGGCGACAAGCGTGACACCAAAGCCGACAGCTCCGGATTCTTTTCCGTACCTGCCTTGGTACAAGGCACCTATACGGTCAAGATCTCGGCCAAGGGCTTCGCCTCCTGGGAGGAAACCGGGGTTCTGTTGAACCAGGGCGACTCCCGTACGCTACCTAACATCCACTTGAAGATCAGTTCCGACGTCACGGCTGTCACCGTCGTCTCCGGAGCGGACGCGGAAGTTCCGGTGGATAACGCCGAAATCAGCTCGACGCTGAACAATGAGCTTGTAGATTCCGCCGTTCTGACGGGACGCGACGCAGCCGAACTTATCAAGATGATGCCCGGTATCACCTTCAACAACGGTGGCAGCGCAGGTTCCTCGTTCAATAGCCAAACCACCGGCACCAACAATGGCCCGGCAGGAAACTTCTCGGCCAACGGCACGCAGCCTTACGGCTCAACGGCTCTCATTCTGGACGGCGCAAACCTGGTTGATCCAGGCAACGCCGGAACACAAATTGCCAACATGAACCAGGACATGGTCGACAGCGTCAAGTTCCTGTCAGCCTCCTACGGCGCGGAATATGCCAAGGGCCCTGCCATCCTGCAGGCCTTCAGCAAGAGCGGCGGCCAGAAGTTTCACGGTGAAGGTTACGTCTACGCCCGCAACACGGCGGTAGGCTATGCCAACGACTGGTTCAACAAATCCACCCAGGAAGCGGCGGCATCAGGGCAACCCGGCGCCACCCCCGCATCCATCGCGGCAGCCAACGTGCTTACCCCGCAGAGCTTCTATTACGTCGGCGGCAACGTTGGGGGTCCCATCTTTTTCAAGGGCTTCAACAGGAACAAGGACAAACTGTTCTTCTGGGTAGGCTACGAGAAGATGATTCAGCATCCGTATGCCGCGCCGGTGGAAATGAACGTTCCCACGGCTGCTCAGCTGAGCGGAGATTTCACCAACCCGGGTATCCCGATCCAAGTCTATAACCCGGCCAACGGCGGCGGCACCTATCCCGACGCCTACATCATGCCATGCAATACCAACGATGGATGGCAGGGTTGCGGTTCCGCCAATTCTCCCTGGGGCGGATACGGTACCGGAACTCCTCCGAACCTGAAAGCCTACTTCGATCCCAACGGCCTGGCCATCAGCAAGCTCAACCCGCCGGCGAACCAAACGCCTAACGCCGCCAATGGCTGGAACAACTTCGGCTACGCTGCCGCACTGCCAGTCGATCGCTGGGAAGCCACCGGCAAGGTAACATACGCCTTCAACGACAACAACAAGCTCTGGGGCTCTTACACCACCCAAATTGAAACAGATGACCATCCTCTGTCGATCTGGTGGGCGCCGGAATGGGCTATTCCCTATCCCGGTAAGCCGATTGGCAAAGAAACAGCTCACGTTTATCTGGCGAACTACACCCACGTGTTCAACGCCTCCACGACCAACGAGTTTGTCTTCTCGTATGCCGAGTTCATTAACGACACAAGCCTCCAGGATCCGTCGGCTGTCAACCCGAGCACCGTCGGCTTCCCGGCTCAGAGCCTCTTCTCCGGGAAGACGCAGGATGAGATTCCCGGATTCACGGGCGGATGGTCTTCGGGCATCACGGAGATCGGCGAGCAGACATTCGATGGCGGCATTTACGGCAAGAACACCTTTGGCAAGACCGCAAAGGCTCCTGCCTTCACCGACAACTTTACCAAAATCATCAAGGCTCACTCGGTAAAGGCCGGCTTCTACTGGGATACCCAGGAGAACCTGCAGTCCAACTCGAATGGTCCGCCGAATCCATATTCGGGCTTGTTTGACGTTGAAAACTGGGGCTCCTCATCCACATACAACATGACGCTCGACCGTTTGATGGGACGCAACCAGGCATACACCGAACAGAACGCGGTTCCTACGCCGGATGTGCTCTGGCATCAGTGGTCCATCTGGGGTCAGGACTCATGGAAGGCTACGCCGAAGTTAACCATCAACCTGGGCCTCCGCGCCGACCATGAAGGTCAGTGGTACGACAAGTTAGGCGGCGCACAGGTCTGGGATCAGGCTGTCTACGTCAACACTGCCAACCCGCCTGTCGACACTGGACTCGTCTGGAACGGCAAGGGTAACCCTTCGACCAGCGTATCTGTCCCGCGTTCGGGCTGGGGAAGCACGCTGTTCACCTACAATCCACGCCTTGGCGCTGCATACGACGTCTTCGGTACAGGCAAGACGGTTGTGCGCGGCGGATACGGAACCTACCGCTATCAGGTCTCCGAGAACGACTCGGGCAACGCCATGAACGGTCCGTTGGGCGTGTTCTCGACTAACACAGGCGCCGCAATGAACGGGTTCTACGGCTATAACATCGCGAACGCCACCTTCAGCCAGGGTTCCGGAGCTGCTCCCGTGCAAATCACGGTTCCAACCGGCACCAACCAGACCGGTTCGGGAAACACCATCTCGGCCGACAAACTTGGCGACAACAAAGTGCCTTATGCTAATACCTGGAGCTTCGGCGTGGCGCAGGCGATGCCTGGCCACACAGTTGTACAGGCATCGTATGTGGGCAGCCAATCTCACAACCAGCTCGAGAATGGCGCCAATGGCCATATCTTCGACGCAAATGCGATTCCCTACGGTGCATTCTTCACGCCTGATCCAAAAACAGGGGCGCTGAACAACATATCTCCTCCATACACCTGCACCGGATGCACTGGCGCAAATGGAAATGACTGGAGACCCCTCATCAACTACCAGGACGTCTATCTCCTGGGGCATGGTGGCTATGCCAACTACAACTCCCTGCAGGTAGCCGCGCAAAAGCAGTCCGGCAATCTGTTCATGTTCACCAACTTCACCTTTGGCAAGGTTCTCGGTACCCGCGACGGTAGCACCTCCAACGGCAACGGTAACGGTTCCGCGGTCAATCCATTCAACTTCGCCGCAAACTACGGCCAGTTGGCGTATGACCACACCAAGGCCTTCAACCTGTCGTTCAGCTACAAACTGCCCAAGCCGATCCACAACAACTTCCTTCTGGGAGAGCTTGTGAACGGCTGGCAACTCTCCAACTACACCACCTACGAGGATGGCGCGCCGCTCCAGCCCTCGACGGGTGGCACCTTGAACGCCACCTACAACGAATTGAAGAATTCTGCCGGTGTTCCTCAGCAGACCTTCACCATGCCCGACGGCCTGACGACCAATGCCATCGGCAATAACACCTGGTTCGGTTCCAGCCAGTATGCGGCCGCTTTGCTGCCGGGTCTGAGCTGCGATCCTCGACATTTCGTTAAGGTCTACCAGGCTCAGCGTTTCAACCCCAACTGCTTCTATGCTCCTGCTCCTCCGACCGCTTCGACGTTCGGTCAGGCTGGGCCGAATATCTGGCCCTATATCCGCAACCCCGGATACTTCGGTAGCGATCTGGCGATCTTCAAGGCCTTCAAGGTCACGGAATCCCAGCGCGTCGAGGTTCGCATCTCGGCAACTAACTGGCTCAACCACCCCAACTCTGAATTCGGTCAGAACGGCAACGGCGATGAAACTTTGTCCTTTGTCGGAGCCAGCTTCAGTGGACCAATAACTGGGTACTCCACCAACCAGAACGGTTCAACTACTGGCGCACCCTCTTCCAAGACGGGATACCGGTGGATGCAGTTCGCTGGAAAGTACTACTTCTAAGTTCGCTTTGAAGAGTACAATTCGAGAGGGGGTGGCTTACCGCCACCCCCTCTTTTTTGTTATGCGCAATCATCTTATCTCCCCCATGTTCTTACGAAAGCTGAGCCTTGTTTTGTGGGCAATAAGTCTCCCTTTGGCCAGCCAGCAGAAGTCGATCTCTCCGATCCAATTTGAGCTCAAGAAGCTCCCATTTCGCTTGGAAAACAGTGAGTCGCCGGCAAGAAATGCCCCCGAATCCATGCCGGGCGGGGTTGCGGTTTTCGATTACAACGGCGATGGCCGGCCCGACATCTTCTTTACCAACGGCGCGGACATCGCAACCCTCAAGAAATCCTCAGCGAAATACTCCAACCGGCTCTTTCGCAACGACGGCAACGGCGTATTCACAGATGTGACCGCACAGGCCGGACTGGCCGGAACAGGCTACGATATTGGCGTGGCTGTCGGCGATTACGACAATGATGGTTTTCCCGATCTCTTCGTGGCGGGCGTTCACGGAAACACTCTTTATCACAACAACGGCGACGGAACCTTTACCGACGTGACAAAGAAAGCGGGCCTGGATAAGTCGATCGATCCGGAGTATGGCCCATTGTGGTCAGAGGCGGCTGTCTGGGTGGACGTGAACAATGACGGCCTTCTGGATCTCTTTGTGGTCAACTACCTTCAATGGACATATTCTGACAAGCCGCTCTGCGGCGGAGATGGTGGAATCGCGGACTATTGCCATCCCCGCTTTTATAAAGGACAACCCAACCAGCTCTTTATCAACCAGGGCGACGGCACATTCAAGGATGTGTCCAAAGAGTGGGGTATTCGCGACCAGGTTGGCAAGGGGATGGGAGTGGGCATGGCCGACTACGATCTGGATGGAAAGCCCGATCTGTTCGTGACCAATGACTCGGAATACAACTTCCTCTTCCATAACCTGGGTAAGAAATTTGAAGAAGTGGCCTTTCCGGCCAACGTAGCACTCGCCGAAGATGGCGCCTTCATCTCCGGAATGGGCCTGGATTTCCGTGACTTCAATAACGACGGGTATCCGGACATCGCCTATGTCGCGCTCACCAGCCAGACCTTTCCAGTCTATCTGAACACGCGAAAAGGAGATTTCGTTGACGTAACGGCATCCAGCGGAATGCGGGCTCTGAGCTTGAAGATGTCGGGCTTCGGAGCGGCACTCTTTGACTTCGACAACGATGGCTGGAAAGACCTGTTTACGACGCGGGGGCATGTAGTGTGGCACGTGCCCACGGGTTTTTCAGTGAACGAGCCGAACACGGTTTTCCGCAATCTTGGCGCCAACGGCAAATGGGAGGCTCTCACCGCCGAAGCAGGTTTCTCGGATGCGACCGCAGGACGGAATCGCGGTTGTGCCTTTGGCGATTTCGACGGGGACGGCCGCATTGACGCAGTCACAACGGCTCTGGGAATGGATGCTGAGTTGTGGTTGAATCGCAGTCCGCACGCAGGACATTGGCTTGAAGTTGCGCTACGCGGCGTAAAGAGCAATCGCGACGGCATTGGGGCTCGCATCAAAGTGGTCACCAAGGCCGGCGTGCAATTCAACCACCAGACATCGAGTGTATGTTATGCGTCATCTAGTTTGGGGCCCGTGAATTTCGGTCTAGGTGCCGAAACCAGGGCTGATGCGGTGGAGATCATTTGGCCCAGCGGAATCGTGCAAACGTTGCAGAATGTTGATGCGGACCGGATTCTCAAAGCCACCGAGCCGGTTTCCCCGTCCTCAGGTTCAAAGTGACGCGGAAAGCGAACAATCAGAGAGGATGCGGACCCGCCTTCTGCTGCTTTTCTTCAATTTGTTGCACAATCTCGCGTTCCCGCTGTCCGTCCTCAGGGCGGTGAAGCTTGTAGTAGATTGCTGCCAGCTCAATATGAGGATCAAGCCAGTTGGGGTCGCTCTTCTCCAGATCTTCCAATGTGGCGGCAGCCTCCGCATATTTTCCGGTCATGCCGTCGAGTTTAGCCAGTTCAAGGCGCGTCAGCGGATGTCCCGGCCGGAGTTCCAGGGCAAGTTCCAGCAGCGGTCGCGCACTTTCGAAGTCCCTTTGCTTGAGTCGAATAACGCCGAGGTATAGGTTGGCCGTGGCGTCTTTTGGGTCGGCGCGCAGCGCAGCCTGGAAGGCGGGCACAGAAGCATCCGAATCGCCCATCGCATCACGAGCCTGCCCTGCCAATGTGTAGAGGCCCGGAAAAGTCGGGCTCAGATCCAGCGCGGCGTCAAAGTCAGCGCGGGCCTCACGGAATTCGTTGCGATGCATGTGCGCCGTACCGGCGATAACGTACGCGTCGGGCGAATGGGTCGCGCTGGCCGCTTTTTCCATGCGCGGAATTCCTGCTGTGTCCTTTCCGGACTGGATCATGGCATCACCCAGTACATATTCAAAATCCATGTCCGCTTCGTGACCTTGCTCCAGCGGGGCCAGAAGCGCAACTGCCTGCGCCGGCTTCTCCAGTTTTGTATAGGTGTAACCCAACAGCACTGCGGCCTTTACGTCGCGCGGCCTGGCGGCTATCACCGCTTCGAATTCCGTTTGGGCATGCTCCATATCCCCCTTTTTGTAGTAAGCCAGCGCCAGGTTTCTGCGCACAGCGATCTTGTCAGGCGCCACGGCCATTGCGCGAATATCTTCTTCGATTGCGGCGTCGAACTGTCCTGCAGCCGCGAGCGCCGCGCCAAGATTGGCCTGCGCCTCCGCCAATCCGGGTTGAATGGCCAGCGCCTTGCGGTAGTCCTCGATCGCAGTCCGGTAATCACCGTGCTGCTGTGCGGATATGCCACCGCGCAGCAACTCATCCACATTGGAGGGGGGAACTTGATTCGCGGGTTGCGCCGCTGCTGAAAGCACGAAGAACGAGAGAGGCAGAATGCAAACGAACCGCATAGCTATCAGGATAAAACATTGGCAGCCACGCAGCGAATGCCCGTCCTCCGACCCAAAGCGAACCCATAGGCGCACAAGACGCACGGTCGATGGGTCCGCTCGCAGCATGTTATGGAGTTGCCATGGGCCTGAAATTGAGGATCTTCACGTTGGATCCGAAGCGTCTGTAATCGCGAAACTCAATCGTATTCAAAAGGGCTTCGTGACGGCCTTCCAGCAAACTGACTTCCGCGCTGATAGGCATCAGGTAGTCATGCGCATTAATGGAAACGTAGTCATAGTCAACTATGATCGTAGTCGCGCGGGTTGGAAAATCCTTGGGCAAATCATCTGCGATGAGAGTGACACGTCGAACGCTGTGGGTTGCACTGTCGATATAAACCTTGCCATGGAAGTTTACATTCGGTTGCAGGCCATTCGGCCCTCCAACGCTAAAAGCGGAATTCGCCTTGGCCACGTTGTAGTCAAAGACCTGCACGGTTCCATTGCCCAGGGTGTCCGTCTCCTTCCACTTGAAGTCAGCCTTGGCTGAAGGCTCGAAGACCGCACCGAGAACTGCGCCGAATTCCCCTGTTGATTTGGGCCCTTTGATCGCTTCCGGATCAGCACTTGCTGCTGGCTTTCCGTCCACTTCCAGCACCGTCCGGGTTTCGTTCTGTTCGCGATACCGCAACAGTTCCGTGATCGTATCCCGATGCCTCCA
>JBEKUP010000100.1:0-12633 GCA_049514915.1 Occallatibacter sp. | reverse complement strand
ACTCAAAGGGCGTGTTGGCATAAAGAGATCGGAAGTGGTCTTCGGTGATCTGGAGCGTCTTGTACACGCCTTCTTTGATGGCTACCGACGGTACCACAATCACAAACTTGGTGAAGCCATAGCGGCGGTTCAGCTCGAAGATAGTGCGCAGGTACACGTAGGTCTTGCCGGTGCCTGTTTCCATCTCGACGGTGAAGTCGCCTGAGGCCAACGAAGAAGAGGGCCGCAACCCGTTACGAGTCTGGATTTCAGCGAGGTTGGCCAGAATCTCATCATCCAGTAAGTGCAGGCGATTGCCTATGCCTAGGTCGTTCTCACGAAAGGCGAAGGAATATTGGGCTGCCGTCGCATCGCAGGTGACGGTGAATTCAGTACGGCAGGTCTCTTGACCGCGGAAGAGGTCGCACACCGACTCAATGGCGTCGTGCTGGTAGTCAAGGTTCGGTTCAAAGTGCAGTTTCATGGTTGTCCGCTCTACAGGCTGCGCACATTGTCCAGCTCGTGTTGCTGGAGAATGGCGGAGAGGTTAGTTTTGGCCATGTCATCGGCAAAGGCGCTGTCGCGGAAGATGACCGTCGTCTCACCGGCTGGTGCCAATGCCTTGTGCCACGCTACGATGCCCTGCGCCAGCGGTTCCACTTCGACGCTGCCGATCTGGGCGGCGAGGCAAACCAGCAAGGTGCCTGCGCCAATGTTGTGAACGGCCTTGCCGGCGATGGGCTTCTGCTCGATGGGAATGGTCAAGTCGAGGCCGAGCTTTAGCAGCAACTCGAAGAGAATGTCCTGCTCGGTGCGGTCGGTCTTCAAGTGCTCGATAGAATCGTGCAGCGTCGTAGGGAGATCGTCGCGGTTCGGCTCCCAGGCTCGGATATTGGTCGAGTCCAGCTTGAAAACGCGAAAGCCGAGATCGCCATGGAACATTGGGTTTTCCTCGCGAATCTTCTTTCCCGCACGACGAAGGCGCTCCTTGGTCAATTCAGCAATCGTGCGAGGACGGCCTAATTCGTCACAGTATTTCGCAGCGAGCTTCTGCTCATTGTTGTCGGCGTCGAGTGGCTCCGGAAGCTGAACCAGAACAAAACGTCTATTGAGCTTATCAAGCGCATTCTGTGCGAAAACGGCGTGTGCTGTTGTTCCAGAACCTGCGAAGAAATCCATGACGATATCGTCTCTTTCCGAGGCCATCTCGATCAGGGTCTGGATAACCGTCTCGTCCTTTGGAAAGTCAAAATAGGTTGCTCCGAGCAGTTTGGCCAAGCGCTCTGAAGCAGACCGGGTGGGTTGGTACAGCACGCTCTGCGGCGTGACCCTATCTGTCTCATGCAGGTACAGCCGAAGCATGATGCTATCCGAGGAAATAAAGCTGATCCGACCTTGGTTCACGAGTTCCTCGAACTGCTTCTGATCGAATCCCCAACCACGGCCCTTTGTCAGCTTGATGGTTTCTCCTGTGAAGGGATTCTTCAAATCGAATTTTCGTCCACCGGGCTGTGTCGGATTCTCTTCTTTATAGAGGCCATTCTTATCAATGTATCGATACCGCCTGTGGGCATAGGAGGGCGTGGATTTATTCGCCTTATACCAATTCGCCATTGCCTCAGAGGCGGCATCGTAATTATCACCACACTGTTTCTTGAGGCGTTCGACCTCGCGAAGGATGGGCTCAACAGCCACTTTGGCCACGCTCCACTCACGTTTGGTCAGATTGCGGTTCTTGGCGAATACAACGATGTACTCATGATTGATGCCAATTTGCCGTGCATCGTTTTTTCCGGCACTCTCCCAGATGATCTCGGCAATGAAGTTTTCCGGACCAAAGAGATCATCACAGACGTGCCGGAGATTTGAAACTTCGGTATCATCAATGCTAATAAAAATGACTCCGTCATCCCGGAGCAGGCTCATCGCCAATCTCAGTCGCGGGTAAATCATGTTCAGCCAGTCCGTATGGAAACGACCGGAAGCATCTGAATTTGAAGTGTTCTTGCGTCCGTCAGATTCAAGTTGCCCTGTGCGCATCAGGTAGTTCTTAATGTTGTCCTGGAAGTCGTCCGGATAAACGAAGTCTCCTCCGGTGTTGTATGGCGGATCAATGTAGATCATCTTGACCTTCCTTGCGTAGCTCTTTTGCAGCAACTTCAGAACTTCAAGGTTGTCGCCCTCAATCATCAGGTTGTCCGTTGTATCCCAGTCCACGCTGTCTTGGGGGCAGGGGCGCAGTGTGCCGGTGGAGGGCGTGAGCGCAAGCTGGCGGGCGCGGCGCTTGCCATGCCAGGTCAGCCCGTACTTCTCTTCCCGCTCCTCGACCGCCCCTCCCAGCAGTTGCTTCAGTACCTCGAAGTCCACCTTCCCCTCGGTGAACGCCTCGGGGAACAGCGCCTTCAACTGTTCGATATTCTCCGCCACGACATCCGGGGAATGAGTTTCTGCGTCAGCAGCTACTAACTTTTCCATATTGCATGTCCCCATTTTCAGATTGCGCTTACGCCTCAACATCCGCGCCCATTTGGACTTCGAATGCTTGACGGACGAGGCCGATCACATACGGGATACCCTCTACTGAAGTAAGAGGCACTTGAACATCTCCGTTGCCCCAGCGACCGATACCAGTCATATCCTTGGAAATGCCCCTTGGGTCAATCAGCTCAGAGAACTTCAGATTTAGCGATAAGAGGAGCCTCTTTGCCTGGGGAATCACGTCAACGAAATTCGTTTCAGCTTTGTACGCTATGTAGAGCTTAAGGAATTCCTCGGTGACGCATGGATCAATGGCAAGGACCTCTTTTCGGAGGGCATCAAATAGTTCCTTCATTTTTCCCTCCGCAAGCTGGGGGTGATCCGCGATGCCATATGCACCTGGTTCTGGCGCAGGTTTATATGCAGCCAAAACATCGTCAGAGAGCTGAGGGAGACCCCACACTTTCACGGCCATTTTAGAGAGCCGTTCGGCCCGCCCCTTGATGGCGTCCTCGTCCCAACTCTCAAGCTTCCCCAGCCCCTTGTTTAGTCTGAGCGGACTCTCGTTGAAGCCTCCTGGCATGTCTCTCTTATCTGGGAACGGACGGTCACTGTACTCAGAGTTATACCCGGTCAAGGTGAGATTTCCGAGTGTGTGCAGCCACGTTTCCTGTATCCTCTTCCATTCAGGACCGAGGGCTTCTTTCCATTCACCCGATAAACGCGGATTCTGGGGCATGATGTGTTCTATCGTGTATTCATCTACGGGAACAGGTTCCTTGCGATTAAAGTTTTCCAGGCACCTGAGCCAGTACAGTTTCCTCGGAAAGTTGTATAGATCACGAGTCTGCAACTGACGGCAAAACTCATCGCTTGTAGGAAATCCACGATACGATGGCATGAGCAGAAAATGAGCCTTGATGCTTTCGAGGTAGCGGTCCTTCTTAAGTGACTTGGAGAATGTCGCAAAGGTCTTATTCAATGAGTTTGTAGGCAGCGAACAGATTGCACGACGGAAAACATACGACTCAATGATTCTCACTGCATCAAGGAAATCGGATTTTGCGAGAGTTTGCGTCGAGTAGTCGTGATAAAGCTCTAGGAGCAGCGGATAGGCCACGTCGACCCTCAATTCGCGCAGGTCTTGGAAAGCCAATGTCAGGTCCGGATCAGTTTCTCGGCCCAGTGCCATTGCGCAGAAATAGCGGGCAAATTGACGCAAATCCGCCACGAGCGCTTCGACGCCAGCAGCAACAATCGGAGAGCTTTGCGCATAAACTTTAAACTGTTCGTATATTTCGTTGATGTTCGGAATTTCACCTGTTTTGACGATCAAGTAATGTCGCATGAACCGGTCAAAGGCCCACGAATAGGCTTCTTGACCGAATTCGAGTTCCATCGGACGCCAGAATTGCTTGTAAAGTTGCGTTTGGCGCTCTTGTTCCAATCCCATCAGGATGTAGTTGCGGATCAGGTCAGCTTGACTCAATTCGCGTCCCGTGGAATTCATGCTCTCAAAAATGAGTTGCGGATTATCTTGGCCACGAGTCAAGGCTAAGTCGACCACCATCAATTTTGCCAGGCCCTTGCATAAATCTACGAGGTGGTGCCCTATGTCCTTAATCCAATCCTCAAAAAGGCCAAAATTCTCGTTGATTCGTATGGAGGGTTCCGGGGGTTGTTCGGCGTTATCGACCAACGCAATGAGGGAGTCCTTGTCGGTTTGCGAAAGGATCAGCTTGTAGCGCTTCTCGCCGTTCTCCAAAGGATTTTTAAGGAGGTAACTCCGAATTTTAATAGCTGAGAATCCTTCCAAGGGCTCGTAATTCTGGTCGGGATTGTTCTCCAGGACACGGGCGAGTGCCTCCAGCAAGAGTGTCACGGTGGTGAGACGCTGTTGCCCATCGATCACCAGGAGCGACGAAGGGGAGGTGATTTGATAGATGCTCTTTTCTATATAGACAATGGAACCCACAAAGTGGGCTGTGATCGTGTCGCTTTCGCCAGCACGGATGATGTCGGACCAAAGTTGCCAACATTCTCGTTCGGTCCAGGAGTAGGTTCGTTGATAGATCGGAATCGAGAATTGCGGAGAACTTTTCAAAAAGAGAAGGAAATTTGCTTCTTTCGCCTTCATTCGGGTGAGCCTCCCACCTTCAACAGAGTTTCGGAGAGGTTTCTCTCCAGCTTCGACATTTCCAAGTTAATCTGTACCCTGCGGTTGACTTGCGTTTCCCGACGGGCCTGGGCACGAAGGACGACAAGCTGGCGCTCGATCCTCGCGCGCGCTTCAAGCGCCTCGGCGAGCGTGACCGCTGCCCCTGCATCTGCGGGAACCAAGAACCGGCCCAAAATGTGGGCAGCTTCAAGTGCGGCGAGTCGGACCAATATCCCATCATAGAAGGCAAACAGGTCCCGCGTCGGCAAACGTGACACGGAAAGGCTGGCCAGGAATTCGGACTCCTGAGTTGAGGGGGCCTCTGGGTTCAGCGCGGCCTGGCGAACTTCCTCAATGACTACCTTGCCCGCCTCGCCCTGCGACCAGCGTTTGTGGGCTAGAGACAGGCTGACGGCCCGGCCCTGCCCGGTGGCCAGAATCAAGGGGTAGGGGATGGCCCGGTGAATTAGCTCGATGAGGCGCGCTGGCTTGGCCGCGGGGCGGAGTTCGACCGTGAGGACTGCGACCTCCAGATACTCGCGTACCGCATCCTGAAAGGCCGGTACGCCGATGTTTGTTGGCTTGAGCGCTGCAACCCAGACGATCTCGTCAATGCCGTCCTGAATCTGGCGCTTGTCGGCAGCGGTGGGGGCACCATGTTCCAAGAGGAGCTTCTTAGGCACTCGCTGCTCCACGAGGGCGCTGGGGGGAATCCCGAGTGAGTCGATCACGGGAGCGAAGCTCATGCGCCGGCCGCCTCCTGGATCACGGCCTCTTCGGGGAGTACAACAAGGAAGGCGACGACCTCGAAGTCGTTGATCCCCTGGAACTCACCCTTCATTGCATGAGTGCCGCCGGGGATGAAGAGGCTGGCAATGGCCCGCTCCTCTTTTTTACCGACGACCGAGGCGACCGCCGTGGCGAGCAGGTCCTGGGCCGAACTCATGTCTTTACCGTTCCGGGTGGCCTTGTCAAAGCGGTCACAGGCCCCGGCGTCGGGCAGGTCGCGCCCAATCGAGAGCCGCTTCAGGCGGTCAAGCAACTGCTTGACTTGGGTGAACGGCAGCAAGACCGTGCCGTCGTCACCGACATGGACCACATAGTGCGGCGCCAGGGGGTAACCTGGCTCGATAGTCTTGAGCGCCGATTCTCCCATCGCTCGGAGGCAGAAGATGACGCCGGGGGGGATCACTGCCTCGCCGGCGGTCTGCGTGATTGTGACGGCAAAGGTGCCGAACGGCAGGCCCTCCAGCTTGCCGGGGTGCTCCTTCAAGAAGCCTGCGAGATCGATGCGGAAATCGTTCAGGGTTAGGTCGGCGATGGAGACGCCGCTGCTCAGGTCTTCGAGGTCTATGACAGCTTCCTGGAGCTTGAGCAGTTGGTTGCGGCGGTATTCCAGGTCGTTCATCTGATCGCCGGACTGGTATTCGATGATGTTCTCCTCCCCTGTGGCGGAGATGTCGAGGAGCACCATGCGGCCGCTGACGCGCTGCTCCAAGTTGATGTACTCCTCCAACTCAAGGTTGGGCCAGAAGTTGATGAGCTGGATGCGTTCATTGGTCGAACCGAGACGGTCGATGCGGCCGAACCGCTGGATGATGCGGACAGGGTTCCAATGGATGTCGTAGTTGACAACCGTGTCGCAGTCCTGGAGATTCTGGCCCTCGCTCACGCAGTCCGTGGCGATCAGCAGGTCGATTTCGCCGTCGCTGGCGAGGTCTTCGGGACGTTCCTTCGAGCGGGGAGAGAACGCCGTGATGATGCTGACAAAGTCCTTGCGCAGGTTTGGCAGTGTCGTCTGGTTGTGGCCTGTGCCGGTCACAAGGGCCGCGTGCAGGCCATACTCCTTTAGCGCCCATTCGGCCAGCTCCTTGTAAAGGTATTGGGCGGTATCGGCGAAGGCAGTGAAGACGAGGAGCTTGCGGTTGCCGGGATTGAGTGGCGCACGGAATTTCTGCTCAATGACCTCGCGGAGGGCCTTGAGCTTGGCGTCCCGCGCTGAGTTCACCTGCCTTGCCGCCGAGAGCAGGGTGGCGAGCCGGTTTCGGTCTTCGATGAGGTCCTGCCGCCATTTGATTCGATCCACGTCTTGCAGCAGCACCTTTACCTTGCGCCCGACCAGAAGGCTTTCAAAGGCCGGGTCTTCGGCGTCTACGTCCGCGATGTCGATTTCTTCAAGGGCCTCTGCCTGGGCTTCGATTCGCGCCAGTGTGGCCTCCACATCCGCGAGCTGTCGCTGGACGGTGAGGGAAAAGGAGGTTACCGAGCTTTCCATCCGCTTTAGGACGTTCACACGTAGCAAGTGAACAAGGCTCTCCTCGCGGTCCACCTGCCGGAAGAAGCTCTCCCCACCGCGAATCTTCGTGCTGTACTTGGCGTCATAGGCGTCCTGCTTGTGAGGCAGCACATAGCGGAGCGGCGCGTAGGCCGCGAGTGTCAGGCGGCGAATCTCGTTGTTGATTTCCCTGATCGAACGAAACTCCCCGGAGAGGTCCACCTCGCGCTTGATATTTATAGGTTTTAACCGTTCCGGGAAGCGCCCGGTCTCTTTGGTGCCATAGTATTTCTCGATGTGCTTGCGGGAGCGGGCGATGGTCAGCAGGTCCAGCAACCTGAAGTAATCGAACCCGAGCATTTCAAGCAGATGTGCCGGGCGGCGCTCTCGATCTTCCAGAGTCATCCAGCGATTGAATTGGAGTTGGGCCTGACGAACCGTTGCCTCGATGCTCGGAATCCCGTGCTCGTTGAGCGCCGTGTCGTTAGCCTCGGTCACGAAGGCGATCTGGTTCTTGAGATCCGCCAGCCGATTGTTGACCGGTGTAGCCGAAAGCATGAGGACGCGTGTCTTCACTCCAGCCTTGATGATGCGTTGCATGAGGCGGTCGTACCGGGTCTCGCGTGAATTGTGGGTCGCCTTGTTGCGGAAGTTGTGGGATTCGTCGATGACAACCAGGTCATAGTTGCCCCAATTCACGTGAGCAAGATCAATGTCACCCGAAGTACCGCCGTCTCGGGACAGGTCGGTGTGATTTAGTACGTCGTAGTTGAAGCGGTCGGAGGCCAGGAAGTTGCGGCGGTCATTCGCCTTGTAGAGTGTCCAGTTGTCGCGGAGGCGCTTGGGTACCAGCACTAGTACGCGGTCATTGCGCAGCTCGTAGTATTTGATGATGGCGAGCGCCTCGAACGTCTTGCCAAGTCCCACGGAATCGGCAATGATGCAGCCGCCGAGGCGTTCGAGTTTGTCGATGGCACCTATAACGCCGTCACGCTGGAACCTGTACAGCTTCTTCCAGACCGTTGTGTTCCGGATGCCGGTGGCGGACTTGACGATTCGCTCCTCGTCGAGTTCGTCCCCCATATCCTTGAAAACCTGGAATAGCGTCAGGTAGTAGACCAGCGACGGCGCCTTCGAGTCGGCCAGTTCCTGAAGAAGTGAGAGAAAGGCGGTCTTCTGCTGATCTGAGGCCGGCAAGGCGCTCCACAGGCTCGTGAACCAGGAACCAAGGACGGCGGACTCCTCCGGCTTCTCCGAACACTGGATTAGGCCGAATTGATTGCCCGGAGTGATCCCCAACCCCTCGGTTGTGAAGGCGCAGTTCCCCGTGATCACACGCTGTTTCTCAGACTCGGGCACTCCACCGATCAGGATGGATTGTGGCAGCCGGCCCGGCGCAATGCGCAACTCGGCCTTCCGCCTAATCCACGTACCACACTCACGCGCCAACCAGCGAAGTTGGAGGCGATTCCGGAATGCGCGGTCGGCATTCGACCCGGTCAGCCCCAATTCTTCTCCTCCGGCATTCGGAAGCACGATGCGGCAGCCGTCGAGTTTATCCAGCAAATCGCGCACTTCCGCGTAGGCGAAGAGGGAGAATTCGGAAGAGGCTAAATCGAGGGAGGACGGGGGTAGCAACATCCCGCGCAATTCGTCGATCACACGGTCCGTGCCTGTGTTCTTAACCAGTCTCATTGCACACTAAATCCTGATTCAAGCGTTACATGGAAGTATAGACCGTTCGGTTACGCTTGATATCTCAAGGCGAACATCGTCCAGCCTGTCGAAGATGTTCGTGAGGGCGGCTCAATCATGCCGCTATAGAAAAGGGCTTCTGTATGGCCCATGCTCACAATATCGAATTGTCCAACACGGAACAGATGGGCTGATTCTCGACGAATGGGAAGTTCCGAAAAGAAATTTCTCGCGCTGAACCACAGCCAGACAAAACGCATGAGGGATTTTCAGCTCTGGCAGGTTGATCCAACCAGACCTGGATGAAAAGCGGACGACCTTCGAGGATTTTGGACCCAGGCCATATGGCAAATCCGTTTGATTGCATAACCGATGATCCCAGCCCCGTGAAGTTCGCTGCGGTCACGACTGAAATGGACATGGACAATCATGGCTCTGCTTAAGCTGTATCCTTTGTGCTTATCAGCGCTGTAATGGCAGAAAGCATGTTATTAACAAGCGATGACCATTGCTTTGCAACTGCGTTATCCGGTAATTTCGAAACAAGATCAGCGATTGTAGCTTTCATGTTGTTTTCGATTGATGCACTCCAACGCTTCGCTCCGGCTTCGTAAGTAATCTTCATTCGGTCCGACCAGCTATCCTGTGAACCCAAGAATGTTGCTTTATCAAGATTCACGCCAAGATCCTTCTGCAAGGTATTCCAATAGAGATCGGGGTCGATCATGTCTTCCAGTTCGGTTGAACGGAATGACATAGCGGGGCGTTTCCATCCGAACCTGTATTTTTCATATAGGCCAGCCTGCCCTGCCTTTTTGTCGGCCTCGCGCCCTGCCTTGTCATCATCTGTAATTAGGATTTGGGTTGTTATCGCCTGACTGAGAGAAGAGATTTTATAAGCGATATTTCCGGTACCTCCCAGATCATCAAAAACGACTATTCCTTTTCCAAGCAAGTCGCTATACTCCTGGGACCGATTAATAAACAGTGAAGTCAAAATCTGAATATCGGTTTTTCCTTCAACGAGGATCACATATTCTGCCTGGGTTAAGTTATCGCCCACCTGAACGCCAAGGGAATCACGGATGGCCTTGATCGAATCCGCTGGAGTTGCCTTGGACTTGGAAACAATGATATTAGCCCCTAAAGTATTTCTTGCGACAAGCAAAGGGCTATGCGTTGTAATGATAACTTGATGCTCAGCGGCCATTTCGTGCAAGACTGTCGCAAGCTGGCGCGTAGCCCCTGGATGGAGATGCGATTCCGGCTCTTCAATTGCGACGACTAAGGAGACTCTGCACAAGTACCCAACACCGCACTCTGCTTGGATAAAATGATAAGTAGAGGGTGAGCGCGATGCGGCAACAAACACTGGCGTCCCAGGCGAGTTTTGAGAAGTTTGGTCGTAAGGGCAAGCGAGAGCTGTTTCTAGACCAAATGGAACAGGTGGTGCCGTGGTCGGCGTTGTTGGCGCTTATCGAACCTCATTACCCCAAGGCGGGCAACGGCCGGCAGCCGGTGGGCCTCGCGATCATGCTGCGGACTTACTTCCTGCAGCAGTGGTTCAATCTTTCCGACCCCGGGATGGAAGAGGCATTCTATGACTCGCCGGCCCTGCGCCGCTTCGCCGGAGTCGATCTGGGCTTGGCTGCGGCCCCCGACGAGACCACGATCCTTCGCTTCCGCCATCTTCTGGAGAAACACGAACTATGCGGCAAGATGCTCGATACGGTGAATCTCTATCTGGATAGCAAGGGCATCCGCATCAGCACTGGAACCATCGTGGATGCAACGCTGATCAACGCACCCAGTTCGACGAAGAACTCGACCGGGGAGCGCGATCCTGCGATGCACCAGACCCGGAAGGGACAGCAGTGGTATTTCGGAGCCAAGGCGCATATCGGCGTGGATAGCAAGGAGGTTGTGGTGCATTCGGTAATCACTACGGCAGCCAGCGTGGCCGATGCGCATATGTTGCCCGACTTGCTGCACGGCGAAGAGAAGAAGGTATGGGGAGACGCGGGCTATCAAGGGCAAACAGAAGCGATTCATGAGGCCGCTCCCGCTGCGCAGGATATGACCAATCGCCGGACCAAGTTCAAGAATTATGTGGACGAAGAGGGCAAGCGCAAGAACAAGACCAAGTCCAAAGTTAGGGCAAAGGTGGAGCATCCGTTCCGCATCTTGAAGCGCGTCTTCGGATTTATCAAAGTGCGCTACCGGGGTTTGAAGAAGAACCATGAGTGGCTGTGTGCGGCCTTCGCGTTGGTGAATCTATACCAACACCGCAACCGGTTGGCCCCTCAAGGGGCGTAGTGTCTCCCGAGGCCGGAAAACGCCTTCAGAGACCACCAAAACAAGCTGGCGGACAGCTATTTCGAGCGATTTTTGTTCGAGACCGTTAAAAATCAGCCACACCTGATTCGCCACTAAGAAAGCAGGAACCTGCGCAGAGGTTCCCTAAGCTTCCGGCCTTCCCTCCTGCCTTTGTAGCCCTCATCAAGGAAATAGCTGCGAGGCTCTTAATGCCATCGCCCTTGGCTTCGAGTGTTGTTTCAGTCCCGTCATCAATAATAAGTTGAGGTAAACGAAAGCGTCCCCGATATGTAGGTCCTTGCGAAGGAGATATCTTGACCTTCCTTATGGTAGGCAACAATTTTTTGAGTTGCTCTTGAACAGTGGCTTCAAGGCGGGCATATATTGGCCTATGAAGATCATCGATCGTCTTTAATGCCTCTTGGTATTTCTTGTCTGAAGATAAGTTTTCCAGTTCACGCTCAAGAAGGTTTCCAACAACTTCCAGCGATAATTCTTCTGGCCTGATCGCAGGTATGTACTCAAAACTGAAATTTTGACTTACAAACAGGGCAATTTTGTTGCTGATCTTTTCGTAGGCTTTACCACCACGACCGGGTTTCCTAACCTTGAACTGCGCTCCGCGCGATCCGACGCGTATCTCAAGCAGTAGATTTCCATTGATCTCGCTACCGCAGTGTGTCTTAAAAGCTGTGCGTTCCTTCTCTGTAAGCTTGAAGTTTAGAGAAAGTATGGTTTGTCCATCTTGGTCGTCTTTCTGGAGGCTTCGCGGGAAATCATCCTCCCATACAAAGGCGTCTCTCTGTAACCGAACGAAGCTGTCCTCCTTCGCTTGAAATTGTGGACGCGCGGGAAACCGGAAAACGCTCAAACATTTCATCGCTAGGACAATTGCTCGTAGGAGATTTGACTTGCCCTCATTATTAGGCCCTAGAATGACCGTGAAATGTTCGTCAAGATTCAGTGTTTGGGTCCTAACGATACTCCGGTAGTTTTCAACTTGGATGCTGGCCAGCTTCATTCCCCGCGCCTTTCTTTCACTATCAATCTGGGCTCTTCACGCCGAAGTTGTTGACGCTCTCAGACACTGCGCTCTTCATTGCATCCTTTGCGCCGTTCGGGAAGTCTGCTCAAATCTCAATAATCACCTTCATGGAGGCGTTCGGATCGGATATTTCCAGTTGTCCAACCAAAACTTGCACCGAGAAGTCGCCTGGCATTCGCCGATGTATCCCAGCAGACCCTGGATTGAGCCCTAGTTGTCCTCACCACACGGAGAGGTCCATCCCGATCCTCCAATGATCGGCCAGCACCTGAATCGCTGGCAATCCCGATGTCGATGCTGATCCCCAAGGGCCGGTTCGTGCCGCCTGTTCAAATGCCTTTACTTGGCGGCCTTCCTTTGAGAGGCCCAACGTTTTCTGGCTGCTTCCGCGATGCGTGCGCGGCCCTCCGGCGACAGATTGCGTTTCTTCTTGCGTTTTGGGATCGTCGCAGTGCCAGGCTGCACCTTTGGCGGTCTGCCGGCCTTCCGTTTCGCTACGGTGACCGCTGAACCGGCAGCGAGGAGCGCGCGGGCTTTCCTGAGCGTCGCGATCTCCGCATCAATGAGTGCAATAACCTCTTTCAGAGCCATGCCGAAATTATATCTTTGAGAAGCCATGCAGCTTTCAGCCAGCGTATTTTCCCCCGCCCCCGCACGGTTAGGCTTTACAAGCTCCGAAGCCGCGCG
>JBEKUP010000099.1:0-13129 GCA_049514915.1 Occallatibacter sp. | reverse complement strand
GAATTCGCCATCGCGGTTGCGGTCCGGCTTCTCCCCGTCGGCGGTCAAAAAATCCGTCCATCGCGAGCGCATGTTGCCCGTCATGTGCTTCACAATCACGGCAATCGAATTCGCCTCATCGTCCAGCGCCACGAACAGCTGCTCCTCGCTTACCTGCTCCATGGCGCGCTCAGCCAGCCGCTTGTAATAGCGGAAGACCGCCACCGAATCCTGAATATACGAAGTTGTGAATTCCAGTGCCATGCGGCCAGTTTAAGTGGTCATCCATCGCCTTGGAAAGAGCACACAGTCCGCATCATCAAAGCCAGCCTGACCCGATGTGTTCTGATCGAAAGCATGGCAGGGAAATGGTCCCGAACGCACGCGGTTAAAGCGGCCCCGGTGGCGGGCTTGCTGTTCCTCTGCTTCTTATGGTCCCTGGGCTCTCTCCGCATCGATCTGCTCCCGGCATCGGCTGCAGTTTCACTTCCACCCCTGGAGAAAGAGGCGTTGTCCTTCGGATTGCTGACAATCACGGCATCCCTGTTAGCTATTGCAAAGGGAACAAAATGGCCTCTAGGCCGGCAGCTCTACTTGGCATTCCTGATCGGCTTGGGTTTGTTCGTCGCGCCCGCATTGCTCGTGTCCCTCTCCAATCAAGGTGTTTCTGAACTGACACGCGTCGCGCTTTTCTCTCTAGTCCCGGTATTCACAGTCGTCTTTGAACCACACATTTCAGGCATCACTGGCCAGGAGCGAAGAGGCGCCCTCATCGCCGCTCTCCTCGTCGTCGGTGGAACCCTCTGCATCTTCCCCGCGGACGTCCCCAACTCCATCGCCGCCGCAATCGCATTCGGCGCAATTGTGTTGGCCGCGGCCGGCATCGGAGCCGTCAATTGCCTCGCAGTAAAGGCAGCCACGGAAACGCCGATAACCACCACGGCGGCCATTGCCGGCATCACAGTGCTGGTCAGCTTTGCAACGCTCGGCCCGTTCCTCGAAAGGGATGCCTGGACTCTTCGCGGAATCGGGCCAGAGCTGGCATGGTCCGGCGCCGTAGGCCTTCCAGCATTGCTCTTATTCTTCTGGCTCATGCCGCGCATGTCCGCCATCCGCATGACCACGCGCTTCGTCATCGCCCCGCTCATGACAGCCCTTTTCGGCATAGCGCTCTTTCGCCCGGAAGTGGGCCTCCGCGACATCCTTGGATTCGTGCTCATCGCCGCCGGAGCAGGTTGGCTCCTCTTCGCTCCCGATAAAGAATCAGACGGTGCCTCCCTGCCTCTGAATCTGAACCGCGAGTAGACAATCCCCGCATTCGGTGCACACAATCGCGACAAGGAGATTTCCAAATATGAAACCCTTCATTCTGCTGCTCGCCGCCTTTGCTCTTGTCTCGCCCGCAGACAATGCACAAAGCCTCCCTGCCTCTGCTTCGGCCAGAGTTGGAATAGATGCCGGGAATCAGGCCTGGATCGATGGAGTCAAAAGCGGCAACATCGATATGATCCTGGCAACCTACACAGATGAAGCCGTGGATTGCGGCCCCTCCGGAGAGTGTTTCAAAGGAAAGCTTCAAATTAGGCAACACATGAAGACCCAGCTCGCGAGCCTTGGGAAAGCGCGCACTGCTGTCGTTACATCGTGGGGATCGACGCAGCAGGGAAGCTTCGCCTATGAATGGGGTCAGGCCGAGGCGACCTATGCCGACGGCAAAAAATTGATCGACAAATACCTCACCGTTTGGCAGCAACAGCCGGACGGGAGCTGGAAGATCTTTCGCAACCTCGTCATTCCCAACAAATGACCTTGCCAGTTCCGCTATACAATTCCAACGACTGAAAAAGCCGGCAAACCTCGCGTCGAGAATGCGAGGTTCAGCCCGCACAGTTGGAAGATCGAAAGCTCAGTTCCATGGAGGCTCCTGATGCGCATACCTCGTAATCATTTCTACCGGTTGTCGGTCGTCCTTTTTATCGCAAGCAGCCTGCCCGTGGTCATCGGAGCCTTCGCGCAACAAACTCCGCCAGCCGATGCGCCTTACAAGGACGCCAATCTTTCCACCGAGAAACGCGTTGCCGACCTGCTCAGCCGCATGACCCTCGAAGAGAAAGCCTCCATGCTCGCAGGCTCTGGCTGGATGGAATCCACTCCAGTCGAGCGCCTCGGAATTCCCGCCATCAAAATGGCCGACGGCCCTCTTGGCGTGCGTTCCTGGGCGGGCAGCTCCGCAATCACCAACTCCGCCGGCAACCCAGCCAAGGTTCTCACCACCAGCTTTCCTTCGGGCGTAGCCATGGCCGCTACATGGGATCGCGAGCTCGTCCAGCGAGAAGGCCAGGCCATTGCCCAGGAGGTGAAAGCGCTGGGCCGCGACATGATTCTAGGCCCCACCGTCAACATCAACCGCGTGCCGCTATGGGGTCGCAATTTCGAAGGCTACGGCGAAGACCCCTACCTCACCTCGCAGCTGGCCGTGGCTTACATCAAGGGTGTGCAGGGCGAGGGCGTCATCCCCTCACTCAAGCATTTTGACACCAACAACGAAGAGTTCGAGCGCCATCGCATCGACGCGCACGTCGACGAGCGCACGCTCCACGAAATCTATCTCCCCGCCTTTAAAGCCGGCGTGCAGGAAGCCGGTGTATGGACCGTCATGTCCGCCTACAATAAGCTCAACGGCATTCATTGCGCTGAGAATCCTGACCTCCTCACCGGCATTCTTCAAAAAGAATTTGGCTTCAAGGGGTTTGTTGTCTCCGACTGGGGCAGCACCTACTCGACGGCTGCGACCGTCAACGCTGGCATGGATCTCGAAATGCCGGGCGGTTCGCCCATGCGGTCCTGGCTCAACACCGGCCAGCTTCAGGCCACAGGTAGCGGCGTAGGCTGGCTCACAGCTGACAAAGTCCTCGCCGAAGTAAAAGCCGGAACCATCACCGAGTCCACCATCGACGCCAACGTAACCCGTATCCTCCGCGTCATCTTCGAAAGTGGCATCTTCGATCATCCCCACCTCGGCGGCGGCGAAGTCGATACGCCGGCACAGCGCGCAGTGGCATTGCAAGGCGCGACGGAAGGCATTGTCCTCCTGAAAAACACCGGCAACCTGCTGCCGCTCGATGTGCACAAGCTGCATTCCATCGCGGTCATCGGCCCCAATGCCGCTGTAGCGCGAACCGGCGGCGGTGGCAGCTCCCTCGTCAAGCCCAAGTACGCCATCGCCCCGCTCGACGGAATCAAGGAGCGCGCCGGCCAATCAATCCAAATCACCTACGCCCTCGGCGTCTCAATGGAAAAGGAAGACCCCGTGCAGGACACCCCCGAAGCCCGCGCCAAATCCTTCGGTGAGGCCGTCGATGCCGCCGCAAAAGCCGACATCGCCGTGGTCGTCGTCGGCCGCTATCCCAAGCTCGAAAGCGAAGGCTTCGACGTCAAAACAATGGATCTCCCCGCCGGCCAGGACGACCTGATTCAAGCTGTCGAAAAGGCTAATCCCCACACCATCGTCGTCCTCAACACCGGCGACCCCGTCACTTTGACCAGATGGATCGACCAGACCCCGGCGCTGCTCGATATGTGGTACGGCGGCCAGGAAGGCGGCCATGCTCTTGCGTCGATCCTGTTCGGCGACGCAAACCCCTCTGGTAAACTCCCCGTCTCGATGCCGAAGCGATTCGAAGACTCCCCCGCCGCCTCCAACTATCCCGGCCAGAACCTCAAGGTGGACTACGCCGAAGGCATCTACGTCGGCTATCGCTACTACGACACAAAGAACGTCGAACCCGCTTTCCCCTTCGGCTTCGGTCTCAGCTACGCAACATTTGCATACAGCGATTTGAGGGTGGCTCACCGGAAAGAATTCGCCGGCAAGGTCCTTTCGGATCAATTCCTGGCCACGCTGCAGGTCAAAAATACCGGCTCCCGCCCCGGCGCCGAAGTCGTTCAGCTCTACATCCATGACGGCCACTCCAAAATCGATCGCCCCATCCATGAGCTAAAGGGCTTTCAGCGCGTTGACTTGCAGCCCGGCAAAACCAAGACCGTCGCCTTCACCCTCGACCGCGCCGCCCTCTCCTACTGGAGCCCCGAAAACAAAGGCTGGGTAGCCGACCCCGGCACCTTCGAAATCCAGATAGGCGCTTCCTCCAGAGATGTCCGCCTCCGCGCCCCGCTCCAACTCAAACCGTAGCGAAACGTGTACATTTCACTCTCAAGGCAGGCCGCCGTCTAATCCAAAAGATGGGTGACAACCGTCCCACGCTTGGAAGACAATTCTTGGGTTAGCCGATTTCCCCTTTCCTTTGAGGCCAAATCTTGATTTGCAAATTCTGGATCACCGGACCACTCCGATCGTCCGTAAATGTCGTGGGACTTTTGTTCGCCGCCGGCAGCCTGATTGCGATTGCCCAGAGCACAGTCCCTGCCCAGCCGCCGCTTTATGGTGGCGGCGCCGCTGCCAGCGTCGGTCCGCAACAAGGTGGTTCTGCCACAGCAGGCGTCTTCGCCCCTGTCCTTGATTCGGAGCACCGCCCCATCACCGCTGGCGGCTTCGTCAAGGACGGCCCCGTAATCTTCAAGGACATCTCCCAGCAGTCCGGCCTCGCCACTTGGCACCATAAAATGGGCACGCCGCAGAAGCCCTACATCCTCGAGACCATCGGCTCGGGCGCCTGTCTTCTAGACTACGACCGCGATGGCTGGCTCGACATCTTCCTTGTCAATGGTTCCACCTATGAAGCGCTTGACGGCAAAGCCGAAGCGCCGCACGCCGCGCTCTTCCATAACAATCACGACGGCACATTCACGAATGTTGCCAGCATTGCCGGTGTAACAAATGACAGGTGGGGATTCGGCTGTGCGGTTGGAGATTATGACAACGACGGCTGGCCCGATATCTATGTGGGCAACTACGGCAAGAACCGCCTCTATCACAACAACCACGACGGAACGTTTACCGATATGGCGGAGGCCGCGGGCGTCACTCTCGGCAACTGGTCCACCGGTCCCAGCTTCGGCGATTACGATGGCGACGGCCGCCTCGACCTCTTCGTCCCTGGCTACATTCATTGGGACATGGGCAAAATGCCATTGGCCGGATCGCAGGCAGTCGGTTATGCCAACTGCTCCTTCCGTGGCGCACAAACCATGTGCGGGCCGCGCGGCCTGCAGGGCGAGCCTGACCATCTCTTCCACAACAATGGCGACGGCACATTTACCGATGTCAGCGTCAAGGCAGGCGTGGAAGACAAGCGCCGCTACTACGGATTCTCCTCGACCTTTGTCGACATCGACAACGACGGCAAAGTCGATCTGCTTGTCACCGATGACTCATCGCCCAACTATCTCTATCTCAACAAGGGCGACGGCACATTTCAGGATGCAAGCTTCTACTCCGGCTTCGCGCTGAACCAGGACGCGCGCGAAACAGCCGCCATGGGCCTCGCCGTGGGCGACTACGCCAACAACGGCAAGTTAGACCTCTACACAACCACATTCTCTGACGATTACAAGACCCTTTACAGGAACGACGGCGATGGTAATTTTGTCGATATCACGCCACAGATGGGCATTGCCGAAGCCACCTATCCATTTCTCAGCTGGGGCACTCAATTCTTCGACTACGACAATGACGGCTGGAAAGATCTGATGTTTGTCAGCGGCCATGTCTATCCCCAGGTCGATCAACACGACTGGGGTACCTCATTTGCTGAGCGGCCGCTCCTGTTTCATAACTTGGATCACGGCAAGAAGTTTGAAGTTATGCCGCCGGTACTGGGCACGGGCCTTGCCGACGTAATTCCAGCGCGTGGAGCGGCCTTCGGCGACCTGTTCAACGACGGAAAAATCGATGTTGTCATCAACTGCCTCGACCACACCCCGGTATTGCTCAAGAACGTGAATGACGATCACAACCACTGGGTCGGCCTCATGCTCATTGGCGGTCCAAAGAGCCCGCGCGATGCGGTCGGCTCCACTGTCTACCTTACCGCCGGTGGCGTCCGTCAGCGCGGCGATGTCATGAGCGGCGGTAGTTTTGAGTCGTCGAACGATTTCCGCCTGCACTACGGTCTGGGCACTGCAACAGTCGTGGACAAGGTCGAGATTAGCTGGTCCGACGGCAACAAGGAAACTTATACGCTTCCCGGCGTTGATCGTTACTATGCAATCGAAGAAGGCAAAGGGCTGGTGGCGAGTGTGTATGACACCATCGCTTCCGATCGTGCGTCCGGAAATGCGTCCGGCATGCATTCGGGGAAATAATCAGAAAGAATACGATAGGAAGAGCCTTTCCTTCCAAGGGGGGAGATTCTCAACTGGAACGCGCATGAGAATGATAGTGACCCGAAAAATCACGATTGCCGGTCTTTTGCTGGCGGGAACCGTAGTTGGTTCGGTTTGGCCTCAGTGGGCCGTAGCGCAGCAGGAATCGTCGAACCTGACTCCGCCGCCCGCGTACACTCCCAGGCCAAAGGGTGCGCCGCCTCTGGAAGATACTCCGGTCCAGCGTGAGGCCGTTGCAAGATGGAAGGCCAAGGCTGAGCAGGCAGTTGCAGCAGACCGCAAAGAGTACAACGCCGAAGTTACTCCGAGTTATAACTTCCACTACGGGCCAAAGAACCCCTACGAGCCGGGTAACATTCAAGTACAAGGCGATGGATTCCTTCAGCCCGGTGCCTACCCAAGCGCGGAATACTGCGGCACATGCCACCAGGAAGCCTACAGTCAATGGCGTCAGGCATTGCACTCGAACGCCTTCCGGACGCCGTTTTATCGGACCAGCGTGAATCTACTTATCCGCGACCAGACGCGTGGCATCGCGTTCGCGCGCCACTGCGATAGCTGCCATAACCCAATCGGCGTGCTGGGTGCGGCTCTTACTGAAGACTCCAAGATCGATCGCGCCAAGTTCGATTCCGACGGGCTAACCTGCACCACCTGCCATTCCGTTCTAAGTATTGACTCCACGAACGGCAATGGAAGTCTCAAAATGGGAGTTCCGGCAGTTACCGTCGACGAGAACGGAGAGCGCATCCCCGGCGAAGTTCCCTTTGACATGATTCTTCGTCATCCCGAACGTCATTCCAAGGCGGTCATGCGCGACTTACTGCACACGCCTGAGTTTTGCGCTTCCTGCCACAAGGCGAATCTCCCCGCGACACTCAACGATTACAAGTTCATTCGAGCCTTTACCACTTACGACGAATGGCAGCAATCCAAGTTTTCGCAGCGCAATCCGCTGTCTTTCTATACCGCGGATTTCACCACCTGCCAGGGATGCCACATGAAGCGCAACGCCATTTCGCTGCCCGACTACGGCGCTAAGAACGGCACCCTGGCCTCCCACCGCTGGCTGGCCGGCAATACCGCAGTCCCGTTCTACTACGGCTTCGATGAACAACTGAATAAGACCATCGCATTTTTACGCTCTGGCGACTATCTGAACGTCGATATCTTCGGCCTCGAAAAGGCCGGGGAAGTTACAAAGGATGGTAACCCGAAGCTGATTGCTCCGTTGGGCAAGGCATCGTTTGCGCTCGCGCCGACCGATGTGGTCACTGCTTTCGTCGTCATACAGAACAAGAACATCGGCCACTCGCTGATCCCGGAGGTTCGCGATCTGTACGAGGCCTGGGTTGAGTTCACGGTGAAGGATGCCAACGGCAAGGAAATTTATCACAGCGGATTCCTCAAGCCAGACGGCTTGCTTGACCCGCGCGCTCACAGCTTCACAAACCGTCCCGTAACCAATGAGGGCGAGTTTGCCGACAATCACAAAGTCTGGACGATCCACTCCGTTGCCTACGACAACACCGTGCAGGCGGGCCGCTCGGTCCTGGTGCGTTACCAGTTCCGTCTGCCGGCTGATATAAGTGGCGACGTAAGTGTTACGGCGAAGGTGAACTACCGCCATCTGCGCCAGAGTTATCTAGACAACATCTTCGGCAAAGGCGATCACCCCGCCTATCCTCTCGTGGAAATTGCATCTCGGACCCGGGTACTGAAGATCGGCGAGAACAAGCCGGAACCGGCGGAACCGGGCGACAATCAGGACTGGATGCGCTGGAACAATCTCGGCATCGCCTTGCTTGACCAGTTCCAATACATGGAAGCGGTCCAGGCATTTCACGAGGTAGTCAAGTTACGTCCCGACTATGCGGATGGTTACACCAACATCGGCCTCACCGAGATTGTGTGGGAAAAATACGAGTCGGCGCGTGGCGCCATTCGCAGGGCGCTCGCAATCGATCCCAACAGCGCGCGGGCTCTCTATTACGATGGGCTGCTGCAGAGGCGCGCGGGCAATACACAGAAGGAAATAGGCGACTTCCGCAAGGTGGTGGAGATGTTCCCGCAGTCCCGCGACGCACGCCGCGAACTCGGCATCACATACTACCAGCAGAAAAACGAGACGGCCGCGCTGGAGCAGTTTGAAGCGCTCCAACAAATCGACCCCGACGACCTCGTGGCCCACTACAACTTATCCATCCTCTACCGCCGCATGGGCAAGCCCGAGGAAGCCGCGAAGCAACAGGCGATGTTTATCGATAAGAAGGTGGATCCGGGTGCGCCCACTTACTCTCTGAATTATCTTCGTGACCATCCGGAGATATCGACAGAAAGCATTCCGTGGCACATGCATTCCGACCTGATGACCGATGCGGGAGGACCGCAAAATGGTAAGTAACACGGTCCGTAAGGTCAACATTTCGCGGAAACTCGTGCCACTCGTTCTGGGAGTTAGCTTTTTCACGTTGCCTGCAGTAGGCCATGCAACCAACAACTGCCCATGGCTCAACGAGGCCACCGCCGGGGGCCTGCTTGGAGGAGACGCAGTAGGCATTACGACGGATGCGGCCGCGGGCCAGCCGACCGTCTGCACCTTCACGCAACAGGAAACGGGTGTCACCCGCACTCTTCGCATCACCGTTGAAATTGCGCCCGAACCTCATCAGCGCATGTCTGCCATTGCCGAGGTTTGCGGGGCCGATGTCACGCCCATCAAGGCCATCGGCAATGAGGCGCTCGTGTGCACGGCAGATGATCGCAAAGGAGGTGTGGGAGAGCGCGTTGTGGGGCGAGTGCGCGACCAGGTCTTCACCATCACCATCGCCAGCACCCTCAAGGTCGATCCCATCCTCAACCGCGATGCCCTCAAAGCGAAGATTTACACCGCAGCCGAGCAGGTAGCAGGCAATCTCTTTTGATCCGTGCGGCATTAACCCAACCTTAAGGCTGCAAAGTGTATCCTCAATCTCGGGATTGAGCATGAGTCAATCTTCGACTCAGAATGCTCCGGGCAGATTCTTGACCCGCGAATTCCCTTAATGGAGATACGACTATGAACTGCAAGCCGCTCGCCGTTGCAACACTCGCAGCGCTGGTTTCGTTTGTGGGCCTCGCTCATGCACAGGACGCCGGCCCCTACAAGGTCCTCAAGATTCAGCTCGTCGGTGGCGATGGCGGATTCGATTACGTCACTGCGGATCCTGATGGCCGCAACCTCTATGTAGCCCGCTCCGGACCCACCGGGCATATCGGCGTCTTCAATCTCGACACCCTTCAGCAGCTTGGAGACATCCCGGGAACCAGTGCGCATGGCGGCGCCGTCGACACAGCAACCGGACACGGATTTGCCACCTCAAAACCCGTCACCATGTTCGACTCCAAAAACTTCGGCATCCTCAAGAAGATCGACGTCCAGGGCAATCCCGACGGCTACCTCAACGACGCCTACAATCACCACTTCTATATCCTCAGCCACTCCGAGCCCAACATCACCGTTCTCGACGACAAGGATGGTTCCATCCTCGGCACCATCGACATCGGCGGCGCGCCCGAGCAGGCAGTCACCGACGGCCACGGCAAAATCTACGTAGACATTGAAGACAAGGACGCTATTGCCGTCATCGATGCGAACACCATCAAGTTGATCGGCAAATACGACATTTCGAGCAAAGGCGGCGGCTGCGCCGGCCTGGCTCTCGATGCGAAGAACAACATTCTCTTCGCCGCTTGCCGTGACAAGAAGAACATGATCATTCTTTCGGCGATGGACGGCCACATCATCACCGATCTTCCCATCGGCAACGGGTGCGATGGGGCAACATTCAACCCCGACACGATGGAAGCCTTCGCCTCCGCCGGAGATGGCACGCTCACCGTGGTCAAGGAGAACTCGCCCACCAGCTTCATCGTGGAGCAGACCGTGCCTACCCCCGCCCGCGCCAAGGTGCTCACCCTCGACACCAAGACCGGCAATATCCTCACTATCACCGCGGAATACGGACCCACACCCGCTGCGCTCGCAACACCTCCGCCGCCCGGCGCCCCAGCCTGGGCCCGCACCCCTCGCCCACCCATGATTCCCGGCTCATTCCAGATCCTCGTCATCGGCAAATAGGCCGACCGGCAAATTCAGACCACAAGCAAAGAGGCAGCGGAAAAACTCTCCACTGCCTCTTTGTCTTTCAGTTTCCACTGCCGTCACCGCGCCGGTTCGTAAGGTTCCGCGCGCAAAACATCCGATAGGATGCCCCGTTCCTCCGGGCTGAATGTGTTCTGGTAGCGGCTCGAGTTCAGCACCGTCGCCCGTTGATCCATCGGAACCGCGCGCAAATCCCGAAACGCGCTTCCCAACAGCGCCTTTCGGTCAGCTGGCAACGCATTCAATCGGTTCATGGAGTTATAAACCCGCATCTGCTCCTGCGGCGACATATGCTCCAGAATCTCATTGCGCGCCAAGCGTCGCTGCCGTTGTTCCTCGGGCAACTGGTTCACATGGTGCAGCTGCTGCACCAGCCGGTCCTGTTCGCTCGCCGGAAGCCGCCTGAAGCTCGGGTCGTTGCGCAGAATCCGTTCCTGGTCCTGCACCGGAAGATTGCGGTGCTGATTGAGCCAGTCGCCCAAATGCCCCGCAGGCGCCGCGCCCGGATAGGTATATGGTCGAGCCTGCGCTGCATACGGCGTGGCACGGTAAGCAGACCCCGGCGCGGCGCCAGCAGGATATCCCGGCCGTGCGTATCCCGCATTAGGATACGCAGCTCCCGGATAACCGGGCCGCTGAACGACACCGCCTGGCGTCCTCCCTTGCATTTGCGTGTTGGGCCTGACCTGAGTCTGCGACCTGCCGGGCTGCTGCCTCGGAGCCTGAGCCCGTGCCCCTTCAGCCCGCCGCGCAGCAGCCGGGTGGCCTGCGGGAGCAGCAGCATGCTGCCCTCCCGCCCAGGCAGTCGGAGCACAAAGCGACAGCGCCACCAGCGCAGCCAAAGCCGCGCGGTGCATCCGCTCCGCATTGTGTCTTCCCCTGCTCACGTTTCCCAACTCCCACTACGGCCCTCTCAAAAAGCGGGCTAATCAGTCTCCGTTTTCACTGTTGGTAGTCGACATCGTCTCCAACTGATCCAGCAGTTGCGCGTTGTTGTCCATCGTTTGCAAATCATGCACCACGGCAGTCTGCGGCGGCGGAGTAGCGGAAGTATCCCAATTCGTCACATCCAGATAAGCTCCGCCGCCCACCAGCAACACTATTGTTAGCGCCATAGCAGCCAGCGGCCGCACATGCATTGAAGGTCCATAAGTCATGCGAGCGCGCAAGCGTTCCAGCCAGTTCGCCGGCGCCGTTGCGCGCTCGTCGCGCATCCGCGCGTCCAGCCGCGTTAGAAAGTAGGGGCTCGGCTCCGGGGCTTCCCAGCCATCCATCAGCTCCATCGTCGCGTGCAACTCCGCCAACTCCTCGCGGCAGCCCGCGCACTCGTCCACATGAGCCTGAACCTTGGCCGGCACACGTTCGGGATCCAGCAGCATCTCTGCCAGTTTCGTTTCCATCCCGGAGCAACTCTTCTTCATCGTTTCCATCTCTCACCCCACTTCTGCCGGTGTTGCCCGGCTTCTTTTCACTTACACAAATTCCTTCAACTTATCCCGCAGCGTCTGGTAGGCCCTGAACAGCAGCGACTTGGTCGCCGACTCGCTCAACTTCAACACCTCTCCAATCTGCCGGTAATCCATCCCCTGGTACTTATGCATCAGCACGGCCATCCTCTGCCGCTCCGGCAGCGCCATCACGTGCTTGCGAATCGCGGCCATCCGCTCATCGCGCATCAGGTGCTGCTCTACGCTCGGCTCATCATCCGCCACGTCGGGAGTCGTCCCCGTCTCCTCATCCGGCGCGTCCAGGTAGAGAGTCTGTGCCGCCCGCTCGTGCCGGGTATCGCGCGCATTGTTCACCGCCAGGTTGGTCGCAATCCGATAAAGCCACGTGGTAAACTTCGCCTCCGCTCGGTAGCTCTCCCGCGAGCGGTAAACGCGCAGAAAAACCTCCTGCGCCAGCTCTTCCGCAATGGCCTGGTTGCGCACCATCCTGAAGAGAAAGTGGATCATTGCCCGGTGATATTTCTGCACCAGGTAGTTAAAGCTGGCTTCATCGCCCGCGGCCACCCGCAGCATAACCGCCGCGTCGCTCGCAGGGTCCAGCCCGCCCGCCATATTCTCCGGTCTTGAGTCCGGCCGTGAAGCCGTACCCGCTCCCAGAGCCGTGTTGTCCAGGACCAGGGTCGCCATATCTTCTCCAACCCCATCCGCGCCGGAAGGTTGCGTATTTTGCGCACTTTCGCGGCCCGTTTTGACACTCTCCCGACCCGGTTTGTCCCCTGTTTCCGGGTTCGCAGCGCCCATTGCGGGGTCTTTGGGGCCGGGTTCCCGCCCCAGGCCGGCAGCCCGTTCGGCAAACCTCGCCTGCCCGTAGGCCACATGGGGAGATTTCCCAAACCCTCCGCCGCCTCGCTCAACCCCTGAAAGGTCGGCAATTGGTCGCAGCGCACCCTCCCCATCAGGGGGAAAGTCGGCGGCGCGGGTCGATCTGGCTCTCCAAAACATGGTGAGTTGTTGAGGGCTCCGGCGGCGCGCCCGGGTTCAGCGCAGCAGTTGGCCGTAAAGCCTCGCTGGTGTTACTCTAACCCATGGGATGCCCCATTGGCGCGGCTTTTCCCGTCCCCTTTTCAGGGCGCTTAACTCAGCGGTAGAGTGCCACCTTCACACGGTGGAAGTCGCAGGTTCGAATCCTGCAGCGCCCACCATCCGAGCCTGTGATTGCAGAACAACGAGGATCGACGATGAAGATCGAGATACTTGGAATCAACCCGGGGTA
>JBEKUP010000098.1:0-13231 GCA_049514915.1 Occallatibacter sp. | reverse complement strand
AATTTTGCATCTCGGCGGTGAGCCCAGCAGTCCTGCAGGTCGGGGATATCGTTCTCGGTGACCCTCTGGCGTTTGTCGTCAAGTGAATACCCGTCGTGCTCCATGTCATAGAACCAGATTTTCTCCGTCGTGCCGCCTTTGGTAAAGAGGAGGACAGCGGTGGAGACGCCTGCATAAGGCCGGAAGACACCCGAGGGCATGGAGACGACACCATCGAGACGGTTTTTCTCGATCAGTTCCTTGCGGATTTCGACGTGGGCGTTGGAGGAGCCAAACAGCACCCCGTCGGGAACAATGACGGCGGCACGCCCGCCATTTTCAAGCAGGCGTAGGAAAAGGTGCAGGAAGAGAATCTCGGTTTTCTTGCACTTGACGGGCAGCGTCGGGTTCACATCTGCCGAGTCGATTGCACCTTTGAAGGGCGGATTTGCGAGAACCACGTCGTAGGCGCGCTCTTCGTTGAAAGCTTTGGAAAGAGTATCCGTGTAACGGAAGTTCGGAGTGGCGATGCCGTGGAGCATGAGATTCATGCTGCCGATGCGAAGCATCGTCATCCCCGAGTCAGAGTCGAAACCGGTTAGAGCCTTGGTCTGGCTAAACTCGTATTCTTCCTTTGTGAGTTTGCTGCCCGTCAGACCGTGAGGGTAGCCTTCCTCGTCGAATGTAATGTCGCGCGGGTCGGTGTGGGTTTCCAGGAGGTGCTGCCAAGCGTTGACGAGGAATCCGCAAGTTCCGGCGGCAGGGTCGCAGATGCGCTCTCCTGGGCGCGGATTGCGCATGTTGACCATCATGCGAATAATGTGGCGCGGTGTTCGGAATTGACCGTTCTGGCCGGCAGTATTGAGCTTGCTGAGCAAGTACTCGTAGAGATCACCCTGTACATCCTAATTCTGCGCCGAGATCTGCATCGCATCGATTGCTTTGCAAGCCTCGATGAGCAGGCTGGCCTTGTTGATCTTGAACTCGGCGTTTTCCATCTGGATGGCGAATGAGCCCCCTGCCCCGCCGAGCGTCTTGATGAAAGGAAACACCTCCTCTTTGACTTGCTTGAGTGCTTTGTCCGCGGGAAGTTGCGTCCAGTGAGACCAGCGAAGGTCGGGACTCGGGAAAATAGGCGTGAATTTCTTGCCGCGGAGCTTGGCGGCACGTTCACCGTCCTGCTCACGCTCGTCGAGGCGTTTGAGGAAGAGCAGGAAAGAGAGTTGCTCGATTGCATCGAGAGGATTAGACAGGCCGCCGGACCAGAGTTTGTTCCATAGCGCCTCGACGGCGGATCGTAGTGTGGTGTCAGTAAGCATGATTTAGGCCGCTAGCGATTGGGTGAGTTGGAGGAGATCACCTATTTCCGGTGGGGTGAAAAAACGTTCGACCGCATTTCGGCCAAAGTTGGTTAAGGGAGGATCGTAGAGGTCTGCCTCGACTAGCGTGCGCTTTGCAAGAAAAATCTCTTGAACAGACCGGAGAAAGCGAATCTGCTCGGCGTTGTAGTTGTGGGCCTGAATATGTCGCTCGAAGCCGCGCTGCACTACTTGGGAATAGTCTGGAATGGCATCAATGGCAAGCAGGTGGCGCAGGAACGCGAGGAAGTTATCCACGCGCAAGCCATAAGCGATACGGATATTCCGGCTGGAAAGCTGAATGTCGTCGCGGCCGAGTTCGCGGTGGAGCGTACGCTCAAGGTCAACCAGTTGGTCGTCGGTGACCTCTCGGCCATCGCGGAGGGCAGCGAGCGCAGGGTGCTTCTCCACAATCTCAAGAACGCGAGCATCCACTCGCCGTTTGTATTCTTCAATGAGTATTTGGTGTCCGCCTTCCCCTACCGAGATATGGCCGTGGATCGCGATGAAGTCAGGAAGGTCGATTTTCAAGAAGGCGCTGGGACGATCACGACGATTCTTCATTTGCGGCGCAAGTTCGTGGATGATCTGCGTAAGCTGTGCTGGCGTAGCGGTAGCAAGATCAGTGGACAGAGCGAGTGCGGCGCTGGGCGAAGTGCGGACGCGCTCGGCGATGTCAGGGAGCAGGCTAACATCTTCCGCAATCGACTGGAGCAGCTGTGGCGACGGTGTAGTCTGGAGGATTTGGAGCTTCAGCCGCTCCATCTTATGAGTGAAGGTTTCGGCGGCCACATCGACTTCAGCGGCGAACCGAAGAAGCGGCGCCACATGGAGTCGTAGAAAGTCGAGTTTCGTAGGTGTGATGAGCGTCCAGAAGTCGTCCTCCCAAGCCGCGGCAACTTGCAGCCACACTTTCTTGACCGGGAAGGAATCGCGCGGAATACGAATCATCATGGAGCGAAGGTCTGCGATCGTCTGGCGAAAAGCCTCGGCGGTGTGGTCGGGAAGGTGGCGTTCGAGAATCTTGAGCCGAGTGTTGAATACCGACACGAGCACCGGCACATCGATGGGCAGCTTGTCGTCGGCCTTCTTGTTGAAGTCATTCTGCCAGAAGTCGATGATTTTGAACTCAGTCTTCTTTCCGTCAGGCAGACGGTCCAGGTATTTGCAGGCCTGCTGATTACGCGTGCCGCGCCCGATCATCTGCCAAAGCTTAATTCGTGACTGCACTGGTTTCATGAATACAAGATTCACGACTTCCGGAACGTCGATCCCGGTGTCGAGCATATCTACGGAGATGGCGATCCGTGGCAGGTTGTTCTTCTTGAACTTGTTAATTAGGCCGTCGCCATAGCTGCCATCACGCACCCGCTCAGTCGTGGACGTAATGACCTGCGCGACGCCCACATGCTGCGGGTACATCTCTTCGAAGACCTCGGCGATACGGTGGGCATGCTTCTTAGTCATAGCGAAGATGATCGTTTTGCCAGGCAATTGGCCGGATTGATCCTTGAGGCAGGTCTCCATGACTTCCTCCCACTGCTTGCGGAGGGTGTCTTTATTGCTGACCTCCACTTCGATCTCCGTGCCCGAATAATCAAGGCTGTCGGGATCGATGCCCTGCTCGGCGAGAGCGTTGCGATCCTCCTCGCTAAGATCTACCCCCTTGATACCGTTGCGCTGGAATACCGTATGAGCCTGGTACAGGCTGAAATCGACGAGAAACGTTTCCTTCACGGCCTGTGGATAGTCATAGAGAAATGTCGGCACATTGGCATCGCACCCGAAGAGCCGGAAGGTGTCACGGTCGATGAAGTTGGCAGGAGTGGCAGTCAGACCAATCATGCGGGCATCGAAGTACTCGATGACTTCGGTGAACCGCTTGAAAAGCGAGCGGTGGGCTTCATCAAAAATGATGAGATCGAAAAAGCCAGGATTGAACTTGGAGTAGCAGAGCGCCAGCGTTTGCTCGGTGGCGACAAATAGGCGTTTCGTTTTGTCGATCTGATGCGTGTAGATTCGGTCCCGCGGCTCGTTCGGCAAGTGGGCTTTGAAGCCATCTGTCAGCGTCTGATCGACGAGTGCATCTCGGTCCGCTAGGAAGAGAACGTTCTGTGCCTGATGCGCGCGGAGAAAGACGTCAATGAGGGACATGGCGACGCGCGTCTTGCCTGTTCCGGTAGCCATAACGAGGAGCGCCCGGCGCTTGTTGGTGGCGAATATCTCTGCGAGACGGCGAATGGCCTCGTGCTGGTAGGCACGGTCAACGATGGAACCATTGATAGAGACCGTTTCGAGCGGTCGGCGGCTCTGGCGCAGGAACTTCATCCTCTCCAAGTCTGGTGGCGAAAAAAAACCCGCTACAAGGCGCGGATTAGCAAGGCCAACTTCCCAGAACCATATGTCGTGGCCGTTAGCCATGAACCCAAAGGGAGCAAAGGGTTGCTTCTTAGCGATCTCAGTTACGTAGTGCCGAAGTTGTTCGTCCGCCTCGCGCGGACTGCGAGTGCATCGCTTGGCTTCCACGACTGCAAGTACATTACCGCTTGGATCGTACAGGCAATAGTCACTGACACCATTCCATGGTTCCGCGTCATAACCATCAACTGGAACCTCCAGCCGGACCTGAGTACGGTCGTTGAGGCTCCAGTCGGCTACCCGTAACTGTGGGTCAATATGCAAGGCACGGGTTTGGGCTTCATTCAGGGGCATGGGGTTCCAAGGCCAACGCGTTGCGAGAACTAGAATCCGTTATCACGCGACGCTGAGGGTGTCACTGGTGTTGAAACTATGATTGTACTCGGCATATAAGGAAAAACCTTGCCCCTTTAGGCACGGCCCTCTGCGTCGCTAGTAAAGGAGAAGAGGGCATGGGGCTGATCGCGAATTCCACTCTACTTTCACTCCATTAACGGGCCATGCTTAATGGACATCGGCCATTTCCGGGATTTTCCTACATCTGAGACTGCCGCGGTGGACGCGAAAGTTGTTTGTTTTCACTCGAGAGTCAGACTCCGACGCTTAATGTCGCAACAGAAGGCAAATTCTCGCTCTCCAAACACTGCCGGACATCTGACCCGCACTGAGACATTGAAGGAGCGAGTCAGCGCAGCTGATGAGGCAAAGCCGCGTGCCAACGTACGGGAAAGAATGTGTCCCGGGCGCTAGACTGCATCCGTCACTTAGCCAGCACACTGGGTTGACGTGGAGATTGGGTTCTATATGGGGTTCAGAGGGTGTTATTCATGAACGAATTCAGGGACTTGAAGCCGTGGCGAAGATGCGACACCCCCAAGCTCCTCTCAGGCCACTCTCAGATGCGAACCGCGCCGTACTTCCGCTCCGGGCACCTGCTCATTACGGATCGCTGCCGCTTTAATCGCGTCGGGATTCGGTCGCGTCTCCTGGATAGACGACTCCAAGGATCTCGAAAGCTCGTCTGGGAGTAACGAGAGGACCGTCTCCCATAGAACGCCATCAATCCGCGCGTCAATCCTGCAATATGACTTCGGCACTGCGGCTTCGTCGGTAATCCGCACGGAATCCTGGCTGTTCTTCTGCGCGCGTAACGTGAACTGGTAGCCTTCGATCTTCTTTAGGTCCCGGCTCAACAGATAGTAGAGCACCATGTTCTTGGTTCGCTCCACCTTTCCGGCTGCGGCCCGGGCTCGGTCAGTAAGCCGCGCAGCCTCGCTCCGGCAATACTGTTCTCGGGCTTCCATAATGCGAATGAAGCGGCCGATCCGGTCGACCTTCTCGCCATGCGCCTCGCAGAATTGTTGGAACCGAGCGATTAGGTCTTCCGCAGTCTGACCTTCTGACTCAACCTGCCCCTCGATCACTTCGAGGAGTCCGTCGAGTTCCATGTCGATTTCAAAAAGCGAGCTTGTTTCCGCAATCGATGCCATCTGTGCTTCTCCTTCTCGGGCGTTCTGAATTCTTCGCCGGCTTATGCCGCCAACTTCTTTTGGACATAGAGAGAGCGGGCGGCTTCATACGCCAGTTCGTCGGCACGGCTCTGGTCGCGATGCCCGTTGTGTCCCTTGATCCATGTCCAACGGATGTGAAGGTTGGCATTCAACGCGATCAGCTCCGCCCACAATTCGCGGTGCTGCAGTTGGGTTCCGCGCCGGTTTCGCCAACCATGGCGCTGCCAGTGAAAGACAAATGCTCGCATTCCATAGATCAGGTATTCAGAGTCGGAATGAAGTTCGATCCGCGCCCGGCCTTCGACCGACCGAAGCGCCTGAATCGCCGCGACAAGTTCCATCTCGGAGATTGTCGTCCAGGGATAAGCGCCTGACATCTCCCATCGTTCCTTTCCCTGGATTGCGACGACGCCCCATCCGCCTGGGCCCGGATTGCCGATCGCGGAGCCGTCCGTGAAAATGCGATAAGTCTGATCCACAGAGAGCCTCCTTCCCGAAAACCAATTTGGGGCGTTCATCGAAAGACTGGGGTGAGACCGAGATTTGCGTTTGCCACTGGGGACGCATTGCAAGCTCTCGGCCCTTTGGATTAGGCAGCCTGCATCGGAATGACCGAGCCGAACGGGGCCTTCCGGCTTCCGGTCGAAGCCCATAGGACGGGATAGGCGGGAGCCGACGGCGGGAACGAACCATAGAGATCCGTCAGAAAGACCAGGGTCTGCGGCTGAATTCCATGCTCATCGAGCCAATCAAAGCATGGGCCAAATTCGGTGCCTCCGCCCCCGACGGGGTTGAGTTGAACCGGTTGGCCGGACGAGTATGTTTCCACCTTCTGCACCTCTGAATCGAAGTAAAGAACATGGACCCGCTCCGGCCGCTGGCCTTCGAGAATCGAACGCACCTCGGCCTCGAAGAGCCTCAGTTGCCGCCCATTCACAGAGCCGGAGCAATCGACGGCGATCGCGATCTCCCCGACCCCCTCGCGCACCACTCCCGGCAAGTAGACGCCTGCCCAGACATGGCGCCGGTTGGGGCGCATCCAGCTATAGTCAGCCGGCGCCGTATCCGACCAGAGCCGCCGTAGCATGTCCCGCCAGTCGACCGAAGCTTCCGCTGCCCCTTCCAAGGTTCGGCTGAGGCCGGCCGGAACCTTGCCCGCCTGCCTGGCAACGGTCGCAGCCTGGTTGACGGCTACATCCCACTCCCTCGCCTGTTCTTCGATGGTTGGGGTTTCCTCGTCCGGCTGTGGCGCGTCGAGCACCTGGCCAATTCCGCCATCGGTAATGGGAGCGGAATGTAAGTTTGAACCGCCGTCACCTGATTCTTCCTCTGTTGAACCCTCTCCTCCGGACCTGTCCTCTTGATCTTCTTTGCCCGAGCCCTGCTCTGTTTCCGACTCCGATTCAAGAAGGTTGTAGATCTGCTCTGCACTCATTCCCCGGAATCGGTTGTCGATCAGAACCCCATCGGGCAGCGAGAGTCCGGCGTCTACAAGCAAGGGATTGATGGCGAAGTCACACGCTATGTTCCACCGCTTCGGATCGCGACCCGAGCGACGCACATGATGGTGCAGGGCCGGGTGCATGACCTCATGAGCCAAGGTTCCGGCCAGAGTTGCGGCGTTCAGAGTCTCAACAAAATCGGGGTTATAGAAGAGCGACACTCCATCCGTAGCCATCGTTTGAATCGACCGGCACTCGCGCCCCTTCAATCGAAACAAAAGCGACCCGAAGAAGGGATGGTCCAGGATGAGAGAAGTGCGAGCTTTCTGAATGCGCAGTGAAGTTGGCGTTTCATGTGTCATGCTGCCGCGGGCGCCTCCATGTACGCAGACATGCGATTGAAGATGTCGTCGGCGCTCGGGGCGTCAGCGGGTTCTGGAGCCTCGCGGCTGCGCAACAGCCCATCCATTTCGGCGACGATGTTGGCGGCGTCGGCGGCCGTGGTGACGCGCAGCAAGTCATGCTTCTTGAGATCCTGGGCAGAGTAGTTGCACAGCCGCTCTTTCACTTGGTCCGCAAAGCGGTTGAGGTCCGCGTCGCCATTGACGTTGAGCCGAGGCAGGATCTCCACCAGGTCCAGAACATTGGTGACCAAGGAACCATGGAAGCGCGACTCCGGTTCGTTGAGCCGGTCGACCATGTGGGCGACCACCTCGCGCAGCCGCTTCCAAAGATCTTCGGTTCCCCGCATCAAGGATTCGCGGACGTTCAAATCAATCTCGCGCGAGACCCGTGCCTGCTCCTCGGCCGACATCTGGACGCGGAAGTCGGCGCCAGACGGGATGGGCAACACTTCGAGCTTGACGCCGAACTTCTTCCTCAGCTTTTCCGGAGCCGGATAGTCTTCCTCGCGGAAGAGTCCATTCAACTCCGGCCTCACCTGCTCGATGTACTGCGGATAAACGCGGAGAAAGCTCTCCACACCCTGCTCAAAGCCGGCCTCGAACTCGCGCATGCGCGCCATGAGATCGAAGTAGAAATTCGCCGGCAGCAGCCGGAAGCCCTCGTCCGACCAGGGCAGCGTGATCTTGTAGAAGTGCTGCCGGATCTGCCCGGCAAGCGTGCGCAGCTCGTCCAATTTGTCGGCGCCACGCAACAGTTGCTTGTTATAGCGGCCCGCGCCCTGGTGCGCCCCGTGCTGATCGGCCACATCGCGGCTGACTTTGCGGTCGTGTTTGACGGCCGTCCAGATGCTGATGTGGACGGCGGCGAGCATTGCCTTTTCTGTAATCATTGAAGGACCTCCCGGTAATCCACTCCGAAGCGAACGAATTCCGGAGTGTGGGTTATCGCGGTGTCCCGCGCCGCCGCGTCGCGCATGGCCATCACCCGCATCTCGGTTGGCATCCGGTCGAGATACGCGATTCCTCTCCCTACCGAGGTGTCGCTCAAGGCCCTGCCCAGGGCGGTAGCGATGGCGATTTGCGCGGAAGGCTCCGTGGGAAGCGGCGCCGTCGTGGGGTTCAGAAGGATCTCGTCGATCGAAGGCAACTGGCGAAACAGCCGAATGAAAGCGACAAGTTCCGAAGCCGCTGCCGGTCCGACCGTGCCATCGAGAAGCTGCGCCTCAAACTCGCTCGTTCCTGAGAGAAACTGCGTCTTCTTGCGGCGGGCGATCCCGCAAAGCACCTGGGATGCCATCTCCCAGGAACGCGGCGTCGGCCACGCGTTCGCGTCCGACGTTGCATCCGCCGTATGCAGAAGTTCCGGCTTGAATCGGAGGAAGGCGATGATCTCGGGACGGACCTGAGCCTTGACCGCCCACTTGCACCAGTCGTCGAGATCCGGTTCAAGATCGAGATGCACAAAACGGTTGCGCAACGGGCGAGGCATCGCAAAGTGCACTCCACGTTCCGACGCCGGATTGCCGGCAGCGATGACCACCCAGTCATCGGGCAGCGTGTACTCGCCGAGCTTCCTGTCCAGCACCAGTTGGTAGCAGCCCGCCTGGGTCATCTGCGGCGCAGATGTCAGTTCATCGAGAAAGAGGATGCCCTTGCCGGTCGTCGGTAGAAACTTCGGCGGAACCCATTCGGTCTGGTTTTCGGTGATCCGAGGCAGGCCGCGCAGGTCGACCGGATCGAGCTGCACTGCCCGCACATCGAGAAAGTCGTAGTCGAGATCGTTCGCGACCTGGGAGACGATCTGTGACTTGCCAACGCCGCACGCGCCCCAGATGTGCAGGGGCACACGTTCGCCAATGAGCGCATGCAGCGCCTCATAGAGCTTTGATGGTTTCATGGGATTTCCTTGGAAGGGCATTCAGCCGCAATTGTTGCGATTCAATAAGACAGGAGAGGGAGAAAGAACCTGGTTATAAGAACCCGGGGCTGCTTTAGATAAGACTCTTTTTGAGGAGCGAGGATCTCGACTGTGGGAGAGTAAGTCCGGTAGCGAAATCATCACGCGTTAGCAGCGCGAGCCGATCAGCCGCAGCGTGCGCGACATTGGCAAGAATAACCGGAACCGATACTTGGCCGGTCTGTCTATTGTCGTTTTGGGGGCCTGGCCGCGCGCACGAGCCTGTTCGCCAGCCGTTTGCGCGGGGTTACGTTCACGAGAAATGCGTCGATCAATTTGTTAAGCGTCTCTTGCTGGCGCTCGCAAATCAATTGCGGGAGAAACTCCATCACCCGCCGGATAACCTGCTCGGCCGCTCTCCCCTGTTCGTCATCTGGGAACGTCACAGCGACTGTCTTCTGTTCCGGGGTCTGGTAGAGTTGCCGCGCCACCTCCCGGCCGGTACCGGTCATGACCGCTGAGGCAGAACTTGAGATTTCTTCGAGCATCGTACCTCCCTTGCTGGGTTTTGACTGGCAGGAAGAGTGTGCACCCACCTCTGATCTCAATCCTCAGAGTAGTTCGACCTTATAGAGCGTGAGGATGTCGTTTAGGAGACTCCTGTTTGCGGGCGCCATCAAAGAGCCGAGGGAGCCACCCTTAAACGAAGAGGCGGATCGCGAATAAATCGCATACGCCACGCGGGTATGGTCATGACGGGATGGGTAGCGGATGCCAGCGGGTTTCGAGGGGTGCGCACGCAGTGCCGCTGACCATTGCTGCGCGATCTTGTAAGAGCCGGTGAAGAGCCGTCCGTCGGCCCCGATCCGCGTCAATCCGCCGGTCGAGTAGAGGTCGATGAAGCGAAGATCTTCGGTCAGCTCAAGCGTTGCGATTGCCCGGGCATCGAGATACGCCCCGGATACAGCCGGTACTCCGGTCGTCGCGCCACAGGACTCGATGAAACAGCATTGCGGGTCTTCGCCGGCATAGAGAACGCCGAAGGCATGGTCGGCTGGACAGTTGGGATCGTCGAAACGGTTCGCGCCGCTCGCGCCAAAGTAGATCGGATCTTTCTCGGCCCGGTGATGACGATAGAGAACCTCACCCGCCTTTACGGTGAAGATGAGCGGCTTCTGGGAAATCAGTTCCGGATGAGGCGGCGGGTGATCGCCGGGTTGATCTGTCATGCGGCACCTTGCTCGCCGAATCCCGTGGCCGCAGCCTTGACCTCGCTCACCAGTCCCCTATTGAGCCTCTCCAGGGGAGTTTTGTCGCCCAGTCGCTCGTTTGGACTGGTGAAGAAGACCATCTGCATCCAGGGATCGAGTTCCTTGAGTTGCGCGAGAACCTCTTCGAGTCCGCGGATCGTCTTTCCGTCCTCAAACTGGAAGGCCGGGTAGCTGTAGCCGCGCCTCCCTTGAGTCAGCGCCAGAAGCTGATTGGACGCCCTGCGCTTGTCAACAGCTTGCCGCGAGATGCCAAGACCTTCGGCGACTTGCTCGGAAGTAAGAGCTCCGCCCGAGGCTTCGAGCATCTGCTGTTTCCGCTTGAGACCACGAAATTTCGCGGCGATGAAAGGGTCTTCCGCGTCTAACTGCGTCGTCCCCGGGGCCGAACTCAAGGCTTCTACCGCCACCATGTAATCTGTGGGCGCAGCTGTGGCTTCATCGATCAACGTTGGGGAAAGATCGCTTTCAAGCTGGCGGAAAGCCCGCAGAACGCGAGAATAGAAAGCCGGATGCTTGGTGGTGGCGAGTGTGCGCAGAACGGAGCTGAAATACCGGTGCGTCATCTCCGGATTACTCTCGATCCAGAGGCAGAACTTGTCCTTGGCAAACTCGGTCTTCACAAGAAACGGGGTGAGATTCAGATGGAGCCGCCATGACTTTGCAACGATCTGAAGGAGATCCGGTTCGAACTCGTACCGTACGTCGCTTGTCGCATAAGACACAAAACAAAGGCGATTGGATGTCTTGGAGGAGCGATCTATGGTGTAGCTCGACTTCTTCCGGCCGGGATCTCCGAGGTGCTTTTGGATCGTGGCCTGAATTTCATCCAAAGTCTTGGGATCTTCCGAGAACGTGACCATTGCGGCCTCCAGTTGACATATTCATTATCGCCAAATATATGCCACTTCGTCAACTGGACTCTAATGCAGCTGCTCCGGATGGCGGCGACCGCACTTGTCAGGCCGCTTCATCCAATGGATCGTCCTCCTGGCCGCCGATATACTCTTCGTCTGATTCCGGAGAAATCTCCTCTTCCTCCTCCAGAACGGGGGCTGGAAATTCTTCCTGAGCCGGCACATCGAAAAGACTGGCAGCCCTGGCTGGTTCAGCCGGTTTTTGAAGAGTGGGCTTCTGAGTTTCAGAAGCTTTTGCCGGCTCCGGCTTCGGGGCAACTTTCGTGCCTGGAGTTTTCGATTTCGAGCGGGCTTCTGCTTGAGCCGTCTTCGCCGCGGCTTCCATCTCGGACCTCGCGCGGTCCAGGGTGTTCTTAAGTTCGAGATGCGCGGAAACGAAGTTGACCAGCGTTGTCGGCAGATCGCGGTCGAGTTCTTCCGCAGTACCGGTGACGGTGACAGGCGTGGTAAGCGCGGCGTTCTCACCATCCTTCAGCTTCTGCGGGATGACGTTCACGCGAATCTGGTCATCTTCTACATGGGTGACGGTCAGCAGGACGGCGCGCTGCCGCAGATACGGAGCAAGTTCTTTGAACATGGGTGTCTCCTGGTCAAATGGGTCACTTGGGGCGTGACCCTTTCCTCATTGGCTTTTTGAGTTCCGGATCATCCCAGTGCATGGTGTAGCGCCGGCCGAGCGCCAGGTTCTCTTGGTAGGCCATTGGATCGCAGTCTCGCTGCCATAAAAGGCGATAGAGGTTATTGACCGCCGACTTCATGATCGCCTTCATCTGGTCATCGGAGATGTGGGAGATTTCTCGATTGCCGCCGCAGACGGCGCATGGCCTTCCTGCATGCAGGTCTTCGATCGGCCCATTGCGAAAGGCCAAGGCGACCAGCGCTTTTACTTCCTCTGCCAAATCGGGATCGAGCGTCATCTTCATGGACAGCCTCACGGCTCCACGATACGCCGCGATCATCACAACAATTCAAATTGTCCGAGAGACGGCCCTCTTTGATCGTCGCCGCATTTTCGACCATACATCCGGATCGACTGGCAATGCCGTCATTTTTCCTGATTTCGCATTGAAGAAGGCGCCATGATAGGTGAGTTTGCCGTACCGAAACAGTTGCGCCAACATGGCCAGCGCACTCGCAGCCAACGTCTGGTTGATGAAAGGCTCCTGCCTGTCGAGGGCCTCAACGGCCGAACAACTCGGCAACGGGTCTTCGCCCGCTTCTGCGTCAGTGATCTCTGGGAACAGTTCACTCGCCGTGCGGAGCCGGTCCGCTTTGCGGCGGTTGCGCGCGTTCAGCGGCTGGCCTAGAACAAACTGGCCGCTCGCCGCATTGTTGCCGAGGTCTAGCCAATAGCAAACCCGGCTCAAGGCCCGCGAAAACGAATCATCGATTGCCTTGCGGGCGGCGCGGGTGTCCACGCACCCAAAGACCAGGTCGGGGCACCGGTCCTGGTTACGGTCGAAGGAGCGCGCGTGAAAATGATTCGGGATCGCCGACCAACTCGTTCCCCAGAACAGGTTGATGCGGTTGATGAGGACGGTCGCCTTGTTCTGACCGATATCGGAGATCGAGAAGGGCTGCCGAACGCAGTTTGTTTCAGAAACCTGGTCGGCATCCATCAGGGCAACTTCGAGGCCGTAGCGATGGCCCCAGGCGCGCATCGCCTGGTCGAGATATGGCAGCCCCATGACGATAGCGCTCCCGGTTCCGCCTGCTCCGACCACCAGGACACGCACTGCACGATGACGAAGCAGATCGGGCGGGAGAGTGTGCTCAATGCGCATGCTACTGCCTCCCTCCCCGCACGAACTCGGCCAGCGTTTGCGGCAACCGGATCAATGTCTTGACGGGAAATGGTGCGCGTTTGCCCGCGAGGTCGCTCCACAGCCCGTCGAAGCCTCCTGCGTGCCGGGTCAAGCGGCCCACGTTCGCGTGCGTGAAGGCGCTCTCGTAGAAGCCGCGCTCCCAGTCAGGAATTGCGCCTGCCTTTGCACTGTCTGGGCGGCGCATGGTGCCCGTACAGACACGGCCATCGTC
>JBEKUP010000097.1:0-13633 GCA_049514915.1 Occallatibacter sp. | reverse complement strand
GCCACCTTCACACGGTGGAAGTCGCAGGTTCGAATCCTGCAGCGCCCACCATCCGAGCCTGTGATTGCAGAACAACGAGGATCGACGATGAAGATCGAGATACTTGGAATCAACCCGGGGTACCCATGTAGCACTCCCACCATTCTCAGTAAATCCCGAAGACCCGCATAAGGACGACGAAGAACTACAAATCGCAAAAGCAAAGGCGGCTGCTCAGGCCCTTTCCGTGCGCAAATGCAAAGTCGCAAAAACACAAATAAATCACTTATTCCCAATCAGTTACGTCGTATCCTTTTGCATTTAAAGCGCAATTTCAGAAAAAGTCGACAGTTTTAGGCAAACATTCTCCTCGTTTCGTGCAATTCTCAGCAGTCAAAACGTCTCCGCGCACACCCTGCAAGGTTCATTGCGGAGAGATTGGCAACCACTTCGGCAGATTTTTCGCGTGTTCTGTCACCACTTAAGCCAACTATTTGGCTCTGTACGCACCCTCTGAGCAGCCTGGAAACAGGGGGTACACTTGATAGAGTGTCCGCAGGAGCCCCGTGTTAGTCAGGAAAGCCGTCATTACCGCCGCCGCTCGTTCTCAACGGGAATTACCTCTCCAGACCCTCATCGACGGCGAGGGTAACAAAAAATCACTGCTTGGTATCCTGATCGAACAGTCGCTCGCGGCCGGAGCCGAGGAGATCGCTATTGTCGTCTGGCCCGGCGATGAATCCTCATTTGCTCAAGCTGCCGGGACTCACGCCTCGTCGGTCCGGTTTATTCCTCAGCCAGAACCGCGTGGGTACGGCCACGCTATCCATTGCGCTCGTCCATTTACAAACGGCGACCCATTTCTCCACATGGTGGGAGACCACCTCTATGTGAGCGCGGCCACCAAGCCTTCTGCCCAGCGCCTTGTTGAATTGGCCCAGAAGGAGCGCTGCTCGGTGAGCGGTGTCCAACCCACGCGCGAGAGCTTGCTCTTGCGCTATGGGACCGTTGGCGGGCGACGCGTCCCACCACGCAGCGACCTGTATCGCGTCGATACGGTCATCGAAAAGCCGACGCCCACCGAAGCGGAGCAGCGCCTGCTGATCCCCGGCATTCGCACGGGACACTATCTCTGTTTCTTCGGCATCCACGTGTTGACCTCGACGGTAATGGAGATTCTGGACCGCAAGTTGGCAAAATCCTCTGGCACACAGGTTACGCTGGTGGACGCGCTCAACGAGCTCGCAACCCAGGAACAATACCTTGCTGTCGAGGACGAGGGTCGGCGCTACGATCTCGGCGCTCCGTATGGTCTGTTGATTGCTCAACTGGCACTGGCCCTGAACGGCCGTGACCGCAGTGAGGTCCTGTCACAAATGATTGAACTGCTGGCCGACCGCGAACTGGCTGGGATCGGCGTGGGCTCGCAATCGTGAGCCGCTTCATCGACGTCATCACCGATAGCGGGGAACAGCGCAGCTTGTCCCTGGATACCTTATGCCAGGGCCTCACGATCGACGAACTCCTCCGCGAATGTCAAGCGCTCGAAGAATTCCGCCGCGGTTGCACAAACCTCTATCAAGGTGTCAGGGCGCTCTTCTTCCTTTACGCCATCCATCGTTTTCATATTCCCGTCCTCCCATTAACTGCAGCTCCGGCGCTCATCCCCTTTGCCGGTTATGAAAAACTGCTCGGTCGTCGATTCGAGGAAGCCATCGAAGTTTTTCTAGCCGCCCAAACCGAGCAGGGCGCCAGCGCCGCCATCTCCAGTGCGCTAGGTGCGAGCTACCGGGCGCTGGGTTTCCAGACGCTTGCCGACCAGGTACGCCGCAGCGTGCGGAGCGTACGCGGCAACCAGTGGATGTTTCGCGTCGGCCACACAGACAACTATCCGCTGCGCCTCCGTCTCGAGCTTCTTGGGGGCAGCCCGGTCTTCCCGATCCTGCGTGAGGCAACGCCCGTCCGCATGGACCTCACACACAGCGGATGGAGCGATATTTTCTTCCTCGGTATGGATTATCCCGAGGGCGCGCGTGTGATTAATGTATCCATCGACCTCGCGGTCCGCGGCAAGAACCGGCGCTTTACCGAGCCCAGGCCCCCGGTTGAGGCATGGTTCCGCGTGATCGATGACCCGGTCATACGCCTGACCAGCGTCGATCTGCACGCTTCGGCCGACGTTTCTTCGATTGCAGAGGTCTTCGACTTTCCCCGCGACTACCTCGGTCTGCTCAAGGCGGGCGTCATCGCCAGCGGCATCATCCCTCCTGGGATCGAGGGGGCTACGCAGCCCCTGGCCGCCTTGCTGGAGCGTCTCACGGGAAGGCCCGGCTACGGCATTGAGATCGTCAGCAACGTAAACGACATCCCCAAAGGCTCCCGACTGGCTGTCTCCACCAACCTTCTCGCTTGCATCATCGCTGTTTGCATGCGCGCAACCGGCCAAATCCGTTCACTTACCGGAGGTATGGAGGAGCATGACCGCAGGTTAGTAGCCGCACGCGCCATCCTGGGCGAGTGGCTGGGCGGAAGCGGCGGCGGCTGGCAGGATTCGGGTGGCGTATGGCCTGGCATCAAGCTCATCCACGGCGTACTCGCTGAAATGGGAGATTCTGAGTTCGGCATCAGCCGCGGGCGCTTGCTTCCCGATCACAAGATCTTCACCGAAGCCGAGATTTCCCACGATGCCCGCGTGAAACTTCAACAGAGCCTCGTGCTGGTTCACGGCGGAATGGCGCAGGATGTCGGGCCCATTCTCGAGATGGTCACTGAGAAGTACCTGCTGAGGAGTGAGACCGAGTGGCTCGGTCGCCGCCAGGCGATTGAAATCCTCGAAGAGATCTCCGGTCATCTGCAGCGGGGTGACATCCGAGCACTCAGCGGTTGTTTGCAGCGGAACTTCGATGGTCCTTTGCAGACCATCATTCCGTGGGCCGCCAACCTCTACTCCAACACGCTTATCGACCGAGTGCATAAAGAATTCGGCCCCGATTTCTGGGGCTTCTGGATGCTAGGGGGCATGAGCGGCGGCGGTATGGGATTCCTTTTCAGTCCAGAACGAAAGGCTCAAGCCCAGTTGCGCATGCAGGCCATCATGAGCGAGACCAGGAACGACATGGAGCACAGCGTGCCTTTTGCCATGGAGCCCGTTGTCTACGACTTCGCCATCAACGAGCAGGGAACGCAAGCTGCGTTGTATTGCGGTGACGATGCCCTGATGCCTGCCGGTTATTACACGCTACAAGTACCGCCGCTCATTCGCACCGAAATACCCCGGCTCTCGTCCGTGCGCCGGGCTGAACTGGAGCGCTTCACCGCAGCATGCCGTTCCAATGCGGATTACGCGGGCATGATTCAAACTCTGTTTGACCATATGCTCCCGGCAAGTCAGGATACCGAAGGGGGCCAGGCGCGACCGCTACGCACCCTCCTCGATGAATACGGCTTTGACCGCGTGCAGCACGAACGGATTCGTCAGGACCTGCGTTCAGGCCGGATAGGCTTGGCGCAGAATCGCCTGCCCATCACAAGCCTTATTGAAGATGTCGCACCCGATCACGTCGATGATCGTCACCGCGGCGTCGGTTTCGATGCCCTTGCAGAGGGCCGCGTCGCGGTAGTGAGTCTGGCGGGAGGCGTGGGGACACGATGGACTCGTGGCGCCGGAGTCGTGAAGGCCCTTAATCCCTTCTGCAGGCTCGGCGGAAAATATCGCAACTTCATCGAGGTTCACCTGGCTAAAAGTCTTCGTATGAGCCAGGAGTGTGGCGGCCCGCTTCCGCACGTCATCACGACCAGCTACCTGACTCACGAAGCGATCGCTGCTCACCTTGCGTCGGAGCAGAACTATGGCTATCCTGGTCCGCTCCTACTTTCCCCCGGACGCACAATAGGCCTGCGCATGATTCCGATGGAACGCGATCTCCGGTTCGCTTGGGAGGAGATGCCGCAACAACTACTGGACGCGCAGGCTCAGAAAGTACGTGAAGGCCTCCGCGCGGCTCTGATTCATTGGGCAAAGAGCGCCGGCGAAGGGTCCGACTATACCGACAATGTTCCGATGCAGTGCTTGCACCCGGTCGGACACTGGTATGAAGTTGCCAATTTGCTGCGCAACGGCACGCTCCAACAGCTGATCGAGGAACGCCCCCAACTAAACTATCTGATGGTGCACAATATCGACACCGTGGCCGCCAATGTGGACCCGGTTCTTCTAGGTGGCCATGTCCATAGCGGAGCCGCGCTTACCGCTGAGGTGATTGCCCGACACCTTGAAGACCGCGGCGGCGGCCTCGCCCGCGTGGATGGCCGCGCCCGATTGGTTGAAGGTCTGGCTCTGCCCAATGAAGAACTGGAGAACCGCCTTCGCTACTACAACAGCGCGACCTACTGGATCGATATTAATCGTTTGCTCACATTGTTCGGTCTGACACGCGCGACTCTTTCCGACGCGGGACGTGTGGCCGAGGCAGTTGGTGTAGTAGCCGCGCGCATGCCGACCTACATCACGCTCAAGGACGTAAAGAAGCGTTGGGGTAAAGGACAGGAAGATATCTTCCCTGTTGCTCAGTTCGAGAAGCTCTGGGGGGACATGACAGCCCTGCCAGAGCTAGACTGCCGCTTTGTAGCTGTGCCCCGAGTCCGCGGCCAGCAATTGAAGGAACCCGCGCAACTCGACGCCTGGCTGCGTGACGGTAGCGCCGCGCATACTGAGTCCCTCTGCGCGTGGCGTGAGATTTAGGGGCTATCTCTGCGGGTGCTTCAGGCAGAAACAAGACCTGAAGCTCAGGGATGTGACGTTCGCATGGCTGAAGCAGACTAGCCGATGTGCCAGGTCAAGTTGCGCAGGCTGATCGCGCAAAAACACAGCGGAGGGTCTTCCGGAGTCGTGCGACTGAAGATGAACTGAAGGGACGAAACGGTCCTTCACAAACATCCGAAATCCACATCAACACACGCAAGATACCAATCATCCTCAAGGGCTCCGTGCTGCTATATCATAGTTTTGCGAGCTGGAAGCTCTCGGAAAGTGAGAGCTTCCAGCTCGCAGACTCCTGACCGACACCGTCATGTTGAGATGAAGGCAGTCGTGTTAAGGAAGAAGCGGACCCTGTCATAGAATCGCAATATGGTTCCGCGAAGCCATCGTATTGATTCTTAACATAAGGGAGCAACTCTAGGCATGTTGATCGTTACGGGTGGCGCGGGTTTTATCGGAAGTAATCTTGTGCATGAATTGAACGCTCACGGTATCACCGATATCTTGGTAGTGGACAACCTGGCTAACGTGAAAAAGTTCCGTAACCTGCACGGAGCCCGTTACGTGGACTACATGGACAAGCGCGAGTTTCGCCGCGCCATCGCAGAGAATGTTCTGGGAGCCGGAAAGATCGAAGCAATCCTACACCAAGGCGCCTGCTCCAACACACTCGAAGACGATGGCGTCTACATGATGGATAACAACTTTCAGTGCACCAAAGAAGTGCTGGCCTTTGCCATTCGCGAGAGCGCTCCGCTAGTCTTTGCCTCCACCGCTGCGGTTTATGGGCTCTCCGGACCGGGCCACTTCACGCCCTCCCTTGAGAACGAACGCCCGCTCAACGTCTATGGCTACTCGAAGCTGGTCTTCGACCACTACTTCCGCAATCAACTAGCTCTGGACCAGGTGCCGATCACCGTCGTGGGTTTGCGCTACTTCAACGTGTACGGCCCCCGCGAGCAGCACAAGGGCCGCATGGCATCGGTGATACACCACTTCACCAAGCAAATGAAAGAGACTGGCAAGGTGCGCCTCTTTTCCGGTAGCGGCGGCTACGGCGACGGCGAGCAACGTCGCGATTTTGTCTATGTCAGGGACTTGGCGCGACTGAACATGTTCTTTGCTCAGATTGGCACTTATGCGCCGAAGCCCAGCGAAGCTCCAAAGACCTATAGGGGCGTGGTGAACGCTGGTTCGGGCGTAAGCCGCTCCTTTAATGACGTGACTCGGGCTCTGATGGCTGTACACGGCGGAGCCACCATTGAATACATGCCGTTTCCCACCGACCTGGAAGGCCGCTACCAGCACTTCACGGAAGCAGATCTGACTGACTTGCGCAAATTGGGCTGCGATCTGGAAATGACTGCGCTTGAAGCAGGCATCGTCGAAACGTACGAGACGTTGCGGGCGATTGGAGAGTAATCCAAACCGAAGCCGCAACAAATCATTCTCGTCTGGAAGGGACTGGCTCTTGCAGCAGCCAGTCCACGGCCTCGGAAAGCGACGCGCAGCGCAGGTTGGCCAATTCTCGCGCTATTTCGGCGCCAACCTTCTGATGTATGGAGTTGCCTTCGATGAACACGGTTCTCATACCCAGCCTTCTACCAAACTCGATGTCGGAGAGCGAGTCGCCGATCATGATACTGCGATCGGAAGTGATCTCCGGAAACACCACCGCAGCCTGTTCGAACAGTCCCGGCAGCGGTTTGCGGCAGTTGCATTGTCGCTTGTCGTGAGGGCAGATGTAAAAACCGTCCACATGTGCGCCATGGGTCCGCAAAACGTTCTGCAGCGAGATATGAATGGCTTCGACATCGGCGGCGGTGTAGAGTCCCAGGGCAACGCCGCGCTGGTTGCTGACCACAATTACTCGCATCCCGGCCTGATTCAGCCGTCCGATCGCTTCAACCACGCCCGGAAGCAAGTGAAACTTGGCCCAGCTGGTGACATAACTGCCTTCCGGCATCTTTTCATTCAACACGCCGTCGCGATCAAGGAAAACGGTCTGCACGGGGTGGTAGAGCGAGTAGCTTTCGGAGTCTGTCACTCCGTTATGATAACAATACCGTGTGTGCGGATTTCTTTCTCCCAAAGCGCATACCCCAACAGTCTTCCGCACTTTGACACCAGGTGATCGAACAGGAGAGCCACCATGTCCAACAGTCCCGATAGCACAAGCATCTTCGGCGAGGCAATTGCGGAACACCTTGCGGTTGTGCGCCAGATGAAAGATCAATTGGGCGTCCTGGAGGCTATCGCGCAGGCTATGACAGCAACCTTGCGGTCCGGCTGCAAAATCTTCTGGTGTGGCAACGGAGGCAGTGCCGCCGATTCGCAACATCTGGCTGCGGAGATCGTGGGCCGATTTCGCCGAAAGCGCCGCGGCCTGCCCTCGGTGGCCCTGACCACGGACACCTCGATTCTGACCGCAGTGGCCAATGATTACGGCTACGAGGCGGTCTTCTCACGCCAAGTTGAGGCGCTGGGAGTTAAGGGCGACTTGTTGGTGGGCATCTCCACCTCCGGCGACAGCCCTAACGTCGTCGCGGCACTTCAAATTGCCCGTTCCATGGGGTTGTGTACGATCGGCTTCACCGGCGCGGGGGGCGGCGAAATCGCTGCACTGGTCGATCATCTTTTTGTTGTTGCCTCGAAGGACACGGCGCGAATTCAGGAGGCGCATATCTTAGCCGGCCACATGCTTTGCGATTGGATCGAGTTGGATTGGATTCAAACGCAGGTCGCTGTAGAGGTCCAAATCCCAGCGGTAGCACAAACCGGAGGGGCGTGTTGATCGGGCAACTGCACGAAGTCATCCACCTGATCGAGCAAACTTGGAGCACCAAGCGCTTGGTGGTGCTGGGTGACGTGATGCTCGACAAGTACATCTGGGGTGAGGTCGGTCGCATCTCGCCCGAGGCACCGGTCCCCATAGTCCGCGCCACCCATCAGAGCGAACATCCAGGCGGCGCGGCCAATGTAGCTATGAACTTGGCCCGGCTGGGCGCGCAAACCACCGTAGTCGGCTTTACCGGCGGCGATGACGATGAGCGGCTTCTCGCTCAGAGCCTGCGCTCGAACAGGATTGTCCCAGAGTTTGTCATCTCGCACGGTTTTCCTACCATCACTAAGCTGCGGATTCTCGGCGGCCGCCAACAAATGCTGCGCTTAGACAGTGAACGCCAGGGCGCTCGTTCCCCGGATGACTATGCCCGCCTGATTCATAAGGTACTTGCGCATCTTCCCGGGTCGGATGCAGTCGTGCTTTCCGACTACGCTAAAGGCGTTCTTTCGCAGGATGTTTGCCAGCAGGTGATTCAAGCCGCGCGCCGTCAAGGCATTCCAGTACTGGTCGATCCGAAGAGCGCCGATTTCTCACGCTACTGCGGTGCCACCACCATCTGCCCGAATCTCGGCGAACTGTCAGTAGTCGCCCATCTGGACGCCCACAACTTGCAGCCGTTGCTGGACGCGGCCGAGTCCATGGTCAAGGCGTTTGACCTCGATTTCCTGACTGCGACCCTGAGCGAAAGGGGTATTGCGCTCGTGCGACCGGGCAACCGCTTCATGGCACCAGCCGTCGCCCGCCAGGTCTTCGATGTCTCCGGCGCAGGCGATACGGTGATCGCTGTGCTCGCCCTCTGCCTGGCCTCCGGGCTCAATCCGGAGACTGCCGTCGAACTCGCCAACATCGCCGCCGGCATTGTTGTGGGCAAGGTAGGCACGGTTCCGGTCGAAAAGCACGAACTGCTAGCTGCACTGGCCCCGCAGATTGCCCTCCTCGCACAAGACAAGGTAGCCACCCTCTCCGAACTTGTCAGTCGTGTAGCGTTGTGGAAGGCCAACGGCGAACGGGTTGTTTTCACCAACGGCTGCTTTGACCTCTTGCACATCGGTCATATCACAGTGCTCGAACAGGCACGCCAGTTCGGCGACCGACTCATAGTTGCAATCAACAGCGACGCCTCCGTATGCGCACTGAAGGGCCCTGCCCGCCCAATTGTCGGCGAGCGCGAACGATCCCGCGTCCTCGCTGCCCTTGCTGCGGTAGACGCCGTAGTGATCTTCGGCGACCCCACCCCACTGGAGGTAATTTTGGCCGTTCGGCCTGACGTGATCGTCAAAGGCGGTGACTATGACATCGATACCGTAGTCGGCGCCAAAGAAGTCCAATCCTGGGGTGGGCAGGTCAAAATCGTTCCCACCGTCGAAGGCTTTTCCACCACCCAACTGATAGAGAAGGGCGCTGGAAAGTAAGACGGGACGCATCGCTAGTCCTTCCGACAAGAGCAGGTAACTCCCAGCCAGACAGAGGCCAGTATGGATTACCCAACATCGGAAGGCTACATCGAACTGGCCGCATCAAATTGCCCGGTCATACATGCAAATGGGCCATCCAAGGAACCTCTATTGGCTGGTCGAGAATTACGTCGATGCATGATTCGCGCAGGGTTCTAGATGAGCGACGGCCGGCAAGTTTAAAGACTCTAAGAATGCGCCACGAATCAACTCGGTTTCATGTGGTGCAGAATCTATTGAGCATCGCGGTTGGGGCACAATCGAACAATATACAGATAGAATGGGTATGAGGAAAAGGGCAATCATGAAGTCCGAAGCAATACAGGAGCATACCCGAGACTTGGAAGCACAAGGTGCCGCCGCAAATGAGGTACATTTGCTCGACCTATTGATTCTTTTGTCGAAGCGCCGGAAATTCATTTTCTGGTTTACATTCGGCGTGGCGGTTCTGACCGCGATTATAGTGCTCGTTGTGCCAAGCAAGTTTACGGCTACCACCGTTGTCCTACCGCCTGGGCAAAACTCTTCCATGAGTTCTGCTTTGTTGAGTCAGCTTGGCGGGTCCTCAGCCCTCGCCTCAGCTGCCGGTGCAGGTCTGGGCATCAAAAATCCAGGTGACATGTATGTTTCACTTTTTCGCAGCCGGACAATTGAAGATGCCCTGATCCAGCGATTCGGGCTCATGGCTAGGTACAAAGTGAAAAAGATCACTGATGCTCGCCGTGCATTTGAGGATCGTTCTACTGTGACCCTCGGGGTAAAGGACGGACTGATCCGGATCACCGTGACGGACTTCGATCCAAATCTGGCGGCCGAGATTGCCAACGCATATGTCGACGAGTTCCGCAAGCTCTCCGCGAATCTGGCAATCACCGAGGCATCACAGCGACGCATCTTCTTCCAGCAGCAATTGCTGGAAGCAAACCAGAACCTCACAGCGGCCGAGGTGGCGTTGAAGAACACCGAACAATCCACAGGCGTTCTCCAACCTGATAGCCAGGCAAGATCTTTAATCGAGTCCGGCGCCATTCTACGTGGCCAGGTAGTGGCGAAAGAGGTTGAACTTCAGGCCATGCGCTCCTATGCCACAGAGGACAATCCGCAGATGGTTGTAGCGGAGCAGCAGCTTACCGCCCTCAAGGCCCAGCTCGCCAAGCTTGGGGCTACAGACGAGAACTTAAGCTCCGACATCATCGTACCCAAAGGCAACATCCCCCAAGCCGGTATGGAGTACATCCGTAAGCTGCGCGATGAGAAATACTATGAGACCATCTTCGAGCTCATCGCCAAGCAACTTGAAATGGCCAAACTGGATGAGGCTCGCCAGGGGGCGATAGTCCAGGTGGCCGACGTGGCGGTGCCTCCAGATAAGAAGTCTTCCCCCCAACGCACGCTGATCGTGGTCCTGATGACGCTCATCGCGTTCGTCATCGCCGTTTTATGGACTCTCTCCTCTGAGCAATGGCATCGAATGCAGCGCGATCCGGATACTTACGACAAAGTCCAGACTCTGCGCCAACTGTTCTCTAAGAAACAGCGGTTGCAGGCGTAAGCGCAGCCGGTGAGGCACAAAGAGCGAGATGAAGAACGATGGACAAATGCGGTTGCTGCCTCATGTCGTCTCTCCTTATGGGTTGGCAATGGCTTCTTATGCGTTTTTTTTATTCTCCTGCCTAATTCCGCCCTCTGTCTATTCTCACTACATGCATGAACCGGACCTGATGTTCCTTGATCCGACCACGATCTTGTTCTATACGCTCTGCGTTGCCAGCTTTATCCTTGGCGTATGGTTTATAGGCTGGCTGTTTCCGACCACGTTTGTCGAACGCACATTTATAACCAGAATCCCTCCTTTGTTGTTTCTGCTCGCTCCGCTCGTCGTCGGAATCGTGACGATGACAATTGTTAATGTCTATTTAATTCAACATTTCCCAGCTATTCTTTTAAACCTCCTAAACCAGCAAGGAAGCGATACCAAAGACGCACTTATCTATGACAATGACACCAGTGGTCGCATTGTATTTGTTCCAATCATGCTTATGGGAATAACATGGTGGGCATTCTGGCGTGGCGGTAATGCGCTCCTCAGCGGATGGAGAAAGTTATTAGTTCGGTGTGTCGTATTCTTTGCGCTGCTGTCCGTAATCATATATTCCATTCTTATTGTCTTTCGAGCCATCACAATAGTGGCTGTTTGTGGCTTGGCTATTCTGTACCTATTGCGTAAGACAACGAGACCGAATGCAAGCGCAGGATCCGTCTTTAGAATTGGCGGAGTCATTATCGTTATCATTCCTTTATTGTTTGCCTCTTTCTCTTTTTTGCGCGGCACTAACAATTGGGATGATCAGATCTCTTCATTGGTGGGCTACTCGGCAGCTTCTTATAATCGCCTTGCAGCTGTTGTGAATGGTGGTCTCCGCTACCCGTTTGCCGGGCGCGGTCTGTATCTCAGCAGCGTTATCACCCACACCCGCCTTCTGCCATTGAGTGGAATAGTGAATCCTCCGGATGGTCTGGATATGTGGGGATCGGAGTTTACAGCAGTCTCACTTGCGGGCTTGAACGGCGGGATAATATGGTCCGGGGCTTTTGGCTACATCTTTTCGGATATTGGATGGTTCTCCTTGCCATTTATCTTTGGCTATGGATTGCTTTATGCTTTCGTTTGGAGGGAACTCAAACGCGGAAGAATCATCGGAGTCCTTCTCTATCCGTGCTTTGGGGCTTGCATATTGTTATGGTTAGGACCAAATTATTTATTGGATCAGCCGACTGAGATATTATTGCTGACCACCTTCATCCTTGCGGGTTATGAACGCATCCTTTTGAACCCTTATGAAAGTAATTGTCAAACAGGTTGAAGTGGCCAAGCTGGATGATGCGCGGCAGAGAGGCGGTCCGGTTTGTTCGGACACTATTTGCTTTCCTGAGTAGAAGTTCTTGTACTTACTTTTAGACTGCCGTTGGTTCTGGCAGCCTATGCTGTAGTTGAGTTTGGCGCACCAGCGTTGAGTCAGGGCGAGACGAAGAGGAGGAATGCTATTGAATGCCATGAAGGGGAAGCGAATTGAACCCGAAGCCTGCCGCAAAAAGGCTCTTATTGTGAAGTTCGGCCAAATCGGCGATGCGATCATGGCTATTCCGGGAGTGTATGCGCTGCATCAGCAAGGATTCGAGATCGATTGGGTGTGCGGCAAGGCAGTTCAACCGCTATTGAACTGCTACTCGTGGATCAATCTGATACCTGTGGATGACAAGGCTATCCTTCTTGGGGGGGCGCTTGAGCGAGCGAAAGGGGTGGCTGGCCTATGGAGCCAGATTGCCTTCGAAGGGTATGATCTCTGTGCAACTTTGTACTACGACCGGCGCTACCGCCTTTTGACGCTTCCCATTCGCGCACGGCGCAGATTGGCTCTCTCCCAGCAGTCAAGAGAGACAACCTTGCTTCCTGGCCGCCACCATACAGATGAATACACCCGTATGCTCTTGGAAACGAAAGATGGCTGCCGAGAGCAGAGCGGCCGTCCGGTTCGCCCGGACTGCTTGCCGCCTTCTCCACTTCCCGAGAGGGCTGCACGAAAGCGCATTTGCATTGTACCTGGCGGCACCAAGAATCTGCTGCGAGAGCAGGTTGTGCGTCGTTGGCCCGTGGAGAATTATGTAGCTCTGGCCGGCAGCCTGCGCGAACGAGATTGGGAGGTTGTGCTGCTTGGGAATTTGGACGATGAATGGGTCATGCCCTATTTCCAACACTTGGACGTTACGACCTGCATCGGTACACTCTCGTTGCCTGAGGTTGTGAGCGTTTGCGATGCCAGCGACGCAGTTGTCTCTCACGATACAGGACCGTTGCATCTGGCAGGCTTGAGTGAATCATGCCTGGTGGGAATATTCGGTCCTACCGATCCTTCAACCTTCATGCCGCGTAGACCGTCTGCTGTCGGCATATGGGGCGGTCAGGGCTTCGCCTGCCGGCCTTGCTACGATGGCCGCGATTTTGCACCCTGCAAATTCAACGGGTGCATGCATCAGGTGACCCCGGAATTGGTTCTTCGCGAGTTGGACAGACTGCTAAGCGCTAAATCTCATGGAGTGTTGGATCCGGGGCGGATAGTTTTCCCATACGAGAAACACGATGCGAATCTTGACGTCTCTTACCTTTTATGACAGGTGCAGGATGGCCAAGTCATGCTGCGAGTGGATCGCCGAGAGCACCAAGAGAATTCCAAGCGATTCGGACCTATGCCCGCAGCTAATCGAAAAGGACTTGGAGCGGGTCACTCAATTTTCCTGGCGCAATACATCGGCCCAAGGACGAACGCTCATCATGCAGAATCTTCACTAATACCCCGGAGGTTCCGCGGCTTTATCGGGGAGACAGTTTGATATATCCGGGAGTCCAGAAACTCTTCACTGTGAGCCGCCAAGCGCAAATTGAAGAGAAACAGGACTGATAGCATGAAGACCTAGCACTACTGTGTTATAAGAATCCGCGAAGGCAGCACGGACAACGAGGCAGCGATCGGGCCAGGTGAATTTCGATCTTGCGTCGCATTGTCGCGATGGATTGAGGATTATGCCGTTCTGTTCTTA
>JBEKUP010000096.1:0-14725 GCA_049514915.1 Occallatibacter sp. | reverse complement strand
AGTTCGGTTGCTTCTACTGATTATGCGAAACCGAATGGTGCGGTAACGGCCAGCTGAACCATGCTGGTTGGCGACAGAGTATTTGCAAATGCCTATTCTGCGTTTCGGCTTTAGCGCACTCTTTAGAAATCGTACGATGTGGCGCTTCAGCGCGGCGGTTAATAGATAGACACACTCCCCCTCCCTCTGCAATGACTATTTTGGGGAACCCAACGTGATTGAGGCCTACCGAGACTCGATCTGTTCACCAGTTTGTGTGGTATTGCCACATTCCTTCGGGGCAACATTTTCTTGAGGATAAAGCGATTTAGAGTTACGTTTCTCTCTACGCCACAGCTCTGGCGAGTGAGCAAAAATGATCCCCCAAAAGGGTCAGAGCCGGTCTATTCCACTATGCGAAACTTGGTCGTACGGCTGAAGAGAACGGAGATGTTATTTAGCCGTTAGGAATTTTCTTGATGCCTTTTCTGCGTTCCGCCTTCATTGCACTCTCTAAAAATCGTACGATGCGGCGCTTCAGCGAGCGCTCAGGTCTTGGCCGGCGACTGAGCTCGCGTTTTGTTGCAGGACTGGAACTTGAGGACGCGCTGCGGGTTGCAAAAGCTGTAAACCAGCAGGGAATGTCAGTCACTCTGGACTCGCTGGGCGAGAGCGTGACGACAGAGAACGAAGCGTACAAGGCAGCCGAGATTTACCACCAGTTGCTGGACCAGATTGCAGCCCGGAAGTTGAATGCGAATATCAGCGTGAAGCTGACGCAGATGGGACTGGAACTGTCTCCCAAGTTGGCGGGCTCCATTGCGGAGAGCCTGGCAAAGCATGCCCGTGCGAAGAGTAGTTTTCTCCGTATCGATATGGAAGACTCGTCCCTGACGCAAACGACGCTGAACATTGTGCGCCGGATTCATGCAGTACCTGCGTTGCGCGGGGCGATTGGCGTTGTGATTCAGGCTTACCTATACCGGTCAAAGGCAGACATTGAACAACTTGTTGTAGAGGGGATCCGGGTGCGGCTGTGCAAGGGCGCCTACAAGGAACCGGCAGAGGTAGCTTTCCCGAATAAAGCCGATGTCGACAGGAATTATGTGCTGCTGAGCGGGATGCTTTTGAAGAGCCCGATTTACCACGGCCTGGCCACGCACGATGAAGCCATGATTGCAGCAGCAAAAACGTTTGCCCGCCAGCATGGAATCGACCCCAGCCGTTTTGAGTTTCAAATGTTATACGGTGTGCGGCGGGACCTGCAGCGGAAGCTGGTTCAAGAGGGGTATAACGTGCGCGTCTATATTCCGTTTGGACGCGAGTGGTACCCCTATTTCATGCGGCGGCTGGCTGAGCGGCCTGCAAACGTGCTGTTCCTGGCAAAGAATTTCTTCCGGAATTAATTCAGCTTAGCCAGTCCTTGGCGCGCGAGGTCGGCAACGGCTTTCGCGAGCGTGGGCGAATCATTCAGGGATGGCGGTCTCTCAAGCCTGATGCCCTTTGCGGCTGCAACCCCTCGAAAGAGGATATCGACATCGAACAATATCTCGACGTGATCGCATAGAAATCCGATGGGCTGGAGAATGAGGGTTTTGACACCCTCGGCCGCGATCGATGCGAGGGTGTCTTCCACCGTGGGGCCGATCCAGGGACCGCCGCTTGCGCCCTGACTTTGAAAAGCGAACCACCAGCGGGGAATTTCAGGCATGCGCGCTGCGACAAGCTCAGCGGTGTGGCGAGCTTCATCGGCATAGGGATCGGCTCCCTGGCCTGGCCAGAGGCGAGGCTGATCCTCGCCTGGGGCTGGGGGTTGAACGGTGCGCGTGGGTACGCTGTGGGCCGTAAACAGGACCGGAACTGGTTCACCAACTTCGGCGGAGAGTTGACTCAGTGTGGGGCGCAGGCGCTCGGCAAAGGCCTCGGCAAGCAGCGGGTGCTGCGCCCATCCTTCAGTGAAATTGATTCGCAGACCTCCGGCTTCCGCTTCGACCGCGCGGCGATAGAGACCAACGCTGGTGCGGGAGTTTTGCGGCGCCATGCAGAGGACCGCGGCCTCTTCCACGCCGTCGGCGCGCATTTGCCGGACCACGTCTGGGATGTAGGGACGCCAGTTGCGCATGCCGACATAGACCTTGACTGGCTCCGAGGAGGACGGTGAATCCGAGGCTAGTTCCGCTTCGACCAGCCGGGCTTGCTCGAGAGTGATCTCCGTGAGCGGGCTGCGGCCGATGAGCGAGTAGCGATGCTGGATTTCTTCGACAACGGACTGCAGCATAGGGCGGCCACTGACTACGTTGCGCAGGTATTCAGGAATTTGCTCAACAGTTTCGGGGGTTCCGTGGGCGAGGAGAAGGACGGCTTGCTTAGGCATTGATGAGTTCCCCAGGGAATAAGATATCTCGTATCCCACCCATCGCAAAGTGCGCGATGGATGGGGCACCCCTCATTATCTATTTGTCGAGGGACTCGAGGCGGAATTCGCGCACCATGCGGACTACGGCTTGGACGTTTTCGACCGGCGTTGTGGGAACAATGCCGTGACCGAGATTGAAGATGTGGCCGGGACGGCCATTGGCGGAGCGAAGAATCTCTTTGACCCGCAGCTCGATGACTTCAAGAGGCGCGAAGAGCGTGATGGGGTCAAGATTGCCCTGAACTGCGTGGCTGTGGCCCACGGCACGCCAGCCTTCGTCGAGGGGCTGACGCCAGTCAAGGCCAATGACGTCGGCACCGGTTGCGGCCATTTCAGTGAGCAGGCCGCTGGTCTCGACGCCAAAATAGATGACGGGAACACCCATGGCCTGGACGGAACGAACGAGACGCTTCGAGGCTTCGAAGGCGTATTCGCGATAGTCGGAAAGGCCGAGGGCGCCAACCCAACTGTCGAAGATCTGGATGACGTCGGCGCCGGCTAGAACCTGGAGGCGGCAATAGTCTTCGAGGACCTTCACGATCTTATCGAGGAGCAGGCGCCAGGCGAGGGTGTCGCGATACATCATGGTCTTGGTGTGGATGTAGTTTTTGGAGCCGCCGCCTTCGATCATGTAGCTAGCGAGAGTGAAGGGCGCTCCGCAGAAACCGATGATGCCGAGACGGTCTTTGAAGTGGGTGGCGACTTTCTGGATGGCGCGGGCGACGTATGTCAGGTCGTCGGCGCGATCGGTGCGGAGGGCGCGGACGTCTTCGGCGGTGCGGACGGGATGGTGGACGACGGGACCTTCGCCCGCCTGGAACTCGAACGGCAGGCCCATGGGCTCGAGGGGAAGCAGGAGGTCGGCGAAGATGATGGCTGCGTCGACACCGAGCTTTTCAGCGGCGGTGATGGTGACCTCAGCGGCGATTTCGGGCTGCTTGCAGATTTCGACGAGGGTGTGGTGCTTGCGGACGTCGCGGTATTCCTGCATGTAGCGACCGGCCTGGCGGAGAAACCACACCGGGGTGCGGTCGACTGGGCGGCGGAGGCAGGCGCGAAGGAAGCGGCTGCCGTCGAGAATGGTGTCGGGGACGGCTTCGACGACACCAGGGTTGTTGTTGGTTGGTTCCATATACAGATGATTTTAGCGGGCCAGACCGACCTCATGCGGGAGCTAGGAAACCCACTCGCCGCATTGAGCCTTTTGCGTCCAAACGCCCTCTCTTTTTTCCAGCAAAATTGTGGTGCCATTGCCGCAAAGGCCTCCGCATACAAAGCTGAAGGAAACGAGAGCATGCGTGTGAGATTTGTCGAACTGAATTTCGGAGAGTGTCAGCAGTCCGTGTGCGAAACCGCTACGAACAGCGTCGTCGACTGAGTGGCCCTCACGAACCGCTTTGCCGGGATCGTTTTTCGATACTTCCTTTTTCTGGGCCTCAGGATCGACGAGGCGGATCTCGAATGGGCCCAACCGGGCGGTATCTTCCGGTCGAATGCGGTGAACCTTTCCGGCGGCACCTGTTTCCAAGCTCAGACCTCGCACGCACTTCTTGTCGAAGGAGTCGTCTTGCGCAGGAATCGAGTCGGTTTGAATCGCTAAGTTAATCGCCGCCTTCTCACCCTGAAACCAACTCACAAGCAGCGTTCGGTAAATAACCAACTGTTCCGCATCAAGCGGCTGGTCACTGACGATTGGCCGCGAGTTCCGCGCTTCCTGGCCAACAGCCAAGCTCAGGCTCAACTGCACCGTAAGTGCGCAGCAGGCAATAAATCCCTTTTGACTCCATCCGAAAACTTCGTTCCAATCCATATCGTCTCCGCAAAACCGAGCGCTAATTTCTTAGACACTACTGCAGAGGAATTCGGGCAATGGACTGGGGATTTGGCGGAAGCCGGTTGCGGGCAGACAAAAAACGGCCCCCGTTATTAACGGGGGCCAAGTTGCCTTGGTTCTCTCGTGTTGCGAGAGCTTTATTGGCGGCCAACGGCGGGGTAGCCGTCGGTGCGGAAAGGAGCCAGGGGGGCTGCGGTATTAAGGCCGCTCCGCGCCGGTCGAGGGGGTAGCGCCATTGGGAGGCGCGGCGCCCTGGGCCGCCAAACTGTTTTCCATCAACCGAATGTGAACGCTGCTTGTCCGGACCGGCTTTACATCCTGATCGGTCTGGCTGTGGGCGTTGCCGAGGGCAACTGCGTGCATGCGGTAGACGGGAATCTGGTGTTCTGTAACGAGGTAGCGCTTGACCGCTTCAGCCAACCGCTCGGAACTCTGAATGCCGGTGCTTCCAGCGAGGGGTGAATGCGCCTCGACTTCGAGGATGTAACCCTGCTGGCCGGAAACAGAAGTGGCAAAATCATCCAACTGCTTCTTGGCTGCTGCTGACAATATCGGGGTGCCACCGCGGAAGGTTATATCCGCCTCGGTCACCTGACGATACTGATCCAAACCGTTGACAGTGGTGTTCAACTGATCGACGTGGCCGGAAGCGTTCTGCGCGATACCATTGGCATTTTGCGCTTGCTGACCGGCGGTGGTTGCCAATTGGTTTGCGCCATCCGCGGTCGACTGCGCCTGACGAATGCCTGCCTGCGCCCTGGAGTCCACATCTTGAATATCCTTGGCGTTTTTGGCGTTGACTTCGTCGAGCTCGCTCAGTCGATCATTGATGGGGTCGGTCTGCCTTTTGACCCACTTCTTGCGGGCCATCGGGTTAACTCGACCCCAGAACCCCTCTTTGGGCTGGTTCATTGTCGGCGAAGCCGACTGGGAGGGCTGCGGGGCAGCCTGAGGAGAGGTTGTCTGAGGCGTTGTTTGATTCTGTGATTGTTGCGCGACGAGAGGGACAGCAAATGCAGATGCCAGCATAAGGGTTGCGATCTGGCTGGGGAACGAGGTTCGAATTGTAGATGTATTCATCATTGAGCAGTTTCCTCGTGATGCGTTGACTAGGCTGAACTCTGCTGCAAGAGCTGTCGTATCTGCTCGCCCTAGGTATAGCAATGACCGTGCCAAAGTCTGCCCACGCTGACGATGGAATCTCATCTATTTCATATGATGTGACTTAATGGAAGCGAGCAACAACTCCCGCCCACAAAGCTGGGGCGCTCGCATGGGAAAGGAGTGTGTAATTTTTGCTCGATCGCGTAGATTCTACCGAGTAAATGAGGCCATGGGGATCGGACGAAGCGATTGGGAGGGATCTTAGTTGGTGTCCACGCGCAGAATGCGGAGCTCGGGGTAGGCCCCGTTCCAGTCAGGAGAGACGGCGTCGAAGATGAGGCGGAAGTCCTGTTCAGCGCCCGGCTTGAGTGGGGCCGCGGAGACGGGCTCGATATCGATATAGGGTTCGCGGGTGCGAATGAACTTGAGGGGCTGGGTCTCGTTTTGCGCAACCTCATGGGCGTAATTCCGAAAGAGCACCTGCACGGTGATGCCGGTTACGGTGCGCGAGCCCTTATTGACGATGTGTCCGTCGAGGTAGGTGACCTTGCCACCGGAGAGGCTGGCGGATTCGCTCATAGCGAGATTGGTGATAGGCAAGTTGGACGCGTAGGCGTCCTGAGCGGCGGAGATGGGAGTGACGCTAGCCGCAGTCTTGCCGTGTTCAAGAACAAAGACCAGGACGGCGGCGACAACAAGAACGACCGCGGCAGCGATTGCCAGAGGCAGCCAGTTGCGCTGCTCAGGCTCGGCGGGGCGAATCAACTCGAGATTCGGAGGAGTGCTCACGTGCGGATTTTACACCCGATCCCAAAAGGAATGCGCCTGCCGAAGACGTTCTTATTTGTGGGACTGGTAGTCATGCGAATTCGGCCGATAGGAATGGGAGTGTCACAATCCTGGCGAGGATTCCACTCTGCCAGTGAAAAAACTGTTGCCGAGCATTTTTCAGCAAGCAAATGACGCATCTTATGCCGGCAAGCGGTGTCTAAGAATCAAGGGCGAGGATGGACCGAGCTTCTTGCAGAAACCGTTGTCACAAGGCGCAGAAAGTGGGATGAACCCGATGGAGACCTCTACTCAAGCCGCATCCAGCTCTGTGCACTCGTCGAACCGCGGGGTATCGGGGTCGCGCAAGACCGAGGACCTGATGTACCAGGCGGTCACGATTGCGGCGGTTCTGCTGCTGCTGGGGAGCCTCTGGGTCTTCTAGCTCGCCTCTCGCCCGGTGCGGGCCCAGCCTTGGTTTCGCGCGCTTCGCATCCTTCCGTTCCCTTCCCCTTTGCTGTCGACGGGGTTCCCTTCGCGTAGCCGTGAACGCTTGATTCCCTGCGCCCGTGCATCTTGGCATGCACGAGGCGTAGAGTTCTGCGTCGGAAGTGCTCGGTGGTGAATCGAACGTGTTGGGCAAGGAAGGGATTTCATTGTGAGCAAGGTTCTGGTTACAGGCGGTTCCGGCTTCATTGGAAGTCACGCCATTTTGCAATTGCTGGCTGCGGGGCACCAGGTGCGCACAACCATCCGGAACCCGAATCGCAAGGACGATGTTCTGGCGATGCTCAAGACCGGCGGTGCAGACCCGGGCGGTACATTGGAGTTTGCGGCAGCCGATCTGGGAATGGATGCAGGATGGGTGGAGGCCGTGGGAGGCTGCGACTTTGTGTTGCATGTGGCTTCGCCGTTTCCACCGCGTGTTCCCAAGGATGAAAACGAGCTGATTGTGCCAGCACGGGAAGGAACGCTACGCGTGCTTCGGGCGTCGCGCGATGCGGGCGTGCAGCGGGTGGTAATGACGTCGTCGTTTGCGGCGATTGGCTATGGACACAAGGAGCAGAGCGCCCCGTTTGATGAAACTAACTGGACCGACATGGATGGCAAGGGGCTGACTCCCTACACGAAATCAAAAACGCTGGCCGAGCGGGCGGCGTGGGATTTTATTGCGCGGGAGGGCGGCGCACTGGAGCTTTCCGTGGTGAATCCGGTGCTGGTGCTGGGCCCGGCGCTGGACCGCGACACATCTTCGTCGCTTCTGATTGTGCAGAAACTCATGGATGGCGCTATGCCGGGCGTTCCGCAGATGACCTTTGGGCTTGTGGACGTGCGCGATGTGGTGGATCTGCACCTGCGCGCAATGACCAGTCCGGCAGCGAAAGGAGAGCGCTTTCTGGCTGTGGCGGGAAACTTTGTCTCGTTTCTTCAGATTGCCCAGACGCTGAAGGCCCGCATGAGCACGTGGGCCAAGCGAGTTCCGACGCGAGAGTTGCCGAATTGGATGATGGGTCTGATCGCGATTGGAATTCCGGAGGTGCGCCAGATTCTGCCCGAGTTGGGGAAGACGAAGAATGCGACAAGCGCCAAGGCGAAACGGTTGCTGGGATGGACACCGCGGTCGAACGAGGAGTGCATTGTGGCCACGGCGGAGAGCTTGGTGCGGCTTGGAGCGTTGAAGGACAGCCCGAAGGTTGGTTAGCGGGAGTCCCGGGTTCCCAAGGTATTCATGCGGGGTGGCGCCGCGCGGACCATGGCTACGATGTATCCGATGCATGTCCCGAAGACCAAAACGAGAAACAGTGGCACGATCCAGACGGAGAGATGGCCGTGACCAGATCGCACGGCAGCGAGGATGAACCACTGCAGAAAGGCGAAAAAGAAGGCTAGCTCGACTTTAAGCCAGGCGACCATTTGCAATGAGAGAGCCTGCAGGCGCGGACGGTTTTCCGGCGTTACCGGAACGGGATAGTTAAAAGCTGAGGGAAAGAACGACACGAGCGTAATGAGCCCGTAGATGACTACGGCCATGACGGGCAAGAGCCACAACATGGAGGGTGAGCCCCAGGCGTTGGGGTTCCCGGCGAGGTCGAAGTGGGTCGGAATCTTGGCGGGCAGGCGGGATGGGCCGTAGAAGGCGCAGACCGTAATCCAGCATAGGAACGCGAGTGCTGCCAGGCCGACGATCTCCAGGTTCTTGCGCATGGAGTCCTTTCTAAATTGCAGGCACCTTATTTTAACGAAGCGATGATCTTCTGCTGTGTGATGTTTGACAGTTTCGAATTTAGCTGTGTAGAAACGATAGGACATAAGAAAGCACTCAGCAGAAAATGCTGAACCCCATCCGATTCCTGTTCCGAGCTTGTTCCCCACCGGTACAAATAATCCTGAACGGATCCGCAGCCTGGAACTCGTGCGTGGCTCCGTTGCCAAGCCAGCTTACTCAGCCCCAAGGAGAAAGATATGACCCTGAGCGTTCTCGATTTCGGCGTGCGACGCATCTTTCGCGGACGACGCTTGCTTTGCATTGCCCTGGTGGTTGCACCCTTGCTTGCGACGACTGCAGCCCACGGGCAAGGCTGCTGGCCGCCCTCGTGTGGAGCGCACCAGTCACCGATCGATATTGTCGATTCTCAAGCCGTGTTCGATGCGGGGGCGCCCCGATTCGACAATATCAGCGATCTAGAGACCCCGCTGCCTTTCGTGGTCAAGAACACATTAGGGAGCAAATGGTGCAGCAACGGATCGTGTGCCGGGGTGGTGGACCAGCCGTGGGGCACCCTGAAGGCTTACCCCAACATGCCCCCTCCGGCGGTTGGACCACACATTGTGTTCGGCGGCGTCCGATACAACCTTGTGGAGTTTCACTTTCACGCCCCTGCCGAGCACAGAATCGACGAAGCCAAGCCGGCCGCTATGGAAGTCCACTTCGTATTCAGGAGGGCCGCAGGGGAGGACTGCAATACCACTGCGTTCCTGGTGATTGGCCAGAGGATAACAACGGGCGCGCGAAATGAGATGCTGGACAAGATATTCGGTGAAGGCATTAACTTGCCCAAGGATTATCACGGCGAGCCCGTCAAAGTTGAGGGCCTGGTCATCAGCCAAGTGCTGAAGGGCCTAAAAGACTCCTATCGTTATAACGGCTCGCTGACAGCGCCGGCTAACCTGGGCTGCGCCAACCCGCCGGGGAACCCCGTCGACCAGTTGAAGTCGAGGGAGTTTCCGGAGGTGGTTTCATGGGTGCTGCTGAAGGATACGATCGAGATGTCTGAAGCGCAGATCGCCAAATTCAAGGCGCTTTTTCCAAAGGGCAACGCTCGCCCTCCGCAGCCGCTAAGACAGGTTGTGAAGAAGACCTTCAGGGGCAACTGACGCCCATTTCGGTGAGGGGCTGGCGTGCTTGCACGGTCACGCCGAGATAGAGACCCCAGTTTCGGTGTCAGCCGAAGCGGGCTTTTTTTACAGACTGGCGGAAGTCTTCGCCGGTCATTTCTACGCGGACACACATTTCGGCTAAGCGGGAGCGCATGCGGTCGCCGATGCGGTCGCCAAGGGTGGGTTCGCGGGCAGAACGTTCGGCATCGGTTTTGGCACCGTTGCCTGCGGCGAGGTCGGCGTAGTTGGTGGTGATGATGGTGGTTTGGCGGTCGTTGTAACGGGCGTTCAGGATGAGTGCCACGGTGTCCCAGACCCACTCGTTGGGCTTTTGGGCACCGAGATCGTCGATGACCAGTACCTCGGCGGCGAAGACGGGCTTGAGGAGCTCAAGCTCGGTGGTGTTGACCTGGGGGTTGTAGCTGTTCTGGATGTTTTTGAGCAGCTCGCGATAGTCGCAGAAAAGACCGCGGACACCGCGCTCCTGAACGAGACGGCGCAGGACGCCGACGGCGAGATGGGTTTTGCCCACGCCAATGGAGCCGGTGAAAAGCAGGCCTTTACCCGCCGTGTCGACGGGATATGCTTCAACGAAGCGGCGGGCAGTGAGGTGAGCGCGGCCCAGAGAAGGGTCGGCTCCTCGGAAAGCGGTCTCATAGCCGTCGAGGGTGTAGTGGCGATAGCGCTCGGGAATGTGCGCGGCGGCGATGCGGCGCTCCTCGCGCAGCAGTTCCTGGCACTCACAGGCGCGGGACACCCACAAGCCGGAGGCGGAGACGACCCGCACCAAGCCGACTCCATCGCAAATTTGGCAGACAGTCATCTGGATTCAAGGGTAGCGCAACGGGCGGTTGGGTGCGGCGGTGCATCGCAGGTGGCCGATTGTGGAAAAGGGCGTTCGCCAGACTGCGGCGCGATTGCCTAGAATCGGTGGGGCAGTTCGGAGTTCATAGTTCGAAATTCTTAGTTCGGCCTGGGTTGGGCCTAGGAGGATTGCAAGTGATTGGATTTGTGAAACGTACTGCACTGTTGACGGTCGTGATTCTGGCCGGGCTGGCGGGTGGGGCACAACTGAGGGCGCAGGAGCCGGCAAGCGTACCGGAGACGAAGGCGCCGCCGCCGACGCAGACTGCTCCGCCGGCAAACGCTGCGCCTGAGCTGACGCCAAAGGCTGCGCCCGCGCTGACGCCCTCGGGGCATCCGCAAAATGATTATTGGAATGCGCATGACAAGCAGCTGCTGACGGATTTTGGATGGCTCGGCCATTTCAAGGAGGACGATGTGAAGCTGGGTCCGCCGGCGCAGGGGGAAAAGCGCGTGGTGTTCATGGGCGACTCGATTACGCAGGGATGGAAGATTGAAGGTCCGGATGGATACTTTCCCGGCAAGCCTTACGTGAACAGGGGTATCAGCGGGCAGACCACGCCGCAGATGCTGGTGCGATTCCGGCAGGATGTGATTGATTTGAAGCCGAGGGCGGTGGTGATTCTGGCGGGGATCAACGACATTGCCGGAAACACAGGGCCGGAGACGCTGGAGGAGATTGAGGGCAATCTGGCCTCTATGGCGGAGCTTGCGGCGGCACATCATATTCGCGTGGTGATGTGCTCTGTGCTGCCGGCGTTCGATTTTCCGTGGATCCCGGGCATGACTCCCGCTCCCAAGGTGGTGGCGCTGAATGCCTGGATGAAGAGCTACGCGACGGAGAAGGGACATGTGTACGTGGATTACCACACTGCGATGAAGGACGAGCGCGACGGGCTGCCGGCGACACTGAGCCACGATGGAGTACATCCGCTGCCAGCTGGGTACGCTGTCATGACGCCGCTGGTGGAGGCGGGAATCGAGAAGGCGCTGAAGAATTGAGGAGCAGTGGTTAGTGATTAGTGGGCAGTGGGTAGTGAGTAGTGAGTAGTGGGTAGTTCCCAGGCAACTCGGCGTCTTATTTGAGACGCTAAAAGAGTGAGAGGAAACAGCAAATGCGAATTTCCCATGCAGTCTTGATTTCCCAGGCAGTGTTGATCGCGGGGTTGGGTCTTTCAGCTGGCTTCGAGTGCTTCGCACAATCGAGGCCAGCTTCGGGAGCGATTCCAGTTGCAGCGCCAGTTGCAGCGCCGGCGCCTGCTCCCTCCGCAATTCTGCAACCTTCGCTGGATACCGTGCTGCAGGCGGTGACCGCGGTGCGGCTGGAGAAGTGGAAGCGCGGGACAGTGCGCGATGAAACAGGCGACCATATCACGGCCATCGAACACGATTTGCAGGGGACGCTGCCCCCGCTGCTGAAGGCGGCAGATGCGAACGCGGGCACGCTGAGCAAGGTGCTTCCTGTCACCCGAAACGCTGAGGCGCTTTATGATGTGCTGGTCAGCGTGGTTGAAGCGGCGCGAGTTTCCGGGCCCGCCGACCAGGTGACTCGGCTTGAGCAGGCCCTGAGCGGCCTGGGAACCGCGCTGCGATCGCTGGACGACCGTGTGCAGCAGATTGCGGCCACTCAGGAACAGCAGACAATTGATTTGCGGAAGACCGTGCAGACGTTGACTGCGGCGAAAAATGCCGCGGCTGCACCGCCGCCGGCGAAGCCGTGCCCTGTGCTTGCTCCAGCACGGAAACCGAAGAAGAAACCGCCCACGACAACAACGCCGGCGTCGCCTGGCGCTGCGCCCGCTACGGCTAAACCGGCAAGCTGAAGCGACTTGGAGTTGCGGAGGAGGGCGCGGATTGCTAAAGCATCCAAATCCCCTTACAATAGAATGATTGCAGGAAAGGTTTCGTAGATGCCCAAGGAAAAGATTCATCCGAACTATGCCGCGGTGCGGGTCATGTGCGCGTGCGGAAACAACTTTGAGACTCGTTCGACCCATAAGGGCGACATTCACGTGGAAATCTGCTCGTCTTGCCACCCGTTCTTCACGGGCAAGCAGCGGTTGGTTGACACAGCAGGCCGCGTGGAGCGGTTCCGCCGGAAGTACGCGAAGGCAGACGCGGTGCAACCGGTAAAATAGCGGGCGCCGATTAGCCGGAAAGCACATTGGGGCCTCCGCCGCGGCGGGGGCCTCGTTGCGTTGGAGCAGTTCTGAGTTCACAGTTTGGAATGCAGGTCACAAGATGGGCACGCGAAATACTAAGCGCTCGATTCAATCCGCGGTGACGATTGATGGCTTTCCGATGACGTGGGAGCTGCATCGCGAACAGAATTGGAGCGCGGACCAGAATCCGACTGGGATGGCGATTCATGTTCGGGTGGTGGGGCCGGTGCGGCGCGAGTTGTATCTTGAGTATCCGGCGGTGCGGAAGCAGTCGGACGGGGAGGATGGGCCTGTGCAGACTTTGCGACTGCCCATATCCGCGCCCAAGGTTGCTAACCACATTCGGGAGGCAATGGCGGCAGGCTGGGATCCGGAATCCCGCGGCAAGCCGTTCGTGTATGAGGTAGCTGAGTTACCGAGTTGATCGCGAGAACATAATCCATGGCTGGCAAGGGCTTTACCGTGAAGAAGGATTGGGACAACCCCAAGGAGCACCAGATGCCTGCGGGAACGCGGGTACCGGCGGAGATGTGGCTGGGGTCGGTCCTGGTGACGCCGGCCACGGTTTTGGCTCCGATGGCTGGGGTCACGGATACGGTGTTTCGGCGGTTTATACGGCATGCGAGTTTGTTTACGAGGGATCAGGGATCAGGGGTCAGCCACCCCATCGACGGTGGACCTGTCGCTGGGGGTCCCGGCAGTGATCAGTCGTCCGATGTCGTTGATCCGGGGGCAGCGATTGAATCGACCGTCACAAACGCGCAGTCGGGGTGCGGGCTGCTGATGACGGAGTTCACCTCGGCGGATGGGCTGGCGCGGATGCGGGAGTCGAAACGCCGCCGTTATCTCACCTTCTATGACGATGAGCATCCTATCGGCGCACAGCTTTTTGGCTCTAATGCGGAGACGCTGGCCGAGGCCGCGCGCATTGTGGAGGAGACGGGCTTCGATAGTGTCGATCTGAACCTTGGCTGCCCGGCGAAGCGCGTGGTTGGGTGCAACGGCGGATCGGGCCTGTTACGCGATCTGCCGAAGATCGGGGAGATCTTTCGCGCCGTGCGCAAGGCGGTGACGATTCCCTTCACCGTGAAGTTCCGCATGGGCTGGAACGAGAAACAGATTGTGTGCGTCGAGTTGGCGCGGATGGCTGAGGCCGAGGGGCTGAATGCTGTTGCGCTGCATGCTCGGACGCGGGAGCAGGGCTACAGCGGGCAGGCGCAGTGGGAGTGGATTGCGGCGGTCAAGCAGGCGGTGAGCATTCCGGTTATCGGCAATGGGGATATTCGCACGCCGGAGGATGCTGCGGCGATGGTGGCGCTGACGGGCTGCGACGCGGTGATGATTGGACGGGCGGCTCCGGCAAACCCGTGGATCTTTCGCCAGATTGCGCAGTACACGGCGACGGGCAGTTACGAGCGGCCGACCGTGGAAGACCGCCATCGCATGATTCGCGCCTATTTCCAGATGCTACTTACCGAACAGGAGGCAACAAAGGAGTTGCCGCGGAGCGAACGGATGGGCGAGACGGCCGGCAAAATGAAGCAGTTTGCAACCTGGTTCACTCACGGTGTGCCCGGCGGAGCAAAGCTGCGTGCGGCTATTTACCAAGCACGGACCGGAACTGAAGTGCTGGGGCAGGTGGAAGAGTTCTTCGCCGGGCAGACCGGAGACGATCGGAATTCCGGGATGAAAGTGGACGGGGACGCGGAGTTTGAACATGCGTCGCAGGACCTTCCCGAGGCCGCACTTCTCTGCGATTAGGGCGCAAACCGCGCCGGGATGCCTTTCGATTTGTATGGCACGCAAGACGTATTTCATCCACGCCAGCCGGGTATATAGTTGAGTCACACTGATTTGAAGGACACGCTGTGCACGCTGGGGCTCGGAAGCTACGGGACGTCCTCAGGACCTTGATGTGCGGCTTTGCCGTGCTTGGTCTGGTGGTGCCGCGGTGCGTCTCGCAACAATACATTTTCAGCAAAGCCAACGATGGCCTGGGCAACCTGAACGTAAATTGCATCGCGCAGGACCGATCCGGCTATCTCTGGGTTGGAACCGAAAACGGACTGTACCGGTATGACGGAAGCCGTTTTCAACAGTATGGCTCGAACGATGGACTTGCCGAGCACGCGATCCAGAGCTTGTTTTTGGGGCTGGACGGAACGCTGTGGGTGGGCACAACGAGCAGCATCTATTTTCACCTGCCGAACGACAAATTCG
>JBEKUP010000095.1:0-15124 GCA_049514915.1 Occallatibacter sp. | reverse complement strand
ACTGGCGGACGAGCTGGGTGACATCGGCTGCGTTTAGCCGGGTTGCGTCGTACTCGACCCGGAGCGTGCCTGCGGTCCGATCGAAGCTCAGGCGGCGGATGCCGTACACGTCTTTTGTGCTTGCCAGCGCGAAGACAGTAGCTTCTGCGGGCTGTGTGGTGTAGCGAAAGAGAATCTCCACTTGGGTCATAGAAGAATGATACCAAGTCGCGAGCAATGGGATCGAATCCACTGCCGGTAACGCTTATGCCTATTCTCAGATATGACGAACTAGATCCAGGTCACCCGGGCAGTTACAAGGATTTGAGGAAGCTGCGGACTTCGGGATCGGACCAGTCCTCGGCGCCGACGAACTTGCGGCGAATCACACCCTTGCGGTCGATTACATAGGTCTCAGGCCACATTTCAGTATGGAAGAGCTTGGCGACAGTCTGCTTGGGATCGCGAACGGTAATCAAGTCCATATGGCGATGGTCGACGAAGCGCTTGTATTCGTCCGCGTCTTCGTCAATGCTTACGGCTACGATGGCCAGGTCGGGGCGGTCGTGATGGAGTTGGAGAAGCGAAGGTGTTTCCTGAATGCAGGGAGCACACCATGTGGCCCAAAAATTAAGCAGGACCACTTTGCCGCGATAGTCGGCCAGGTGGACGGATGTGCTTCCGTCGGAGACGGTGAAGTCCGGCGCAGGGGCGGAGAGCTGGGCGGGGTGGGCACCGCGATCGCACGCGGAGAGCAGGGCGAGCGGCAGGGCCAAGACGAGGGTGAAGAAACGAGAAGACCGCACACTTCTATAATACGGAGCGAAAGTCCCCAACGAAAGGGCGGCTAGATGGGCGAGGAAAAAACAGGTAAGGCGGGGGCGAGCGCAACGGGAGGGTTCAAGCCGGTGCTTGGGCTTTCCGACGAAGGCAGCGATGTGGTTGCCGTGCCGGCGCGATGGGAAGCGAGGCCCGGTACCGTGTACGATCAGCCGGAGCCGGAGCAGCTAATTGAGCTGACGGTGATTGTTCCTGCGCGGAATGAAGAGGACTGCCTGGGTGCATGCCTGGAATCGCTGGTGTGCCAATCGGAGGAGATTTTCGAGCTGGGGCGCGATTGGGAACTTGTGGTGGTAAACGACCACTCAGGGGACAAGACCGAGCAGATTGCGCGGAGCTTTGCCGGGGTGACGGTGATGCCGGCGAACGACCTGGAAAAGGGTTGGACGGGGAAGGTCAACGCGATTTGGACTGCGGCACGCAAAGCGCAGGGGCGGTGGCTGCTTTTTACAGATGCGGATACTGTGCACGAGGCAGGAGATCTGCGGAGGGCAATCCACGAGGCGCAGCGAAACAAGGTGGGGATGCTGAGTTACTCGCCGAGGCAAATGGCGAGCGGGCTGGCGCAGCGGACGGTGATGCCGCTGGTGTTTTGCGAGTTGGCATTGGCGTATCCGCCGGCGAAGGTTTCCGATCCCAACCAGCGCATTGCAGCGGCAAACGGGCAGTTTCTGCTGGTGGAACGGGAAGCGTACCGGCGACTAGGGGGCCATGCAAGCGTGGCGGATCAGGTGCTGGAGGATGTGGAGTTGGCGGTGCTGGCAAAGCGGCGCAAGGTGGGATTGCGGTTCCGCTATGCCGACGACGCAGTATCTACTCGCATGTACCGGACGACCTCGGCGATGATGGAAGGCTGGACCAAGAATCTGGCGCTGCTGTTTGCCAACTCCCTTGCGCTAGCGATGTGGCGGGCGCTGGATCTCCTGCTTCTACTGGGATTGCCGGTTCTGACATTCGAGCTTTGGAATGGCCGCTTCGGGTTGCACTCGCTGGAGTGGCTGAGCGCGGGCTGGGTGCTGGCACTGCTATGGCTCCGGACACTGTTCCGGTTTTATGCACGGGTGGCCAAGTCTAATTTTCCTATTTTGGATTGCGCCTTGTCACCGCTGGGGCTGCCGCTGTTCGTTGTGCTGCTGTACAGGAGCTGGTTCCAGCATCGGATTCTGAAGCGCGTAAGCTGGAAGGGCAGAGAATACGCGTCGTAAAGTTGTCCGATCTTTTGATTCGACGAATCCCATTTTCTTAAACGAGAGACATAGGCGCCCGGCCGAGTGCAGATTTACGATAAACATGTTCGCATTCACCGAATGAAATTGGCACTCTATATCATGAAGCTTTTACCGAGATACGGACATCTCTTCTGTAACACGAGGCACGAATGATTTTTTTGACGCGCCGGTCTACTTTTTCCGCATCGCACTACTACTGGAACGACGCTTGGACGGCTGAAGAGAATGAGCGGGTCTTTGGCCGCTGCGCGAACCGCAACGGGCATGGGCACAACTACACTCTGGAGGTGACTGTGGCCGGCGAGCCCGACCCGGTGACCGGGTTCGTGGTGGATCTGAAGTGGTTGAAGGATGTTATGGACCGCGATGTGCTGGCGGCCTTCGATCATCGAAACTTTAACCTGGAAGTGCCGGAGTTTGCCGAAGAGCAGCTAATTCCGACGACTGAGAACATTGCGATTGCGGCGTGGAAGCGGCTGGAAGATGCGGTGAATGGGGCAGGCGGGGCGCAGTTGAGCCGTGTGCGCGTGTATGAAACGCCTGAGATTTTCGCCGAATACCGGGGCGGTATATGAATGCGACCTGCGGGAAGGCCTATTTTGGGAGACGCGTGGTACTTAGCGCAAGTCACCGGCTGCACAGTGAGGCACTATCGTTGGAGGAGAACCGGGCGGCGTACGGGAAGTGCAACAATCCGCATGGGCACGGTCACAATTATGTAGTGGAAGTGCTGGTGGGCGGACAAGTGGACCCGGCGACAGGGATGGTGGTGAACCTTGCGGCACTGGATGAAGTTGTGCGCAAAAGAGTGCTGGAGCGATTTGACCATACCAACCTGAATCTCGATCCGCTGTTTCTGAATCAGGTGCCGACGACGGAGAATTTTTGTAAAGCGGTTTTCGATTTGTTGAAGGACGCGATGCCGGTGGGTGAATTGGAGTATGTCCGAGTGGAAGAGACCGAGAACAACTTTTTTGAGTATTACGGGCAGTGATTGCGAAAGAGCTGTGAGGCAAGACGAACGTCAGAAGCATGTTCATCGACTATGCAAGTCGCAAAATGCACGACTTGCTTCGCGCAGAATGACAGTCGTTAAAATTGAAATGGGATGTGACGCATGGCGCAGCCGATTGCAGTGAGCAAGGCAGTTCAAAGGGCGGTTGGATTGGACGAAGGGCTGAGCGAGTTCAGCACCGAGGAGATGTACCGCGAGATTCTTCGCCGGCTGGGTGAGGACCCACGCCGTGACGGGCTGGTGGCGACGCCAAGCCGGGTCGAGAAGTCGATGGCTTTTCTGACCAAGGGGTATAAGGAAGACCCCATGAAGATCCTTCGCGGGGCGATGTTCGATGTGGACTACGACGAGATGGTGATTGTGAAGGACATTGAGATGTTCTCGCTGTGTGAGCATCACATGCTGCCGTTTTTCGGCAAGGTTCACGTTGCTTATATTCCAAACGGCAAGGTAATTGGACTGAGCAAAATGCCGAGGATCGTAGATGTCTTTGCGCGGCGGCTGCAGGTGCAGGAGCGTATGACGCGGCAGATTGCCGATACGATTCAGGAAGCGATTGCGCCGCAGGGTGTGGGGGTGGTGATTGAGGCGCAGCACCTTTGCGTGATGATGCGGGGAGTTGAGAAGCAGCGCTCCTCGACCGTGACTTCGGCGATGGTGGGGTGCTTCCGACAGAAAGAAACGCGGGCTGAATTCCTGTCGCTGGTACGCGAGCGAGGTTAGAGCCTGTGGAAACTCAAGCTAGAAGCGGAAGCCCGCTCCGAAGCTCATGAGCATTCCGGTGTGCGTCTGTTCGAGGACTGCATACGTTTGACCTTGTTGGATAAAGCTCTTCGGCTGATAGAAGATGGTGGCGCTGCCCGCGTCGACGCGCAGGATGGTGTGTCGAGAGGGATACACTTCATAAACTCCGCCCACGTCGAGCATCGGATTTGTGAACATTCCGCGGTCGGACACGAATGCGCCGGAAGGCAGGAAGGCGGCCTGCCGCTCGGTTTCGCCAAATGTGATGGTTCCTCCACGCACTTTGGCAAAGTAACCCATGTGATCGCGGCGTATGCCGGCCTTTACGCCGGTGAGCGCCTCGAAGGAGCGACCGCCTGCCTGCAAATCGACAAACTCCAAGCCCGAGTTTCTTGGCGAGTGCAAAACCGCTGAATCCCAGGAGACGTGCCGGCTGAAGTTCCACGACCCCCACAGGCCCCACGAAGGATAGGGATTCATGAAGGACCAATCGGGAAGGGATCTGGGCTGCAGGGAGAAAGCTGCTCCTATGTCCCAGGTCGAATGTTGGGGAACACGTTCCGGTTTTGCTTCGCGGAGTTCGCCGAAGCTTCGCGTAATGCCGATGCGCATGTCCAGATGCTGGAGCCACTCGGCCATTTGAGAGAGCTCCGGTAATCCGTCGCTATACCTAGTGATGATCCGATCGAACTCGGGCATCATCAGGTGACCGGCATCCGCGCGCAATGACCAGCGCTTCGTGAGTTGATACTCAGCAACGCCGCCGTATTCCAATGCGAAGTTGGTGACTCGCTGGCAATTTGAATAGGGCGCCGGGGAGTAGTAGAAGACGCTGCAACTGAAGCTTCCGATTCCCGCCTGTATTTCGCCATAGAAGCCCCATTTGTCCCCGCGCCAGCCGGTCTTCACGCCGCCCATGGCGAGAGTTTCACGTCCGGAGCCATAGTCGTTGGCGTAGCGAAAGCCTGAGGTTGGCGAGACCGTTCCCTCGAGCGCGAGACTGGGGGAGAGGTTGTACGTGTAGATGACGGTGGGGGCAGGGTCGGAGAGAGTGCGGGTATGTCCGGGCTGACACTCGGGGCCCGATCCGATGAGGGTGCAGCCGGCAACGCCAAAGGTTTGATCATCGACCCCAACGGTTACTTCCTGACGGGCATACTCCTGCGCCATCGAGCGATTCAGATGGAAGAAAAAGAAGGAGACGAAGATTGCAAGGAAGAGAGCTTTGTGATCAGACTTACCACACAGAGTCATGTGCGTCTCCCGGTTGGCCCGTTGGCAGGGCATGCCCCCGGGGAAGAAGCTGCAAGCAAAGTGTAACTGCTAGAGTAGACGAGTGAATGGGCTGTTGGTGATCGATAAGCCGGGCGGGATGACGAGCCATGATGTAGTGGCTCGGCTGCGACGAGTTACAGGCGAGAAATCGATTGGGCATTTGGGTACGCTGGACCCGATGGCCACAGGTGTGCTGCCGTTGCTGCTGGGCAAGTTTACGAGGCTTGCGCAATATTTTTCTTCCGCGGAGAAGAGTTACACCGGAGCGATCCGCCTCGGGTTTTCAACTGATACCTACGACGCCGAGGGCGTGGCGAGTGGGCCGGATCGCTGGCTGGAGTTTGAAACTGCGTTGACCTTGGAGAAGGTGCGAGCGGCGGCTGGCCGGTTCCGTGGCGACATGGAGCAGATGCCGCCGATCTACTCCGCAAAGAAGATTGGTGGCACACCAGCATACAAGCTGGCTCGGGAAGGCAAGCCGGTGGAACTGAAGACGGCGAAGATTCACATTGCCAGTTTTGAAATTACCGGGCTTGAGGGGCCGGAGGCGGCATTTGCGATGAGCATCAGCGCTGGAGGCTATGTACGCTGCGTGGCTCATGAACTGGGCCAGGGCCTGGGCTGCGGAGCGCACCTGAGCCGATTGTGCAGGACGCGGGCGGGCGTGTTCGGGCTCGCAGAGGCGCACACGCTGGAGGAACTGGAGGCTCTGTCCGGAAACATGGTGGCGCTGGATGAGCTATTTGTGCACCCGCGGCAGTTGTTACCTGAGATGCCGGCGGTAACTGGGGATGAGATGGCCCTGGGACGTTTGCGGAATGGGGCGCAGGCCAATTTGCCGGAGTTTTCAGGGTCGGCGATGGTGAAGGTGTTCGCAGGGCAGCGGGAGCTGGTGGGGATTGCGAAGCGGGTGGCGGGGACGCTGTTTCAGCCGATTGTTGTGATGGGGTGAAAAGGCAGGGAACAGGGACTAGGGACAAGAAGGAGATATATGTCGGCGTTCAAGGAACCTACGCGGAGAGAGTTTCTGGCTGCTGGTTCTGCGGCAGCACTTGCGGCTGCCGCTGCGGCTGTGAATGTCCAGGCGGAAACCACGGTGGCGGTTGCGCGCGAGGCAAAGAAACAGGAGCCTGCTGCTGAAGATTTGCTGCACGCAGGGGCGCAAAGGACTTACAGCGGAGAGTTTGCGACGCAGGTCGCGATGCCTCTGGGAGGAATCGGCGCAGGGTCGGTATGCATGAACGGGTACGGGGGGCTGCAGGACTTCTCCATCCGTACGCGGCCGGAGACGACGGGGCTGCCGGCCGGGTTCACATCCAATTCGCCTGAAGCAGCCTTTGCGGTGCTTCATGTCAAAGGTGCAGCCGCAGCGACGAAGCTGGTGGAAGGACCGTTTCCAGCGTTCAAGATTTTCGATCAGGGACTGCAGGGACAGGGCTTGCGGCGCGGAGGCTTTGAAGGTCTTCCTCGGTTTGGCAGGTGCGTCTTTACGGGGGAATACCCGTTTGGCGAGACTGTGCTGACGGACCGCGCGATTCCGGTGGAAGTGAAGGTGAGGGGATGGAACCCGTTTATCCCCCTGGATGACAAAGCTTCGGGGATTCCATGCGCGATTTTGGAATACACGCTGCGAAATGGTGGGAAGGAGCCGGTGGAATATGAGTTCAGCTACCATGTTTCACACCTGGCGCCGGGGTGCAAGCCGGACCAGGCCGGCAGCCTGAACACTGTGATCCCCGGCAAGGGCGTGCTGATGCACAACGCGGAAGAGCAGAATGCGGAGGCATTTGGCAGCGCCACCCTGACGGTGATTGGCGCGAAGCCGCGCATCAAGGGTATGTGGCTCCGCAGTCCGGGATGGGAGTTCGACTCGCTTTCGGCACTGTGGCGCGAGGTTTCGACCGGCACGTTTACTGAGAATGACGGCTCGAACGATGTGGATAAGGCAGGGCGCAATGGCTGCTCCATTTTGCTGGATGGACGATTGGCGCCGGGGGAGTCTCGCACCTATCCGATTCTGATTACCTGGCATTTTCCCAACTGCTATTTGCAAGACGGGGGAAAGCCGGTGGACCGCGGCGTTCAGGGGCCGGCCGGGTGCCGCACTGCAGGGGACGCGCCGCCTTGGCGGCCCTACTACGTTACGCAGTGGAAAGATGCGCGTGAAGTTGCTGAATACGTGGAGACGGAATATACGCGACTGCGCGAGCGAACGGTGAACTTCAAGCAGGCACTGTTTGCATCGACATGGCCGCCGTATGTGCTGGACGCAGTTTCGGCGAACCTGGCGATCCTTAAATCGCCTACTGTATTGCGCGAAGAGAACGGCAATCTCTGGGGTTGGGAGGGGTGTTTTCCAGATAGCGGATGTTGCCATGGTTCATGTACGCACGTGTGGAATTATGCGCAGGCGTTTCCGCACCTGTTTCCGCGACTGGAAAGAACGCTGCGCGAACTGGAGCTGGTCCGCTCTATGGATGAGCGCGGGCACGTGAATTTTCGCGGAGCAATTCCGGATGGGCCGGTGGATCACGGCTGGCATGCGGCATCCGATGGGCAACTCGGCGGGATCATGAAGCTCTATCGCGATTGGCAGATTTGCGGTGATATGGAGTGGATGAAGAGGATGTATCCGCTGGCGAAACGGAGCCTGGATTACGGCATTCGCACCTGGGATCCGGATCATCGCGGCGGATTGTTCGAGCCGCACCATAACACGTATGACATTGAGTTCTGGGGCCCGGATGGGATGTGTACCAGCATTTATCTTGGCGCATTGACGGCGATGGGGAAGATGGCTGAGGCGGCGGGAGAGGCTGAGGACGCGAAGTTCTATGGCGAGTTGGCCCAGCGATGTGCCGCGTTCATGGACGAACAACTTTTCAATGGCGAGTATTACCAGCAGAAGGTGGAGTACCTGGACCTGCGCGACCAATCGTTTGCGGCCACGGTGGCGCATGTGGATGAGAAGAGCAGCGAGATGCAGCAGCTATTGAAACGCGAGGGACCGAAGTACCAGTACGGAAGCGGATGCTTGTCAGACGGCGTAATCGGCGCCTGGATGGCGCGGATGTATGGGATTAAAACGCCGCTGAAGGAGGAACATGTGCGGGCCACGTTGCAGGCAATATTCAAGAATAACTTCAAGACGGATTTGAGCGATCATGCAAATGCCCAGCGACCGGGATACGCAATGGGACAGGAACCGGGACTGCTGTTGTGCAGCTGGCCGCATGGCGGAAAGCCGACGCTGCCGTTTGTTTACTCCGATGAGGTATGGACTGGGATTGAATACCAGGTCGCATCGCACCTGATTGATGAGGGCCTTGTGACCGAGGGGCTGACCATCGTACAGGCCCTGCGCAGCCGCTACGACGGCAAGACTCGAAACCCGTGGAATGAGTACGAGTGCGGCAACTGGTATGCGCGAGCCATGGCGAGCTATGCGCTGGTGGCGGCACTGTCTGGATTCCGCTATTCAGCGGTGAAAAAGACGCTTTGGTTCGGTCCGCGGCTGGAGGCGCGGCCATTCAAGAGCTTCTTCTCTACGGCGACGGGATTTGGAACGATTGAATTGGAGAGAGATGCGCTGCATGTTCGGCTGATCGAGGGAGACCTTGCGGTGGAGAGGCTTGTACTAAGGGGCGCAGCGGGAGAAAAGACGCTCGACTGGAAGACAACAGTCCGGCAAGGGAAGACCGAATCAATTCGGATTGCAGGTTGAAGCCTGAGGGAGACGGCGGCCGGCTCTACTTGTGCAGCAACGGCTTGAGAACGGGGAAGAGTGTGTCGGCAATGATTTCGGAGCCTTTGACGGTGGGGTGTATGCCGTCTTGCTGGATGGTGCCGGGAATGTGGACGAGGTCTTTGTACAGCATGGGTACGAAGGCAGGATGGTGTTGCGCCGCGAGATCGCGGAAGGTCTGATCGAAGGAGTGGATGTAGTCAGGGCCGTAATCGGGCGGCAAGGTGATGCCGGCGAGCAGAACCTTGATGTGAGCAGATTCAAGGGTGGATAGCACGGTATCGAGGTTGTGGTGGGTGACGTCGGGAGGCAGGCCGCGGAGGCCGTCGTTTCCGCCGAATTCGACGATCACAATTTCAGGATGCAGAGCCAGGACGGAGGGCAGGCTGGCGACAGCGTCCTTGGTGGTGGCGCCGCTGGTGCCTTTGTTGACGACTTTGTAGCGGTAGCCATGGGTGTCGAGGCGCTGCTGCAGGAAGTCCGGGTAAGATTGGCCCGGCTGGAGGCCGTAGCCGGCAGTGATGCTGTCCCCAAAGCAAACCAGGACGGGAGAAGCAGCCCCAAAGAGCGGGGTGGCCAGGAGAACCAACAAGATTGAAACAACGAGCCTGCGGGAAACGTACACATGGATAGTGTAGCAACGGCAAGTTGTCAGTGATCATTTGTCGGTAGGCAAGGTCGCGTGGTGCTTGCGCGAGCAATTCCAGGAGGTTCGGTGATCGAGGTTCGGGATGCAAAGAAGTGGATTCAGAACGGCGCGCGGCGGGTTGAGATTCTGAAAGGGATTTCGCTGACGATTCCGGCGGGCCAGTTTGTGGCCATCGTTGGAGCGAGCGGCAGCGGAAAGAGCACGCTGCTGGGGTTGCTGGCGGGCCTGGATACGCCGAGTTCGGGAGAGATCTGGTTGGACGGAGTGCCGATCCACAACTTGGTGGAATCGCAACTGGCCTCCGTACGTGGCAAGAAGATTGGATTTGTATTTCAGTCGTACCAACTGATTCAGACGCTGACCGCGCTTGAGAATGTGCTGCTTCCGTATGAATTGAATGTGGAAGGCAGTGGGTTGAAGCAGGCGCGGAGGTTGCTGGAGGAGGTTGGCCTGAAGGAGCGGGTGGATCATTACCCGGTGCAGCTTTCGGGAGGTGAACAGCAGCGCGTGGCGCTGGCGCGTGCGTTTGTGGTGGAACCGCCGATTGTGATGGCGGATGAGCCGACAGGGAATCTGGATTCTACGAATGGGAAGCTGGTGCTGGACTTGTTGCTGGATCGGAACAAGCGGGCGGGGACGACGCTAGTGCTGGTGACGCACGACCCGGAAGTGGCGAGCAGGGCGGATCGGAAGATTGTGTTGCGAGATGGAATGGTGGTGGAAGACACGCTGCCGTTTGTGGGCGCGCCGGAAGCTCCAATTGCCGGAATTGCCGGGGCTGGGGTGGGAGTGGGACAGCATGGCTAATCGGGCGTTGAGCTGGAAGCGCGCGGGGGCTATTGGCTGGCGGGATTTGAAGTCCGCGCCGGGCAAGTTTGGTTTTGTGGTGCTGAGCGTAGCGGTTGGAGTTGCGGCGTTGGTGGGGGTGCGCGGCTTCGGCGAGAGCTTCAAAAGAACTTTAGGTTTGGAAGCCAGGTCGCTGATGGCAGGGGATTTAAGCGCCCGCATTTATCGCCAGCCGACCGCGGATGAGAAGAGCAAAATTGCGGAGATTGAGAAGCAGAGCGCAGCGCAAAAAGGGGCGAGTGCGATCCGGGCGACGTGGGTGACGGAGACGATCTCCATGGCTTCGGTGCCCCCCGACCCGGTGCCGCTGCTGGTTTCATTGAAGGCGGTGGATCCGGCTGAATATCCCTATTACGGGACCGCAGAACTGGAACCGGAGATGAGTCTGAGCCAGGCGCTGGAGGGCGATTCGGCCGTGGTAGCGGAGGAGTTTCTGATCCGGTTGAACGGGAAGGTGGGTCAGACACTGCGGCTGGGCGGGCGAGATTTCAGAATTACGGCAGTGCTGAAGCAGGAGCCGGACCGCATTTCTGCCGGCGCGGGTATGGGCCCGCGGGTGATGATTTCGCAGAGTGCGCTGGCGGAAACCGGGTTGCTGGCGCCCGGTAGCCGCGCGAGCGAGCGGCTGCTGATGAAACTGCCGGATTCGGTGGACCAGGCAACCATGCGCAAGCAGATGGAAGCTGCGCTTCCGGATGCGCAGGTGATGGATTTCCGGGAGGGGAACCCGGCGCTGAGCCAGGGGCTGGACAATTCGACTGCGATTTTGAGTTTGATTTGTTTGGTGGCCATGGTGCTGGGAGCGATTGGCGTGGCGATGGCGATGCATGCGCACCTGGAACAGCGCATGGATATGCTGGCCATTCTGAAAGCGATTGGCGCAGAATCGGGCGACTTGCTGCGGATTTTTTTGCTGCAGACACTGGGGCTGGGCCTTGCCGGCGGCGTGTTGGGAGTGGCTGCGGGCGTGGGCGTGATGATAGCTTTGCCGACGGTGTTTGGAAAGCTGTTGCCTGTGCATGCCGTACTCGAGTTTCCCTGGCGATCGGCGGCGGCGGGCATGGGAACGGGACTGCTTACGACGTTGCTGTTTTGTCTTCCGCCGCTACTCGATGTGCGCGGAGTTAGACCCGTGCTGGTGTTGCGGCGGTTGGTTGAGCCGGGGCCTGACGGGGTGGGTGGATGGTTTGCGCGGTGGTGGGCGCGGCGGCTGCAACTGGGGATCTCAGTGGTTGTGGTGGCGGCACTGGGTGGGATTGCGTGGGCGCTTTCCGATTCGGCCAAGGTGGGCACTTGGTTTGCAGTGTTGTTCACCATTGCGCTGATTGTGCTGCTGGTGCTGGCGGCGGTTTCTCTTTGGACGCTGCGCTATCTTCTCAATCGTGTTCGGCTGAGGCTGCCTTCGTTTTTGCGGCATGGGTTGGCGAATCTTTATCGACCGGGGAACCAGTCGGCTGCGGTGCTGGCGGCGCTGGGTACGGGCGTGATGTTGATTCTGGCCGTGTACCTTATGCAGGCAGCGCTGCTGCGTGATTTGCGCGAGACGGCTTCGCCTAAACTGCCGAATGTTTTTCTTGTGGATGTTACGACAGATGAGGTGCCGGGGGTGAAGGATTTCTTTCAACACCAGGCTGGCGTGAAGCAGGCGCTTGATCTAATGCCGGTGGTGCAGGGCAGATTCATCTCCCTCAATGGCAAGCCTGTGGAGCAGTTGAAGGGGCAGCACTTTCCGATACGCATGCTGGAGAATGCGGAGTTGAGTTGGGCTGATGCGCCTCCTGAGGGCGACAAGGTGACGCAGGGTGCGTGGTGGAAGGACGCTGCGAACACCACGCAATTGGCCGTTGGTGAAGGTGTTGCCAGGCGGCTGAACCTGGGCGTGGGCTCGGCAGTGGAGTTGGAGATTGGCGGTGTTGTGCATCCGTTGAAGGTAGCTGCGATCTATCGGGCGGATGGACAGCACCTCGCAGCGAGGGTTTCATTTGTGCTGCCACAAGCACTGCTGAAGGACCAGGTGGCGACGTGGTATGGGGGCGCGCACATTGATCCGAAGCAGGTGGGGACGATGGAGCGGGCACTATTTGTAGCGTACCCATCGATCACGGTGATCAACATTGCGGATGTGCTGGACCGGATTGAGAGCGTGGTGGACCAGGTGACGTTTGTGGTGCGGTTCCTGGCGGGCTTCTCAATTTTTGCGGGGCTGATGATACTGGCTTCGAGCATTGCCAGCACGCGATTCCGGCGCATGCGAGAGGCGGTGGTGCTGAAGACGCTGGGGGCTACACGCATGCGGATCGTAAGGACGTTCAGCGTTGAATTCAGTGTACTTGGATTGCTTGCGGGATCAGTGGGCGTGGTGTTTGCGAACATCCTCACGAGGGTGCTGCTGCGCAAGCTGGAGGTTGGGTTTCATATAGAGTGGACGGCTACGCTGGTGGCGCTGGTGGGTACGGCGGTGCTGGCTACAGCCACGGGATGGATCGCCAGCTATCGCATTCTTGGGTTGCGGCCGCTGGAGGTTTTGAGGGAAGAGTGAACCCAGTTGTCAGTTATCAGTTGTCAGTTTTCAGGTTTCAAATGGCTGCTCAAAGGGTTGTTCTACATAGCTGAAAAGGCTGCTTGGGTGGTTACAAAACATGCGAAATGGCTGCTCAAGTGGTTGCATTTCGCGTCGACATGAACCTTGCGGGCAGCCTTTTCGATATGTTTCGGTTGCAGAGAATTGAACTAAATGAAGTAAAGGGTTGTTTAGAATTTGACGCTTTTTTGGAAAATGCGCTGATTTTGCACGAGATATATCGCTAACTTATTGATACTGCATTCTTTATTCTGATTTTGTTGTCTGTGCGATTGCACTCCGAGATGCGCATCAAATCCCGGGCCGGCTCTGGAATTCCCGGCAATGAATTGCGGCTTCCCCACACCAAGGACGAACACTGCCACAGAGGGTGCGCCGTTACGCAACGGCGCACCCGAGGGTATGGGTTGGATTGAAGACTATTGGGAAGCGAAGGAGTCGCCTGAAACGCCGGTATTGCCAAGCGGCGTGTCGGTGTAGCCGGAGGGGCCGGTTTTGTTATAGGTCATGATGACGGTGCCGACATCGTGGGCCATGAAGCACCAGCCTCTGAGGCCAGGCTTTTTGGGATTGGCGTGGGCTTCCCAGACCATGCCGTTGGTGGCGAGGGTGTAGGTGTAGTTGGGATCGGTCTTGTTGGGATCGAATTTGAGATGCTCGATGTTCTTGCCGGCAGGGGGGTAGGAGGCGGTGATGATCTGGTTGAGCGGGCAGGTTTTCTGGAGGGTGAGTTGGCAGTTCTGCTCGATGACCTGGATGGCGGAGAGAAACATGAACCCGATCTGCTCTTCGCGTTTGAGTTGGATTTTGGCGCCACCCACTTCTTCGAGATCAACAATGGCCTTGGTGGCGAAGGGTCCGGTGGTGGGCGTGGGTCCAGAGGCGGCCGGGACCGCGGGGGATGCGGCTGCATCGGACGCGGTTGAGCCGGAGGCGGCGAAGATGGCGGCGACTTCATCGGCTTTGAGGGCGCGACTCCAGAGGCCTACATCGTCGATGGAGCCGTGGAAGAAGCGGCCGGTGAAGACAGAGCTTTCGCCGATGGTGAAGACATTCTTTTTGCCGGCTCTGCCTCCGCCTTTATCGGTCGCGACGACTTTGCCGTCCCAGTAGATGACGCGTTTCTGGGTCGGTGTGTCGATGGTGGCGACGACCTGATGCCACTGTCCGATGAGTGAGTCAGGCTGAACCTTGAATTGGAGATTGCCGCCGGAAGCAGTAAAGAAGCGGAGGACGTTGTCGGGTTCGATCTGGAGATCGAGATCGTTGCCGTTTTCCGACTCACCCGCAATGTAAAAGATGCGGCCCGCTTTGGATGGAAGCTCGGCCAGGTTGACCCAGGCCATAATGGTTGCGGCTGCACCGACTCCTCCCATTTGAGTGGTGGTGATGTGGGCGGTTTTACCGTCTAGCTTGAGATAGCGGCCGTTGGCGGTGGTGACGGGCGCACCGGAGGTGGCAATGCCGGCTGAGCCGGTGGCCTGGTAGGTGGTGGTGCCGACCAGGCTCTGGCCGGAGGTGGAGTCGAGGCGGTAGAAGGCGAGAGGGTGGGTGTTGGCGACGGTGGTGGGGAAATCGGTTTGGGCTTGCGTGGCGATGGAACTGACGGCGAGGAGAGCGAGTGCTGCAAGGGTCTTCGGGAAGACGAACATTGGGGGTTGCCCCTTTCTTATGGGTGTCCTGGATGGTATGGCTTGGGTGCAGAGTGCGTGGTTGGTAAGTCCAGCACAGTCTATTGCATGGCATCGACGCTTTCAATTTGAAAATGAAGGTTTTTGATTTGAAGAGCGGGGATGCCGACTGCGCGTATGGATGGAAGAACCCGATTGCCGGGGAATAGACTCGTTCAGAAACACAGAATTTGAATTTTGCCTTGGGAATCAGGGGGCGTTGTGCGGTATCCGAGATTGGGCAATGGGCCGCTGGAGGTCCCGGAACTGAGTTTTGGGGCGTGGCTTACGGTGGCTGGAGGGATTGGCCGGGAGCAGGCAATCCGGTGCATCCATGCGGCGTTGGATTGCGGGATAACGCTGTTTGACGCGGTGAACCAATATGGAGCGGTTGAGGCGGAGCAGGTGCTTGGTGACTCAGTCTACCGCCGCTTGGTCCAGTTGTTCCGCCTTCAAGGGATGCTTGTTCAGCCATGCCTGTGCGCGCTTCTGTGCACTCTTGGTGTCGCTTTTCTTCATAGCCTTGGTAAGCTCCGCAAGCGTGTTCTCTG
>JBEKUP010000094.1:0-15330 GCA_049514915.1 Occallatibacter sp. | reverse complement strand
AGACTTTGTGAAAAGGTTAACAACGGCCACCGACAGCAGGACCAGAAAAACCGAAAGCAGGCCAACTGGAATCTCGGTTTTCCCTATACGGATGTTCGGCGGTACCTTCCACCCGCGCTCGCCATGGTATTTCCAGCGCAGCACCAGCATCGCCAGGCTATTGAATGTGAACGACCAGATGACTCCGAACGCATACGCTTCACCCAGGATGATTACATCGCCCCTGCTTGCGATGATGGTGACCATCTGCAGAATGAAGACCAGGTTCACGATTCGATAGCTGGTGCCGAATTTCACGTGCGGCTTGCGGAACCAGTCGGTCAACACGCCATCTTCCGCCACGCGCATCAGCACGCCCGTGGAACCAATCATGGAAGTATTGATCGCGCCGGAAAGAATCAGGAAGCCGACCAGCACCACAAAGATGCGGAAAGCTATGCGCCAGAACATGGGGCCCACCATGTACATGGCCAAACCCGCGATCAGGTTGTCCTGATAGATGTGGGTGCGTTGCCAGGTGGGAATCAGCATCGATGCGAGCAGAGTGGCGCCGCCTGTGAAGATCAGGCTGTAAATGGCAATCACAATGGCCGCGCGCTTCAGGTTCTTCAGCTTAGGGTGCTCGATTTCCCGATTCACCTGGGCCAGGCTTTCCTCGCCGCTCATCGCAAGCACGGAGTGGCCAAAGGCCATAAGAATGCCAAAGAGACCAAGTATAGGGACTAAGCGAGTTCCTCTCAGGAAACCGAGTGCATCCTGGCTGAAATTGAGATTAGCTGCCGTGGGCGCCGGCGGAAGGTGCACGCCCTGCGGTCCAACCAGCACGGAGAAGACGCCCCACACCAGCAGAATCACCACCATCACGGTGGTAATCTGCATCACCCGCAAAGCCTTGCCGCTGGACTCTTCGATGCCCTTTACGTTCATCCACCAGTAATAAATAGTGACCACAGCCGCGAACACCGCCGACGTGTGGTTCATATCAAACTGAAATGCGTTGTTCTGTGCGTCCATCAGTGCCGGAGGAAGCCAGTGGCTGCTGGCCGCCACGTTCATCAGCTCGTTCATCAATCCAGTAATGTATTGCCCGGCCGACACACCGGAGATGGGTCCGGTCAGGATGTAATCGAACATGAGAGCGGAGACACTCAGCTTCGCAAATGTACCGCCGAGCGCCTCTTTCACCACGCGATAAACGCCGCCGCGGGTAAACATGGAACAGCTTTCCACGTAAACGGCGCGCACCGCGAAGCTGAACAGCATGATGCCGAGAATGAACCACGGGGCCGCCGCGCCCACAGCCTCTTCCGCAATACCCCCTGCGTAAAAAGCGGAGGAGCCGAGGTCGCACAGAACGATAGCCGCAGCGCGCCAAAAAGAAATGAACGTCAGCATCACCGAGGATGCCACGATGAGCCGGACGCGGTTGGACACTGGGGCTACGGTCGTTCGAGTAGATGCCATCGTTTGAGTGCCGGCGCAAACGCCGGCTTTTCAGGAAAAAGGGCTATATCATCGCCTGCCCTGCGGTGAGTCTAAGTCTGAATTACATCAGTGTCAATGCAAATTAAAAAGATGCCGCAAACATGTGGAAAATAGGGCTCAATCTTCATCTTTTCCGAAAAGTTCTTTTCCGTCCTCGATAAAGCTGATGAGGACCACAATGGTTGACCCGGCCAGACCAACAAAAAACATCAGCTCCAGCAGGCGCATTGCAAAGATGGCGATTGACATACCCACGATTGTAGCGCGTTTTCGGTTGCTTCCAATCCCCGTTTCGAGGTACACGCCAGGCCGGCTGTGGAGAATTCCTCCGTATCCTCCCCGGAGTGATTCGCAGGAATCTCCGAAACCATCCCGCCGCATTTTTCATTGCAGGAATTAAGAGGACTTGTCTTGTAAGTGAGGACCGTTCCGCAGCAGTGAGGATCGTTCCGTAGCGGGATGCTATAGACTCGGGCTGTATGCCGCGCCAACACAACAAGATGGGGGTCTGGATGTTATGGGCCGCCGCTGTTCTTTCCGCCGCCCTGCTGGAATTGCCCTTTCCGCTCGCCGGCCCGATGCCTCCCTGGCGTAGTGTCTTCGCGTGGTTCGGGCTCGTTCCGCTCCTGTGGGCAACCCTTTCGTCCACGTGTACTGATGCCCGACGCCCGCTCCGCCTGAGCTTCCTCGTTGCCTATCTCTGCGGCATTCTCTGGTACGCCGGCAATTGCTACTGGGTGCGCGACGTCATGTCGCAGTACGGCGATATGCCGCCCATGGCGCCCACCCTGTTGCTGCTCGGCTTCAGCATGGTGCTGGGGCTCTACTTTGGCCTCTTCGGCCTGGGTGTTGCTTTGGTGCGGCGGGCGACCGGAAGCACGCGCTGGGCACTCGCCGCCGCACCCATATTGTGGGCCGGTCTGGAGTTGGCCGCTTCGCGCATAACTTCCGTCCCATGGGATCAGCTCGGTTACTCGCAGGTCGACAACATGCTGGTGAATCAGCTTGCCCCGTGGACCGGCGTCTATGGCATCAGCTTCCTGCTGGTTGCCGCGAACGCGCTTCTCGTAGGCGGTCTTCTGGTTTCATTGCAACCGCTCAAACCAGAGCAGCCACGATGGTTTCCTCGCCGCGCCGGGATCTGGTTTGCCTTTATCCCACTTTTGGTTTTCATCTTGGGTGGTGGCGTTCACTGGTCCCCATCCAAGCCCGCGCCCACCGCCACCGCCGTCCTGATTCAGCCGAATCTCGATGTCGCCGGCGACAACCGCTGGGCGGGAGCGGAATGGGATCAGCACATTGCCGAGTTCGCCCACCTCGCCGGCGAGCAGTGCAAAACCTACATCGCCGGAATCCCGCAAACCGGCGCATCCAGCGGCGAAATCATCTGCCCGCCGTATCCCACGCATCCTGATCTCGTCGTGTGGCCTGAGTCGCCTGCGCCGTTTGAAGAAGATGACCGGAAGTTTCAGCAGGCCTTGGCCCGGATTGCACAGGAGACGCATGCACCCGTTGTCGTCGGCAACGTAGGAACGGATCTCGCGCCCGATCAGCAGAGCTGGAACGACTACAACTCCGCTCTCGTCGTCGACGCCACCGGCAACCGCCTCGGCCGCTACGACAAAATCCATCTTGTCCCCTTCGGCGAATACGTCCCCTTTCAGAATCTGCTGTTCTTCGCGCACAAACTCACCGGCAAAGTCTCGCGTTTCACACCCGGCGACGAGCGCAAGGTCTTCCTCATTAACGGCCACCGCTACGGCGTATTCATCTGCTACGAGTCGGTGTTCGCCGACGAGGTAAGGCACTTCGCGAAAAATGGTGCGGAAGTCCTCGTGAATATCAGCGACGACGGCTGGTACGGCGACACCAGCGCGCCCTGGCAGCACCTGCAGATGGAGCGCATGCGCGCCGTCGAAAACCGCCGCTGGATTCTGCGCGACACCAACAACGGCGTCACGTCTGTCATAGACCCCGACGGCCGCGTGCGACAGAGCATTCCGCGCCACCAGGTCGACGCGCTTCCAGCGCAGTACGGCTTTCGCAGCGATGTCACCTTCTACTCCGCACACGGTGACGTATTCGGCTGGGCATGCGTGCTCCTGGGGCTGGGAATCGTCGGCTGGTCGGGAACGAAACTGACTCGTCTGTAAGAGGACAGATACATTATCGGCGGCTAACGCACCTGACGGATGGCTTCGTCCACTTCAGACGCGCTTTGTAATAAGGGCACGGCTTCAGCCGGGCCACTAAAGTCAAAAGAATGATTCGGGCTTCAGCCCCTGCTAGGGTTCGACAAAGTAACGACTCGAGACTGGGTTTTTCCTCAGTCACCGGCACTTGTAAAGCTTCTAAGGGTCCTTGATCTTCATCCGGAACTGCTCGATGAGATCGGGGTAGCGTAGCTTAGAATGGACGGCGCGGGCACCCGACGCCCAGCTGGAGCTTGATATGTCAGATGGAGTGCGTGTTTGGGCTGTCGACGAAAGCGATTCCTTGAAGGAGATGGAACCCTCGAAGCTGGATTATGAGGAACGAATCGAGACCTGGATGTGTGACAACGTCTCGGTTCTCGTTCCTGATGACTCTGGCCTTTTGGTAATAGGACGCCAGGTTAAAACCATCTTCGGCGGCCGAATCGATTTGCTTTGCATAAACGGAGACGGGGATCTGTCATCGTCGAACTCAAGCGCGGCCAGACCCCTCGCGAGATTACGGCTCAGGCCCTCGATTATGCCTCATGGGTCAAGGACCTTACGTTGCAACAGGTAGAGGAGATTGCAACTGGGCATCTGAAGGGAAAGCTCCTCAAAGACGTGTTCGAGGACACTTTCGATAAAGAATACTCAGAAGTCATCATCAATGGCCAACACTCAATCAAAATTGTTGCATCGAAGATCGATGACAGCACCGAGCGGATCATCCGCTATCTATCTGGCAAAGGAATCGCTATCAACTTTGTGCGTTTCCATCTTTTCAGGTCCGCGGACGGCAAAGAGCACCTGGTGAGGACATTCGTAGTCCCGCCCGGGCAGGCTGAGGAGGATTCACGGAAGACTGGAAGAGCCAGGATGCCGCATCGAACTCTTCAAGACAAACTGAATGATGAATCTATAGCTGAGGTCGTGCGAGAGTTTTTGAGGCAACGCCTGTCCGATCCGAAGCAGGAGTTGAACAGACCAAGACGGGCTTTGGTTTACCGTGTCTCAGGCACAGTGCGATTTATAGCTCGAGCAAGGAAATCGTGGGTTCATGTAATTCAAGTAGGCCGATTTGCGAATGACGAGGCATTGTGGCGCGATCATCTGTCGAACAGCTGGGTCGGGTTTCGCCGAAATGCAAATGACCTCCGTTTTGCCCTCAGTACCAGAGAAGATTTCAAGTTCTTCCAAGACACGATGGAACAAAAGATTGCTGGACTTCGCTGGTCGTCGGCTGAGGCTGATGGTGAAGAAGGAGAAGAAAACGAGGATGAGGACCAATAGCTCGACTATTTCAGAGCGTTTGCAGATGCCTAGTTGAGATGAACTGGGGTTGAATCGCTTATACTTCGCATCGAATTGCCCCGAACCTGCTGCATCCAGCAGATGTTATTCTGAATTAGTCAAAAGAACGTTGCTTCATAGTCCAAATCAAGTCAGGTCTAAAGAGCAGAATATGTCGTCATTGAACGATCTCGAATTCGCATATGCTCCCGTGCGCGACCAAACGCGCGACCTGCGGGAGTATCTTTGACCCCGCCCGCATCCGCAGGGAACTCGCAGACATAGAAACCAAACTGGCTGACCCGGCCATGTGGAACAATCCCGACGCCAGCAAGCCGCTGAGTCGCGACCGCAAACGCCTTGAAAACCTCGTTGCCGACGATGAAGCATTGGTGTCCCGCACCGGCGACATCGAGGCTTACTTCGAACTCGCCCGCGAAGGCGAAGACGTGCTCGCCGATCTGGAGCGGGACATCAAGGCGCTTGCCGCCTTCAACGAGGCGCTTGAAGTAAAGACCATGCTCAACGGCGAGGCCGATCCGCTCAACGCCATCGTCACCGTGCACCCCGGCGCCGGCGGCACCGAGAGCCAGGACTGGGCCGAGATGCTCATGCGCATGTACCTGCGCTGGGCTGAGCAGCAGGGCTTCAAAACGGAGATGAACGACTACCAGGACGGCGACGAGGCCGGCATCAAATCGGCCACCTTCACCATCATCGGCGAATACGCATTCGGCCAACTGGCAGGCGAGAGCGGCGTGCATCGTCTCGTCCGCATCTCTCCATTCGACTCCGCCAAGCGCCGTCACACCTCGTTCGCATCGGTGTACGTATCGCCTGAAATCGACGAAACCATCCACGTCGATGTGAAGCTTGAAGATCTCCGCATCGATACGTATCGCTCCGGCGGCAAGGGCGGCCAGCACGTCAACACCACCGACTCGGCCGTGCGCATGACGCACTTGCCCACGGGAATTGTGGTTCAGTGCCAGAACGAACGCAGCCAGCATAAGAATCGCGAGAAGGCGATGAAGATGCTGCGCTCCCGCCTCTACGAGTACGAACTGGACAAGAAGAAGGCCGTCAGCAAGAAGCTCGAAGACTCCAAGCTCGAGATCAATTTCGGCTCGCAGATTCGTTCCTACGTGTTGCAGCCCTACCGCATTGCCAAAGACCACCGCACCAAGGTCGAAGTAGGCGATGTCGATAAGGTGCTCGATGGGTACCTTGAGCCGTTCTTGCGTGGCTATCTACTGGCTAAACGGCGCGGCACAGCCGTGGTTGCAGAGGGTGATGACGATCTCGATGTATAACCGCCGGCGCATCGGGGAAGGTTCAGGAAGGGCTTACCCGTTTTTGCCGATCATTTCGCGCATTCTGCTAGCGTTGAACCAGGGCTGGCGCTGGCTCCGGGATGGATTGTGGTCGGTTGGAACGCATTTAAAACAAATACCCCACCCCCTCCACCCTCGAAATGGCCCCCTTTCCGGCTGGCTCCTGACCGGAAGGTACTGCGAATGAGATAGATAGGAAACTCACCTGTTAACGAATCAGTAATCTCAATAGAGCGATTTAGGCCCATTTGATGTCGAAATTGGGTCGTTTTAGTGCCGGAATCGTTGCTTTTTGCCTCGAATTGACGTCTTTGTTTGAGAATGGAAACCATGGACAACGATCCAGCAGTGATAGAAGAGATGCTGAGTACGGCGAAGACCATCGCCGTCGTCGGCATGAGTGACAAGACCTGGCGCGCCAGCTATAACATCGGCCGCTATCTCGCGGGCGTTGGCTATCGCGTACTCCCCGTAAATCCTGGCATCAGCGAGGTGCTGGGTTTGAAGAGCTATCCCGATCTCGCCGCGGCCGATGCCGCGGCGCGTGAGGAGACCGGCGCTGGCATTGATGTCGTGAATGTGTTCCGTGCCTCCGAGTATGTTTCCGCAATAGTGGACGAAGTGATCCGGCTGGGCATTCCGTACTTGTGGCTGCAGGACGAAGTGATCGACGACGAAGCAGTGGCGCGGGCATGCGCAGCGGGCGTCAAGTGCGTGCAAGACGACTGCATCTTCCGGGAGCACTCTAAGCGGGCGGATTTACTTGTGCGGAAGCTCGAGCAGAAGTTGTTGTAACTAAGACTCGTTGCGATGAGTCCAATGAGCAGGAGTCAGGATCGAGTCGTGATGCGCGTGCCCCGTTGGATTTTCGTATTGTTTTGCTTGCTTGGTGCAGGCTTGCCGGCGTATGCCGCGTCGAGTTCGGCTGACGTTGCGCATCTGCATGTGCAGTTGGTTGTGCCAGAAGCAATCTTGATGGCGGGCAATCCGACGGAAGCAGGTCTTTATTTCAAGTTGGAGCCTGGCTGGCATGTTTATTGGAAGAACGCAGGCGACTCGGGAGAGCCTCCGCATATCAAATGGACACTGCCTGATGGCGTCACAGCCGGGCCGCTCCAGTTTCCGGCGCCGAAACGGTTGGCGCTTGGGCCGTTGATGGATTTTGGCTACGAAGATGAGGTCCTGTTTCCTTTCGCATTCACAACGGAGAAGACCGCTAAGTCCGGCACGGTGGAGCTAATCGCCAAGGCTGATTGGCTTGTGTGTCGTGAGGTATGCATTCCGGGGAAGGCTGAGCTTCGGTCTGACGCGCTTGTAATCGACCACTTGCTGAAGGATGTTCCAGCGCCGGGGCCAGACGCGGCGATTTACCAGCGGCTTGCGGGCCGATTACCGCAGCCCTTGCCCGCGAACGAGAAAGCAATCTTCCAGCCATCGCAATTAGGTTTTCAGCTCGCTGTTGAAACCGGGCAGCGTGAATCTTCCGCGGTGTTCTTTCCCGAAGAGCAGGACATTCTTGATAATCCTGCTCCGCAGAAGCTGACGCCGACGGCGAAGGGGTTCGTTCTCGATCTGAAGAAGGACGCAAACCTCACCGCGAATCCTGCGCAGTTGAAAGGTGTCCTTGAACTCTCAGGAGGTCGCGCGTATCAGATTGCTGCGATTCCGGGAACAATAGCGGCAGGTGCGCCGTCGCTCGCCTGGGGCCTGTTGGCGCGCGCAACGGGACTTGCGTTCCTTGGCGGCCTGCTGCTGAACCTTATGCCCTGCGTGTTTCCAGTCCTGTTCTTGAAGGGGCTGGCGCTGGTCAACTCCGGCAATGAAGAGCGCCACAAACTGCGCACACATGGCTATGTCTACGCAGCAGGGATACTGGTTTCATTCTGGGTACTCGTGGGCGCCCTGCTTGCACTGCGGGCAGCGGGCGCAACCCTGGGCTGGGGATTCCAATTCCAGTCGCCGGTATTTCTGTCGCTGATGGCTGGGCTGTTGTTCTTCCTCGGCCTATCGCTGGCCGGGCAGTTTGAAATTGGGCTCACGTTGACCAGCGCGGGCGGTTCGCTGGCACAGAAACAGGGCTACACGGGCAGCTTCTTCACCGGTGTCCTTGCCGTAGTGGTGGCCACGCCGTGCACAGCGCCATTCATGGGCGCGGCCATAGGCTATGCACTCGCGCAGTCGCCAGCAATCACCTTTGCCGTCTTTACGGCGCTGGCGCTAGGCCTGGCTGCACCATACGTTGCGCTAACGTTACAGCCGACTTGGACGCGCCTACTGCCGAAACCCGGCGCCTGGATGGAAGTGCTGCGCCAGGCCGTTTCGGTGCCAATCTTTGTAACCGTGATCTGGCTTGCTTGGTCACTGATCAGTGCATACGGCGCGGGTCTACTGCGGTCACTGCTCGGAAGCTTTCTCATGCTGGCGATCGCCGGATGGTTTCTGGGCCGGTGGCCAGCGAAACGCTGGTCAACGGTTGTTGCTGGGTTGATCGTCTTGGTCGTGATTACCGCTAGCGTCATCGCGCCGAAGAAGCTTGCGGCGGCGCCGGAGACCTCGACGACAATCGAACAGCAAGGCGGCTGGCAGCCATGGTCGGCGCAGGCCGTGAGCAGCTATCAGGCTCAGGGCCGTCCCGTGTTCGTGGACTTTACAGCGAGCTGGTGTCTCAGCTGCCAGGTAAATGAGCGCGTCGCTCTTCAGCAGCCTCAGGTGCAGCAAGCATTCAAAGACGCGAACGTGGCGCTGCTCAAAGCCGACTGGACCCGCGGCGATGATGCCATCACTCAGGCCCTGGCGGCGATGGGACGAAGCGGAGTCCCTGCATACGCACTATACGTTCCAGGTGAGAACAGTCCACGACTGCTGCCTGAGGCGCTGACCCCCGGAATCGTCACAGACGCGCTGGCAAACTTGCCCAAGCCCACCGCCGCACAGAAGCAGTGACAACATCATTTAGTTGTGTTTGCCCTTCCATTCGGCGTAGGGCCCTTGGAAATCTTCGATGCCGTCTGCTTTAAAGTTCCACAACCTTGTAGCTACTTCGTCAATCAAGTCATGGTCGTGGGTTACTAACAGCACCGTGCCTTCATAGCGCTGCAAAGCTATGTTCAGAGCGTTGATAGCTTCAAGGTCCAAATGGTTCGTCGGCTCGTCGAAGATGAGGATATTGGGCTTGGTGAGGATTAGCTTGCAGAAAGCCAGGCGCGCCTGCTCGCCGCCGCTCAATGCCTTGGTGGGCTTTGCGCCTTCTTCGCCGCTGAAAAGCATCTGGCCGAGAATGCCACGGATCTCCTCCACTGTGGACTGCGGGTTCCAGCGATGGAGCCACTCGGCCACAGTGAGCCCATGCTCGATAGTGGCGCCCACGTCCTGAGGGAAGTAGCCAATCTGCGCTTCGTGGCCCCAGAAAACGGTGCCATTGTCGAGTTCGAATTCCTTGTCAGCGAGCCCAGGGTAGTTATGGAGCAAGCTCTTGATGAGTGTCGTTTTGCCTGCGCCGTTGCGGCCCATGAGACAAATCTTCTCGCCTCGGAGAATGTTGGCGGTGAAGCCGTCAATGACTTTCTCTTCGCCGTAAAACTTGGTGATGTTTTTGAATTCGAGAATGTGCTTGCCGGAAGGCCGAAGCATGTCAAAGCGAATGTAGGGACGCTGAATGTTGGAACGGGCAAGATCGTTGGTCTGGAGGCGCTCCACTTCCTTGCGCCTGCTCGTTACCTGCGACGAGCGGGTGCCGGCAGCGAACCGTGCGATGAAGTCGTTAAGCTGGGCGATCTTCTTTTCGCGCTGTGCGTTCTGCGATTCGAGCGTGGAGCGGATCTGCGTCTTGGCCATGACCATGTCGTCGTAACCGCCTGTGTAGATAATGATCGTCTGGTAGTCGATGTCGGCGGTGTGGGTAGTGACGCTATTGAGAAAATGGCGATCGTGCGATATGCAGATCAGAGTGCCGTCATACTTGTCGAGGAAGTCCTGCAGCCAGTGAATGGAATCGAGATCAAGGTAGTTGGTGGGCTCGTCGAGTAACAATGCTTCGGGCTTGCCGAAGAGTGCCTGCGCAAGTAGGACGCGGACCTTCTGTCCGCCCTGAATCTCGCCCATTTTCCGCTCGTGGAGCTCTTCAGGAATGTCGAGGCCGTCGAGAAGAATAGCGGCGTCGGCTTCGGCGGTGTAGCCGTCCTCGTCGCCGATGACGCCTTCGAGCTCGCCGAGACGCATGCCGTCTGCGTCAGAAAGCTCCGTCTTCTCGTAGATGCGGTCCCTCTCTTCAAGGGCAGCCCATAGTGGCTTGTTTCCCATGATGACCGTATCGATGACACGATAGGCGTCGAAGGCGAACTGATCCTGCCGGAGAACGCCGAACTTGCGAGGGCGAACGACGGTGCCCTTCTGCGCGTCGAGTTCGCCGGTAAGGATCTTCATGAAGGTGGATTTGCCGGAGCCGTTGGGCCCGGTGAGTCCGTACCGGCGACCTGGGACAAAGCTGACGCTGACTTCCTCGAAGAGCAGCTTCGAGCCGTAGCGCATGGTGACGTTGCTGGTGCTGAGCATTCTTTTTCTGGTTCCTATAACTGGGCTGCAGTTTAGTGTCGGATGCTGTCACGGACCCAGAGGGTTCCTACCCGTGGGGTGACAGCAGCCGCATGAGGCTGGGCTGGTTCTGGTTGGGTCTTTGGGCTTGATTTTCCCCGTCTCTACGAAACAAGGGGCATCGATAATGCTCCGCGGAACGTTAGCTCTTCCAGTTTCTCATACATGCCAGCGTCTGCGCATAGGGAGAGACGTTCAACATTGCTCATTCAAACGCGAAAAACTCTCGCGCCCCGAGAAACCTCGAGGCGATGTTTTGCATCTAGAAACGTGGACGACGAACCCGGCATGAAAATCGGCACGATAATCGATTTACTTGTAGGTGTTGGCGTACGTGGCAATGACGGCAAAATGTTCCCAAGGAGAGCCATCAATGTCGACCACGCTTATTGTGGGGCTCGCTCAACCGCGCGGCGAAGGCTTGTGCGGGAGCGGAAGTCTTCAGCGCAATGTCAGAGCAGATTTCATTTCAGGCCGTCCGCCGAATCGAAGGTCGGTCTCTAACCTGGAAGTCCCGGCGCGGTTCCCCAGGGATCGATCCGCACCTGCGGTTTTCCAGTCGTAAACAGCTCGCATGAAAGCAAAGTAAGCCGGAAGCCAGCCAAGTGAGCGAGTGGCTCTAGACAGCCGCGGCCTTGCGCGCCACGGCGATGACAACGCGTGGAGCTGCTCCATGCGTGCGCGGAGGTCTGTCCATAAAAACAGTCCTTCATCGTCTTGCGTTGATCGAGGAGCAGTTTCGAGACAAGTTGAAATCGGGAAGGCCCAACCAAAAAATGAATGGAGAGAGTTGATATGAGACTAGCCAAACATGTATTTGGCATAGCGCTATTCTCCCTGTTGTGCATTGGGAATGCTATGGCGCAAGAGAACGCAGAACTGACAGGTACCGTGACCGACCCCAACGGTGCAGCGATTCAAAACGCGCAAGTCAAAGTAACCAACAACGGAACGGGTGAAGTACGGAGCGGCGTCACGAACGGAACGGGACTCTATGACTTTTCAGGGATGCACATTGGCAGCTACACGCTAACCGTATCAGCACCCGGGTTTCAGACTTATACCAAGACAAACATTGTGATGAACGTTGCAGCCACAGTCGGCGAAAACGTGAGTTTGATCGTTGGCGGCGGGAACCAGACAGTCACCGTGGAAGCGGATGCACTGCATCTACAACAGGAAACCAACGAAGTGAGCAACCTGATTACCGGCGAGCAGATGACGCAGCTGGCTACGAACGGACGAAACGTAGTTTCGCTCACGACGCTGGGAACGGGTGTTTCTTCCATGCTGCCGTCATTCAACGGAGTTACGGCGCAGGGAAGCAACTTTGAGATCAGCTTCAATGGCATGCGGCCCGATCACAACGACTGGTTGATCGATGGCGGCGAAGCATACGATCGCGGCAGCGGCGGCAAACTCGATGTTATGCCATCTCCTGATGTGCTGGCGGAATTCCAGACTCTCGACAGCAATTACAGTCCGGACTACGGAATCTCTTCGGGCGGGACCATCACGATGGTGCTGAAATCAGGTACCAAGGACTTTCACGGAGGATTGTGGGAGTTTGACCGCAACGACGATTTCGATGCGAATTACTATTTCTCAAAACGGGCAGGCCAGGCAGCACCCGAGTTACGGCTGAATATCTTCGGAGGCGACGTGGGCGGACCCGTCTGGATCCCTCACGTCTACAACAGCGACCGGAAGAAGACGTTCTTCTTTTACAGCGAGGAGTGGCGGAGATACATTCAAGGCGCCAACCCAACCACTGCCAATACCGTTCCCACGGCTGATTTTCCAACGGCGGGCGCGAGTTTGAGCTACGTGCCGTTTAGTGAGGCTGCTCTTCCCGCGGGAAGCACAGTTTGCAATGCGGGCGTGGCTCCTCCCTGTGTACCAAAGACGAGCGATCCGGCGAAGCTTGCACTCTACGCGCAGGACGGTCTGATTCCGGGAAATGCATTTCCGGGAAATGTAATCCCCGCGAACCTCATCGATCCGAACGCGGTGTTGTTCATGAACACAGGAGCGCTGCCGAAGCCAAATTATGGCACTGATCAGTATATTGCTTCGCCAAAGCAGCCGACATACGTTCGGGAAGACGTGGTTCGCATCGATCACGACATCAACGACAAAATGCATCTGATGGGTCACTGGATCCATGACCAGATGTCGCAGACGTACTTTCCCACACAATGGAGCGGTGACAGCTACTCGACTGTAGGCGATGTGTTCGGAAATCCGACCTGGGCGGCCGTCATCAAGCTATCCGACACGATTGCTCCCAACCTTCTGAACGAAACAGCGCTCGATGTCAACGGGAATACGATCAGCGTTACGCCGGCCGGCATTTATACGGAGCCGTCGGGGTGGAGCGCAACCAGCTTTTTCACGGGAAATAATGCCGCGAACAGGCTGCCTCAGATTTCATTCGGTGCGCCGCTGGGAACAACCTACACAGACATCTACTGGCCATGGCACAACGCATTTTTGGACTATCAGATCCGCGACGATCTTTCGTGGATGAAAGGGAAGAACCAGTTCAAGTTCGGTGGATCGTATATGCGCATGGACAAGAATCAACAATTCCAGGCCGATACGGAAGGGAACTATTCCTTTGGGACGGATTTCTCAGGAGACTCCTATCTGAATTTTCTGCTTGGATTCTCTGATAGCTTCCAGCAGTTACAACAGCTGCTGACCGACCACTGGATCAACAACACATTCTCAGCCTATGCACAAGACGATTGGCATATCACTCCACGCCTGACGCTGAATCTTGGCGCACGCTATGACGGGCTTCCGCATGTGTACGAGAAAAACAACCGGCTGGCGAATTTTGTACCCGCCGACTTCACCGCTGTCAACGCACAGGCCCCGAGTCCATCGACGGGCGCACTGAATCCAGCAGGGCCGGGGTTTAGCCAACCGGCAGGCGCCGCAGTTCCGTTCTACCTGAACGGGATGCGGCTCGCGGGGGTGGGTGGGTTCCCGCGCGGCGTGGTGGAGAACTTCTGGGGAACGGTGCAGCCGCGAGTCGGGTTTGCACTTGATTTGTTTGGCGACGGTAAGACAGTACTGCGCGGAGGGAGCGGCATCTTCTTTGAACGCATTCAAGGCAACGATGCGTATGACGCGGATACCAACCCGCCGTTTGCTTACCAGCCGCAGGCAAATGATGTCTATTTCTCGAATCCTAACGTGAATGACAAGACTGGCGGGACAGCAACAACGCCCACTTTCCCGGCAAGCTTGACCAACCTTGCGTATTACTATCCAGATCCGGCAACGTTGCAATACAGCCTGGGTATCCAGCATTCCCTGGGGCATTCCACCATGTTTGTGTTGCAGTATGTGGGGTCGACCGAATGGCACCAATTTGATGATCGTGCCATCAACACGCTGCCTCTGACTGATTTGACGGACCGGGAGGCCGTGGCCAGCGGTGCCAACGCCAATCTCTACCGCATTTACCCTGGATACGCCGGGATCACACAGGAAGAGACTCCGAGCACAGCGAATTATAACTCGCTTCAGACTGCGCTTCGCACACAAAACTGGCGCGGACTTACAACGCAATTTGCCTACACCTGGTCGCACCAGATCGACATTCAAAGCGGTGACATCACTTCGTTCCCGCTGTCTGGGTCAAGCGGCCTGGTCTCGAACCCGTTCAACCTGAAGTATGATCGCGGATCGGGATTGATGGATCGGCGGAATATCTTCAACGCGAACTATGACTATCAACTTCCGTTCTTCCGGCGTTCGGGGAACGGGTTTGCGCGCGAGACGCTGGGAGGCTGGGAGATATCCGGCGTGACCCAGGCGGAGAGCGGGTCACCTGCCAACGTGAACTACTCCCCGGACACGCTGGGCTTGGGCGGGGGGACCACTAACAGGCCGAACCTGGTGGCTAATTCATCTGGCCCAAAGACCCAGGCCCGCTGGTTCAATACCGCCGCATTTGCTGCTCCAACTGCTCCGTGGGCCGGTGGTCCGAATAACGGATTCGGGGACGCGGGCAAGGATAGTGTAGTGGGTCCCGGGCTCTTCAATTGGAACCTCAGTCTATTCAAGAGCTTCCCTCTGACGTCGCATGAGGGCCCGAGACTGGAGTTCCGGGCGGAGTCGTTCAATACCTTCAACCACACCGAATTTCAAACGATCGACAGCGGCTTTACCGACTCGAATTTCGGACAAGTCACGAACACATATGATCCGCGCGAGTTGCAGTTTGGCGGGAAGCTTATCTTCTAAACTCATGTGACCAGGCGCAGCGGCAAACGCGTCCGCTGCGCCTTTTTTTTGGTTCGCCCATCATGGGCGCACTCTTACGGGTGCAAGTCCGGTCACAAGCTGGTCACAGTGAGTGAAGTGAAGCGCAACTGCATAAGGGTGACCGAGTGTGGGGAGGAAGCGTGGATCGAAACTGC
>JBEKUP010000093.1:0-16219 GCA_049514915.1 Occallatibacter sp. | reverse complement strand
GGGGCTCAAACCGCTGCCCAGCCTCCTTCCGCTCCATTGGCTCCGGAACAGCTGCAGCAGTTGGTCGCGCCAATCGCGCTTTACCCGGATGCCCTCGTTGCGCAAATTCTTGCAGCTTCTACTTATCCAACGCAGATTGTCGAAGCGGAGAGATTTCTCCAGCAGAATCCCAATCTGACCGGCGCAGCGCTCGGAGCAGAAGTGGACAAGCAGGACTGGGATCCAAGCGTCAAGGGTTTGACGCAGTTCCCATCCGTGCTTTCCGATATGGACAAGAATCTATCCTGGACCTCTGAACTGGGCGATACGAATTACAACCAGCAGGCGGATATCATGACCGCCATCCAGTTCATGCGGGCCAAAGCTCGAGGTGCGGGGAACTTAAACACCACGCCGCAGCAGAGTGTCACCAACCAGGGCAATACGGTGAGCATTCAACCAGAGAATCCGGATGTTGTCTATGTGCCCGACTACGATCCTGAATTGGTCTATGGTTACCCGGTTGGACTGTGGCCAGGATTCTATCCGTGGTGGGGCGCTGAGAATCCCTATCTCTCTTTCGGTGTTGGGTTCGGCATCGGGCCGTTCTTTGGATACGGCTGGGGTTGGCACGGATGGGGCCTTGACTGGCGCAACCGCGGGCTGATGTATGGCGGCGGGCGGTACATGTCCCGCAGCAGCACGTTTTATAACCGTAACGCATTTATGCGGGGCAACTACCGCGGGCCGGGATCCTTCGCTCGCGGGGACAGTGGCCTGCGTGGTTATGGTGGCGCGGGGGCGCGTGGGAGCGCTGGCGTACGCTCAGGCGCCTTTGGCGGGGCCAACCATGGTGGTGTTGCGCGAGGCAATTCCGCGCGCGGCGCGTCCAGTATGCGCGGTGGGTCGTTCGGCGGCACGCGTGGCGGCGGGGGCGGAGTACGTGGTGGAGGCGGTGGTGGTTCCCATGGCGGCGGCCACCGGTAGTGGGGGTGGTTTCATTCTCAACTCTTGACGATCTTCGAAGCCGCATTGGAAATAGCAGGATGGAGAGACTTATGATTTCGACTGAAGGAAGTGTTTCTGGGGTAAGCAATGGAGTTGGCGCCGGGGCGTTGCTGACGCTCCTGTTGAGCTTTGGGATAGCTCCGATGGCGCTTGCGGGGCAGTCAACCGTCCAAACGCCCGCGGGACACGAGTCGTCCACGCAGAAAGCACGGATAAGCCCAGTTGAAGCAGGGCAGCAAACCTATTCGTCCGCCGCAGAAGCCAGTGAAGCGTTGGTAACGGCTCTTCAGAAGGAAGATGAATCATCTCTTTTGAAGGTGCTAGGAGAGAACGCCAAGAGTGTCCTTTCGTCGGGCGACGAAGCGGAAGATAAGGAACACCGGGCGCAGTTCGTGCTGAAATATCAGCAAATGCACCGCCTGGTAAGCGAACCGGACGGACTCACCACACTCTACATTGGCGCCGAAAACTGGCCAACACCGATTCGTCTCGTCCGAAAAGGCGCTTCGTGGTATTTCGACACTGCTGCGGGAAGAGACGAGATTCTGTATCGCAGGGTTGGCGAAAACGAACTGACCGTTATTCGGGTGTGCGGCGAGCTCGTGGACGCTCAGAAGGAGTACCAATCTCAGCAACACGACGGCGATGAGAGACAGTATGCTCAGACGATCCTGAGCGACCAGGACAAGCACAATGGACTTTACTGGAAAGTAGTCTCCGGTGAAGTGGCAAGCCCGCTCGGTCCGTTGGTAGCGTCGGCTGAGCGCGAGGGTTATGCGGAAAATGCAGGTCAAAAGGCTCAGCCGTTTCATGGCTACTATTTTCGCGTTTTGAAAGGCCAGGGAACACGCGCGCCAGGCGGTTCACAAAGCTACGTTGTAAACGGGAAAATGACACACGGATTTGCTTTTCTTGCCTATCCGGCAGAGTATCGCTCCTCTGGAGTGATGACATTTCTTGTGGGACAGGATGGAATTGTTTACGAGAAGGATCTCGGCCGCAAGACGGACGAAGTCGCGAAGTCGTTGCAACGATATGACCGTGATGCAACCTGGCGCAAAGCCGATTAAGGCGCTCGCGCGATTGACAAACCTGCGAACTATCGTCTGCCGATGTTTAGGCGGGCGACTATAGCAGCGGGATAGCAATCAGAGGGCAGCATCGATCGGGCTTGGTGTCTTCTCCGGTTGCGTCGCGATCACTCCCAATTTCAGAGCCGGATGCATTTTCCATCTGTCTCAAATACCCGAATGCGAAGGAACAGTTATCCCTAAGGACCCATCCTGATGATTTCCCTGTTAGACCCGATCCAAATTGGCGATATTCATCTGCCGAATCGAGTGATTATGGCTCCGCTTACTCGGCTACGCGGCACGTCTGACCACATTCCGACCGAACTCATGGCCGAATATTATGCACAGCGGTCCGGGGCGGGCCTGATCATCTCTGAAGGCATCCCGGTTACACCGCAGGGCGTCGGCTACGCGAATGTGCCAGGGATTTGGTCGTTGCAGCAAATCGAAGGCTGGAAATTGGTGACGAAGGCAGTACGCAAGGCGGGGGGCCGGATCTTTGCACAACTCTGGCATGTCGGCCGCATCTCAGCCCCCCGTTTTCTCGACGGTAAACTTCCGGTTGCTCCCAGCGCTATCCGCCCCGCAGGCCATGTAAGCCTCGTGCGTCCCGTTGCAGATTACGTGACGCCACGCGCACTTGAAACATCCGAAATTCCGGGCATCGTCGAGGCCTTCCGCAAGGGAGCAGAGAACGCGAAGCTCGCTGGTTTTGACGGTGTTGAGATACACGGAGCAAATGGCTATCTGCTCGATCAGTTCCTGCAAGATGGATCCAATCATCGTACCGACGAATATGGCGGACCGATTGAAAATCGCGCCCGGCTCATGCTTGAGGTCGCCGATGCAGTTATCTCAGTATGGGGCGCCAAGCGCGTCGGTATGCATCTAGCACCGCGTGGTGATTCGCAGGACATGCATGATTCAAACCCGCCTGCAACCTTCGGTTACGTGGCGCGTGAGCTGGGCAGGCGCGAACTTGGCTTCCTGCTTGCCCGCGAATACTTCGGACCCGACCGATTGGGCCCACAACTCAAGAAGCAATTCGGCGGCGTGTATATTGCAAATGAAAAATACACCCTGGCACAAGCGAATCAGGTCATCGCGGACGGAGAGGCGGATGCGGTAGCCTTCGGCCAGCTCTTTATCGCCAATCCCGATCTGCCGGCGCGGTTTACGAGCAATGCGCTGCTCAATGTGCCGGACGGAAGCACCTTCTTTACGTCGGGGCCGCATGGCTATACAGACTACCCTGTGCTAAACGTGTAGCGAAAGAACTCAATGCAGTCATTGTCAAGTTGGTTTGTTCGGCTCTTGACATCAGTGATCGGTCGAAGTAGACGAGGAGCCCTTCGATGAAAGAAAACGGATGAATGAAACCATTCGCCTATTGCAGGCGCATCACAGCAGCCGCAGCTATAAGTCCGACCCAATCCCGGAGGAAATCCTCGGAGCCGTTATCGAATCCGCGCGCCGCGCTCCGACATCCACCAACAGCCACGAAATATCGCTGGTGGTCGTCCGAAACGCTGCGAGCCGCGCACGCATAGCCGAGATCGCCGGCGGCCAGCCATGGATCGCGCAGGCGCCCGTGTTTATCGCGATCATCGCAGACTTTTACAAAACTGGCTTGGGCGTAAAGAAGGCCGGTTGCGTACAGGTCTTCCAACGCAGCCTCGAAGGGATACTGGCTGCGGTCAGCGATGCCGGAATTGCGATGGCGTCGCTTATGACGGCGGCACGTGCATTAGGCCTCGGCGTTGTCCCCATCGGTGGAATTCGCCGCGACCCACAGGCAATGATTGATCTGCTTCAGTTGCCGGCAAGCACTTTTCCGGTGGACGGAGTTGCGCTCGGCTATGTTGCCGAAGAGTCTCCACAAAAGCCCCGCATGGCCATCGAGAGCTTCCGTCACGAGGAAACCTATCATCCAGAGGTGCTCGCGCCAGCGATTGACGCTTACGACCAGACACTCCAGGAATATTGGCAGAAGATTGGGCGCACCGACGGGTTGTCTTGGTCGGTGAACATGGCTCAGCATTACAGCTCGTTTTCCCGATTGATCAAAGCTGTGGCCCAAAGGCAGGGGTTCACGATCGAGGTGTAATTGGATGAGTGAACCCGGCCAAAATCAACCGGTGTCGCACGGTCAAGACCACGATCCCGTTTGTGGAATGGAGATCGATCCTTCGAAAGCCGCGGCGAGCGTCGCATATCAAGGTACCACTTTCTATTTTTGCAGCCAGGGCTGTGCCGCAAAATTCCGGGCAGCTCCAGAAAAATACGCGCAGAGTAATCCGAATTCATCTCCCTCACCGATGCATGCGGAGAGCGCGATGCAAGGCGAATACACATGCCCGATGCATCCGGAGATCAAACAACCGAGCCCAGGAAACTGTCCCAAGTGCGGCATGACATTGGAAAGATTGGCCGCATCGGCACCCGCAAAGCACACGGAATACACTTGCCCGATGCATCCGCAGATCGTGCGCGATGCTCCAGGCTCATGCCCCATATGCGGAATGGTCCTCGAGCCTCGCGAAGTAACCGCAGAAATCTCCAATCCGGAACTCGCAGATATGACGATGCGGCTTTGGATCAGCATCGCTCTTGCCGTACCCATGCTGGCACTGATGATTTCATCGTTCATGCCTTCCATGCCCATGCAACACCTGTTCTCGCCGAGAATATGGGCCTGGATAGAGTTCGGACTGGCGACTCCGGTAGTCCTGTGGTGCGGGCTACCCTTCTTCGTCCGAGGTTGGCAATCGGTGGCAGGCCGCAGCCTCAATATGTTCACGCTAATCAGCCTTGGTACCGGATCGGCTTATATCTACAGTGTCTTAGGGACCATCGCTCCAGGGATCTTTCCATCATCGCTTCGTGGGAGCGGAGGACAGATGGATGTGTACTTCGAGCCTGCGGCGGTGATCGTCGCGCTCGTTCTTCTAGGCCAGGTGATGGAACTCCGGGCGCGCAGCCAAACCAGCAGTGCGATTCGGGCGCTGCTTGAGCTTGCTCCAAAGAACGCCAGGCGGCTTGACGACAAGGGCGGCGAAGCCGACGTGCCACTGGACCAGGTGCAGGTCGGCGACAGACTCCGTGTGCGTCCTGGCGAAAAGGTGCCGGTGGATGGGATTGTGATGGAAGGCCACAGTTCCATCGATGAATCGATGATCAGCGGAGAACCGATCCCGGTGGAGAAAATCGCGGGCGCGAAGGTTACGGCGGGGACGGTCAACGGAGCGGGCGGATTCCTGATGCGCGCAGAGCGCGTTGGCGCAGACACCTTGTTATCGCAGATTGTGAAGATGGTGAGCGAGGCGCAGCGGTCTCGAGCACCGATTCAGCGACTCGCGGACCGCGTTTCTTCGTACTTTGTGCCGGCGGTGATCTTGGCCGCCATCATCACTTTCATCGTATGGCTCTCCGTCGGCTCCGAACCGCGCTTTGCGCATGCCCTGGTGAATGCCGTGGCTGTGCTGATTGTTGCTTGCCCGTGTGCTCTTGGGCTCGCGACTCCCATGGCGATCATGGTGGGGACAGGTCGTGGCGCTCGCGCCGGGATTCTCATCCGCAATGCGGAGGCACTCGAAATCTTCGGTAAAGTCGACACACTGATCATCGACAAGACGGGAACACTCACGCAAGGGAAGCCTAAGCTAAGTTCGGTTATTTCCCAACCGGGAATTGATGAATTCGGCCTGTTGCAGCTTGTCGCCAGCCTCGAACGCTCCAGTGAACATCCTTTAGCGGCAGCCATCTTGAAAGGAGCCGAGGCAAAGAGCATAGCCCTGATCGATGTGACTGGATTCAATTCCGTCACCGGTAAGGGCGTGACGGGAACGGTTTCTGGCAAGCAGTTGACTGTTGGCAATGCAACGTTGCTCAGCGGGCTTTCAATTGATCCTGCGCCGCTTCTCGATCAGGCCGAAGAGCTGCGCAAACAGGGCCAGACGGTAATGCTGGTTGCCTTGGATGGCAAGGCCGCTGGAATCGTGGGAGTTTCCGATCCCATCAAGGAATCCACGCCCGATGCGATTCGCGAACTGAGGGTGGCGGGTCTGAAAGTCATCATGGTTACCGGAGATAACGTTACAACCGCCAAGGCAGTTGCCGATAGGCTTGGTATCGAGTTTAAAGCCGACGTGTTGCCCCAAACGAAAGCAGAGGTGGTCAAGGAGTATCAACGAAAGGGTGCGGTGGTCGCGATGGCCGGCGATGGAGTGAATGATGCGCCTGCCCTTGCCCAGGCTGATATCGGCATCGCCATGGGCACCGGGACCGATGTGGCCATGGAGGCTGGCGGCATCACGTTGTTGAAAGGCGATCTGCGCGGCATCCTCCGCGCGCGTCATCTTAGCAAATCGACGATGCGCAACATCCGCGAGAACCTATTCTTCGCCTTTGTTTATAACGCCGTTGGTGTACCCCTCGCCGCAGGAGTACTTTTTCCAGCTTTCGGTTTGCTTCTGAATCCGATGATAGCGGCGGCCGCCATGAGTTTCAGCTCGGTATCGGTGATTGGAAATGCGCTGAGACTGCGGACGACAAAGATATGAATTTCTGCCGACACCTAAACGTCCAGAAGGGGCATGGACGAGCGAAGTTGCCGTCCTGATCCTTAATGACCAGATATGTCCATCGCCGCTATGAAAGGGTTTTAGATGGGAATATTTGTGCGCGGCAAAGTCAAAAAGAGATTTGACATTCGCGGTGCTGAATTGATTCACACATAAGCAACTCTAACGGTTTCCCTGGAGAACAATGCCCCCCGTCAAGCTCGATGAGGAGAAGTCCGGCCCGAACCTACACGCTGCAGTTGTCGTTGCTCACCCTGATGATGAGACGCTCTGGTGCGGCGGATACATACTCGCCCATCCGGAATATGATTGGCGCGTTGTGACTCTTTGCAGAGCTTCCGATCCTGACCGTGCACCAAAATTCCGCCGGGTTCTAGAGCAATTGGGTGCGGTGGGCGAGATGGCGGATTTGGACGATGAGCCGGACCAAGTGCCGCTGCCAACCGAACAGATTCAGGCAACGATAGCCCGATTATTGGCTGGAAACAGTTACAGCTTAATTCTCACTCATGGCCCAAGGGGAGAATATACACGACATCGCCGCCATGAAGAATGCTGCCATGGAGTTGTAGAGCTTTGGCAATCTGGCAGCATCTGCACAGATCGACTGTGGTCGTTTGCTTACGAAGATGGCGGTCGAGCGTATTTGCCGCAGGTTCGCAGCGACGCGGATCGTCGAGATGTGCTGACGGAAACTCTCTGGCTTGAAAAGCGTCGGTTAATTACAAACGTTTACGGGTATGGCATCGATAGTTGGGAAGCGAGGACCTGTCCTCGTGAAGAAGGATTCTGGTGCTTTGACTCACCGCAAGCAGCAGCAGCACAACGTACGGCAATCAGGGAGCAGCAATCGTGAAAGTACTCGTATTGAGCGAATATCCGGCACCGGCGGCAGGCTTGGCCCTGCAAGGTGAACTGTTATGCAGGGGCCTGTCCGAGATGGGCGTAGAGGTCCACCCGGTTCACCTGGAATCGGACTTAGAAAAGGAGTGGTATTACCGCTGGTTTCAGCCGGATATCGTGGTGGGCGTGGGGTTCTGGGGCCATCTGCCGCATTTGGTCCTGCATCCGCAGCGATTTGGGATGAAGGCCGTGCCGTGGCTCGTCGCCGATGGTTATATCGCAGAACACCGTGAAGTGTTGAATGCTCTGCCACTGATCATGGTCACCTCCAACTGGGTGAAGGAGGTATACGTCAGAGACGGCATCAAGGGAGACAATATCGTGGTTCTTCCCGTGGGCTGCGGCACGGACCGATACAAGCCGCATAGCCAGGACGACGTGAAGGTCCAATCGATCCGCGAGGAGTTTGGAATATCGAAGGATCAGTTGATGATTCTGACCGCCGGGGGAGACGGAGCTTCCAAGGGCGCTCAGGAGGTCATGCAAGCATTGGCGCTGATCGATGGCGAGGTCCCCGATTGGAGGTACGTCTGTAAGGTTTGGCCTCAACCCCGCACAGAGCGACAAAATGCTATCGACCTGAAACTGGCGGCAGATTTGGGCATCGGCAAAAAGGTCATTTACTCGACCAATGTTGTCTCTCAGAATTTCATGCCTTATTTATTGTCAGCCTGCGATATCTACGCCGCACCCTCGCGACTGGAGGGTTTTGGCATGATTCAGGTTGAGGCAAACGCCTGCGAAAAGCCCGTGATCGCAATCGATGCCATGGCATTCCGCGACACGATGGTGCATGGCGAGACGGCCTTCCTGGCGAAAGTCGCAGAGGAAAGAAAGATCACCGAAGCACTTTACGGCGAAGGCCACAACTACGAGAGAAGTCATCGAATCGTGTTTCCAAATCCACGCACCGCGGAATACAGAGCCAGCGTGCCCGACATCGCTGAGTACCTTCGTCTTCTTATGACGGATAGCGCTCTGCGTCGCCGAATGGGAGAAGCGGGTCGAAAGCGCGTGGTCGAGCTATTCGATTATCGCCGGGTTGCAAGGCAATTTGTGGAGATCATCTCCGGACGATTGGGTATCCAGTAGAGAGCAACCAGGCGCAAGTGCTCGCCGCAACCCAGTACGCCATCGAGGAGTCTATGTCTTTCGACGAAAAGTCGCTAGCTTCTATCGAGCTCGCTAAAGAGGCCGCTCTACAAATCCTGCTGCATAACGCACAGGGACCGTTTGAAGGACTACCTCGAACCGCAGGCTGGGGATACCCGGAACCCTACACTCGGGACTTGATGGTTTCAGCTCTCGGCTTTCTGGCCACTGGCAACGAGCAACTTGCGGATGCTCTGGAGCGCACGCTGGTGGCGCTTGCCAATAATCAGACGTTGCACGGCCATATCTCATCGCTTGCGCACGATCCAGCTAACCGCGGTTCCAGTGACTCGACGCCTCTTTTCCTCTTTGGGCTGGCCGTCTACAGAATATCGAGGAACCAACCGGAGTTCCTCCTTGAAGCGGCAGAGAAGGCCAAGAAGTGGATGCAGTACCAGAGTCCCGACGACAGAGTGATGGTTGCACAGTTGCCCACCAGCGATTGGCGTGATGAACAGTATGTGATGGGTTATGGGCTTTACGTGAACATGATCGTCTATGCGTATCTTCGACTATTTGGTGAACACGAGTCGGCCGAGGAACTGCGCGGATTAATGAGCCGTCTGGAAGTCAGTGGCGAATTGAAGAACAGTTATGAGCAGGAGGCTCTTGTTGAGCCAACCGCGCCTTATTACGCACTCTATTCATACAAAGTCATGAGCAGTGATCGTTTTGACTTGCTTGGCAACAGCCTGGCGATTCTGACAGGGATTGCTTCACCTCAATACGCAACGAACATGCTGGCGTGGATTGAAGCCGAGTGCGAGGCCATGCGGGGCCGTGGAGAGCTTGTTGTGGATTTGCCGCCTTGTCTGTTTCCGTACATTCTGCCTCATCATGCGGATTGGCTACCTCGATACGAGCGCTATAACCGGCCAGGAGATTATCACAACGGAGGAGTGTGGCCGTTCATTTGTGGCTTCTACGTCTCGGCGTGCGTTGCTGCAGGAGAGATGGATCTGGCAGAGCGAAAGCTCTTGGCTCTTACAGAACTGGTCAAGCCCTGGCATGAGAACGCAGCGGAGTGGGGCTTCAACGAATGGATTCATGCCCAAACCGGCAAACCAAGCGGCCGAGATTGGCAAACCTGGTCGGCCGCAATGTACTTATACGCCGCTGAAAGTGTGTTGCAGCGGCGCACAAGGTTCTTCGACGACATACGAGGGGGCAATCTGAGCGAAGCAATGTAGCCTCGGGGAATATCAAAAATACTGACTGAAAGCTTGCATGACTCGTTACGACTGAAGATGGATGCCCGCTTTACGAACAGAGATTGGGCGATTTACGACGCCCCAAAAGATAATGCAAAGTCCGGGAAGACGCAGGTCTAGTCTAGGACCAGTACGCGGGCGCAGCGCGGAAACTCTTCAGCGCGGTCTTGAGAGTCAGCAGGGTCTTTTGGCCCCGCCGCTTACTCCAACGCGACAGTGCGCCCACCGGTTTCGCCAGGTCCGGCCGGCTGGCGCTGACAAGCGAGCGAGCAAGACGCTTCGTTACTACCGCGTCGTTGGCCAGTCCGAGGATTTCTTGCAGCGCCTTACATCGGTTGCGGTAAGTCTTCACCGCTCGTGGGCCGTATAGCCCGGCAAGGGATTCGACATCGAAGCATAGCTTTTTGAGCGACTTGCGCAATGCGTGGCGCTTCGTCACCGAGAAGCAGTCGGCGTGCCGGCCCCGTTGCTTTGCCTTGCCGGCGGCGCGGCCCAACAACGAAGGTGCCAGGGTGCCGAGGCGCTTACAAGTCCAGTTGTCTCCCAGCGTATGGGGATGGGTAGCCAACACTTCTGACCAGATCGCCAACTCAAGTACCAATGCGGTAAAGTCGCTTCCTCGCAGGGTGTCCGCCAAAACAGCGTGCGCAAACATGCGCGCGACCTCGGCCACGACGTTAAGATCCTCCAGCCGCTCCGCTGGCAGATCCGCCATCGCCGCCGGCAAGGTCTCAATGCAGAATACGTCCCAGTCACGTGCCTCTCCAAGGATCTCTCCGAGGCGGCGCAGCCTTGCGTTGAAACTCTCCATGCCTGCGGTATCGAGATGCGGTTCGAACAGCTGCAATACAGCGCGAGACTCCCGAACTGCGCTGCGGATCTGGTGCAGCGCTTCGGGGTCACCGTGCAGAGTCGCCGCGATATTGGCCACCAAATGGCCCAGCGCACCGCCAAGAATCTCGCGAAACCCCAACGCGGCTCTGATGGACCTCTCCAGTTTCGGCATCTGCCCGAGCTGTCCGCCTTCCGTCTGGCCGGTGCGTAGATGCCAGCCGCGCGCCGCCTTACTCTCTGCCGAGATCCACATCGGCGCCAAGGCCTGTAGTTCGGCGGCAAGCTCGTACACAGGCAGAATGCTGCCGCTCTTGAGCTCCAATTCCAGCTCACTTACCGGCTCGCGTGCGCGGCCTGCTTCGATGGTCCCCTCATCGATTGCCACCTCCACGACCGTGTTGTCGTCGAGATGTAAAAGCCGAGTGGTCCGTCGAATATCCGTGACGAATACTGGCTGCAGGCTGCCCTTGATGGCGGCGGCAGCCTTCGAGAGAGCTCGGGTTGTCGCAAGTCTGGCTACATCCGGCTTGCTTGACCCGATCCGCCATTCCCATTCGTTGCGGTTGGTCGCTATCTCACGGCCGGTAGCTCGAGATTTTACCGTCTGTGTATGCGTGTTGCCGCTTCGTCGTACCCGAAGTGTTAGCCCGGTCCGGTTTAACTGGTAGTCGGCTGTGTCGAAATAGGTCGTCACTAGATGATGCCGTCTTGATTCGGTGGCGGCAAGCGCAGTGCTCGCTTCGAGCGCGATTCGGCTTCCAGTTGGGAGGTGAAACTTCAACTCGATCTCACGCGGATTTCCGGATTTACCCAATCGAGATTTCATATTGCAGATGCTTGCCGATCGCAAGGAATTCTTGGGCTCGCCCTTTTGTCAACTCATTCGAGGAAGGTCAGAGTCAAAGTGTCCTCCCGACCAAACTCAGCGAGGAATTGTCAACTGGTCAGCATCGGCTGGCCATGGACACTGCTGGTGATCTTCATATCAGGGGCAGCTGATCTTCTGGTCAATTGGATACAGTCATTTGTCGGATTTTGGATTGACAATCGCTCTATGTGCCCGTGGGTACTCATGCAAAGAGTCCTGCCGCGGCCAAGGCGCGATGAACTCACCAAAGAGAGAGTGCGAAGTGGGGCATAAGAATCGACCTGATACAGTGGCGCGTCAACCTATCTTGTAGGTGGCATTTGTCTCTCTGGCCGCTGCTTGATACTCCAGTGAAAAATCGGCAACATCGTTTTGTGATTGCAATTTCCTCCGCGGCCACGATTCGTTGTCACGGAAAGCCAGAATTATTCAACGCGATCATGCGATCTCGACTTGTTATGTCTAAGTCGGTGTGAAAGGCACGCAATGACGATTACGCTCAAATGCCCGAAGAATAGGCTGATAGATGACCCGGGCATGCAGGCAGATATGTCGGGGAACTGTGAGCGTTGCCGTCCGTACCTTGGCCTTCAGAGGGTTTCGAAGTCTTTTGGATCGAAACTGGTGCTTGACGATGTGAGTTTCGCGGCCATGTCTGGAGAGACGGTCTGCATCATGGGGCGCAGCGGAGTCGGCAAGTCGGTATGTCTGCAGATTCTAATGGGATTTCTCAAGCCTGATTCGGGAAGAGTCATTGTCGCACACGAGGACGTCACAGACTTTTCTGAACAACAGTTCGCTCAAATTCACAAGAAGGTCACAATGGTATTCCAAAGCGGTGCCCTTTTTGACTCCCTCACTGTGGGTGAAAATGTCGCGTTCCCGCTGCGCGAGCATGGCGGGATCAACGAAGCGCAGATTGAAGAAACTGTCGGTTCATTGTTGGACATGGTAGGAATCCTGGCTGAACGCGATCGGCTCCCAGCTGAGATCTCGATGGGGATGAGACGGTCCGTTGCAATTGCGAGGGCGCTCGCAGAGAAGCCCGAGTCTGTGCTTTATGATGAACCTACTACCATGGTTGATCCACTGATGGCCCATCGGTTGGGCGACCTGATCGCGCGCCTGAAGGTCCAATACAAACTGACCAGCCTCGTGGTTACGCACGATACCAGGCTTGCAGAAAAATTGGCCGATCATATTCTCTTTCTGGACCAGGGCCGGTCGCTCTTCTTTGGCACAGCCGCGGAAATGGAGCGATCATCCGAGCCTCGGATCCAGGAATTCCTTGGCGATGATCGGCTGGATCTTCAAGCTGCGACCATTTAGAAGGCGCAAGGCTACGCTCAGCTTGCCCTATGTTGAATGCACTGACGCAGAGCGACTCGATCGGCGCAAATGCCGAAGGACAGTTTAAGAAATGACAATGGGAATTATGAACACTATCCGAACGCGTCGGTTTCAGGGTGGTTTGAGCAACTGATCACAGTTTCTTTCCAGTTCATTGGCGAAAACTGCATGATGGATGTCGCCTTCCGCGGCGACAAATCACGGTACCGAGAAGGGCAACCATGTGCTTTTCAGCGACGGCAAACTTTGTCGGTAGCGGAGTCCTCGGAGGACTTGGCGCTATAACTCTGTCAAAGGTCAAGCATAGGCGCGAACTACTCTTCGCGTCGATACCAATGCTTTTTGCCGCTCATCAGTTTATTGAGGGATTTGTCTGGCTTGGCTTAGATGGGACTCTCTCCCCTCACGTCATGCACAATATGAGCGAAGCATACATGCTCTATGCGCAAGGGCTGCTTCCATTTTTGTTGCCGTTGAGCGTGCTCCTTTTCGAAAAGGACCAACAAAGCCGCAGGCGCATGTTGCCGTTCCTCGTGCTCGGCGGGGCGATAGGTCTTTATGCGCTATGGGCGTTGGCAGCCTATCCCCTGGAAGTGTATGTAAAAGAGAACAGCATTGTGTACATCAACCAAGGCACAAACAAAACGGTCATTGCGCTCTTGTACCTCATCGCCACCTGCGGTTCGTTGTTCTTCTCAAAGGTGAAGACAATGGTGATCTTTGGTGCAGTAAACCTAGCAATCCTTCTGCTGGTCACCGGAGTAAAGAGATACGCTTTCACATCCGTTTGGTGTGCCTACGCCGCAGTTTCAAGTGTCATTATCCTGATCTATTTTTGGAATAGCTCCGCTGACCGACCATTCCGATACGGGGAGGTACTGGAAACAACTCAGTAGTAGCTCCGATTGCACGAATCGGCTACCCAGGTAGCCTGTTGCCCAGCGGTACAGACCTGGCCGGGTATCATCTTCGGGGAACTTTCGGGCTTTGTAACGAATAGCGAATAGACCGGCAGAAACGGAAAGAGGATCGGCACTCTCCGCGAGTAAACCTCAAAGCAGCATTGGAGGCGTAGTTTTGCTTTGCTTGAATTCCAGGCGGCGGCTGGTGCAGAGCATCACGAGGACGATGAACGGAAATCCGAGGCTTCCGAGCGACCAGGCATTCAAATCCCGTACGGTCAGGTACATCTCATGAGCCTCCCCGGCAAGGCCCATGCCGGGTTGGTGCAGGGAATCCGCAGCAAGAATTGTGCAGACGTTACCCTCCCCCTTCCAGATAACACCAAAGCAAGTTCATGCGCTAAGCCTTCGGCCTGATCAAGCTCAGGCAAAAAATGAGAGCTGAAGCCATCACAATCGTGGGCGCGAGGCTGAGGCTGCGGAGTACATAGGTATTGACCAGGAAGCCTAATCCTACTGCCAACACGCTTACGAGCGAGGAAGCAAGCAGGAAAAACCCGATACTGTTGGCCAGGCGCCGGCCGGTTGCGGCCGGAATGATAATCAAAGCTCCAGCGAGCAACGCCCCCATGAATCGAAGCCCAATGAGAACGGTCAAGCTAAAGGCAAGCAGAAAGAGGAGATTCAGCCGATTAAGTTTTATGCCAGTTGCTGCCGCCAATTCGGGCGAGAACAAGTTCAATATCAGAGCGCTCTTGCATCTGAAGATAAAGTGGACAATCAGGGCAACGGCCAGGACACCAATGACGAATGTAACTCCCGAAATCGGCTCGAATTTGCCGAAAAATGCGTCAACAAGATCCTCTTTCGGTGTCAGGGCCGCTCCAATTGCGACTGAGCCTGCGAACACTACACCAATGGCTACCTCGGTGGAGAAGCTTTCGTTCTTCTGCAATTGCCAAATCAGCAGTGTCCCGAGGAAAAGTGTGGATCCGCCTCCGAGTAAGGGATTGAAGTGCCACAAGAAGGCTAAGCCAAGGCCTGGGAGCGCGACATGAGAGATGACATCGGCCGCAAGGATCATTCGCTTCATCAGGGCGAAGCTGCCCACCAAGCCGGCAACGATGGCGAACAAGAACGCCAGGATGATGCTATAGACGGTTCCGGACTCAGTCATGCTTAGCCGCCGCGGGTGGGGTCTCGGGCTCTTGACCATGCCGGTGTAAGAAGAACTTCGGCGGTGCCGAGTACATAGCTTCGAGTGTCGCAGGGGTCAACACTTCTCTCGGAGGGCCGAAGCAGGCCATGTCTTTGCTCACGCAAAGTACCTTGTTTGCCGCGCGGTAAACGATGCTGAGGTCGTGCGAGACCAGAAGCACCGTGAGATGCCGTTCTTGCTGTAGCCGCTCCACTAACTCGTAGACTCTTTCTTCCGCCAGTTCATCGAGACTGGCAGTGGGTTCGTCGAAAAGCAGCACATTGGGCTCTCCGAGTAGTGCAAATGCGATGAGAACTTTCTGAAACTGCCCGCCAGAGATAATGCCGATGCTCGCGTTTAAAACCTCTGGCTTTAAGCCGACCAAAGTGGCCACAGCATCAATGCTGCTGGGAGGCAACTTCAGAACATGCGCCTTTGCCGCAAGCAGATCGTGAACACGAATGGGCATCTGGCGGTCTGCTGCCACTTTCTGTGGAACGTAGCCTAATCTCACGCCGGGCGACCATTGGATCTCGCCTCGGGAGGGCAGCAAACCGAGCAGTGCCTTCAGCAAAACGGTTTTACCCGCGCCGTTAGGCCCGATGATCGCGACGTTATCACCCGCATCCACGGCGAAACTGAGGTTGTGGATGACACTGCGATTGTCGAACTGAATACTCAGCGCATGCACCGAAAGAATGATGCCCGTCGTCAATGTGCCTCCATCCTCTTCTCCGTAGCGGTCGGCACCTGCGCGCCAAGCATTTCTGCGCCTCTCATTGTGCTCATGGCACAATGACGGCCGATCCATTCTCCGTTTCATCCTTCACGGCCGTCAGTGCCTCGTTGGCTTGATCCAGAGAAAAGACAGAAACGCGAGGTTGAATTTTGAGCTTGTGCGCAAGGGCAAGGAAATCGCGTGCGTCCGCTCGCGTCATGTTCGCCACGCTGCGTATCTGTCTTTCTCCCCACAGCAACTTGTCATAGTCGAAGGCCGGCATTTGGTCAAGATGAATGGCATTGATCGCCACCACCCCACCTTTACGAATGCTCGAAAGTGCATCAACTACTACCTTGCCGCTTGGTGCGAAGGTGATTGCACAGTCCAGCGCCACTGGCGGTCTGGCATCTTCGTTACCAACCCAAGTCGCGCCGAGT
>JBEKUP010000092.1:0-25492 GCA_049514915.1 Occallatibacter sp. | reverse complement strand
AATTTATACCTGCAATAGAGCCGTTCATATCGTAGCCGTAACCCCCAAAGAGCCAGAAATTGCCATTACCGTCGGTCCAGTTCGACGCGCTAAAGCGGCCTCCTGGGTTGCTTCCGGGGGTAGGCGTCCCCAGCGTGCCGTAGACCCCGGCCTGGCCATTTTCTGAGCCGTTCAGCCAACTATTTCCCGCCATCCATGACCATTCCATGGTGGATGGATTGAACTCCCAAAGGTCCTGAAGATCGTCACACTCTGTCTGTGCGGAGTTTGGGGCACCATAGAGGGCGCAGCCGTAACCCCCAAAGAGCCAGAAATTGCCATTATTGTCGGTCCAGGTCACGGCGCCATAACGTGCTCCGGGGATGTTGCCCGCAGACAGAATACCCTGCGAGCCATACACCCCATACTGGCCGCAAATACTTGAACCGATACAACCGCCAGATGGTATCGTGCTGCTTCCGCCCATCCATGCCCATTCCATAGTGGAAGGATTGAACTCCCACAAGTCGTTGAGCGGGCCAGAAACGAGGTTGGCATCCGAGCCGTTTCCTCCAAAGAGCCAGAGATTACCGCTCTTGTCGGTCCAGGTTGCAGCACCAGTGCGGCCTGCCGGGTTGTTTCCGGCAGCAGGAGTTCCCAATGTGCCATAGATGGGGGGCGAAGAATAACTGGTGCAGTACGATGTCGTCTTATCTATACCAGTGGAATATTGCAGGCATGTCTGTGCGCTGTCTGTACCCATCCATGCCCATTCCATTGTAGAAGGATTGAACTCCCACATTTCACCGTTCCCAAAAATCCAAAAGTTGCCAGTTCTGTCGGTCCAGCTTGCCGCACCTCCATCTGTTACAAAGCCGTCGGGGATGTTACCTGCAGCAGGGACTCCCAACGTACCGTATACAGCGGGCGAGGAATAAAGACCACAGACCCATTCATTATTTGCATAGGTATCCTGAAAATAGTCCTCGCACGTCAGAGTGTTGCTTCCGCCCATCCAGGCCCATTCCTGCGTGGATGGATTGAACTCCCAAAGGTCGTTGAGGAGACCACTATAAAAGACATAGGATGGCGGGCCAGGATTATTGAAGGAATCGCTGCCCATGCCTCCAAAAAGCCAGGTATTACCGTTTCTGTCAGTCCAGGTAGTTTCGTCAATTCGGGTTCCTGGAAGGTTTCCGGGGGCAGGTGTACCCAGCGTGCCGTAGACTCCGGGTTGTCCACAACTTATTCCAGTCCCATTGTTCGAAGTTGGATAAGTGAAACATTCGGCATCTGGCTGGCCCCCCGTCAGCCAGGTCCATTCGTTGATGGAGGGATTGAAGTTCCAAAGGCCGTTACCCGGTCCCTCGCTACTGTTACTCGATCCTCCGAAGAGCCAGAGATTGCCGCTCTTGTCGGTCCAGCTTGCAGCTTCGAGGAGCCCGCCTGGGTTGTTATAAACACCAGGCACTCCCTGTGATCCGTAGAAAGGACTCCAATAACTACCCTGGAGGGGGAAGGAGCTGTTGCCGCCCATCCAGGTCCATCCGTTTAGGGCGGTGGCATTGACTGTGAAGCTTTGTTGAATCTGCGGCGCAGCCTCATAGACGCTGTTGCCAGCCTGGTTCGCGTCGATAGTGCAATTACCCGAGAAAATAAATGTGGCCGTAGTGCCGGAGACAGTGCAGATGGTTTGAGTGGCCGATGTAAAGGTTACCTTCAGACCGGAAGTGGATGTAGCCGAAAGCGTCAGGGGCGTGCCCACAATCTGAGCCGCAATCGCACTGAAAGTAATGGTCTGGGGGGTGGTTCCGGTCACGATGATCGTTGTGGTTGCGGTGGCCGCCTTGAAGTACGGAGAGCTTGTCGAGTCCGGCGTGTAGCTAGCCGTCAGCGTGTCGCTGCCGTTGGCAAGCGATCCGGCAGGAACGCCGATGGTGACGCTGCCGCTGGTTATAGCCGTCGCCGCAGAAGTATAACCGCCGCTCGAGAGCGTTACCGACCCGGTAGGCGCGACCCCGAAAGGAGCGCCGCGGACGGAAATCGTCACCGTCAACGGCTGCACCGGCGTGATGCTCGACGCCGAGGGAGTTACCGTCAAAGTGGGCGCTGAAATCGGCGCTTGTGGCTGATACTCCCAAAGGTCGTTGGGCCCGCCAGGATTGCCATTGTCAGCGTAGCCTTCCCCTGCAAAGAGCCAGAAATTGCCGTTGAGGTCGATCCAGGTTACGGCGGTCTGCCGGGCTCCGGGATTGTTCGCGGAGGCATGCGTTCCCAATGTGCCGTAGACTCCAGGCTGATTTACTGCGTTGCTTCCGCCCATCCACGCCCATTCCATCGTGGAAGGATTGAACTCCCAAAGATCGTTGAGATAGCCACTATAGACCGTGGCATCGTAACCTTGGCCCCCAAAGAGCCAGAAATTGCCATCGCTGTCGGTCCAGGTCATAGCGCCGAAGCGGGCTCCGGGCATGTTCGTGGCGGCAGGCGTTGCCAGCGTGCCGTAGACTCCGGACTCGGGATGGCAGTCTATATTCGAGCCAACTACCTGACAGGGAACCGTGCTTTTTCCGCCCATCCAGGTCCATTCGTTCTTTGAGGGACTGAACTCCCACAGGTCGCCGAGAGTGTCCCAATTGCTGTCGGCATCGAAACCCTGGCCCCCGAAGAGCCAGAAGTTACCGCTCTTGTCGGTCCAGGTCATAGCGTTGGAGCGGCTTCCGGGGATGTTCGTGGCGGTCGGCGTTCCCTGCGTGCCGTAGACTCCCGGCCGACCGTATCCGACGGCGTTCATTTGCTTTAATGTGCTGCTTCCGCCCATCCAGGTCCATTCTCTGGTGGAGGGATTGACCTCCCATAGGTCGTTCAGATAGCCCAGCTTGCCGTTGGCATCGTAACCGTCTCCGCCGAAGAGCCAGAGATTGCCGCTGCTGTCTCTCCAGGTCATAGCATCCCCGCGGCCTCCGGGGTTGTTCGCGGAAGCGGGTGTGCCCAAGGTGCCGTAGACTCCTGGTTGGCAAAAACCGCCGCTTCCACCTATCCCGGGCCATCCCTCCGTAGAAGCATTTAACTCCGAAAGCACGTTGACATAACCGTAAACAACTAGATCAGATGTGCATGGTGCAGGTGTGGTGTCGAGAGCGAAGCCCCCGAAGAGCCATGGATTTCCGCTGCTGTCGGTCCAGTTTGCAGCGTCAGAGAGGCCTCCGCCACAAATCGGGGTACCGTCATAACCATTACACAGTAAGGTGCTGCTTCCGCCCATCCACACCCATTGGTTGATAGATGGATTGAACTCCCACCAGTCGTTGAGTGGACCGGAATGGTCGCTGGCATCCGAGCCCAATCCGCCAAAGAGCCAGAGATTGCCATTGGCGTCGGTCCAAGCAGAAGCACTTACGCGAGTTCCGGGGATATTCGCGGCGGCAGGCGTTCCCAGTGTGCCGTAGACTCCGCCAGTGGTGGGGATCGTTTTGCTTCCGCCCATCCAGGTCCATTCATTGGGGGCGGTGGATTGGGCCAGTGCCACTTGACTGACCGATGAACCCATGACAACGAGGAAACCTGCAATGAACATAACCCGCAGACGCAAAGCTGGGAAGAAAGCGGACATATGTATACCTTTCTAGTAGGTACTCCAAGGCTTGGGATAGCCGGAATTCCTTGATGGGATGGATTTCCGCGCTTAGGATACCACCGGTTGCAATGATCCATGGCAAAAGATCGAGCGATTCGCCCACTAATCTATGACGAAGAGCAAACAACCGAAAACAGCAGAGCAGTTGGCCGAAGCGTGGCTGAAGCTGACCGGGAAAGACGCCGGAAGATCAACTAGGCGATGAAAATGAGGTAGCATCTGCCCGAAATCTTGATCGACCGCGACCTGCTTCAGCGCATACTGAGGAGGTGTTTTGAGTTGGCTATCGACATTCGAGCCCATCGGGCGCAACTGGGACAGGCATCACCAAAGAATCCGGGAGCTATTGCTCAATACTCGGGTTTTCTGAATGCGGAGATCGCTGTACAAAGAACCTCATTTGAAGGGACTCGCCTAATCCTGACGGATAATCTGGCCGCTGGAGACGACGCTGCCGTTCATAGAACACTTACCTGCTTATTTCCTCCTCGCTGGCATCTGCCCGCAACGACATAATTAAGAGAATCTCTTCCGACGCATTTAGCGCCGGCGGCCAGAAGTTCGGGTCGGTGATCGCACTTGAGCCATTCTCCAAATACTACAACCACTGTCGGTCAAATATACTTATGCCGCGGTAAGCATCTCAATCAAAAACGGTAGTGGTGCAGTTTGAATTATTCTGGGTCTTCGACGGGAATCGGCTCTCACAGAACCAGGGACGCTCGTGGTCCAGGCCAACCCGCTTACCTTTCGAACCGCAATCCGTGAACACAGAGCACATGGTGCAAACCCAGGGGGTTGGCCACAGACATCATCGGTCCTAAGTGTCAGATAAATAAGAATCTGGGACGGCCAGGACAGGTGGACTGCCCCCAGGAAATGAGACAGAATTCTTTGTGACCCTGAGCAGGAAAAGGAACTGCGAGTGGCAAAGAAGCGAGTCGGCAAATACGCCCTGTCGTTCAGACAGATGGCGATGGAGCGAATGAAGGGTTGTCCTAGCGTCTCGGCGCTGGCGGACGAGCTTGGCGTCCAGCCCTTCACGACGCCAGATCTTCTCCACCCGATCCTTGCCCACCTGCCAGCCTGCATGCTTGAGCAGCGCGGTGATGCGGCGATAGCCATAACGCCCGTACTGCTTGGCTAGGACGATGATGGCCTGGGTGAGTCGATCTTCGTCTTCCCGCTGTGTCGGCCGATAGCGCTGAGTGCCGCGTGGCTGGTTCACCAAACGACACGCCCAACGCTCACTCATGCCACGCTCACAGGCGTGGCTTACTGCACAGCGCCGTCGTTCAGGGCTTAGAAGTTTCCCGAGGCGATATCCTTCAACACCAGCTTCTCCAGGCTCAACTCGCTGACCAAGCGCTTCAGTTTGGCGTTCTCCTGTTCGAGCTCCTTCAGACGTCGCGCCTGGTCTACCTGCAAGCCGCCATACTCCTTCCGCCACCGGCAGTATGTCTGCTCCACGATCCCCGCGTCCCGACAGGCATGCTCGGTCGACTCCCCGTTTGCTACTGCAACTTCAATCTGTCGAAGCAGGTTCACTACCTGTTCTGGCTGGTATTTCTTTCCTCGTCCCATACGCTCTCCTTGTCCAGTTTTTCTCTTTCCCTCTGGCACAATTCAAGCAGGGCACTCCAAATTTGCCGAGCCGAATTCTCTGTGTCGCTCCAACTTGCAAAATTGCCCTTGAGCGGCATTAGATAGACACGGCTACTGCACGGTCAGAGCGATTGTGCCCGTGGCCGTGGTTGTGCCAGATGTGCCCGTTACAGAAATGGTGTAGCTTCCTACCGTAGTGCCGGGGTTACCTGATCCACCGCCGCTGCCCCCGCGACTTCCTCCGCCACCGCAGGCGAGCACGCCGCCAGCCAGTATCACAAGGAGCGCCACCATTCCAACGATCGCCTGCCATCGACGCCGACACGCCGGTATGCCAAAGAGCAGCACACAGGCCAGCGCCATACCACTGGTCGCGTACCAAGGAACTCCGTTGTGATTTGGATTGAAAAACGCTGCGCCAGTTGCCGCCGTAGTGAAAATGGTGAGGGTGGCGGTCTCCGTTGACGTGCCGGTAATACTCACTGGACTGGTTGAACCGAAGCTCACGGTGGGAGAATCAAGCGCGCCCGCTGGGCTCGATGTGATCACGGCTGTCAAAGCGACGTTGCCTGTCCACCCTCCAAAAGGCGTCACGGTAATTGTTGAGGTATTTCCTGTTGTTCCGGGGGCAACGGTAACCGCTGTACCGCTGACCGTGAAGCTTGGTGCGGACAAGTTGACTACATACGCAGCAGAAGCGACGGGGCTCGTCGAATCGCCCTGAGCAACGGCGATGGCTTGAATTGTCTCGCTGGCACGAACTTGGATCGGAAACCCAGCTACATATTCCTCACTCCCTGCGGTAGGTGTGCTGCCGTCCGCGGTGTAATAAATAGTCGCGCCACTCGTGGCGCTGTTTAGCGTCACGGACTGCGTCGTGGAGTATGTCCCGGCGGGTGGCGAGAATGTTGGTACTGCGGTGGCGCCCAAAGCCGTAATGTTCACAGTGACTGATCCATGGCTCCATTGGTCCCCAGCTCCATCCTTTGTGCTGAACTTCGCAGTCAGCGTTTGAGATCCGACCTGAAGGACACTTCCATTCCCGAGTGCCCCACTTATCCAGGTCGTCTGTCCTGCGCTGTTGAGCTCAGAAGAAGCGAACGTCGTCGAGCTTATGTCGAACGAAACCAAACCTTGAGCAGGCTTGCCCGAAGCTGTTTCTACGACCGTTGCGGTAAAGGTTATGGGAGTTCCATAAGGTGCTGAGGACGGATTTGCGGTAATGGTGGTGGTCGTGGGAATCTGGTTAATCGTTTCTTCCATCGATCCGTAGCTCGGCGAATTGTTGGCATTCCCGAGATAATAGGCCACAACTCCGATTGAACCAGGTACATCCCCGATCCAACCAGATGGAAGTGAACTGGTCGTGAATTCCGCGACGCCGACTCCGTTCACGGCCACATTGTTCCAAGGTCCGAAAGCATAGGGCGTACCGTTCGCCAAAAGCCCTTGGTATGAGAACCCAACGGTTCCAGTGGGCGTGCTTCCAGACGATCCTTTGACAGTGGCAGTGAACGTGATCGGCTGTCCATACATTTGCGGATTTGGGCTGGCTGTGAGCGTCGTTGTTGTCAATTGAAGTTTCTGCATCTCTGCAGCATCGAGCTTGGTTTCGAAAACTGCGACTCCGCTCGTTGGACTAAATCCGCTCTGATTCTGGAGCGCCCCAAAGTCGTTGGAAAGCCCGTAGAAATTGTGCGGCCGGCAACATAAACATTTTGGGCGCTGTCGAGAGCGATGCCGGTTGCGCAGTCACAACTGTCGCCGGCTGGGTCGCCTGACTGGTCTCCGCTGCCGGTCAAATAGGTGGAGTAGAGAATTTCAGAGGCAGTGGGATTGATCTTTGTCACAAACGCGGCTAGGTCGCCCGAGACCAGTTGAGTGATGTTTTGCGATTGAAGGGTTCCCGGAGTAAGGGGAAAATCAACGTCTTCAGTGCTGCCAGCGATGTACGCGTTCCCGGCGCTATCAACCGCAATGCTCAACCCCGAATCTCCGTAAGCACCTGCATTCAGTGTTTGGCTGCCGCCTAAGAACGTTGAGTAGACCAGATCGGAGCCCGCGGAGTTCAGCTTTGTGATGAACACGTTCGACATTTCCGATCCCAACTCAGCCGGACTAAGTCCCAAGGAGGGCTGGATGACCCCTGGGGTCGTCGGGAAGTCAGAAGAAGTAGCGAAGCCCGTAACGTAGGCGTCGCCTTCCGCGTCGACGGCGATCGCGTTTGCAACGTCCGTGACGCTTCCGTCAAGATAGGTTGAGTAAACAAGCGCCGTTCCAGTGGGGTTCATCTTGGTGACAAAGCTTCCTCCCAGGAAGTTGAACACCGTGGCCTTGTTAACCGACTGGAATGCGCCTGGTGTGGTGGGGAAATCGGGGGATTGCGTTCCGCCCGTTATATAGGCGTTTCCGGTCGAGTCGATAGCGATGCCATTCGGATCATCCCACTTGCTGCCGCCGAGAAATGTTGAATACAGCAACTTTTGACCGCCAGCGGCCAGCTTGGTCACAAAGCCCTTTCCTCCAACAATAGGATTCGCCGGACTGGTGGATTGGAACGCTCCCGAAGTCACCGGAAAGTCGAGATCTGCCGTATCACCTGTAACATACACGTTGTCCGAACTGTCCAACGCGAGCCCTTTGATTACAGTTTCGGTAGAACCGCTCAGAAAGGTCGAATAAATGAGACCGGAACCTGAGCTGTTCAGAGCTGTGATGAATCCTGCACCACCTTTGGCAAGATTCGTCGTTTGGAACGCGCCTGGAGTTACGGGGAAGTTCGCCGAAGCAGTCTGGCCCGCAACGTATGCATTCCCCAATGCGTCCACTGCAATTGCGTCGGCAGCATCATTTTCAGCACCGGAGAGATAAGTGCAATAAAGAAGTGCGGTACCTGTACTGTTGAACTTGGCGACAAACGCCGCAGTGTCGATGTAAAGGGAACCTCCGACTGGAGTATTGTCATTTTTTCCTGCGGAAGGGAAGCTCGGTTGGTGGCTACCCGTGGTTGTGGGCATATAGGGTCCGGTATAACCTGCCACAAATGCCTCTCCTGCCGAATCGACAGCAATTGCCGTCGCACCGCTCAGAGTTCCCAAATAGGTTGAATAATCAAGAATCGGATCGATGACCAGTCGCCGTGTATGATCGTAGTCTCCGAGCCAAATCCAAGTGTGCCGTTGGTGAATACTCGGAATCTGCCTTCAACGATGCGCTGCGAATTATCGGATTCTAGTTGGTAGATCAGAGGTTTATGGAATTCGATTCGTCCGTGTCTGGCAAAAACAATGAGATTGCCGTTTCCATCCAGTTCGAGGCGTCTCGCTCCTGCGAAATGAAGCCGAATTCTCGAGGCAGAGGCTCCAGGAGCCACTTGAAAATCAAATTCCAGCCTGCTTGGGTTGCCATGGTAGACAAGGTCAATACCCGGATACACACCGCAATACTGCATCTTGGCAAACGTCGGGATTCCTGTATGCCATAGCGCAGCATCGCTTCCGGAAAAGTAGTTCACTATTCCGGGCAATCGATCCTGCCCCGAGAGCCCAGAGCCTGTGCTTGCGCCTATGAGGTGCATACGGAGCACATCGACAATTGAAGCGGCATCCGTTCTCTGGTGCGCGGTGCGGGCGCCGCTCTGCGAATCGGTATCTGAGGCATATTTCCGCTTCGCCAGAATAAAATCTGCCTCATGATCTCGAAAAAGAACGGTGTAATCGGGTCCCCGCGAAAGAAAGTGCACAGTTGGATCACTTTGGCCAAGGTTGGATTCAAAGCTGGACGGGAGGGAGTGAAGCCTCCCAATTAGTTGGGCATTCCAAGCCAGCTGAGAAGAGTTGGCAGGACAACCGAAAGCATTAGGGCTTTGTGATGGCAGACTTTCCATTGAATAGCAGCCAGCAATCGGCCTTCAGTGATGGGAAATCGTCCGGCTAGGCTGGGATGCGCGGCCCATATTGCGATGAGCCTTCGAACCGGATATCCAAAGACGACATATACTATGACGGCTGGATGCCGACGCAATTGCTGGCTGTGCGACCTCGAAATCGCCGAAGTAGACATTCGGACAAGTCGGACCTCTAACTTCTCCGCAGATTATAGCCGACTCGCTGGATTCAGGCCACGTGAGCATCGATACTGAGAATGAGGCGAGGCGGAATTGAATTCGTCGTTGCCGAACTGTCGGACTCAAGTCTTTCTGTTGCATTCCCTTGCTAAGTCAGCATGAATAACGTAAGAGCCTCGGCAGCCGGAGCGTGATCGTTAATAATCTTCAGGGAAATCAAATTTGCGAAAAGTAGGGTCCATCCGTTCACCGAACACTATGCTCTTAATTTTTTCAATTTATTTCCGTCGCAAGACGGCGTTGATCAGGAAGAAAATTCTGTCCCAAAGAACTGCGAGTTCAGAAGCATAGCTCACTGCACTCCGAAGGTGTTTGAGGGAAGATGTGCGAGCGCATCCAAGTAGCTCATTCTCATAACTAAATGGCGTTTGTGCTCTGAACATACTCGATGAACATTGGGTAACTATCTAATAAACTCAGGTGGTTACCTTAAAAGTGATTCTTGTCACAAATGTGAGGCGAAGTAACCTAACAGGTGCTTAATTGTTAAACATACCTGAAATAGCTGCTTTCCTTTTCTACTCCATGTTTTTCCACAGACCTTTCTTGACGGTAAAGAGGATACCGAGTACGGTTCCAGACAACAAACAGGAGCGTTATAACTCATGAGAACTGAGATGCCGTCAATGTCCCATTGGCGCTGCTGCTCGACCGTAGTACCAGCAGTAGTTTCTATCCTACTAGCCTCCATGACAGCAGCCCTTGCTCTGACTCCTACGACAGCACGAGCCCAAGGGGCGCAGTCATCGACCGCAAACCTGAGCTTTCCGTCGCCCGTTGCGACGGGGATTATAGGCGTCAAAGCGCCAGGAGCATTAAGTGAAATCGTAGCTCACCTGGAAGCCGTGTCTGCGACCGGATGGCAGGATCTCGAGGGGACGGGTACACTGACGTTTCCTACAGGAGATACCCACTCAGCCTTGCTCGACCTGCGAGGGGCAGATTTTAGTCGCCTCGATATCGTGATGAACAGTGGCACTCGTAGCTTCCGGGTACAAGGCTCTTCAGGACGGTTCCAGGACGAAGTTGGTAACCAGGGATCACTCCTCGCTGCGACTTCCCGCTGCGGGATTGTTGCCTTCCCTATTGTGTGGTTCGACGCTGCCACTTCATCGCTCGTCTCTCTTCTTGATAACGGGATCTACATGGGCACAGGTCAACCTCTGCACCGAGTTACCGTTGAGTATCAACTGGCTCCCGGCACCTACACCAAGGGCGATTTGACCGTTGCGACCGACCTTTATTTTGAGCCGAACACGCACCTACTGCTCTATAGCGTCGATTCCCTTGCGTTCAGCAATGTCTCGGGGGCGGCCCTCCTGCGCGTAACGAGCTACAGCGATTATCAGAAATTTGGCAGCCTGCTTGTGCCAGCTACGATTCAGCAGTCCCTTAACGGCCAAGCGCAATGGAGCCTGCAACTCAGCCAAGTTCAAATCAACCAGAATCCCCCGGTCGGCACATTCTCATTCTAAGGAGCCTTCGATATGCGGCGTCTTCTGTTCTCATTGTCAACACTATGCACTGTATTGCTCTGTGCTGGCTCCCTTGCGCAAGGTCAGAATTATCTTTACGCCACAGGCAGCCCTTCGTGGGGTGCGACAATACCTATTGAGAACGGATTCATAAACGTTAGCAACGGCGAGGTTCATTTCGAGATTCAACTATCGTCTCTTCAGCAGCGTGGGAACCTTCCGCTCTCGGAGCAACTTGTGTACGACAGCCGCATTTGGCAGATCGTCGCCAGTGGGTCGTCCTATAGTTGGCAGCCGACAAACGTCCCTAACTCACAGGCTGGCTGGCGCTTCCTGTCTGGAAATGAAACTGGGACTCTAACTCCCTATGGAGATTCGACGACCGCCACTTGCCCAAACAACGGAACCGTTAAGTTTAGCTATTATACCTATACTTTCCTTTGGGTTGACCCATCGGGCACTACACATGTCTTCCCAGTAGGCACAACGCAGATGTATCAGTCGAGTTGCAACTGGAATGGGCTGACGGCTCCTAATCAACCGACAGGCTCCGCATACTCGGAAGATGCCGAGAATTACTACATGACCGTCACAAACTATACGACCGCCATGATTTACGACGGCAATGGCAACCAGGTCTATCCAAACATGGCCGACACAAACGGAAACTCGTTTTCGCAGGACGCCAACGGGAATCTTGTCGATACCATCGGTCGGACGCCCGTTTTGAAGACCGTAAGTGGAAATCAGACCTACTATGACGTTCTGACGATTGGTGGGGCACGCAAGAGATATACGGTGACAACCGAAACAATCAATGTAAATACGGCTTTTGGCCAATCCGGTGTCAGCGAGTATTCTGGGCCGCTGACGGCCGTCGCAAGTGTCGGCCTGCCGGATGGAACATCCTACCAATTCACTTATGACACCGGTACCGCTTCTGGCAACTACGGGGAAGTTGAAGGCGTTGTTCTACCCGCAGGCGGAACAGTGACTCTTGGGTACCAGAACTATCTCGATTCATATCAGAATCAGAATCGGTGGATTAACAACTATCACGGTGGAAATGGAAGCTACTCGTTTGCGCCTCAGGTCGTCACCCAGTGCGCACAACCTTACGAAGTTGGTTGCCAGGAGAAGATGACAGTCACAGACGGGAACGGCAACGACGTTGCATATCACCTCACGCTCAATAACGGGGCGTGGAACACCGAGGTGGATTATTTCAAGGCAGGTGCGTCCACGCCGTTCTTGACCACGAACACGGTGTACAATTTCGCAAATACATGCCAGCCGTGGGATATACTGTGCAACGGTTCTAACTATATCAAGGCATCCACGTCAACAACCACACTCGCGGAGACGGGCCAGATGTCGCAGACCGTCTACACATATAACAACCTCGAATTTAACAGACTTTCCAAGCTACAACAATGGGATTACTATACGGGAAGTCCATCAACTACTCCCACAAAAGAGACGGATTACGCGTACGGGTATTCAGTCAATGGGGCGCTCCTGGTCACCCAGCAGACTCTTCTCGATTCAAGCGGTATACAGGCAACGCAGGCCACCTATACGTACGATACGGGCGGTCACGGCAACCTCGTAGGCGTATCTCTAGGCCTTGGTTCCGCAGTTGTCAACACGTCGTCGACCTATGACGGAAACGGGATGAAACTTACAGATGTCGATGGAAACAACAATACAACGAGCTATGCCTACGGTTGTTCGGATGCTTACCTAACATCTGTCACGCTTCCGATAATCGTGAACGGCAGCCACCTACAGACGCAATCGACCTATGACTGTTCTTCGGGGCTTGTCCTGACAAGCGAAGATGCAAATGGGGTGGTCACTAACCAGGCGACTGTCTATGCCTACTTTAGTTCCGGCGCAAGCATAGGGAAGTTGAATTCGATTTCCTATCCGGACGGTGGAAGTACAACGTATTTGTACCCTTCAGCGACAGAAACAGATAGGGCCGTCGCACTGAATGCATCGGTTAATATAACGAGTAGATTCTTTTTGGACACGTTCGGCAGGCCATATCAAACACTCGCAGTTGCTCCCGAAGGAAACATCAGCTCGGAAACGACGTATGATGCCACTGGACGCCCGTCCTGCGTAACAACTGCGCATCTCCAGGGTACAGGATCTAGCACTGACGGAACAACTTGTAAGTACTATGACGTGGTTGGACGGGTTACGGAGAAATTGGACCCCGACGGAAACAGTGCTAATTACACGTACAATGGGCCGACGCAAACCATCGCTGACGAACTTGGACATAGCAGACAGTACACCTACGACGCGTTTCAGCGACTCGCTCGCGTTCTAGAGCCGAACGCGAGCGGTGCACTCGCCTACGAGACGGACTATACATATTACGCTCTCAACAATCTGATTGAGGTCGACCAATGGGGCGCAGCGTCAGGGTCCACTTCTCCTGGAGATCGCAAGCGGCTCTTTGCCTACGATAGCCTTGGTAGAGAAATTGCCGAGAATATCCCGGAGAATCAATCCTTGGCGTCTCCGGCATCGCTTACATGCACTGGAACCACATCCGGGACCAAGTGGACCGGATGCATTGCCTATGACGCGAATAGCAACACAACTTCGACCACCGACAACGCAGGAAATGTTCTGAGCTACCAGTACGACGGCTTGAATAGAGTAACGCGAGAGATTGCGTCGAACGGTTCAATTAACTATTACTATTTCTATGATTATTACTCAGGTAACCCGAATGGAACAAACACGATAGGACGTTTGTCGAATGCTAGCAACGATGTGAACGCGGCGGCATCCTTCAATTATGACTCTATGGGGCGCCTTACGGAACAAGTAAATTGGATTCCGCAAATTCCAGGTTGGAATACACCGGTTTCCGCCAAATATGATCTTGCCGGGGATTTGATCTCTCTTACTTACCCTGACGGCCGTGTGGTGGGGCAATCGTTCGACGAAGCCGCGAGGCTAACAGGAGTCACTTACACTGCATTTGGTTCTAATCCAGTTGGAAGCTCATATGTCTCAACTTCCAAATTCGCGCCGCCCGGACAGCCCACAGCATCAACTTTGGGGAATGGTGTCGGCATCGCGGCTGCGTACAACTCAAGGCAAAGTGTGACCCAAATGGCGTATTCAAACAGTTCCGGAACAGCTTTGTGGTCAAAGCAGTTCGTTTGGGACAAGACTGCGCAAGATCTTCTTTTTGAAGCAGATGGTATTACTGGAAACGTGAGGCAATTCAGCTACGATACCTTGAACCGTCTCACAAATGCTGAGGATTTTGAGTCGACAGGATACGCTACGGCCACGTTAACGATTTCAGGTTCAGAACAAGAGCATACATTTAACCCTTGCACATCGCCTGCGCCGCCATGTCCACAGTATATCTACGATGGAGGCGGAGAGACGATCTCGATCAATGGTGTTTCTACCGGCATAGGATGGAGCGAAGGTTCTACAACGACAACGTTGGCATCCAGTCTTGCATCAGGGATCAATAGCAACTCGACCCTAAGTCCTCTGGTCACCGCCACGGCGTCCGGTTCCACAGTCCTGCTCACAAGCAAAATCGCGGGGCCCGAAGGCGACTATGCGATAAACGAAGTGTCGACTAACTGGAATACCAGTTTCTTTTCAGCTCCTTCTTTTACGATTTCATTTCCCACGACTCTTTCCTGGACCGGCAGTACTCAGGCACCTAATGGTCTTAACGAAGCCTACACATACGATCCGTTTGGCAACCTGACAGACTCTGGCAGCTACAGTTTCTCGCAATCATTTAATAGCTACAACCAGATAATCGGCTATTCCTACGATGCAGATGGCGACCAGAATACGGACATCTACGGTCATGCGCTGGCCTTTGACCCTAACGGAATGCTATCCTCCGTGGCAGGCGGTCAAGAAACCTATGTATACGACGCACTAGGGAATCGCGTGGAAGTGTATGGCTCAATGGTGACTGACACAGTCTATTTTGGCAGCATGCCGGTCGCGATGCTCGCTGGCGGAGCTTATACCGACCTGATCTATTCGGGCGACACTCTGATTGCGGAGGTGGGGGGTACGCAGACAGCATTACCTGCGTATCGGGTGACTGACAACTTGGGAACGCTGGGGGGGAGTGTTTCGAGCACCGGCTTGTTCAGCAACCCAATGAACTATGCACCCTATGGTGAACAGTTCTCAGGAACAACGGGGGACCCGTTTGGTTTTGCTGGGATGCAGTGGGACCCAACCACGGCTACCAATCATGCAACATTTAGGCAGTTCTCGATTCAGCAGAGCCGCTGGCAGTCACCCGATCCGTATTCGGGAAGTTACAATTGGGCCGATCCGCAAAGCCTCAATCGCTATGCATATGTTAATGGGAGACCGATGTACTTAACAGACCCGAACGGGGAAAACCCTGGTGGTTGGGGCTGTGGCGCAGCAATAGCAGAAGGTGGTGCGAATGCTGGAGCCGATGCTATTTGCGCCTTCTTATTAGTCGGCGGCGCGTGGCTTCAAGACCACTTGTTAGCAGGGTTGTTCGGCTCTTCGTTTCACGGTTCGCTAAAGCCGAGGCCAAACGCCAATCCATGGGATGACAAGTTCGGCGTGCCTTACGGCGGGCTTGGCAACAGCATCGGGCAGGCTATAGGTCTGCCAACTGGCGGGTGCGAGTTCGGGGCGTGCGGCGGAATATCTGGGATTGGGCCGAACACCGGCACGTATGTCGACTCCGATGGACATTTGCATTTGTCCCCGGATGATGTGATGTGGCTCCACTACTTTTTCTCGGGCATTTCTTGGAAGAACATCAAGGAATCCCAGGTCGATGCTTGGAACAAGGGATACTACAGTTGTATCGGTAATCACATTATCCCCTTCAAAGGATTGATCGGAGCCGGGCTGGCTAAGGCAGGGGAGGAAGGGCTGACAAGCGCATTGGAAGGGAACAGCAGCTGGTTTGCCGGCGCCTACTATCACTTCACGGATGGGCGTTTCACAGCCTGGGGGAGATTCTCGAAAGTGCTTGTCCCGCGCCTAGCAGGAAAGATTGGCGCAGTTGTTAGGGGCGTAAGTGTTGCGGGTTGGGCAGTGACAGATATTGAGCTGTTTCATGCGGGGTATGAATGCTCGGATATGGTTTTCTAAGGAACTAGCATTATGGAAAACACCAAGGAAAACAGGACGGCCCTGGCGTTTGTGGCATTCGGTCTGGCGTTTGTTTTGTTTTGCGTGTGGCTTGTATTCTCCTCTACGCAACGTGGACATCGCGCGGAAGCGGCAATCGATCACCTTCTACCGACGTGGCTTGTTGTCGTCAACCTCGTTCTATTGCCTTGTCTAGTGGCTCTAACGGCAGGGGCCTCGCGCATTCCAATCTCCCTGCGTTTCAGCTTTGGCGCACTGATGTTCTGCTCGGGTGTGATATTGGAGGCTTCCTTTAGAAGGATTGTGCTGGGCTCTTGCTCGGTGCCGGGCTTATAATGACGACTGGTCTAAATAGCAAAAACTAAGGTACGTAAAACTAAGCTGGTTGCGCTGGAAAACGTCTCCGGTGTCGAAGACGTGACCGAGCAACTGGAGTACATCCCGGGGAGCTTCAAGATCATCTGCCTCGTACGGCCCAAGTTCGCTTGCAGCGGTTGTGAGCGCATGGTCGAGGTGCCCGCACCGTCCCGTCCGATCGATCGAGCGTGGGCTTGCCGGATCTGGCCTCCTTGCTCATGTACGGTAAGCGTCAGACCAAGTGCATGGTCGGCATTTTTGCGGCCCAGGTTGCGGGAGTAAGGTCTGCGATGCTTTGAAGCGGTGCGTTCGCAAGCCCAGGCAGGATGTCGGCGAGGTAATCGCGCACCGGGATTCTGAGGCGTCGGCAGCTTTCGATCACGGAGATGATAGCGGCTACGCGCGATCCGGCGGGCTCGCTCCCGATATGGATCCAGTTGCCTCGGCCAAGAGCGATCGGTCGCATTGAATTCTCCGCCACGTTGTTACTGAGTTCCAGTTGGGGATGATCGAGGAAGCAGATCAGCTTTTTCCAAATGGCAAGCGTGTATCTGCAGGCCTGTCCGGCGGCGCTGTTGGGCAGCACCGCCTTGCTCATATCGAGGATGTGAGTGCGGATTTCTTCGAGCAGCGGCGGAGCCTTCTCATGGCGCAGTGCGTGGCGTGCGGCGTGGTCCATCTTTTCGTTCCGCGCTTGAGCATCGATGGCGAATAACTCGTTTATCAGTTCGACCGCGCGGATGGATGAGGCATCCTGTTTATTGAGTTTGACCGCATCCACGAAATATCTTCTGGAGTGGCTCCAGCAGGCTGCATGCACCATCTTCGGGCCGCCCACGCGATCATATGCGGCGTAGCCATCCGTTTGGAGAAGTCCTTCGAAGTTGCCGAGGAAGTTCAGCGGGCCATCGCGTTTGCGGCTCATGCGGAATTCAAAAACCGCCATGCCGCCCGGCGTCCCATACTGCCAGAGATACGCCTGATGATTGGTGCCGCTTCCGTCATGCGTTTGTACATCGACCGGAGTTTCATCCGCCTGGATGTAGGTGCCGGCGAGCAACTGGTTGCGCATCGCTCCGGCTACCGGCATCAACATTTCTCCGATGGTCATCACCCAGCCGCACATCGTAGCCCTGCTGATATCGATACCCGCGTCACGCAACAAGGCTACGCTTTGCCGAAAAAGTGGGTTGTGATCACAGTATTTCGTCACCACCGTGTTGATGATCACTCTGTCCGATACCAGGCTCTTATCAATGATCCGGATGGGAAGCGCCGCCGCCGTCACGCCTTGCTCGGGACAGGATTTGCAGGCCCGCTTCTCGCGCTTGGTCACCTGCACGAAATAGCGCGCCGGCTCGACCTCCAGCACTTCGCTGACTTCGTAGCCGATCACTCGGGTCTCAGCGCCGCAGTTGCCGCATAAGCACTGCTCCGGCGTGCAGGCAATCAACCGTTCCACACGGGGAAGATTCGCGGGCAGAGTCTGACGTCCGGGATGCTTGCGTTTCTTTTGTTCAGTAACAGGCGGCGGGGCTTTGCGCTCGCTCTCGGCAATTACTTCTTCCTGGCTAACCCCGGGCTCCTGTTCCAGCAACTCCAGTTGCAGATTGCTTAGCTTCTCGCTGCTCGGTCCATATTTCTGAATCCGCACCAAACGAAGACGCTCTTCGAGCACCTAGATCTTCAACCGTGCATACTCGAGCTCTCTGTTCTGCGACGCAACCTGCTCCTTCAGCTGCGCGACAACCTCAGCCATGAAAGGTTCCGAACGCGGCGGAAGAGTAGGCTCAGAAGGCATGCTCACGATGTCTATTTAATAACAGATTTTCTTGTGGATATGTATGCGAAATATGCAGTGTTTATGCGGTCTTCAGTGACTCTGTTGATTCTTCCGCCGGAGGCTTGCGATACCACTTGCGGGGCCGCGTCTGAGTTAGATCAATCCCTCCTAAAAGCAGCGCCAGCTCCTCGGAACTCAGTACCAGTTTCTTCACCGTACTGTCCCCATCTGGCCACCGAAATCTCCCGCCGTCCAACTTTTTTCCGCATACCCAAAGTCCGCTTCCGTCATATACCAGAAGCTTCAGGCGATTGCGTCGCGCATTCGTGAAAACAAACACATGGCCGCTTTCCGGATCGCAGCCCAGATGATCGCGTACCAGCCCGTAGAGACCATTGAAATTCTTCCTCATGTCCGTTGCGCCGGCCGCAACATAGATCCGCGTCGCCGGTCCAAACCCGAACACCAACTACGCCCGGTCCAATACGGTCAGCAGGCGCTCCAACGTTTCCGCATCGAAGCCACGACGTACTTCGATCCGGCGCCCGCCTCGCAACTCAACAAACAGAACACCGTCGCATCCGCCGGCGCGACTTAAATCTTGCGCAGTAGGCGAAACCATTTCGACTGGAAGCAGAACTCCGGATCCCGATCGCGGCCTCCTTTGCACGCGCCGACGATACTTATCCAATGCCGCCACCGACAATCCACGATCAACGCAAAATGCCTGCCGCGTCAGCCCGCTGGCTTCATATTCCGAAACCAGCTTCTCCACCTCAACCGCACTCCGCCGCCTCCGTACCACTCCCAGTTCGCTCATAATTCAACTTCATCACGAAACTCAGCGCCGCGACAGGGCGCGTTGCTCAGACGGATACTTTCAACGGCGTAAAGCGCACGCACAAGGGCGATGGCTTCCTGAGCGATTTCGGGACCGGAAGCAAAGCCGTGGCCAAAGCGGCAGACTCCGCCAACTCCCCGCGCTCGAAGGCCCGCCGCCAAACGAATACCTGGTTCGCGTTCACCCCGTGCGCACGAGCCACACGCGCAACACTCGCGCCCGGCGCCAACGTCAACTCGACGATCCGCCGCTTCTCTGCGATCGCCCAACTTCGGCGAACACGGCGCCCCGCGCCACCAGCCTGATCCATGACAACATCGTCAAACGCAAGCTCGCTCCGAAGCCAGAGGGGAACACCACCTTTTAATTACCCACAAGTTTCCGAGGGGTATTGCTTGACGAGGTTCAGGACTCAAAACGGATACTTATAGGGCCTGATGGTGGATGCTGCACTGCTGTTATGGCGAAGCGACGGGGAGGTTCAAGCAAAAGTGAAGAGCGGGCACCCTGATTCAGCCCCTGTGTACTGAGCTCGCCGAGATGTTGTACGCGCGTCACCTTATCGCGAGCCGTACCGTCATCCTCAGTGATTTTCGCCTCAATCACGATCTGCGGGTTGAACTCGTTTGGAATGATGAAATCCGGTGCTTGATCAAAACCGGTGATCCGTTCGGCTCGCTTTGTCTTGCGGTGGCTGATGCCGGCGCGCGTGAGCACTCCTTCGATGGCCGTTTCTAGAACGTCGCCTACGAGTTCGCTCACAGAATCTCGATGACCAGCAAAAGGGCGTCCAAGAAATCGCTCGTAGAGCAACATCGCATAGGGCACACCAAGATCGGCCATGGGCTGGATGCTTCTTATTCCGTCGCGGGTGTCGGCTTTGTCCAGGCGGTGAATCAGTTCCGCGGTGCGTTCGTTGGAAGGATCTCCCTCCGTGAGGTCTATTGCTTCGGCAATAAACGAATCTGCCTGCTCACATCATCGAGCGTTTTGAGAAGAACCTGCGCGCGCGCTCGATGCAAGGCTGCTGAGCGTGGAACTGAGTGACAGCGTCGTCATCGACAAAGAGTCTGTGCTTGGACATCGTTAGTTTTCCGCCGGGGCCTATAGCGGAAGTCTCACAAAGAACGTGGTACCCTTACCGATCTCGGTCTCGAACCAGATTCTTCCGCCGTGCTTCTTTACCACAACAGTCTGTGCCAACATGAGCCCCTGGCCGGTTCCTTTGCCAATCTCTTTTGTCGTGAAAAATGGATCAAATACCCTTTCCCGGGCGTGCTCCGGAATCCCGGTGCCGGTGTCGGCGATAGCTAACTCCACCGAATCTCCATCCTGCCGGGTAGAGATGGTTATTGTGCCGCGGCTGTTCTCTTTGACCTTTGCAACATCTGCAATGGCGTGCGCAGCGTTGACCAGCAGATTGAGTAGGACCTGATTGATCTCTCCTGCCAGACAGGGCACCATCGGCAGGTTGGGGGCCAGATGAGTTTGCACGTCGGCGACATACCTCCACTCGTTTCGTGAAATTGTCACCGTAGTTTCGATGGCCCTGTTCAAATCAATGGAGCGTTTCTCTTGCGATCCGGGATGCGAGAACTCCTTCATGGCGCTCACAATCTTCGCCACCCGCTGTACGCCATCGAGCGTCTGTTCAATGGCGCGGGGCACTTCCTGTTTGAGATACTCCACATCGGCGTTCCGGCTGCATGTATCAAAGCGATCGATGGCGGACTGCGAGACTGCCCCTCGGGCTGCTTCGTCGCGCAGTTCTCGAGCTGAAGCTAGCACTTCGTCGACCTGGTTCCACGAGTCCTTCATAAAACCTGTGTTGTCTCCAATGAACTGGATGGGCGTATTGATCTCGTGCGCGATTCCTGCGGCGAGCTGCCCAATGGCCTCCATCTTTTGTGCGCTGCGGAGCTGATCGTCCAGGGTGTGTTTTTCCGTCTCATCCCGTACGAGGATTAGCAAGCCGGTCCCGGTCGGATATGCAACACCGGACATCCATGCCTTCAAAGGGCCGAAATAGTCTTCAAAACGACATGGTATCCGTTCGGTCATCGCGCGGCGGGACTCCCGTTCAAAGGACGTCCCCAGCAGATAGGGTGAACTGTCCCAAAGGATCTTTCCGAAGGTACTCGACGGGTCGAGACCGCTACGCAGGCGGTTCTGATAGGTGACGCGCCAATCGCAGTCGAGAACAATCATGCACTCGTTCGTCGTTTCCAACACCGCGCGCAGCTGTTCGGAAACAACCGATAACTTGTCTTCCAGCTTTTTGCGCTCCGAGATATTGTGGGCTTGGCTTGACGAGCCAATTATCTCGCCCAACTCGTCGCGAATTGGCGCGGCGGTGAGAGATACTGCAACCATACTGCCGTCTTTGTGGCGGAGCTCCGTCTTGAAGTTCTGGACGCTGAGCCCCTGACACACTTGATCCAAAATCCATATTGCATCAGCATCAGTCTCGTCTCTCCTCAGGATGTCTGCCGAAGCGCCGATGGCTTCAAGTGGCGTGTAGCCGAAGATTCGCTCCGCGGCAGGGTTCCAGGATGTAATCTTGCCATCGAGCGACTGACTGACGATTGCGCCGTCAGAAGAATTGACGATGGACGCCAGTAATCGCTGTGTCTTGGCCAGCGCCTGGTGCGCCTTCCGTGGCTCCGTGATGTCGGCTGAAATACCGACAATCCGGAGTACCGCACCATCCCTATCGGTGATCGGAAATCCCCGGCTGCGAATCCATCGAACCTCCCCGTCGGTCCGACGAATGCGGAACGTCAACTCGAACGGGCGATCAACTTTAGCCGCGTAGCATTCCTCAACCCGGGTTCGGTCCTCGTCGTGAACTACGGACATCCAGTCCCCGGCATCGGCATACAAATCCGCTCGAGGTCTTCTCCAAATCTCCTCATACGCTGGGCTGACGTAGAGAATCTTGTTGTCGATGAAGTCTAGGATCCAGAAGACTTCTCGAATCGAATTGGTGAGATCCCGAAATCTTGCCTCGCTCTCAAGGAGTGCCTGCCTGTTACCCTGGCTGCTGGTAATATCCCGAGAGATCCCGAATGTACCAATGCATTTGCCGGCTGCATTGAACAGGGGCATCTTGCTGGTAGAAGCCCAGGTAATTCGCCCATCCGGCCAGTCTTCCTGCTCCTCCTTGCCAATCATCGGCTGGCCGGAACGCATGATCTCCACCTCGTCCTGCAGGGCATCGCTTGCATGCTGCACTGCGAAGAAATCCCGATCCGATTTGCCGATAGCCTCGCGAGGATCCGCGAGATGAAGCGTCTTTGCCATGACCCGGTTGATCCTCACGAACCGGCTCTCTACGTCCTTGAAATAGATGTTGTCGGTTGTGTTTTCGAGCAGGGCAGAAAGTAGAAAACTGTCGTTTGTGAGCGCTAGATCTCCGGAATCAGGCTCAGCGGCGCGTTCGAGATACGGTCTCAGGAATCCCATGTGCCCTCCAATTGAGGTAGTCAGGATGTTTCGCAATCAAGGGGCGCAGCCAGTCGAAAGCCTGACTGACTATCGACAATTGCATTGATTTGTTTCAGCTGCAACTCGCAAGAATGACGATGTATTTTCGAACTAGGCAGTTAAATCGTGCGCCCAATCTGGCCGGTCTCCGCACAAACCAAGCGGCACCGGTTAAGCTGTGGGCGGTAATAAAGCAATTCGTTGGCTTACCTCGGATTGCGGTATCAACACAGTCACTCTTCGTCCAATCGCTCCAAGCCGGGAGAGTCCTTTGAGCCGCTCGACCCACTGGTATGTCAACTCCTGGCCCTTTGCCATAATCAGCAGCCCAACACTGTTGCAGAGATCCTGTTGAAGTGTCATTCCCACTGCAAGATCTGAGACGGCGCACTCCCGCACCTGCATCGGCATCGATGGAGCTAGATCATCCAGGCATTTCACAAGCGCGGCATCGCAGCCCTTCCAGTCAGAACCAGCCCTTCTGGCCGCCTCAGTGGGGCTTAAACCGGACCCCAGATATCGGTCAAACGCCACACCTACCTGAAGCAACTGTGTGCCAAACTCGATATCGTGTTTGTCCGATGGGGACTGTGTTTCGACTCGGAAACGCGGATTGTTCTGGTTGGCAATCATTTGCGCAATCGCTTCCATCCTCGGGATCCGCGACAACATCTCCCAGGCAGTTGCCGGATGCGCATCGAACTTTTTCTGGTCGTCTGCGCTGAGCCTGTCCCCCGAATATGCCGCATATATAAGCTCTGGAGCAAGCGTCACGCAACCCAACTGCGACAACATGGCGGCAATCTCGAATTGCCACGAGGATTCTAACTCCAGTTTCCTTGCGACGTGCTGTGCGAAGCGGCGCAGCCGCATGGCACGACCGAATGCAGCCGGATTGCTGAAACTCAAAACTTCGGCCAGCACACTCACAGCGCCGCGCAGCGTTTGCTCCAGCAACTCCTTTTCTGCTTTCAATAGACGGTGCTGGGCAATTGCCGCTTCAATTGCTTTAAGCAGGTTGTCCTTCGAGCATGGTTTGGTGAGAAAGCGAAAGATGTTGCCTTCATTCACTGCGGCTATCGCGGTGTCGATATCCACGTAACCGGTCAAGGCAAGGCGGACGGTGGTCGGTGCGACGCTACGGACCCTGGCCAGGAATTGCGCTCCGTCCATTTGCGGCATGCGCATGTCAGAGATGACGACCGAATATGGCCCTGTTTCAGCAATGGCTGCCAGCCCGAGTGCGCCTCCAATTGCGGTATCGGCATGGACTTCGCGCCCCAACATGCGTTTATAGCCTTCAAGCACCGAAGGCTCATCGTCGACGAATAGTATTTTATCGGTCATGGGGCTCTTCCTTTGGAAACCTGCTCAGCGCAGCGTTGCATCCAGTCGTCCTGTCTTCCCGCAAGGCCGATTCGATTTAGAAATTCCTGATCGACACACGCCTCCTTCACTTCGCCGTGGAGCACCTCATCGAATGCGCTTGCAACGTGCACGGCTGCGAGTGGCGAGAATTCGGCGATCGGGCTTTCCGAGGGACGATGATTCCACGCCACGGCCTCAACAATTGCGGTGGGCAATCCCCATACGCCGAGAAGATACGCCCCCACCTCAGCGTGAGTGCAGCCGAACTCCTGAAACTCCAGGACTTCCAAGCGGGTTCCAGTGGAGATCGCCGAAGCGACGATCCGGCGATATTGAACGGGATCAGCCGACGCCATGATTAGTTTGCCAATGTCGTGCAGCAATCCAGCGCTGTTGTATTGGTCCAAATCGCGCCCGGCAATACCCTGGCTGCTCGCAATGGTTTTTGAAAATCGGCTGACAGAGACGGTATGCTCCCACAGGCGTTCAGTTTGACCAGGCCCCATCAGATGCGAATCGAAAGCCGAGAATATGCCAAGCGAAAGCACCATTGACTGCACAGTGTCCAATCCCATTTGCAGAATGGCCTGCCTCGGCTCCGATATCGGGGCATACGTGCCGTATGCGGCTGAGTTGACGATCTGAAGCAGCTTTGCAGTCATCGCCATATCCTGCGCAATGATCTCACCTAGCCGCAATGCAGATGGGTCGGTCGATTGCAGTTCGCTTGTCACCTGCTGATAAAGCAGCGGCAGGCTGGGAACACACTTGAGCCGGGAAATAAAGCACTTGAGATTGCTGTTTTGGAGCAGGTCCGTTAGCGCCAGCGTTTTCTCCAACATTAGGCGAAGCTGGTCCGGGTCACATGGTTTCGATAAGAATTGATGTGCGGGAGCGATCGCACTGAGAATTGATCTCCGGTCAGCTTGCCCGGAGAGAACAATACGCACTATCCTCGGGTATCTCTGTTGAACGGTATCAAGAAGTTCAGCTCCCGACATGCCTGGCATCCTCATGTCGGTGACAACTGCATCGAAGTCTCGAAGCGACATCAATTGGAGCGCCTCGTCGCCGCTGGAAACGAACTCCATCTCCCAGACTGACCGCATCGAGCGGAGCGACCGCTGGAGTCCCATAAGGAGATTCGGTTCATCGTCGACAAAGAGAATACGTCTCGACAAGTTATTTCTCCGTGACCAGGGAGAGCGGAAGGCGCACGTAAAATGTGGTGCCCTTGCCGACCTCGGAATCGTACCATATCTTTCCTCCATGTTTTTTCACAACCACTGCATGCGCCAGCATGAGACCCTGGCCAGTGCCCTTGCCAACTTCCTTGGTTGTGAAGAACGGATCGAATACCCGATCCCTGACGCTTTCCGGGATTCCGGTTCCTGTGTCGGCCACGCTGAGTTCCGCCCAGTCACGATCCCGCATGATTTGAGAATGGGCGAGTTCAGGAAAAAACCTGGCATTGGCGATCGGGTCCAGATTACAGGTTTCTTGGGAGAATTTGAGGTTGTCCAGATAAAACAGCATGGATTAGTTGTCGATTTAAAACATCTATTACTACTGTGTTATAAAGTAGGTACCTCAAGTTTGATTGGCTTCGCGGGGGAGATTTTTGGGTAGTACGTTGATGGAATGAGCCTTCGCCAATTGGACTTTTCCCGTCAGGCGGAAC
>JBEKUP010000091.1:0-16409 GCA_049514915.1 Occallatibacter sp. | reverse complement strand
CAACTCCAGCGCTGCGTTCTCCGAGGACGACATGCTTCGTGAGCGGCTGGCCGAGAATGTCGGCACGGCCGTCGACTCGGAAGTGATGAGCCTCAATGCCAACAGCCGCGTGGTGGTTTCTGTTCCTGCCGACACAAAGATCTATGTCGTATTCACCAAACACGAACAGAGGCCTTCCGAGCTTCACAAGGTCAACCCGACGGTTCAATAGATTGCCTGCACGTCGCACGACTCACTTCTTCGCCCTGGCCCTTGCGCCGGGGCGTTGTTCTGTTTGGCTATCATATTCAATTCGCGAGTGAGCGGTGCGGCTCATCTGCTCTTGCGTCGCGGCGCCAATAGAGCAATCGCAACCTGTACCCATCTGAACGCACTTCGCGATCGGGTCAAGATCGGTCCACATGACCCACTACGCTGTTGAGTAATCTTCGTGCCCGTTGTCCCAATATGATGGTGGGCAAAGATCGGTCCCGTTGACCCAATTCGCGAATGAGCAAACAACGGTCCCGTTTACCCAGTGTGCAGATCGGGGTATTTTCGTTCCCGATTACCCACTTCATGATTGAGCAAAGATCCTTCCAGATGCCCCAATGTGCGATCTGGGTAATTGTCGTCCCCGATTAGTGCTGGCGTGCTCATGAGAATGATTGCCTGAGACTTTCAGGGACCCAAGGTTTATGCCGATTGGTCCGGATAAACCACATTGGATGCTGAGCTACGAAGGAATCAAGCGGAACCGTCCGCAGCGCCTGCAAATATAGGTGTGCTCCCAGTTCCAATGAAGGCGGGGATAGACTTCGCGATTGTAACGGGCAATCCTTCGAAAATTCAGGAGCATTCCGCCAAGGAACCCTAAACCCAAGAACAAGAAAATGGCGACAGTATCCCCAAGAGTTGCAAGTGATGCTGGATGTCCGAGAATCCTGCTGAGTCCAGCGATTCCCCAAAAGAAGGTGAAGATCGCAGGTATTCCCCAAAGTAGAAGGGGGCGTCCATATCCGCGTGGATCGGGCGGGCCAGCAGCCTGCGCAGTGAATGATTGGGTTGTTCCCGAATGGAACCTGGTCGAGTACGTGTGGGTGCCTTGTTGATAGAGGACGGGCGCAGCCACGATGTTCGCGGTACCGCATTGGTCGCATTGATACGAGTTCAGCTGCGAAACGGATGCCATGCCGTTGTCCATGACCTGGCGACAGCTTGCGACACCGGGCTCCTCGATTGAGATTTTAGCTCGATTTCTCCATATTTATCCAACCCACCAGTGGGCGGAAGCCCTAGCTGGCGTCTCTCAGTCTGCTGAACCTACTCATGCGACTGGAGATAGAACGACGGCCCATCCTGGCACCGCCAACAGATTTGACCGAGTTTCGGTTCCCACTCATTCTCTGATTCGACACGGATGCCGTGAGAGCAGCCGGGTCCAGGAGAAAAAACCTATGAGAACCGTACCGGCCTTCTGGCGGCGCTCGCATGTGTCCGCTCCCACCTCCACGAACGTTTTTCATCGTCCCGACGAGATCAACTGGGTGCACGTCGCCATCAAGATGGGTCTGAGTTTGATCCTTGTTGGCAACTTGCTCGCGCCCTTCGCCGCGAGAGCGCAGAACCTCGGAACCTCACCTCAATTCGGACAGGCTGTGCAAGGTCAACAGGCTACGACTGTCGAAGGAACGGTTCTCAACGTCGTGAACTGGGGCTGCAATGTCATTGCTCCGGTGATCGCAGTCGCCTGCCTCGGCATCGCAGGATGGCACTTCAAATCCGGGCGGGGTTACATGGGGTGGGGTGTCAGCGGCGTCGCCCTCATGGTGATCTCCGGTCTCGGCCGCATGGCGGAAGGCTTCATCACTCAGGCACAAGGCATTCAATAGCAAGGGCGGAGAATGATGCAGACTCCACAGTTCCTCCTCGACCTTCTCCAGTTGTTGCTCGATCTCGCGGTGCCGGCGGCGTTCTGCACGCTGGCCGCCGCGGGGGTGAGCTTACGGCATGAAGGCGGGATCAACTTCCACGTAAACGGTCGGGCCGGCAAGTGGATTCTGTGGACCATCGTTCTTTTGACACTTCCACAACTACTGTCGTGGATCGCGGCACAGGGCATCAACATTCCGTCCGCGAGCGGATCGGTGGGCACGAGTTGGCTGGCGAGCATGGAAACGGTCTTCAAGAATTTCGTGAATCAGATTGTCGTTGCGAAGTTGGTGCCGATCCTGGCGGCGTACTTCGTTCTGAAAGCGACACTCGATGGGGCCGCAGGCGAGAACCCGCTTGGCTCAATCATTGCAGCACTTTTCCTGATGTCGCTCTCGGCAACGATGCAGCTTTTTCAGGGATGGAACTCGGGAGGCGAGTACGCAATGACTGACATGCTTGCTTCCCTGTGGAACTACATCGCCGGACAGATCTTGCCGGCTGCGGCGGGTCTCGCTTGTGTCGGGGCGGTTATCAATTTAGTGCGGCACAGACCCTGGAGCAGGCTTGTCTTCGCCGCGATCTCTTTCTTGAGTGTAAGCGGAATTCTTTCGCTCTTTCGGGCAATGGCGGCGTGAGGAGGAAGGTATGAGTCTCGATGGAGCCATCACGAACCTTGCATCCTGGGCGGGCAACACCATGATGCCCACGATGGCCGGACTGTTCTTTGCCGGAGCCGTGTATCGCTACAGCAAGGGTGCCCCTTTCGAGCAGTCGCTGTACGGAGGATTCGCTTCGTTGATGTGTTCTGGGATGTTGCGGGCGCTGGAGGGTTTCGTGCAACACGCGGGAGCGACGAATGCCGACGCGTTTTGGATGGCCACGATGAGCCTGGTGAACTGGACAGCGAACGTGATTCTTCCAGTGTTTGCGCTCACGCAGTTGGCAGCGATGGCCATGCACATGGCAGGCGTAGTTTCGGAGATTTATCCGGGCTCGACCTGGATCAGAAAGTTCGTCGCAGCCATCGGCGCGCTGATGGTTTCGGGGATGGTGCGCCTGGCCGAGTCGATGGTGACACAAGCGCATGGAATCGGAGGGTGATGCCATGAGTCTCGATATGACGCCGGTTCACCGCAACCTTCATACCAAGGTTACGTTCCTTGGCCTGGAGTTTGAGGATCTGATTTTGGTGCTCGCGCTGGCCGCATTGATGAATCTGCTTGCGCACTTCGTGAGTGGCAACGCGCATGTGTTCGGAATTCCGCTGAACGTCTTCATGGAATTCATTGTCCCGGCGTTGGCTGTGCCTTTCTTGATTTTGTTCAAGTATGGGAGGCCGCGCGGGTATCTTACTGACCTCGTCCGCTCGCTCTTCTCGCCCAAAGCCTGGTGCGCACTTGAGCGAGATTCGGAGTTGACCCAACCTTACGTGATCGAAGAGGAGGAATAGGAATGCAGGCATCGATCACAACGCGGAGAAATCGAACGGTCGTTGCGGTTCTCGATGGGGAAGCGGCACGCATCACGTTCGCGTGCGTGATGTTCGCAGCACGGTTTCATGAAGAGATCGCGCCACTGGCGCGGATCGTCGAGCAGCAATTGCAGATTGAGGTGGGCAGAACTCTAGAAGGAGACGTTAGCTATGCCGGTGACCCAAGCAGAACACGATAAAACGCTCAAAGTACCGGCGGTATGCGAGTTGCTGCCTCTGCGCGATCTCCCCTCTGGAGACAACATCATGGTGCGAACCAATGGGGCTTTCGTCGCTGGTTACGAGTTGCGAGGCATTCTCGCATACTTCGCAACGGACGGAGATCGCAATCAGTCGAAGTCGATGCTCGAAGCACTGTTTCGCAGTGTTCCCGATGTCAGCATGCGCGTTCAGTTCCGCTACGAAATCTCCGAGCATCTCGGAGATCTCCTGAATAGTTACATTCACGAACAGCGGACCGAGCAGTCGGAGGTAATGGCACTCGATTCCCATCGGCTCAGGATGTGGCGACAGAAGGAGAACAACGGATTCTTTTTCGAAAACCGGCTTCATGTGTATCTGATCTGGGACCCTCGCATTCATGCGAAGCTTTACCACTCCTCTCAACAGAATCGCAGTCTTGGTGGATTCACCATGAGCCAGAAGAAGGCCGTCCAGCGTGCGCGGAAGGAGCACGAGACCTACCTGGCCGAGTTCGAATCCATCCTCCGGGGCATCGAGGGGTCGATGGAGGCGGCCAACCTTGGGCCCCGGAGACTCTCGACACAAGAACTCTTCGAGGAACTGAAACATGCCCAGCACCCAATCCGGCGCGACCGGCGCCCGTATGTTCCGCCCGAAGAGATGATCGAGTATCGAAGCGCGAGGTCTCAGGCCGTCGAGGCCAGCATCCTCAACGAAACTGAGACGTACCTAAACATCGATGGGTTTCTCTACGCCGTTGTCAGCCTGAAGGAGCTTCCCGATGCGACTTTTCCAGGGATGCTGCAGAACTTCTCGACACTTGGCTTCCCAGTTGTCGTCAGCGGGCAGATCGTGATCCCTGACCAGGTGAAGGTTCTCAAGAGCTACAAAAAGCGCCTCCAAAAGATGACCGCGGCGCAAAAGGACGCCAACGGAAACTTCAAATCGAATCCAGAGGCCGAGGTGGCCCAGGCGCAGCTGATCCAGGTACAGCGAGACATTATCTCCTCCTCTCTCAAGACGGCCAAGCTGAGTCTTTCGGTCGTGGTGCGCACCTCGCAGCCGGCAATTACTCTGCACGACCTCGAACGGTCTGAGCGCGAACTCGCCAACCGTACGCAGGAAGTGCTGAACAGCTTCACGCACATGAACGGCGCAAAGGCCGTGGCCGAGACGATCGCCAAGCGGCGGATCTTTCTGGGGACGTTACCGGGCATGGGCGAGGCAGACAAGCGCGACCAGGACATGCTTACCTCCAATGCCGCCGATCTTGTCCCTATAGAGATGCCCTGGACTGGGACGCGAAGGAGTCCGCTCATTCTCTTCGAGACTCCCTACCGCCAGCTCATTCCGTTCTCGATGTTCGATCCGGATCTTTCCGATGCGAACGGCTTGCTGATGGCAAAAAGCGGTGGTGGCAAGACTCTTGCGGCGCAGCAGATGTTGTTAATGGCAGCGCGCGCGAACCCGCTCATCTCAATTCTTGAACGGGGTGACTCCTATCAGCCGCTGGTCGAGTTGATGGGCGGAGAGATGATCGAGATGTCGCTCGACTCAGAGCAAACGATCAACCCCTGGGACTTGCCGAGAGGGGAAAACCGGCCTTCCAACGACCAGATCTCGTTTCTCAAAAACCTTACCCGGCATATGCTGGGCGAGAATACGCCGCCCGACCTCGACATCGACCTGCTCGACAGCGTTCTGCTTGAAGCGATCGCCTCAACCTACAAGCGGTGCAGCGCCAAGACGTCGAATCCGATTCCACTCTTCGGCGATCTGGCCGCCGAACTGGCACACTGGCAGGACCGGGACCGCAATCAGAAGATCAACGCGATGGCGCAAATGGCTTCAACCAAACTGCGGGCCTGGGTTGATGAGGGGCCTTATGCACGCCTCTTCGACCGGCCGACTACCGTTCAGCTGAACAATCCGTGGCTCTATTTCAATGTCGAGAAATTGAAAGACGATCCCCGGCTCGAACGAGCCATGAGTCTCTTGATCGCTCACACGGCAACGTATCGTGCATCAGGGATGAATGGACAACCCAGCATTGTCCTGCTCGATGAGTGCTGGGCGCTTCTGGAGTCGCCGATCCTGGCAAGTGTCGTCGTGCAACTCTTCCGCACAGCCCGCAAACGCAATGCCAGCGTCTGGGGGATCAGCCAGACTCCCGAAGATTTTGTCGGCACACCCGACAAGCCCAATGAGCACGGCGCAGGAATCGTCAAGAACGCAACTACGAAAATCATTGGCAAACAGCCTGGCGATATGACTGCTCTGCGCGAACATGTCCACCTGAACGAGACGGCGCTGAATCAGATCAAAACCTTCGCACACCCGAAGAAGGGTCACAGCGCTGAGTTCCTGATTGCGATTGGGGAAAAGGCCGAATCAACCCACGCGATCCGGATTGTTCCGAGCCCAGTGGACTATTGGATCACCACGACATACGCACGTGAACGAGTGTTTCGGAAATGGTGGTTGCATCAGCATCAGTCACTACCGCTGATCCAGGCCTACGAAGAACTTGCCGCGCAATACCCGAGGGGGCTGGCGGAGCTGGCCCCTTTGCCGGTCGAACTCTCAGGAGAGATGCAGGAGCCGATATGCCGATGAAGCACATTCAGCAAAACGAGCGAGTGTTGACGCTCAACGGTGAGCCGTACAGCGTCGAGAGCGAAGGTAGTCCACGCAGTGGTAATCGCTGGCGCAGGAAAATCCTGGCCTGCATCCTCCTGATCGAAGCCTTTGTCCTCGTGCCGAAATACGCCCATGGGCAATTCCTGAGCGTTTTCGACTCGATATTCAGTTCCATTCAGAATGACATCGGCAGTTCGCTGAGCCAAATCAATCAGATCATGCAACAAACCCAGAAGCTGTATCAGACTACCCTTGCGCCATTGGCGGCCCTCAATCAGGCTCGCGGCTTTGTAGCCTACTCGATCAACAGTTTTCGTGGACAGATGAATCAGGTGTTCAACATGCCGTTCACAAGCGCAGTGACTCCCGGCCCGCAACAGTTCGAAAGCATCTTGCATAGCCGGCTTTCTTCCGAGATCCCAGCATTGCAGGCGAGCTTCACTACGAATTACGGCGCGATCCCGCAGGTAAATGCCGCTTCCCCACAAGACCGCGTGATGATGGATGTCGACGACGCCCTGGGCCAGGAAAACCTGAAGACAACGCTAATCGCTGACCAGGGCGCCGATGTCATCCTTCAAACCGCAAACCAGATGGAGAATCAGGTCGCAGTCAGTACACCCGGTTCCAATCCATTCCTTACGGCTCAAGCGCAAGTCGCCAATCTCCGCTGTCAGGCATACATGCAGAAGATGCTCGCGTCGGAGTTGCGGCAGGAGGCAGGCCGCGTCGCACACGACAACGTTCTCGTTAAGCGCCGCACGGCCGCAACTGGCGGCATCAACAGCCTTATTACTGGGGCGCTGACCGCGCACTAAGGAGGTTCCGATGACCGATCCCAAGAACAACCCGAACAAGCAGCGCAGGTCATTCTTCTGGCAGCGTAAACCAGCTTTAGCGCTGGAATTGGCCAGACCTGTAAATAGCGTTCAAGCGATCGATAGCAAGGCGCAACCCTGGTACCGACCAACCTTGCTTAAAGCGGCAGTGGTTGTGCTCGCAGTCGCCGCAATCCTGCCGACGCATGCGAACGGGCAGTTCGGCATCGACACGGCTGCGATCATGGCGGCGCTATCCAAGATGCAGTCGTTGATGAATACCTATATCGCTGCGCCGCTCAGGGTCATCAACCAAAACGAACAAAGCATAGCGAAGTACGAACAACAAGTCATGTACCCACTCGCAGCCATCAACCAGGCGAAGTCCTCGGTGGTGCAGTTTGAGAATCAATTCAACAATGTCAGCAGCATGTTCCGTGTGAATGTCTCAAGCGCCACTCTGCCGCAATCGCAGAATCTTGAAGCCTTGTTGCTTTCTCGTAACGCGACAAACGTTCCTGTCTTATCCAGCCAATTTCAGAATGTGTATGGAGTTGTGATGGCACAAAACGCGGCATCGTCCCAGGTACGAACGATGACCGACATGACAGACGCGCAGGCGCAGGACGCGATGAAGCGGGCCATCGAGATCGATGCCCTCGCCGATGCGGAACTGAGCGAAGCGAACCAAATGGGGCAGCAGATTTCGCAAGCGGTTCCCGGCAGCGCAGAGATTCTGGAGGCCGAGGCTGACGTGTGGGTCGTACGTGCGAATGCCTACACGCAGGCTGCCCTGGCGGAATTGATGCGGACTCGCGGCATCGATCTCGCCAATCAGAGCAAAAGCTCAAAACTCGCGACATCAGACAACACCAACAACAACGGCCTCATCAATGGGGCGCTGACCAATCGGTGACCGGCATGATGTTCACTCAATTTCATCCCGCATTGATGCTCGCGTTGTTCCAGTCGACGCAGCTAAATCTCTTCGAGCGCTTTCTGACCCAGGCAAGGTCGGGCATCGACTCGACGGGCATTACCTCCGGGATGCAAAACGTGGCGTATGTAGTCCTGCTCGTGGGCTTTCTGTGGCAGGTCTATCAATCGGCCCTGCACGGTGGGGACGTCCGCGGATTGGGTACAAGCCTCATCAAGTACGTGGTCACCGCAGTGGTTGTGATGAACTACGGAACCATATTCACTACAGTCAACCAGGGGTTCGTGAATGCAGGCAACTGGATTAGTAGCGCCTCGGGAGCTGGTAGCCTCTTCGAAAACTGGAAGAACGACTTGCAAACCCAGTTTAATCAGGTGGGCTTCCAAAAACTGTGGGGGCTCATAACCGGGGACCTTCCCGGGCTCCTAGACGCCCTTCTGATTCTCGTTGCCTATCTGCTTTATCCGATTGTGATCGTGATCTTCGGCTTCTTCTACATTTTCTACGGAAGTATTCTCTACATTTTCGGCCCAATAGTCATCGCCCTTATGCCACTCGGAGCCGCAAACCGCATTGCTAAGTCATATGTCGAAAACATCTTCATTTGGAACGCGTGGACCATCCTCTACGGTGGCTTCGGCGCACTGTTGAGTGCAGTGCAGATGGGCCAGATTGGTCAGATGCTTAACCAGAACAATTTCCTCGGCGGACTTGGTAACCTCGAAGGCTCGATCCTGATTGGCATTGTGAGCATTGTCTACTCCCTCGCGATCGCCGTTATCCCTTTCATCGCAAAGCGCATTGTCAGTGGGGATGTGGGAAGTACGGCGGTCGCGATGGTGGGCACCGCAGTCACAGCGCTGACCGCAGGTGCAGCGGGGATCGAAGGAGCTGCTGCCGGTGTGGCAGCGGCACGAGGCGGAACTGCAGGTGCAAGCTCAACGGGAGCAGCTTCTAGCGCCGGTGCGGGTTCTACCCGGGCGCTCCCATCAGCGGCCGGTGGCAACCAGCCCGCATCACCGCAACAGATTCCTTCGTCTTCTGCCGCAACAGAATTCTCACTTGGTGGCCACCCCACTCTCGAAGGGCACGCAGAGCAGATTCGCAGCTCCATGGGTGAAGTAATGGGGACGGAAAGCCAGGGTGAAGAGGGTTCTGGTGCGCTCAGCGTTGCCTCGGGAGACTCCGGCAACATATCGAGTCAGCCGAATGCTGGTGGGACGACGCCCAGAGTCGTGACCAAATCAAAGGCGGCCGTGAGAAAAGGCCCCAGCGTGCATCGCTACAACCTGGGAACCTGGACCGCCTACCATGCGGCGCGCATTGCGGCGGGAAGCATTGCCGGAGCAGCCAGTCGAGGCACGGAGCACGAATAGGAGAACTCATGAAAAACGGCGCTGTTGCAGATGAAGCGACATTTACGGGACCGAAGTACTACGAGATGGATGGGGAGCTCAGAGCGAATGCGAATCGCGCCTGGCTCCTCGCATTTTTGACCATTCCGATTGCGCTGCTTGCAATCGGGCTTGCGGTCTTCGTCCGCTTGCAGCCACCCACTGTGATTCGCATCGGACCAAACGGCGACGCATCGGTGTTGGGGAAACCCGCGAAGGGCGCCGTTACAGACATCGCGACCGCGGGGACTGATCAATTCCTTGATGAAGCGTTCGTGAAACGGTTCCTCGCGAGCTACCTCAACTATTCGCCGGCGGACGTGGACGACCACTGGGCGGCGAGCCTCAATATGATGACCCGGAACCTGAGAGCGTACACGCTAAAGGCATTGGCGGACGACAATACACGCGGAAAGATCGACGATGCGCAAATCCAGTCTGCATTTCACCTGCGGGCAATCGAAGCGGTGAGTGGTGAACCGCTCACTTTTTCGGTCTACGGCGTGAAGGATGTTCATCGCCTGACAAATGGAACGGAGACGACGGACCATTTCGTCAACGAATACCGTGTGCGTCTCATTGCGGACAAGCGTTCGGATGTGAACCCGGACGGGCTTTGGATCGCGGATTATAGCGAACACCCCATCGACGGTGAGCACCGCGATCGCATCCTGAACGCTCCCGATGCTGTTTCAGACAGTAGCAACACCGCTCAAAACAAGGGAGGCCAGTGATGGAAGCTACGCTCGCTCGCGTTGCCGAGATGCAACCGCAATCAACGCAAGGATCAAAGCCGAGGAATTCGCGTAAATCTCGCCAACAGGCAGAAGAAGGTGTTCGATATTTTCTCGCCAAGGACGGATCGTCGATTGAGAAGCCAGAGCTCGGCGCCGAAGTGGCAAGTGAAGGCGAGGCTCTGATCAAAGCGTTTCAGTCAAAGAACGGCGTGATCTGCACGGTTCTTGCCTACAAGGCGGAAGCGGAGATCGAGGGAGGATCTCCAACATTGGTAAAGCGGCCCCTGCGCAAATAGGGCGCCGACATAAGTAGTACCGGTCAGCTTGGATTCAAAGAGGAGACAAACCTGAAATACGGCTCGTGTCGCCTCATTGACGCCTTACCGCTCAAGTGCGATGAGGAATTCCGCTGACCCGGTTTGCACTCTCGAAGCCTGGTTCGGTTAACACCCACCCCTAACCCGGGCGGCCAGGCGAAGAGATTGAGGACCGGCGTTCAGCCAAGTCTCTAATCACTTCGTCTCGAAGCGCCAGACAAGTGAGGAGAACATGACAGCGAACAGGACACAAAACGCGGCACTCGATCAACAGCTCATTCTTGAACTGAGGATTGATGCGTCCGGTGAAGTGACCCGCAAGCCAACCAAGCTCGGAAGGAAGGATACGCTTGAGGGAAAGCTCCTCGGTCAGCTGTATCCAGGCATCCGAGTCGCGCGCGTCAGCGTGCCGTATGAGTTGACGCCGTATGAGCAGTCTGTGGTCGAAAACCGCATGGCGAGCGTTTATTACGGCGGGGTCGAGTACAAGCTGGTGGGCGCAAGCGGTTCGGCGAAAGATTGCAAGTTCTACTTCGTCGACAAGGCGCACGCTGGCCAGATAGCTGAGCGCTTTCAGCATTGGCCCGAGGCGGCGATCGTGTATTTTGCGATCCTCGTCTCCGACTGCAAGCTGATGATTGAGGAATCCGGCATGCGTATCGCTGTGGTCAAGGATCATGTCCTTGGCACCAACGATTGCCGTGGCTGGGTGCGTGAATCCCTCTACCGGAAGCTCAAGATCGGCACGAATCGGTTTTGCCAGTTCCGGCTGGCATTTGACGCAAACGAACCGAAGCAGGCGAAAGGCGCACTAAAGGCAATGAGCGATCGCGTGGCCGACAGGTTAGCGGTCGATGTAATTCTGCCCGAAAGCGCTTGCAAACCGGCCCTGAAGGGAGGAGTTCGATTTCTTCCACAATTGGGCACATCGGGCCGCATCTATACGGGTCCGGCGATTCTCGGAATCAAACAGATCTCCCGCGAATCGGAGTTTGGGTCAAGCTACACCTTGATCGAACACGCTTCGGAAGAGGCGCTGCAGTTTGAACTGAAACTGTGTGCGCTTGAACGAATCAAGGCAATGAGAAAGGCGTGGGACGAGGGTGACTACCAGGCTCTGTTCGAAGTAATCGGCAAGTCCGAGGTTACGACGATCGATGATGGTGTCGGCTTTGATCCTGACAGTCTAGAGCGAGAGGATGATCCAGCCTCAGAGGGGTGTGACTCGGCCGAAGCTGTTCTGTTGTCGGACCGTAGTGGAAACGCAATCAAGATTCCCTATGTGTTCAACCAATTGAACCGCAAGCTCGCACGTTGGGCATTTCGCACTTGCACGAGCGCAGATCTGAAGCTGCCGTCGTTCGCTCTGGCAGATGATGGTGTCCTCATCGAACGTCGGGGAAAGATTCTCTCGGCGTCCGACTGGATACCGGAAGACAGCTCGATCACATCGTTGGCGGCGGAGAAGGGCCTGTGCATCCGGTACCCCATACGAATGCAAGAGGATCTGTTACCCGTTCGTCATCTCAGCAACCAAGAGCTTGTTCCGGCGCTCAAACAGGCGCTCGGGACAGCCGACCTTGACGAATCCGAGGTCGCCTATATCCTTGACCGGCAGCTTCGAATGGAGGGAACTTACATCCTGCATTCAGAGACTGCAAGCAAGAACGGCGGTGACTTCGATTTCGACACCATCTGCGTGATGCCATCCGATCAGTTCCCGAAGTTTGTCGCGGGAAGGATCGCCTATGGGGAGAAATTTCACCAGGAAAAGACCAAGCATCAGAAAGCCAAGTCTCCCTGGTGGAATGCCTGCCCGGTTGCGATGAAGGCGCGGGGAAACCGGATCGGTTCGATTACCGATCTGAAGACTTCATGCCTTGCTGCGGGACGGCCAGACCTGGCCTATAAGCTCGTCGAGCAACTGCAGAATGCACTCGACTCCCTTAAACACAGGGTCGAGGTCGATGAAACAGTTGTCAGTGGAATCAGGAAGGAGGTAGTGCCGGCACCCTGGCTTCGCTACAAGCGCGAGCGGAGAGTATCGGATCTGCCTGCCTATCTTGAAGTCGCGGACACGGACAAGGTTGGAAGGCTCTATAACGTCTTGCGCAAGGAGGTTGGCTTTCTTCCCGACGGGACCGGCAACGGTTTCGAAGAAAAGATGTCGATAGAAGACTTTCGCGGGCTCTTCTCGGGCGAAGCCGTAACCCGGGAGATGTTCGAAGAATGTCAGCTCGTCAATTCGATCTACGGGGACATTGCGAGCCGGATTGTCCAGCGCGAGGATGAAGTCAAACAGCAATTGAAAGACGCTCAAGCGCAGTGGGAAGCAGTGCGCGGGAGCGAGGACAAAGAAAAGAGAAAGACTGCCGTGCTTGCGCGAAACAAAGCGCAGGCGGCCCTTTGGGAACACGAACAGGATGCACGGGATCAGTTCAGCTCATTGCATCTTTTCGTCCACTACTGGGCGCAAGGTAAACAAGAGAACCGTCGAGCGTGGGCACAGGCGATGAATACCGTCGTCACCGGTGGCTCAGGTTCCGGCGCCGTTCTCTTCCAGTCGTTTCCGCAGGAGGTGATCGATGCCTTCGCGGAGGTTACCGGGGGTCAGAGAGTACGGGTTCGACTTCCGAAAACAGTGAACGGCTACGTGTGGTTCGACGACGAGCGGCGCGCATTCCTGGTTGAGCGGATGCAAAATCCTCAAGGCCCGGAGTGTGAAAAGCGGGTATTCCTCTTCCAGTACACCGGAAAACGCACGCTTCTATTCGAAAACACGAGTGTTCCAGACTCGATGGAACATTCCTAACCGGCAAAAGAGAAGCTGCGGCCCCGCGCCCGGCTTCTCTTTTCTTTTGATTCATCTCGGGTCCAGGGAGGCCGCCATGAAGACGATCACTATCCTTTCACTTGCTCTCGTCGCGGTCGCCGCCTGCGCGCAGACGACCAGCCAAAGCCAGATTCGTCATATCGAGACTTCGCTGAACCATCTGACCGTTCTCGAATTTGGCGAGTCCGTGACGACGCTTGCGATCGCCGATCCAGACTCCTTCCAAGTCGAACGGCATGACGACAAGGTTTTCTTGAAGCCTCTTCGGGAGGGTGTATCCACGAATCTTTTTGTCTGGACCGCGTCCCGGGAGATCAGTTACGAACTCGATCCAGCAGGCCAACTTGCCCGTATGGATGTGCTGGTTCGGAGTGAACCCGCCCCCAATCCCCACACCAGCACACGGGGTTCAGCTGAGCCGTCAGACACGGAGATTCGCAAGATCGCCTCACTGGTACTGACTCAGGCAATGATGGGCGCCGAGGACATTCTGCACGATGCAGAAAAGCCCGCCGCGGATCGTGTGGAGATCAATCTCGAACGGGTCTATCGCGCGAAGGACCGTATGTACATTCGCTATTCGGTAACAAACGCAACCAAAGCACCGTTCCGAGTCACAACCCCGGACGTGTGCGCCCCTGTCCCGTCCGAACAGCCCATATCGCTTCCAGGCCTGAGAAACCACCAGATCACCTCGCGGACTTTCACGGCCTTCAAAGCCAAACAAGGCGGAGATCTCACGGTGATGCAGGGAGAATCCATTGCACATGATCTCGCGCCGGGAGAAAAGACGACAGGTGTCATCAGCATTGGAATTCCGACTGGCAACCCGCCCCAAATTTATCAACTCAGTTTTGGCTCTGACCAAAATGGTCCTTTGAAAGTGGAGGCCGTTCTTTAGTCATGGATACGCAAGGCTACATTTCAACACAGGAAGTGCGTCAGGCGTTGAAACAAATCTATCGCGGAGACGCCGAAACCAATCCGCAGAGCTCCCTGCTCATATTCTTTTCCGATGAACTCAGACCCGTTGATGAGAAGGGGCGCTGGAAACCTAGTCCACTGCTCATTCTCACGTTGGTCCTGCTATGCGCTTTGCTTGGGGTGTTTCTGTATTTCTCAATCGGAGGACGCTAATGAGTCCAAACTACGATCAGCCGACGTTCGCTCAGAAAGGACCGGAAGATATTGCTGGAGTTCTCTTACTGGTCGTCTGTGCCGTGCTCGCCTTCATGTGGTACGTTGCGGTCTCGCGCCTTCATCTGAACAACCAACAGTGTCTTGAAATCTTCCTGTACATCGCCGTTCTATTCTTTGGCGGCGGGCTGCTCTTCGCCCAACTGGTTGGCAGGAGACGAAAGAGAGAGGAGAACTGGCCGCACCCAGCCATCCTAGTTGCGGCATCGAACGATGCGGCAACAGTGCGTGAGGCCAATCAAGGCGAGGCCACATTGCTCGGCTACAACGTACACAAGGAGCCATGGCTTTGGCCCGACGCCGTGCGCATGAAGCATGGTGTCATCGTGGGTGGCACGGGTTCGGGCAAATCGACTTTTCTCGAGAACATCATCGCGCAGGATCTTATGCGGCGCTTCGGCGCGCGCAAAATGCCAATGATCATCTTCGACGGCAAGGGGGAACGGGAGTTCCTTGATCGCCTTCTGCCGCATATTGAAGCTGCCGGACGCCTCGAAGATCTGCGAGTGATTGATCCAACCCACCCCTCGGATTCGGCGCGATACAACCCGTTTTATGCGCTCGACGATGCGTATCAGGAGCACGTGAATTTCATTTTCCGGTCCTTCGGTCTGCGCGAAGACTTCTTCAAGGGCCACCAGGAAGCGTACCTTTCGGATCTTGTCCGCATACTTCAGTACACGGGAAAACTGTTCAACGTCTACGACGTGCTGGTGATGGCGCTCGATGAAAATGTTCTGCAGGAACAGATCGGGATTGCAAAGGCGCGTCTTGCCAGTGTGCCCGGCATCTCCATGCAGAAGCGATTGAATTTCGAGATGTCTGTCAAGATGTTGCAGAGATCGCTTGCCGACCGGGAACGCGTGGAGAAGATTCAGGGGCTCTTAAACGAGCTTCTCAGTTTCCTTGAAGATGAATTGTCGATCGTTACGGGCTCCTATCAGGATCTGATTACGCTGGACGATGTACTCGAGAAGGACCTCATCCTGTTTGTCTCACTCAATGCCAACCGCAATCAGCGCGCCGTTGAGGCTTTGGGAAAGATCCTGCTTCAGAACATTCAGTTGATGGTAGGCAAGCGCTACGCGCAGCCGTCGAGCAACCGAAATAGCGAGGAGCCGATGCTTTCGGTGATCCTCGACGAGTTTGCTCCTTTCGCATATCCAGGGTTTACGCAAGTGCTCCAGACGGCCCGAGGTGCTCGAGTCTCATTCCTTTTTTCATTTCAGAGCATCCCGCAATTGCAGCGTGTGAGCCAGGCGTTCGCGGACGAGGTGTCATCGGCGCCAGGGACGAAGATGATCATGAACGTTTCTGAGGAGCATACGGCGCAATGGTTTTTGAAAGCATCCTCACGAATTCAAACCAAGCGCCGGAGCTTGTCGGTGCGCAGAACCGGGATCTTTTCGACCAAATATACAGAAACCGGCACGGGAAGTGAAAGCGACATCAAGGAGACACGTGCGCGCGAAGACCACATCAAGAACCTGCCAGTTGGCCAGATGGAGATCCTGATGGTGGACAGTCGCGAAGGCACTCGCCACTCTCATTTGCACGTCCGGCGTGTTCCGCGGTTTCAGGTGGAGGGCATTGTGCCTACTCTTTATCCGAAGATGCACAGCTACCTTGACCCGGAGATTGGCGTGAATCTGCGCTTCAGAGAAGCGGAGAACCGGAAGCAGCGGCGCAGGAGAACAGCGGGATTGTTTCTCGGTGAGGGCGGAGAATGAGGAATCGTACTTCATGTGTCATCCGATCTTTGGTTATTGCGATCGCATTTTGCTGCGTCGCGAGGCCATCTTTTGGCCAGGCCCAGAGTGAACCGGGCACGCAAGTTCCGCAGTCGGCACCGAAGCGCCAAGGGTTCTTTGACTACGCTTTGGGCAAAGTGAATCCGCGCGACACAGATTACGGCTCCAAATTGGTGTCCGCGCGGAATGCTCTTGT
>JBEKUP010000090.1:0-16564 GCA_049514915.1 Occallatibacter sp. | reverse complement strand
AGGATATGGCGGTGGGGAAACGGGTGGTTTTTTGGGGGGGAGGGGGTGGGTATTTGTTTGTTTTGCGGGTTCGGACCGGCCACATCCCTGACAGAAATCAAGTGTTTGCGAATTGCGTTCTCCGTGGTTGTTCGGGTTGAATGCTTTCATTTCGGCCGCATGAGCGACGAGCCCTGAGATTCGGCGGCGTGCACCGATCATGGTTTGGTGATCATCGGATAGAAGGTGACCAGCTCCTGAGTCGCCGACATGCCGCAGAGCCCAAGCTCGCCGTCCGGCTGCGGGTGGTCCTTGGTTGAGTCTGCGTTGTACCAGCCGATGCTGGCGTCCCAGTATCCCTCTTCCTCGCTATAGAAGCGGTAGCGGAAATAAGCCTGGATTTTCCGCCCCTCATAGGGGCCGTCAGCGAATTCGAAGTACAGCCATCCCCACTGGCCGTTTCCGTCTCCGCGCTTGGCGAACACGCCCACCTTGTGGCTCGTCTGAAAGGGAATTGTGAAGGTGGAATCTCTCGTCTGGCTCCACTCGTCCCCTCGATAGCCGGCGGGACGTAGAGTAGACCCAGTTTGATTGTTGAGCCAGATGGAGAAGTTGGGAGATTTCCCAAGGTTGGTTCCTTTGCAGCCCACAGTGCTTACCCGCTCCTTTCAAACGACACCAACAGTATATCCACATATCTACTCAGGTAATCATGGACGCTTCAGCGTGCATCAGCCAAAGGTTGCATGGCAAAAAAGCAGGGGAATTCCAACAAGTATGAAGGAAGTGAATCGCTCTGTACTCTGGGAGCAGGGGTGTCAATTGCATACACGCCTTATGCCTGCGGATTTGAAAGTCGCGATCACAATTCTGATTGTGCATCCTGGGAGCGAATAAATCGGCAACGAGGTTTGCACTTTGCGCTATGGAGCTGGCAGGACGCGGTGAAGATATCCCTGGGCAAGAACAAACAGACTCACGGCTGGCCGAGGGGCGACTGACAGCGCCGCCAAGATGTAACCTGTTTCCATGCCAATTGAGTAACTGACGGCGGGCCAGAAAGCCGCCGTTTTACTTTTCAGCCACTTGCGGCACGACTGAAGTCGTGCCCGGAGCTCAAAGAGCGGTCGAGAACCGCTGCAAAATCAGGCGCGTCCAATGGACCCTGGAACTTTTGTGCTGGTCTTGTGCTACGCCTTACCACCGTGGGAAGCCGAAACTTCCGCGTTGCCGGTGACTCGCCCGGAACCACAAAAGCAACGCCTCGCCATCGCCGAGCTGCTGTGAGTTCCAAGCCATAATTGAGAGAATAGGTTTTTCCCTGAAATAAGACGTGAGCTTAGGCAACAACGTTCTTCTTGGAGGCGACCGTGAGCAAGTGGCGTGCGAGGGCCCTCGACCTGTTCCCAGATATGCGCACGGATATCCAATCTGCAGAATCTGTCGGGAGACTATGGATTGAGCTGATGGCACGCCTCGCGCGTCACTACAGTGCCGCCCCCTACGCAGCAACGCAAGACCCTCCAAATCTGTTCAGAGCCACTTGCCTCTACGCGACTTGGTGCAAGGGATCGGATTCGCCAAAGACGCGCGAAGCGGCTGCCATTGAGTTTTACTTTGAACTGCCTCGATTTGCGCTCCAACGCCCAGCGTCCGTCTACAAGCGATTCATCCAGGAGCTCATTGCAAATCTGCCGCTTATGGAAATAGAAATGATGGGCGGCAGCGTGCAGCCAAGCGACATGAAGAGGTTCCTCGCCGACGTTCGGCAAGCTGAGGATGAACGTCGCCAACGCTCGCGGAAACGCTGAACCGCTTGAACTCGGAGATAGGTAGCCGAAATGAACGCGTGAATGCGACACCCAAGGCTATTAGGTCTGTGTGGTCGGTAAACCGTCAGTAACGGAGAAGTAACTGACGAGTAGGCGGTTATTCGGGAATGATGCGACACAGCCTGCCCGCAGCCCCGAGGATTGGACCAATCTCCTCGTTATGGAAGCACTATCTGCCTGGGCGCGGAGATCTTTACACGATTATCTTCGCTGGTGATCGCAAGCGGATGCATCTTATGGTCGTAATCTTGAGCAGGCCGGAAACGAATTGCCCATTGTTCGTTGACTGCGTCGATTACGGGCTGGACGCCCTCTTCCAGGTTCTTCGCTAGAATCGCCCGCCCTCCTGTGTTGTTGCTGTCGTCATCAAGGAGTCGGACAGTACGATCCTTTTCGCCGTAGCTCATCCCCTCAAACCCGGTTTGCAGAAAGAAGATCGGCACCCCCTCTTTCTCGGCAGCCTCCACGGCCACTTCGCGGTTAAGACTACTAGCGTTGTCCTCGCCATCGGTGATTAGAAAAATGGCTCGTCGAGTTGTGGCAGGGTTTCGGGATGCACTGAGAATTGTCGCGCATGTAACCGCGATGGCGTCGTTGAGTGCCGTCGCGCCTCCGAATCGAACGCCGTCAAGCGTGCCTTGAACTTCTGAGGGTTGAACTGTTCTTTTGCTCGTCTGAATCCGATCATTGAAAACTACGAGATATCCCTCATTCCCGAGTTCAGAGAGGCGCTTGAATAGGTTCGAAGCGGCTTGCTTGATTAACTTGGCCTTCTTGGCGTCCGACCCGCTGATATCGACGAGCAGCGCAAAGAGCATCTTTTCTTTGTCTGCGGAACGAATGGAGTCTACCGGGACGGGTTGTTTATCGACGGAGACGACGATTTGTGGCGGGGTTTCAATCGGCTGGGAAACGCGCTTCTCCGAAACTGTTACATACACGGTAATTGTCGGCTTTTCGGGAAGGGCTCCTTGGCTGAGCGCCTGACTCAGGCACATAATGCCCGGCAACAGCAGGCACAAATAACGACAGTTCCAGAGTTTAATCATAGCGGATTCATCCTACCACCGAGGCTATCGACAGGGGAGACTCGCCCGTGTGGAAGCATGGATTTGTCCAGTCCCGGTTGTATCGGCTATGAGGAAGTTTGGGAGCCGTCGGGAACCCTTGATTGGTCCCGTCCGAGCGAAACGCCCGTAAAGGAAAGCATTGGCGGTATACAGCCGGAACAGTGGTCTCTGCTCGAAACTCGGCGCGTTGCCGTTTCAGGAACGGATGGGGATGATCGGGTTAAGTTCCCGGCCTGTTAAGGTCTGCAGTACCCCTGGTCCTCAAGTGCGAGGGACTGGGGCACCCCCGTCGTGAAAGAACCTGCGCCCCAGAGATCCGGACTACCCGCCAATCTTGCTTCCTATGATCGCTGCGACTAATCTTGGCCGTAGATTTGAAATTCTCCATCGCTCATTTTCATCGCCCCGAATTGCGAGGAGTTGAATCCGATCAGAATGGCAAGGACATCTCTCCGCCGAACGCCATTGATCAACCAGCTTCCTTTGCCGATGGAAACGATCTGCGGCTTGTGGGTCCTGTAATCACTCAGTTTGGCGTCGTGGAATGGGTCCCTTACCCAGAGGATCTTCCCCTCCTTGGAGATTGCGGCTACATGGAGCCCGTCGGACTCCACGTAGAATGTAATCCCGGTCGCCGGATCACGGTAGCTTTGAGGGCCTGGAAAGACCGAAACGGGACCGTTCGATCCTCCGATGGGCTGGCCGCCAAAGAATTGAGCATTGGCGCTGGGAACGAGGAAACAAAGAAGGAAAATCAGCCGGGTCATTGGGAACCTCTGTAAGATGCCGAAGCTTCCGATAGGCAGGTGGCTCTTTCATCGATTCTAAGGGCTGAGAGGAGTTTTGTTTGGCAAGAACGTGGCTCGTTGAAAGACAGCGGCAGGTCCTGATAAACGCTGTAGGGTCTGGGAATGGAGTGACGTCCGGATTGTCGCGATTTGGGAAGTTTCGGGCCCATGCATGCAGCCGTCCTAGACCAGGATTTTGTGCTAATTTGTGCTAACGATTTGGATCTTGTGGACTATAAAGCTCTGGAATATCACGCGGAACAAGTATCTCCGAAACCTAAGACCGATGGCGATTTTGAGAGGGCATACCTCAGGGCCTAAAGGCCGTGATGATTTTTCTCGGCTTATACCGGGGATGAATCCCCGGCCTACCGGATAAATCACCGGCCTACCGCACGAAGCCTGTGGAGTCATGCCTTTTCAAGCCCCGACTTTCACGACAGGCTGTTTAGGCAAACAGCTTGGTGAAAAATGGCTGGTTCTGAATGAGAATTGCCTGGCAGAAATTAGCAGGGGCTGAAGCCCAACTCATTCTATCGGCTTTTATCGGCCCGGCTGAAGCCGTGCCCTTGTTACAAGGCTTTCGAAGTTGAGCCTATGCGAGATTTCCTAGTGCCGGTGATGGAAGGGGATCACGATCATGAGGGCGAGAACGATGGCTGCGACGAGGGCGAGGGCGATGAGGCTGTAGAACAGGGGCAGGTTGGGACCGGACGTGGGCGCGTCTGGCGATGGTTCCGGTTCGGTTTCGGGGTGGACGGGATCACTCATACTTGAGCGCCTCGACGGGGTCGAGTTGGGCGGCGCGAGTGGCGGGAACGGTGCCGAAGACGACGCCTACGGCCGTGGCAGCGACCAAGGCCACAAAGACGGACAAGCTGGAGATGGGGAAATCGTAGTCGGTGAAGAGACGGATGGCGAGCGGCGGAGCAAGGCCCACGACGATTCCGGCAAGGCCGCCGGTGAGGGAGATGATGACCGCCTCGGCAAGAAACTGGAGCTTGATTTCGCGCCGGGTTGCGCCGAGGGCTTTGCGGATGCCGATTTCGCGGACACGGGCGCGGACATTGGCCAGCATGATGTTCATGATGCCGACTCCGCCGACGGCCAGGGTGACGCAGGCTACGGCAATCAGAAGCCAGGTGAGGTAGTTGGAAATGGTGGCGGCAACTTCAAGGTATTCGGTGAGGGTCTGGGTGTTGTAGATGGAGTCGGGCCGGTGGCGGGCCTGGACGATGCGCTTGATCTCCGCGGCGGCGTCGGGAACCTCTTCCATGGAGCGCATGGAGAAGTAGATCTGCTTTACGTTTTCGGTGCCGGCGATGAGGCGGCCGACGGAATACGGAATGAGGATGGTCTGGTCGGCGATTTCGGAGTTGCCGAAGTCGGACACCGCCTCCTTGAAGACGCCAATGATGGTGAACGGGATGCGGTCGATCTCGAAGGTCTGGCCGACGGCGGCGTCTGCGCTGCCGAAGCGGGCCTTGGCGAAGGGTTCGGTGACGACGGCGCACTCCATGTGAGCCAGGTCGTCCTGATCGTCAAGAAATCGGCCGACGGGGACAAGCAGGTTGCGGATTTGCTGGTATTCCGGGCTCACTCCCAGTACCAGTGTGTCCTTGACGACGCCTCCGCCGAAGTTGATGCGGTCGTGCAGTTCGAGGATGGGGGAAGCGTACATCACTCCCGGTAACTGCGCCTTTACAGCTTTCTCGTCGTCGAGGGTGAGGGGGTCGTTATAGAGGATGCGCTCCGTTGCGGTTGAGCCGCCGCCCGCATACTCCAACTCAACCGAATTGGTTTCGATTTTCTGCAGTTCCTGGAGAATGAATTGCTTTCCTGTGAGTCCGATGGTGACGACGAGGATGACGGAAGCGGTGCCGATGACCATGCCAAGGGCGGTGAGGGCAAAGCGCATTTTGGCGCTCTGGAAACTTTCCACGGCGAGCTTGAGGATCTCGCTCACTATCATGGTTCTGCGGGCGCTGAGCAGCGTCTGCTGGAAGCTTCTTTCCCGCGCCTGATCGATGGGGTTCATTCCGTCCTCTTACAAGATGCGCCAATACGTAAACCGGCTCTCTTAATCCTCTCAGATTGGAGGGGGTTGGCGTGTGCGGGGAGCGAAATTGGGGTTGGCGAGTTGATCTCGAGGAGATTGGGCAGCGGTGAGGGATGGGGGGCGGGCACATTAGGGCTGCGGCAGGCTGCGATACACTTCAATGCGTGGAAAGTCGGTTTCCGGATATGCGCAGGATTGTTTGCGGCGTACTGATCGCCGTGTTGGTTGTTCCCATTGACTGCCATTTGCATGGGCAAGAGCCGGCTCCGGCAAAGCCTCAAACGGGTATGGGCGGAGGCATTGCCGGAGGGATTGGGGCCAAGCCGGTATACGACGAGTTGAAGAGGCCGATTACCGCGGGCGGCTTTGTGGACCAGGGGCCGGTGGTGTTTGAAGACGTTACCGAGAAGGCAGGCCTGTCTGGCTGGACGCACAAGATGGGCGTGCCACAGAAGCAGTTCATTGTGGAGACCAACGGGTCGGGCGTGGGCTTGATTGACTACGACAACGACGGGTGGCTGGATATTTACCTTGTGAACGGCTCGACCTTCGATGCGCTGGACGGCAAGGAGACGCCGCCTCATGCGGCGCTGTTCCACAACAACCACGATGGGACGTTTACGGATGTGGCGGCGAAAGCGGGCGTGACCAACGACCGCTGGGGTTACGGCGTAAGCATTGCCGACTACGACAACGATGGCTGGCCCGATATCTACGTGGGCAACTACGGCAAGAACCGGCTCTACCACAACAACCACGACGGCACGTTTACCGATGTGGCGGAAAAGGCTGGAGTGGCGCTGGGAAACTGGTCTCCGGGCTCGGCCTGGGGCGACTATGACGGGGATGGGCTGCTGGACCTTTACGTGACCGGCTATGTGCACTTCGATCGCAACAACCTGCCGATTGCGGGCACCAAGGCGGTGGGTTACGCAAACTGCCAGTATCGCGGTGAATCAGTCAATTGCGGGCCGAGAGGGCTGATTGGCGAGCCGGATCACCTGTTCCATAACAACGGAGATGGAACGTTTACCGACGTGACGGTGAAGGCCGGCGTGGAAGACAAGGAGAAGTACTACGGGTTTACGGCAATTTTTGTGAGCCTGAAGGGGAATGGGAAGCCGGACCTGGTGGTGGGCAACGATTCAGAACCGAACTTTCTTTACATCAACAAAGGGGATGGCACCTTTGACGACCAGAGCTATGAGTCGGGATTTGCGCTGAACAAGGACGGGCGGGAAATTGCGTCGATGGGAATTGCCCCAGGGGACTACGAGAACAACGGGCTGGTGGATTTTTTTGTGACGGACTTTGGGGACGACTACAAGGTGCTGTACCACAACGATGGGGATGCAAGCTTTACCGATGTGAGTTACAAGGCCGGCGTGGCGCAGACGACGATTCCGTTTGTGGGTTGGGGCGATGGGTTTCTGGATTACGACAACGATGGGTGGCTGGATCTGTTCATGGTGAATGGGCATGTGTATCCCGAGGTGGACCAGCACGACTGGGGGACTACGTTCGCGGAGCGGCCCCTGTTGTTTCGCAATGTGCCATCGACAAATGGAAGGGAACGGCGGTTCGAATATATCCCGCCAGTGAAGGGGACGGGACTGGCGGACGTGATTCCGGCGCGCGGTATGGCGTATGGCGACCTGTTCAACGACGGCAAGATCGATGTGATTATCAATCCTATCGACGGGCCGCCGGTGCTGCTGAGGAATGTGAATCCGGACAAGCATCATTGGGTGGAGATGAAGCTGGTGGGGTCGGGCAAGAGTCCGCGCGATGCGACTTGCGCGACTGTGTTTCTGAGTGCCAACGGGATGCGGATGCGGCAGGATGTGCTGGCCAGCGGGAGTTATATTTCATCCAACGACCGGCGACCGCACTTTGGGCTGGGCGATGCGACGGACGCTGGGACGGCGGAGATTCATTGGCCGGACGGGACGACGGAGAAGGTAAAGCTGCCGGCGGTGGACCGGATTTATACCGTTACCGAAGGGCACGGGATTACGGGCGCGCTTTGCGGAGGCAAGGAGTGCGAGGGAAAAGCGGCGGGGAAGGCGGCGAAGAAGGAATCGGCGCATTGAGGGAGTTGCTGATCTTTCAATTCACGTACGACTCTTCGGAGTAGATTGATTGCATGAATTGGCGGCGTGGGCTTTTGCTGGCGGGGATTCATTTGGCGGTGGCCGGGTCTATGGTTTTTATGATGGAGGCCAGGGATGACAGGGCCATGAGCGACGCGGAAGAAGGCATCATGGAGCGCGCCGTGGAGGCTGCTATCAAGCCGCCGGCGGCTCCGGAGCTAGTGAATCCAGCGCCTGCCCCAGCGGTAAAACCTGAGAATCCTGATGAGGGAGAGGCAGTCATTTTCAGCCCTTGCGGGATGTGGGTGCACTATGTTCCGCAGGTAGTTGTCGTTCAGGCGACCGAAATGCCAGCCGATTTGCTGGCGGGATGGGAGGATGTTTGTCCACCGGGCTGGACCCTCGCGGGGAGGTTGCACAGAATCATGACGTGGCAGCCTACATCCTCCTCGATGGCGACCCAACGGAAAATCGATGCTGGCCTGGGTCTTATGATCGCTATGCAGTGGTTTCTGTTGGGTGCATTTCCCTTGGTGCGGAATCCAAGCTGGCGAAGATGGTGGGGCGAACCGGGTTCGTTTATCACCGTCTGTGCGGTTCTGGCGGGTTTTCTAGCGTTGTTTCATCCAGTAGAGGGCGCTGCGCGGTTGCCAGCTTCGCTGGCGATGCTGGTCTGGTTCTTGTGGTTCGGATTGCTCGTGTGGAGAATCCTCAGCTTTACTTGGCGGCTGGTTGTGCGAAGGCCGGTTGCGGCGGGCTGAGTTCGTTGGTCAACGGTCGGGGGTTTGCGGCGTCTAACGGATTGAAAGTGTGAACGAACCCACCATGATGCGAAATCGATTCGTGATCCCCTTTGCATTCACAATGCTTGCGCTCGCATGCCTCCCTGTTTCGGGCTTAGCTCAACAGCCTGCCAGCGGGACTCAGCCGGCTACCGGTGACAAACCCGTCGCGACCTTGAAGATTCAGGCGCGGGAGGTGGTGTTGCCGGTGACCGTGCGCGACAAAAAGGGCGCGCTGGTGACCAGCTTGAAGAGCAGCGATTTTACGCTGACTGAGGATGGGCGGCCGCAGACTATCAAGAGCTTTACGCGCGAATCGAACTTGCCGTTCCGGCTGGGGCTGCTGGTGGACACGAGCCGCAGCGTGTCCGGAGCGATGGACAGCGAGCGGAAGGCGGCGGGGAAGTTTGTGGATTCGATGCTGCCTGCTGATCCCAAAGCAACGACTGCCAAGGATGAAGCCTTCCTGATTCACTTTGACCACGAGGTTGAGCTGCTGGAGGACTTTACCAACTCGCGCGAGAAGCTGCACCACGAACTGGATGACATGGGGCCGACGCGTGCGGAGTCGAATTCCAATGGACCGGAGACCAACGACAGCGACAGCGGGAGCAGAGGTGGGGGCGGGCAGATGCGCAGAGGCGGCGGGACGCAGCTCTACGACTCGATCTACCTGGCTTCAGGGCCCGACCTGATGTTACCCAAGGACGGACGCAAAGCGCTGATTGTGTTTTCAGACGGCGTGGACCGGGGCAGCAAAGAGACACTGAACGACGCGGTGGACGCGGCGGATAAGGCCAATGTCACCGTGTACACCATCTACTTCAAGGGTGAGCAGGAGGGTGGCCAGAGCAATGGTTTCCCAGGCGGCGGACGGCACGGAGGCATGGGCGGCGGCGGTTATCCGGGCGGCGGGGGTGGTTATCCCGGTGGGGGCGGCGGGCGTCGCGGCGGTGGAGAGAGCAAGCCCGAAGTGGATGGAAAGAAGATTATGGAGAAGATCGCCACGCGAACTGGCGGGCGATACTTCGAAGCCAAGAAGAAGGACAACCTGGACGAGATTTACGGGCAGATCGCGGAAGAGCTGCGCGGCCAGTATCTGATGACCTACACGCCGGACGTGGTGGATAACGACGGCGGGTTTCACAAGGTGGCTTTGAAGGCCAGCAAGGATGACCTGATTGTGGTGACCCGAGAAGGGTATTATGCCCCGGGCGGGGATTCAAAGTAGGGCCGCGACCCCTGCGGGAAAGCGAAATTCTGCATCAGGCGGCGAAGTCTTCCGCTGCGCGGGCGTTCTCCGATTCTTCCTCGGTAACAACGAAGAAGCGAGTCAGGTTGGCGATTCCAAATGAGGTGGTAATTGCGACGTCCGATGCGTCGCGGCCGGTCGCCATGAGCACGCGGCCTATACGGGGTTGATTGTTGCGGGCATCGAAGGCCCACCAGCGGTTATCGAGATATACCTCGAACCAGGCGCTAAAGTCCATAGGCAGACGGACGGGAACGCCGATATCTCCCAGGTAGCCAGTTGCATAGCGCGCGGGGATGTTGAGCGCACGGCAGAAGGTGATGGCGAGATGCTGGAAGTCGCGGCAGACGCCAATGCGCTCCGTGTACACGTCGAGGGCGGTTTTGGTGGGGCGGGCGTGCTGATAGTTGAAGGTGACCTTGCTCCAGACCCAGTCGCAAATGGACTGGACACGGCTCCAGCCGGGCTTGAGATGGCCGAACAGTTCAAAGGCGATGGATGAGAAGCGATCGACCTCGCAGTACCGGCTGTTGAGCAGGTACATGAGGACTTCATTTGGGAGTTCGCCGACGGGCAATTCGCGGGCGGCCAGATTGACTATGTCGGGTTCGCCGGAATCCTGGATGAGTGTGGAGTTGGTCAATCGCAGGGGGCCGGGAGGCGCAACGAAACGGGCGCAGCGGTTGCCGAAGCTGTCAATGTAGTTGGTTATGGGCAGGATCGGCACTGTCTGAAGCTCATCCGGCTCAAGCAAATCCCCGGTGCGAGAGGGGTGGACGTTGAGAAGCGCAACCATGGCGACTTCAGCGGGTGCATAGAATTCAATTTCGTAAGCCAAACGGATGCGCATGCGGCCAGAAACCTCTCCAGTGGAGCATAACGGGTTTTTCGGTCGTGTGACCGTTCTATTATGCACACACTGGGTGTGCACACATTGAGCAACTAGCGGAGACCAAACCGGCTCGAGGCGGCTAAGTGTTTGCGGCGTGGACTCAGGCGACTTGCCGGTGCACGACCGGCGCCTTGATCTGAAGGAGTTCATCAAAAAGCGCACGGTAGTGAATCATGGCGGTGCGCAATTCTTCCGTGGTGGCTTCATTGTTGGCGGCGCTCACCGTGATTTCATGCGCAGTGCGGTAGGAATCGACCAGGTGAGCATGATGCACCGAGATGTCTGCAGCGCGCTGCACAAAGCCGCTGGCGGGGAAGCCTTGGGTTTGCATGACTGCATTTACAAGTTCGTCGGCTTCGGTGACCGCGCCGCGTGGATGATCGATGAAGCGGGATTGCACGGAGTCCCACTCAGCAACTAATCGGGCGCGCTCCGAGCCTGTCAATTCTCGAATCTTGAGTTGGTTTACGCGTTGAATCCTTCCCTCGAGGTCGGCTTCGGCTTTGTCTCTGGCCTTGTGCTCGCGCAGACAGTAGTCGTACTCGGCACCGAAGCGGTTACGGAGTCTGAGGCTGGTTTTCCTGCGCCGGTCGACGATGACAGCGACGATGACTGCTATGGCGAGGAGGACAACGACGCCAATGATGAAGACGGGGCTTTGGTAATTAATGTTCAGATTATTGAAGTTCATGGGGATCTCCTGGGGTCGCTCGTGCGAGAGCACAGTGGCGCATAAGCGGAATGCCGGGCCACCGCTTGAAAACTGCCTCGCAAAACCCGCGCCAAAGCTGCGGGCGTCTATAAATGTGATGAGAATGGCGTGCGCGCTGTTGCCCGCACTCGGCGGAGCTCTTTCCATGAAATCGAGAGGTCGAAGCGCAAACACCAAGGGCGCGGCCGATGGCCGCGCCCCCGATGGTTCAGGCAGGTGGAAGACTTAGCAGGTGCCGCTGTGGATGTCAGGCGATTGAATCTCCTGAAGTGCGGCCTGTGCGGCGGCCAACCTTGCGGTGAGCAGGCGGAAAGGCGAGCAGGAGACGTAGTTGAGGCCGATTTTGTGGCAGAACTTGACGGTTTCAGGATCGCCGCCATGCTCGCCGCAGATGCCGACCTTCAGGTTGGGCCGGGTGTTGCGTCCCTTGGCTGTGGCCATCTTGACGAGGACGCCGACGCCAGCCTGGTCGAGGGTGGCGAAAGGATCCTGCTTGAAGATGCCGTGTCTCATGTAGGCCGGGAGGAACTGGTTGATGTCGTCGCGCGAGATGCCGAAGGTGGTCTGCGTGAGATCGTTGGTGCCGAAGCTGAAGAACTCGGCTTCTTCGGCGATCTGGTCGGCGGTGAGGGCTGCGCGGGGCAACTCGATCATGGTTCCCACGAGGTAGTTGACTGTTGAGCCCTTTTCCTTGAAGACCTGTTCGGCGACTGAGCGGATGATGGCGGTCTGATTGCGCATTTCTTCAATTGAAGAGATGAGCGGGACCATGATCTCGAGGTGCGGATCGCCGCCGTGGGTTTTGATGTAGACCGCGGCCTCAAAGATGGCGCGGGACTGCATCTCGGTGATCTCGGGATAGGCGATGCCGAGGCGGCAGCCGCGCAGGCCGAGCATGGGGTTCATCTCATGCAGGTCCTGAACACGGGCCAGCAGGGTGCGGAGCTCCTTCAGCTTTGGCGAGCGAGGCTTGGTGTCTTCCAGATGCTGGATCTGGACGAGCAGATCTTCCCGCTGGGGAAGAAACTCGTGCAGAGGCGGATCGAGCAGGCGGATGGTCACCGGAAGGCCATCCATGCTCTCCAGCAAGCCCACAAAGTCGGCGCGCTGCATGGGCAGGAGCTTCTTGAGGGCTTCGCGACGGTCAGCCTCGTTGTCGGCCAGGATCATGGCGCGCATGAAATCGATGCGGTCTTCTGCAAAGAACATGTGCTCTGTGCGGCAGAGGCCGATGCCCTCGGCGCCGAACAGGCGAGCCTGTTTGGCATCGCGGGGAATGTCCGCGTTGGCGTGGATCTTGAGCCGGCGAACCGGATCGACCCAGCTCATGAATTTGACCAAATCTGCATCGTCGGGCTGGGCAGGGAGGGTCTTGAGCTTGCCTTCGATGACGCGGCCAGTGGTTCCGTCGAGCGAGATCCAGTCGCCCTGGTGGAATATCTTCCCCTTGACGCGGAGCTCTTTGGCTTTCTCATTGACCTGTATGTCTCCGGCGCCGGCCACGCAGCATTTGCCCATGCCGCGGGTGACGACAGCCGCGTGGGAGGTCATGCCGCCGCGGGAGGTGAGAATGCCGGCGGCCACTTCCATGCCGGCAATATCTTCCGGAGTGGTTTCGCCACGGACGAGGATGATAACTGGGTATTGCCCATTGTCGTGATACTTGACGGCGTCCTCGGCAGTGAAGACGATTTGGCCGACAGCAGCACCGGGCGAGGCGGGCAGGCCGGTGGCCAGGATGACGACTTCGGAGCCCTTCTCATCGAGACGGGGAACGAGGAAGTCATACAACTGGTTGGGTTCGACGCGGAAGATGGCTTCTTCCTGAGTGATGAGGCCTTCGCGGACCATGTCGATGGCCACGCGGACGGCTGCCATGCCAGTGCGTTTTCCGTTGCGAGTCTGCAGCATGTAGAGCTTGCCATCCTGGATGGTGAACTCGAAGTCCTGCATGTCACGATAGTGCTTTTCCATCTTCCAGGTGATAGCGCGCAAGTGGTCATAGACCTTGGGCATGGTGCGCTCAAGTTCGCTGATGGGCTGCGGGGTGCGGACACCGGAAACGACGTCCTCGCCCTGGGCATTCATCAGGTATTCGCCGAAGAAGACGCGCTCGCCGTTGGCGGGATTGCGGGTGAAGCCAACGCCGGTGCCGGAGGTCTCGCCGAGATTGCCGAAAACCATGGCTTGCACGTTTACTGCTGTGCCCAGCCAGTCATCGATATGGTTGATGCGGCGATAGGTCTTGGCGCGATCGTTCTGCCAGCTCCTGAATACGGCGTTGCGGGCCTGGACGAGTTGGTCGAGTGGGTTCTGGGGGAATTCCTTGTGGGTTTCTTTCTTCACCAGCTTCTTGTATTCGACGATCACATCTTTGAGGGCCTGGGGGGTGAGCTCGTAATCGAACTTGACTCCCTCGCGTTCCTTGATGCTGTCGAAGATCACTTCGAACTTGTGCTTGTGGATGTCGAGTACCACGTCGCCGAACATCTGGATGAGGCGGCGATAGGAGTCATAGGCGAAGCGGGGGTTGCTGCTGCGCTTGGCGAGCGCTTCGACGGCGTGATCATTCAGGCCGAGGTTGAGGATGGTGTCCATCATGCCGGGCATGGAAAACTTTGCGCCGGAGCGGACAGAGACGAGCAGGGGGTTTTCGCCCGCTCCGAGCTTCTGGCCCTGCAGCCGCTCGAGCCGGTCGAGCGCTTCGTGCATCTCGATGTCAATTTGAGGACTGAGGGCTCCGCGCATGAATTCGCGACAGGCTTCAGTCTGAATGGTGAATCCGGGAGGGACCGGCAAGCCGGCGTTGGTCATTTCCGCGAGGCCGGCACCCTTGCCGCCGAGCACATCCTTCATGCGGCCATTACCGTCAGCAGCGCCGCCGCCGAAGAAGTAGACATAGGTTGTTGGAGTTGAGGTTGAGCTTGCCTGCGCGGCAAGCTGTTTATCCACAGCGCCCTGCGTCATGGGATGATGCCTCCGTATGTAAGATTCCACGGGGCGGTTCACTTGAGAGGGTGGCGGAACGGTGGCTCAGGGGCTTGAACGGAGAGTTTTTGCTCAAGGGGCTGAGCGCGTGCGAGTCATCCAGACAGCCGACTGCGCCTCGCGGCATTCATAAGTCGTTCCTATGAATATCTCCGTGCCCTCAGGGCTGCCTGTGTTCCCGGTCACAGACGATTTGCTTGCAAATATTGTCTTTTACTATTCTTAGGTGGGAATTTTCGCAATTTGAGACTCGGCGAGTCGCTGGGATGAATTTTTGGTGCGACCCGGGCAGGATCACGCCGCCGAACGCTGGAAGTCGGGTCCGGATTGTGAGGCGCGAACCGCATTCTGGGACAGGAGAATGCGGTCCAGGCCAACCAGAGCGAGGATTTTCGCTACGTGACGCGAGGGATTGCAGATGGTGAAATTGTGGCCTTCCTGGCAGGCCGTCGCATAGACCGAAATTAGAGCGGCTATGCCGGCCGCATCGATCCGTTCGATGGGGCTGAAGTCGAGGACGAGGCTCTGGTGATGGACGAGCGGCATGATGCGCTGCAGAAGCCACTGATCATGACCCCGGACCAATTCCGTTGAATCGGCGGCCTCAATGGCCATGGTCGTTGTTGTGTCGCAGATCGCGGTAGTCATATAAAACCTCCTATGGATCATGCAGCTCCCAACCTGGGGCGCCGCGCCTTGTGATTTGCGTACACCGTGTCAGTTGCACTCTTGCTGCCAAAGAGAAACCAAACGAAACGACTGAAACAACAAGGGTTATTTTTGCTTCGATTTTCCCTGTTCCAGCCCGGGGTGTTCGGTTTTGATTCCGGCGTCCGCAAGTGGACAGTCAACCCCTAATACGCAAATGGGGGTGTGGCCGGTTCCATTTCGCGCGCGGTGATCAGGGCCGTCGCTCTGCGGGGCCGGGAATTAATCCCGTTTTGATGGTTCTATGGGATCAAGGCGAAGCGGGGAAGCCTCAGTTCAGGTTAGCGGCCTGGGGCTCAATGCCGGCCAGGAGAAGGCCGTCGAGGCCCAGCAGAGCCAAGGTTTGAACGACCCGCGTGGACGCATTCAGGATGTCGAATCGATGACCCGCCTTGTGAGCCGTGGTGTAAAGGGTGAGCAGGGCCGAAACGCCGGCTGCATCGACGCGGCGGACGGAGATGAAGTCGAGCGAGATGGGAGCCTCACGAACAAGCGGGATGTAGTGTTCAAGGAGAAGCTGGTCGTTGCCCCGGACCAACTCGGTAAGCGTCTCGATAGGGGGCAGCTGCGGCCCTGCCAAGCTGAAGAGTTTGAGGTCCATAGGAGTCTTCCTGTGGGCCGGTCTGCTGGCCCCGGGGTCTTTCCAGAATAGCGTATGACCTGCCGGCCTGCGTGAAAAATGGGGGCGGCGACCACCGCAAGATGAATGGAATATGGTGAAAGTGGAAGGCGCTGGCAAAGTGCGAGAGGCGGAACACAAGGCGGAAAAGTACCTTGAGTTGGAGAGCGAACGGGCGCGCGCCTGGGCGTTGGCGGCGGGGTTCGCCGAGGCCGGACTGGTTCCGCTGCCTCATGCGGAGGAAGAGAGGGATGCGGGCCGGTTTGAGGAGTGGGTGAAGGCAGGGCATGCCGGGACGATGGCTTACCTGGAGCGGTGTGGGCCGGGAGGCATCGGCGAAGAAGCGCCGTTGCTGCGGGCGCGCGTAAGGAACCCGTTTCCGTGGGCGCGGACGGCGATTGTTTGCTTTGCAAGCTATGAGAGCGCCGAGCCGAGATCGACGGCACCCGCTGATGAGGGGGCCGGCTGGATTGCGCGCTATGCGTGGAGTAGCCGTGTGCATGCCGACGGAGTGAGGAGGCCATCGGACTACCACAAAGTATTGCTGAAACGGTTGAAGGCTCTGGAGGCGCGGCTTCGGGAGGAGTTTGGCGAGTTTGAAGCGCGGAGCTACGTGGACACGGGACCGGTGGTGGAGCGGTCGCTGGCCACGGCGGCGGGGCTGGGATGGACGGGGAAGAATACATGCCTGATTCACCCGAAGCTGGGATCGTTTGGATTCCTGGCGGTTCTGCTGACTTCGCTGGAGGCGCAAGCGGGACGGGCGCAGTTGACGGTACCGGACCGGTGC